>JBAVOR010000001.1:0-7074 GCA_049692255.1 Candidatus Babeliales bacterium
AGCATTGCCGGGTCTTCTACTGCCGCTGAGGCGCGAATAGGAAAATCGGTCTTGGGAAGGTTAAGGGTATCGCGCAATTGATTTTTTTCATCGGGATGCAGATCTGCCATGACAAAATCCTTAAAAACGTTGAGAAACACGTATCAAGATTCTATCATAATGCCAAATTGCATTCTTGTCACTTCCCCATTGCTGTGTAGAAATAGGCGGAGATAATTACCATATCCCCGCCTATTATCATTGCTTATTGAATCAAATCAGAAATCGTAAACTTTTCACTCTTGAATGCGTTTTCAATAGATTTGTTCGCTTTATCTATGATCGCTTTTCCATTATTAGCTACGGTGAAAATTATCCATTTGGTTTTTCCTGATGGTGTGTAGCTGCCTATCAGTTTCGTCTTTGCTTTGTCTGCATAACAATACAGGGTAGGATAGGAACCATCGCTGTTTTCTGGCATTTTTACCGTAATAAGTTGACCAGCATACATCGTCAAAGAATCATTTATTTTAAAAGAACCGTAACGAAGCTCATCTGGCATGAGACCTCCGAATTTTTTGTATTCAACAGTATCAGTTGACGCAAACAAATACACAGATTTGCTCAACTTGTTGACAATACCCACAAAAATTTCCTGTTTTGGCGCAGCGGGTTTTGGTTCTTCTGTTGCTGCTGGAGCAATGGGTTTTATATGCTGTTCTATGCGAGACACGAGTATTTCTGCAGGAGCACTCGTTCTTGGTTCGACTGCAACAGTGGTAGGTGCTTCAATTTTTTCTACTTCTGTACGTGAATATCCCCCTTCGGTTATGGTGAATATGCGCAGTTCAGTGTTGCCTTCTGGAATGAGATGAATGAATTGCCAAGTTGGGGAATTAAATAGTAACAATACACCACTGCTGCTAGGACGATTTGCCGGAATTTCAAATTCAGCAGAATAGCCTGGCTTTATACCTGATCGTTCCAGCAATAGTTCTTCGCGATCACGTTCATTACTAGAAGCGTATCGTATCCCAATTCTAACAACATCTTTGGTACTGTTTTTTATTTTTACCGTAAATTGATTAAATGCCACCACCTGCATGCTTGCAGCGCAGAGGAGCATACCATAAAAAACACGCGATAATACGTTCATAAGAATCTCCTTTTTATTAAAAACAATACGACTCTATTGTATATCTCTTTAGCGGCCGTGGTATTCAGGATTATCGCCGGGGCCATTTAAGTTTATAGTTGGTTTTATTTGCTGTGGTGGCGGCGGTGTTCCGGTATCTTTCTTTTTATCTGGCTTACTATCTTCATCTTCTGCACCGGGCAATCCCACGTTAACCAATTCGTCTATAATTCCCCACTTCACTGTATTACCGTCTCTTGCATCTTCATAGATGCTAATAGAACAATTACTACAAAGCTTTCTTAACACACGTCCGATGGTAATTATACCTACTAATCCAAGCAAAAGCCCTTCTTTAATATAGGTTGTTTGTTTGTCCCATGGTAAATGGTGCCAATGCCCTTGACCATCTTTTATTTTAAAGCTTGTTAAGCAATTAGCGTTATGAGGGTTTAGCGTATGTACCTTGTGAGCAGGGATTTTGAGCTCATAATGAAGTCCACTCACATTAACTTCTATGATTATCTGCGTATCGGTATCATTGTGTATTTGCCATGAATAGGAAAACACATTCATACTGTACAAGGTACATAAAAACAGCACTATTTTTTTCATTTCGTCTCCATTCAATTATTCATTATAATCAACTGTGGCTTTTTGTTTAACGCAATAATTGATGCTTTTTGATTTCCACATATTGATATGGCTTCACCAGTAGCTTGCAACGGTGCGTTGAGAATATTCATATCTTTCCAGGCAGCATTATTACCAATGTCTTTATATAAGCATAGCAATCAGCGTTAAACTATCTTTCACACTTTCTCCTAGTCAGTAAATTGCCACATCAGTTTTCCTTTACTATCAGCATAAATTCCTATAGATCTCGAACGACACATGTCAGACAATATTGCTGAACCAACCGCTATCTCAAGAGGTAAAGTTAATGCTGGTATAATACCAGTCGCTCCTACGCCTGCGTATGTCGCTTCTTTATTCCAATCTAAATGACGCCAATTGCTCTGTTTATCACTAGCTCCTGGATGCGACCAGACATCTGCTTCCATATAAGAGACATCAGTTAAACAGAGGCCAAGGCCACCATGCAACTGAACCGTTGCACCAGCATCAAGCGTTGCAGTTCTATGATCGCCAGAGAAGTTTAAGCGAATACCTATTCCTCTCCCGCTCTTGTTGGTAATAGTCATGGTATAACCTACTTTAAATTCCCAAGTTAATTGTCCAGGGATAAGTTCTCGGATGATGATAGATTCGTTGCCGCAACGGTTGTTATCTGTACCTACTCGTTTTATCGCTGTCCATGTGCTGTTATCGCTCAGAACTTTTTGATAATCGACTCCTACAAGGCAGAGCCCGGCTTCGCCGCCTGTTCCATTAAAATCATTGGTAGCATCTTTATCGACTGTTCTACTAATATATTTAGATAGAAGACCGTTTGGCAACCCAATATGCAATCTGAACGCCCAGCCTCTGGAAGAGCTATTGGTCACATGCCAAGTATACGCTTGAGTAATCGATTGATTTAGCATAAGCGCCATGCCCATGCATAACAGTATCTTTTTCATATTCTCTCCATTTTTACGCTAAAAGCGTTTATTTCACTTTTAAATGTACTTGAATGTTTATGCTAATTGCAATATTATTGCATAATTTGATATTTTGATCGGGCAGGAGAGACCAGCTGTAGCCTGCGTAAGTATGTACGTAAATTATCGCTATTATTACAGCTTTTCCCCCTTATAGCTCCAGAGAGTACCCGCATTAATATCGCTCCACTTGGTGCGTTCCGGTACTACTTTAATCAACGCACCGTATTCATTGCTGGTACGTGGGTCAGCGCGCAATGCTTTAACTTGGCCAACAAGGGCAGCACGCGCTTTTTCTACGAAGCTTTTGAGTGGGTCACTGTCTAAGGTTGTTCCTTGTCCATGGGAATAGGCAATGCCCAGCTTGCGCAACATATCCGCAACTACCAGTTCTTGAAACGGAACATCGGGTCTGATATCATCACCCGCATCACGCTTGAACTGTGCATCAAACGCAATTAATACGGGATATTCTGCGCCGGTACTTGTTTTTTTATCGATACATCTGCGAGTAATCAGCGACACAAAATAAAGGTTGGTGTCATCTTTAAGTCGCGTGAATTGACGTGGCGGGATTTGTTGATAAACCCAGTTTTTTGTGTTAATTGCCTGATCCCAAAAATCTTTTTCGGGCCCAACAAAGGTACCAACTACCTCCAATGGTACGGTCATAGCGCCCACTACCTGTGCTGCGTAGAACAGTTCATGATCGCCCAACAGTACGATTGCGAACGGTTCTTGTGCTTTGTTTTGTGTTGCGGGAAGCAATGATTCAAACTGCGCAACTACTACTTTAAAGGGATTGGTCGCAGCAAAAAAGCTCTTGTTATTATCTTCGGTGCGATTCTTCTTTTGCAGTTCTTTTATATACTCATTCACTTTTAATTGATCAATACGGTCTCTGTTAGGGCGCACTGCCATTGGTTGCTGGTACCCAACAAACAATGGGTTATCTGGTGTAGGCTGTTTATCTTTTAACTGCGCCGCCAATGATTGAATAGAAAATGGCGCAGCGGCGGGGATAGCAGTGGCTTGCACCGACTGAAACGCAGTAACCAATGTCCCCGCCGCAAGCGGAGGGGCCGCACTTGCCACTTGATCTTTTGTTCCATCAGCAAAGGCGCCGCAAGAGAGAGTAAAAAGCACCATAATAACGGGCATATGCTTAGACATACATAATCTCCTTTTTTTTACGCAGTTGGTTACACTTATGTAAGTATACAACAATAACAACCCAGAAAGACAAGCATATGAATGGGACGCATACAATAGTTGGGGTATGGGGGTATGGCATTGTGGGTAAATCGATTGCACAATTTCTTGCACCGCGTGCGCGCAACCAAGAAATTGTATTGGTAATCGGTGATGCACGGCAGCTCCACGGGCAAGAAACAGAACAAGTCCGTGAGTTTGGCACGTGGATGCAACTGACGCACAAAGATACTATCGAACACTTTTTAGATACGGTGGACCTCTGCTATGTGAGCGCAGGCATTGATGTGCGGCCTTACCAAAAGCATGCGCATAAGTTCGCAAGTGAGCTCGATTTATTTGCACAACATTTTAAAAAACCAATCATTGCAATTACCGGGACCGTTGGCAAAACTACGTGTACCACTCTTATTACTGCATTGTTATGTGCGGCGGGGTATCGTGCCGTTTCTGGTGGCAATATTGGGGTAGGGCTTTGTGATTTAATTGTACAGCAAGACCGCATCGATTATGCCGTTATTGAGGTGTCCAGTTTCCAGTTAGAATTAGCGCGTTCCTTTGCTCCGCAGGTGGCATTGATCACCAATATATATCCGAATCATTTAGACAGGCATGATTCATTCGAGGCGTATGTGTCTGCAAAGATAAGCATGGTGAGGCGGCAAACAGGTGGAAATTGTGTAATAGTAAATGAAGCGGCAACTGCGTGGGTACCTGAAACACGTGCGCAGGTACGTACTTTTAATCGCAGCGAAGGTGATCCGCTCTCAACGATATTTGATGCGGCAATAGTGCCAGAAAACAGGGCGGCTGCTGCACAGGTGTTAGCAGCATTGCAGGTCCCGCTGCCAATATCCCGTTTTGGGATTGCGCCGTTGCCCCATCGCATGCAGATAGTTGCAGTAGTGCAGGGGGTGACTTTTATTAATGATTCTAAATCTACCATTGAAGCTGCCACGATCACAGCAGTTACTACGTGTAACGCGCAAGGGGCAAAGCCGATCGTCTTGATTGGTGGATTAAGTAAGGGGGTAGATAGACGACGTTTGATTGGTCAGTTAATGGGCCACGTTACACAACTCATCTGTTTCGGTGCTGAAGCAGTCCAACTCGCGTCTTATTGCCATGAGTATGGCATTGTCACGTCAGCGCATGATACCCTAGAGGCTGCTTTTACGCAGGCGGTTACCTGTGCACGTGTTGGTGATACTGTTTTACTTTCTCCCGCCGGTTCAAGTTATGATCTGTTTGATGATTATGCGCATCGGGGTCGGGTGTTTATGCAATTGGTTGATGAGTATATGCGTAAGGGTATGTAGTGTATCTATGCGTTATGTACTTTTTATTCCTTATTCCTTTTATATTTTTTATTCTCTTAATTCCTTATAAGGAGAGTAGTGAAGCGGCCCGACCCCGGGTGCATGAACGAGCGCATGCGGCAGGTCCAGGAGAAACTGCAGGGGGAGGGGCAAATTCACGGGTACCGTGCTATGCGCCGTGCGTTATCAGACTAATAAAATATAAATCACATGAAATTAACATACATTCCATCGCAAACGTGGCTCTTGCAAGTCAAATAACGGTTCGCATATGCATCATCAATATTGGTTAATCTATCAATATGATTATCAACTAAAACCAGCGGATCGATCCCGCGAAATTTAGAAACAAAATGCATATCATATGGCTGCAACGCATCGACCACCCTGTAATGGTGCGAATAATGACGTATTACATCTATTAACTGCGTTAGCTTTGCATCGCTGCTCCCACACAAAACACCCCACACGTAGCTATCGGTACCATGAGAAATAGTTGGCAGTGAAATCAATCCAATCTTGCAGGCACGGCGTAACGCTTTTGCTGTCCAATAATACACCACGTTATTAATCGCCGTAGCAAATACCTGTTCAGTTAGATACAAAGAGGTATCTGCAAATAAACGAGCTGCGCCCCTATCAGTAAATACCCATTGGTTATCAATAAACACAAGTGCTGCAATAATAAACCGTGCATCATCTTGAGTTAATACGTGCTCAATAAAGCCACCATACAAAACATATTCTAATCGATCGGCACAGATATTAGGGTGCTTCGATTCGAGACGTGTAAATGTGGGGGACTTGTGATCAATATTTTCAACAGCAATACCATATTTATCTAAAATAGCTGCAATATCAGTATCCCTAATAAATTGCAGATGAATGGTATCTTGATACGAATAGTCTCCATCGACGCATTTAAAAAAGTGATCGCCCACGTGAGAGAATACGGTGTGCGAAACGTCATGCAGCAATGCAGCGATTTGCTCAAACAATGAGCCACCGAATTGGCGCACCAAATACAACACCCCAAGACTGTGAATAAACCGTGAATATTCTGCCGTTGGTTTTACATAATAGATGGGGCCATACTGATGCACTCCCTTTAACCTCTGCATAGCCTCTGATTGTATTAATTCAACCAATACCGGTTCTTCTACACACAAGGTACCATACAAAGTTTCAATTTCAATTGGATATACTACCCATGATGCAAGCAATGATACAATAACTGCTATCTTAAGCATGACAACTCCCTTTGTTATGCGACAAATAATACAAGAACATTTCCCGCGCTCTTAAGCACTATCTAATTTTCTCTATAAATATTGCAACACTCACCTGCACTATTCTACAGTAAAAATAAAAAAGACATAAAAAGGATATCCATGAAACAGATCGTTCACCCTACCACGCATCTCTACCGCTGGCTTGCAATCATGTATATTTTAATCGCCTGGGGCATACTGTTTATTTACTCTGCAAGCGCAGTATTCGCACTCGAAAAAATGCACTGCCCATACTATTTTGTTAAAAAACAGCTCTTAGGATTAGCTATTGGATCTATCGGTATGGTGATTATTATGCTCATACCAACGCAACTGATCTATCGCCTTGCTTACCTGGCTATAGCCATCGCCCTCTTTTTTACCATCCTTACCATTTGCACCGGACATGCACAACTCATCCATGGTTCAAGTCGTTGGCTCGCCATCGGGCCATTCTCATTTCAACCAAGTGAGTTTTTAAAATACGCAACCATTATCGGGTGCGCCCGTTTTTTAACAAGCTATTAAAAATTTTTTAAAACGAATAAACGACT
>JBAVOR010000002.1:0-2834 GCA_049692255.1 Candidatus Babeliales bacterium
CGATTTTTCCAGCAACGAATGAATCTTGGCAATGCTTTATCAGAAACTCATACGCTTCGTATATCCCACTGGCAGCACTATTATTTACCAGGATATTAGTTTTTCCTGGATCGTTAACAACTGCCAAGTTTTGTATAATGCTTATTAACGCAGCCTGACACGAATCTTTGCGAAACACTTCGATTATTTCTAAATTCACTAACCCCTTATCATCTATAAGAGGACTTTTATCATTTGCTACACTCGGCAGAGAACTAAAAAGTACGAGTGCTAATAATGATATGTTTTTTTGTTTCATTGCAAAAACTCCGAAAATTCATGTTAAGTTGCAGAGCAATAATTTTTGTAAAGCATATAATATCCATGAAATCAAATATATAGGTAGTTTTAGCTATATTCAAACAGTTTGCTCCAACAGCTTGTGTTCTCTTTTTTTCTTTAGAACTCTTGTTAACATATAAGAAAAATAGGTACATAATTATGAAAAAAAACACTGCTATTTTGCTGCTATTCAACTAGTAGCCAAGAATGTAACTTGAAGTTCACCGGTTTTCGAGTTATCAATGATAAGAAGCAGCTCTGAATCCCACGACGACCCCAGCACAAAGCTGTTCTCTTTCCTGCCTTGATACAAGCGTTGACGGCCATGTTATGGGAGGAGAAACGTATGATCACGCAATTATACATGGACTGAAAGAAGAGTTACATGAACTTTGATTTTGCTGCACCTGCGCAATCATCTGATCAATCTCTGCAGGCGTTACGGTCAAATGCCCCCGCGCCAATGCTTGTTGGCGGATTCTATCGACAAATTTTTGAATAGTACGTCCAGACCATCCATCCATTCGCTCTGCAAGTGTGGCAACATATGTTTCATCTTTGAGACAATCATAGGCTACATATACTCCGGTTTGCACCACAAAGGTATTTTTAATGTGCATTACCAACTGATTATATCGTGCGCTTGAATCAGGTAATGGAAAATGAATAGTTACGCCAAACCTGCTGCGCACAGCCTCATCGAGAATTTCGGGGCGATTGGTGGCACCGATAATCATAATCTTATTAGAAGGGGTACCAGTATGGGCCAGAAAGCTGTTGAGAGCATTTTGTGCTGCAGAAGTCAGCGTACGACGATCTGCTAAAAATGTTTCTGCCTCATCGAAGAAAAGGATGGTACCATTTTTTGATTTTGCTGCCCATGCAAACAGATTATTAAGTTCTTCTACTGCCGTGCCCGTAGTTAAAAATTGGCTTACATTGGCAGCCGGTATAATGGCATAATCCATACCACACTGCTGCGCAAGCAGTTGTGCAAATAAAGTTTTTCCCGTTCCTGGGGCACCATACAGAAGAATGTTGTCAAATTGGCCACCGTATTGTTTGATATTGGTGGTCATAGCAATAACCAAATTCAGTTCATCTTTTAATTGCTCAGCGATCACCATATGCTCTGCCAAATCGATAGGTTTGCGAGTTGATGGCCTCAGCCAGGAAATAAAAGATTTTAATGAGCTTTGACGATATCTTTTTGCAACTAAAGCTGGTTCAAACATATATCGGTGTATGTATTTTTCCCCCAGCCGCTTTATCAGCGCACCAGTAACGGCAGTTGCCATACCTATAGCAACCCCCTTTAAAATTTGATTCCTCATGGGCGCTATAGCATTACCCAACGAACGCCCGAATGCCTCAACACCTGGTCCTACTTTAGGCAAACTGAGGCCAAACTGCGTAAAAAAGCTATCTGTATTCGCATTCATTTGATCACCAACTGCACGGAGTCCTTCAGCAAGCGATCCCGTAGATAGTTCAACCTGCACCTTCAACGGTGGCAGTTTCTGAAATAACGCATTTAAATCTGAAGTCTCTAGCGCATCCATTGCATCAACAGCATCAAATTCTGCATCAGCAACAAGCACTGTACAATTCATCAGAAGCACGATAAAGATGCTAGCTTGGGATAATAACCTCATAGAACAGGACCTCCATCCATATATACAATAATCTTACACTGGCGATAAGGCAGCGAGTCACCCTATAGGCCAATAACCATCAAATGGTATTATTTTATATATAACCCAATTATAAAAAAGGGTCAATGAATATCTGGTACTTAGTTCAAATAGAATATGTTTTCATCGATTGGGCTTCTTTCCAATCCACGCGACTCCTACTTGCTTTGTCTGTGCTTGATAGGCATAAAAACCGGATATGGCTACAAACAATGTGATACCAAACAATAACCCTACCTTTTTCACCACTTCTCCCTTTTACCGATTCATGTTTAACGTAAAAACTCACAGTTCCGTATATTTTTTTGTATTTCCTTTGGCTAAAACAACTGGATATTTGGCTTCATTTTTCAGCATTTTTTGTTCAAGTGCTGAACTGAGATCGATGTTGTGCTGCCAGGCAAGCTGCAAAAGCCAATACAACACATCAGCAGCTTCATCTAGCACTGCTTGTCTTTTGCGTTCTAATTTTTCTTTTGAACTTTCTTTATCTGTCCAGAGAAAAATTTCCTGCAACTCAGCTGATTCCACCGTGAGCGCATCACACAGTTCTTTCGGTGAATGAAATTTTTCCCATTCTCGAGCACACGTAAAATTTTTTACTAAACTTTTTAAATTTTCGAGTGTTGTTGTCATATCATGCATAACAGAGGTCCTCATGTTTAAAATATTTCTGCAATCATCTGTTCTTACCGATTTTTCCAGCAACGAATGAATCTTGGCAATGCTTTATCAGAAACTCATACGCTTCGTATATCCCACTGGCAGCACTATTATTTACCAGGATATTAGTTTTTCCTGGATCGTTAACAACTGCCA
>JBAVOR010000003.1:0-31882 GCA_049692255.1 Candidatus Babeliales bacterium
TGGCAGTTGTTAACGATCCAGGAAAAACTAATATCCTGGTAAATAATAGTGCTGCCAGTGGGATATACGAAGCGTATGAGTTTCTGATAAAGCATTGCCAAGATTCATTCGTTGCTGGAAAAATCGGCAAAAATAGATGATTAAACGTACCATCTTGCATTTCGGCCATAACATCGACTTTTGCACCATTAAAAGCGAATATCAATATTTGCCCACACAGAAACTATGCTTGCCGTATTGCTGTTCGCAGCACCTTCGTATGAAACGTTAACGCCGACAGTACATCGCTCACATTGATAGCCGAATGAACCAAATACCGCATTTGCTAAGGAAGTTGCTTGTGTGCCACTCTTTGTATCAATATTGTCTGCTGCTACCAAGGTGTACACGGCGTCGCGCGGCATCTGAAATTCGTTCGGATATACTCCTTCAGAAATAGTTGCATTGCTTGCGGTAGTCACGGTGACCGGTGTGGTATTGGCAAGTTGCGCAATACCTACCAGATCAGCAACGCCCACTTCTGGCAGCGTTATGAACGGCGTTACTTTTTCTGCTTGGCGATACCAGAAGTTGTATCCCAATTCAAAACAGAAATTGTTATGATCGGCATGTGCTGCTAAAAGCAGATCAACCGAATTGCGCGGGGTAACGTTTGCTTTGAACGTAAGATTGTTAATAGCAAAAAAGGGATTTGCATCTGCCGTTGGTGTGGTGAATAACAGATACCGGGACCATTGGCCGTTGGGTGTCATATCAAACGATCGGGTTTCTTTTGCTTTGAAGCCATAGCGCCATTTCAGTTCGCCATACAATGCAAAGCGATTGCATCGGTCAAAGTTCCATGATTTTTCAGCATTAAAACCAAGGCCTGCCTGCGCATGCTTTGACCCGACAATAGGTTCAAACAGAGATACCGCTTTTGATCCATGCCCCGTCGGTGCCCCTGCTAACGCGTAAGCAACTAATAGCAATGATTCATCGCACAGTCTAAAATTTTTAAGCAGTTTTATCTGCAGATCATCAACGCCACTTTTTGATTGGGAACCATTAATTTTACCGTACGTCATAGTTGGATTGGTAAACGCTTCGCTCACCGTAGTAAACCCTGGAAGCTGCCCAAAAGCATCTGCGGGAATGTCTGTTTCACGAATGTGCATATTATTTTTTCTTTTAACAAACGCGGTGTTTACTGTTAAGGCAAAATCGGCAGGTAACATCCATGCAAGGTAGAACATGGTGCCATATGTTTGTTGTATGGGTCTGAACGACACTGTTGAAGAATAGTAGGTGTCCGGAGCAGAAATAACTTGAAACCATAACGAATCGATATTGCCTGAACCGTTTTCTCGCACATTCATGTCAGATACATGATTAATGTTAAAATACTTTTTAAGTGAGCTGCCTACCGTTTGTGTGTACATTGGCTTGACCGATAGTAATAGAAACTGATCACCCATGTGCGCATATTCATCAAAGGTAAGCGCTTGTTCATATATCGGGTTATATGCCATTTGCCGTGGCACAAAAATAGTATGAGCAGAGCTATCGGTGCGAGCTGGTTGTGTAAAGACCATGGTGATCGTGAGTAGAGCCACTATAGATTTTTCAAAAACGCGTATCGTCTTCATTTTCATTACCCTATCTTTTTATAACAATGGTCCATATTTTTTTTCGAGCAACTGCACAAATGCATTCGTTGAGAATACCGGCGTTGGCGGAACGGGTATGGGAGTTCCATAGAATGACGCATACGCATTTGAATCGTTGGAATCGAGCCATGTCGCAACGAAGCCTGCAGCGTTTGCACTCAAACCAACAGGCCCGCCGATAGTGGTCGATGTGTTTGATAAAATGGAGCATACCGGGGTGAAATTAAATCCGTTATTAGTCGATAAAGTCCATACGGGTGATCCGGGACTTCCCTGATTTGCACCAACAACCCACGTAGACATGAAACCGGCATGATTTGCAGCAATCCAGGGACCAGCATCTGGGTTATCGGGATTGGTTGCGAATGCGGAAAATGTCGCCCAATTGGAAGAAGTGGTAGCTGTTGAAAAGTATGTTTGGCCTGCTGCTCCTGCATTGGCACGTGAGACCGCCATGAAATAACCATTCATTTCTGCTGTAACGGGCACGCTTTCAAAAAAACCAACACTTAAGATTGGGTACACGGTAGTTGATGAAAAAGGATTAGTTGATGAAAAATAGGCTGAATTTGTTTGAAGCCCTTGGGCTATCCAGGTGAGCATGCAACTGTTACCAACAACCAATGCAGCCACAAATCCTCTGGAGGTTTGTGAATTTTGATTTTGATTCAATACCGAACTATCAGTAGTAACTTGCGTTGGAGAGCTCCATGCTGCCGTTCCTGTTGAAAAACTGACATACGCATTCTCATCAGCTCCTATCATCGTAGCCACAAATCCTGATGAGCCCCCACTGACATATGCGTCCGAGTTGGAGTCCAGCGATAAGGTGTTTGGATTGATTTGAATTGCTGCACTCCAGGTTGCGCCATTATTGGTCGAAAAGCTTGACCAGGCATTATTGGAACTATCCATCCACGTTACCATAAAACCGGTACCATTACCTGCTACAAAAACATCTGAATTCGAAGCGACATTTCCCTGTGCGGCACTAACCACGCCGCTCTGCCAAGTAACGCCATTAGTGGAAAAACTGTAGTGAGCATTATTGGCAGAATCTGCCCACGCGGCCATAAAACCAGCTGCTGTAGCAGCAGAAAATATATTGCTCGTCACGCCACCAGAACTACTTACATTAACCGGCGGAGTCCATGGTGTAATGGGGGGACATGATGCATCTAAGAGTGATGAAACAAGCAGGAGAACAAAAAGCAAAGAACTGTTGTTGAATACAGTAGACGCTTTATTTAACAGAAATCTGCGAGGTATCATTACATACATCCTTTTTTATGGAATTGGTATGTAATTAACCAAACATCATATTCGTTTGCGTGTCAACTATATTGAGTGCTTATCCAGGGCAAACGCATCTAAAATACATATATTCTGCGACATTTCTGAAAAAGAGTTTATTTTTCGCGCTCATCCTGAGCTTGTCGAAGGACAAGAGCGCTCGATGCCCTTCCGCCGTTGCAATGCTATGGCGGGACAGGTCGATAAACCATGCCACGTCGTAGCCTATGGCGAAGACGGGTCAGAGCGAGCGCCTTTTTAAAATCACGTTAGTTGATGCAGTAAATGCTTATAAAAAACCGAAACTTGCTTGCAAATTCATTGGAAATACTGTGGCAAAAAAAGCCTAATACTCTCGCAATTTAGATGCGTTTGCCCCGAAAGAAGCTTCTGTTTTATTGAAGATAACGGCTTTTTCTTATATAGTAATGCTACAAAATAAACATCTTGTGTAGCGGGGGGGCGATATTTCTGCATGCGTATAATTATTCCGTTCTATTCTGTTGTATATCTAATTACTGTTGCACTGTATGCAAGTGATCTTAAGATTATTGATCAAAAAAAAATGGATGCGCTTCAGCGGACCGAAAGTAAAGCGCTTCTTGCTCTTATCCAGACCGATAATCTAGAAGAAGCGTTACATAAAATAGAAGATATGCGTGAGCGCAGCATTACTTTAAAAAGAGCGCAAGGTGAAGCATGTGTGTATGCACTTGCACATAAACAAAAAGACCGAGAAAAAGCGGTAATGATCGGCGTAATGATAGCGTGTGGTCTTTATTCCTATGGATCGTTATGGTGGCAAACTATGAACTATTCGAAAGAGTTGAGTGCAGTAACGCGCAAAGAGTTAACACTCTTTGCTGTGGGCACTGAAGCGATCGTATTGGGCTTCCATGGATGGAGCTGTGCTTCTTCGTATATGAAAAACAGATATTTATTAGAGCCTGTGGAACGAGAAGTTCTGGCGATTATGCAAAAGGGAAATGAAGAATAGCGTTTATGCTGCAGTAGCTATGAGACGCGCGCTGCTTCTTTTTGTTTTTTCATGCGCTCATTATAAGATTGCCATAGTTGAGCGAGAGAGTCGCGGTACTGGTAAGTCAATACACCGCATGCTGCTAATGCCCCCACCGTGATAAGCGGTTTGGCTGCAAAGAATTTTTGCGTATTGCGTAGGTAACGCGTAAAGTTGGGTTCTGCTTCATCATTAAACACCCCAGTGCTGTGTAATGTGCGCCTTATAAACTGTTGCGCATCAACCGCCTTATTAAAACCATTATGTCCTTTGTTGTGTGTGTGGACGTGGTACGTTTTGCTTCCTACTTTTAATGTTTCAATGAACTGAGCATCGAAGCTGTTGGAAACAATTTCATCGGGCGTAGAAAAAACAAGAACAAACGGTATGTGATTATAATCATTACACGAAGCAACGATCTTAATATTGTTTATAGCGCTATCACGGATTTCTTCGTGATTATTAGAACGCTTAATCCAATGGTTCGCTGCCATTTTTCTTACGCTTTGGGGGAGGATATATAAATTGCCTAGCGCTGTTTGAATAGCAGTTCTGAAATTCAACAGCGGGTGAACGAGTACCACGCTTGCCAATTTTTGTCGTATAGCAGATAGATGATTATCGGTAATGCCCAATGCATCTAACTCTTTTTGATAACACTGTTTAAGTGCAGGGGCACCAGTTAATAATGCAAGCGTATTGATAGTGGTTCCACCCCCCATAGACATGCCCTTAAGAATAATTTTTCCCGCAAAAAGATTGGGCGTATTAACCAATTTATGCAGCAACAACAGAAGCTGTAATACATCTTTTTTGCCACTGTATGCTTTGGTAGAAGAGAGTAGGTTTGAGCGATGTGATTTATACTCTTTGAGTTGCTTTTGCATTTCGGTGGGACTATTCTCTGCAGTTGCCTGGGTGAGGATCTGTGTGGCATCATCATCAATAAATTTGCCGTATTGCATGTAAGGGGCAATAAAGTAAGCATTATCCATATAACAATGGTGTTTTTCAACGGTACTCTGCCTAGGGGGCCTGCCATTAAATCCATGGACAAATAGTATGATGCGGCTGTTTGCCTCTTGAAGAGAAGGGGCATGTTCCCCTTTGTGTAAGATATGGCGCGATATATCCTGTTGTGCCAAATGTACATGAGGGTGATTAGGAAAAATAACCTGTGCCTCTTGTGGACTCACCGTAAGGGCTTGGTGTAATTGCTGCGTTTCCCCCTGATCGCTACCGAATATGCAAAAGGTGGAAAAAAAGGCAATTGCCAGGGAAAATGTAAGAAGGAATGTCTTTTTAAAGGTATGTATCATATGAGTAACCCCCTATTTTGATGAAAAATTCAGATATAAATAATATTTTACCAAAAAAGGGGGAAATGTCAAGAGAAAAGGAGACCTTTTTCTTAAGATTGACAATGGTGTAATGGCCCTGATATTTTGCACTATGCTATAGGCGAATTTAAGCAAAATATAAAAAAGGAAGAACATAATGCATAAGCATTTTTTGATTGTAAGTATTATGCTGTTGATAACCGCCATGAACTATACTGCGGAAAATAGTTCACGAGCGTTGCAACAACTCACCGCTCTCGAGTGTTCGTCATTGGTTTCTCTTATTGCAATAGATGAACTTGATCTTGCTATCAAAAAAGTGGATGATATGCGACAGCGTGGCATACGTCTTGATGCACACAAATATGATGGCATCAAAAAAATTATTACCGGAAAACGTGATGAGTGGAAAAAGGCTGGTCTTTGTTCTGTGGTTGCATTAGTAAGTTGGGTTCAGGCGTATGCAAATTATAGTGAATATTATAGTTTAGCGCAGAAGTGTAGCGGTACTAAAGTGGTGGATCAAGCTATTTTTGCTAATACCATAGATGCGAGTATTTGGACTTATTATGGGTATTCACATGGGTCTGCATGGTTAGAAAATCGTACTAAATTTCCGCTGCTCGAGGCAGCCCTTACTGCAATTAAACGATAATAGTGAAAGCGTATATGCACAGAAGTATCTATAGTAATAAGAGCCCTACTCAATAAAAGAGGAGCTACTTATATGCGTATATCGATTATTCTTTGGTGTGTTGGAAGCTTATTCGTCTCTATGAATTATGCCGCAGAACGTTCCGAGAGCGATTTGCAATGCACAGCTCTCGAAGGTTTAGTAGATCTTGAGTGTTCGTCACTGTTTTCTCTTATTGCTATAGATCAGCTTGATCTTGCTATCGAAAAAGTGCATGATATGCACGATCGAGGCCTGCGGCTCGATCAGCAAAAATATGATAACATCATCAATGTTATTGGCAGAAAACGTGATGGGTTGAGAAGGGCTTGTACTTTTTGTATTGCTGCATTAGTAAGTTGGAATTACGTGTATTCAAATTATAGTATATATTATAATTCGGCGCAGCAGTGTCGGGGTACTAAAGTTGCGGATCAGGCTATTTTTGCTAATACTATAGGGGCGTGTACGGGTGCCTATTTGGGGTATTTACATGGGTCTGCATGGTTAAAAAATTATACTCAATTTCCACTGCTCGAGTCGGCTCTTGATACAATTAAACGATAAAATAGCAAAAAATTATATGCACAGAAATAATCTTCTTCTTTTACTCAATAATTATAGCCCCTCGCGTGATGAGGCATCATTCAAACAACACATGATCGATTTTATTCAAAAATATCCCGATTGTTTTGAGCGATCATTAGCGATAGGGCATATTACAGCATCCTGTATGCTCGTAAACAAACAGAACACCCATGCATTGTTACTGCATCATGCTAAGCTGGGCCAATGGTTTCAGCTGGGTGGCCACTGTGATGGCAATAGTGATGTTCTGGCGGTTGCCATAAAAGAAGCACAAGAAGAATCAGGGATCCATGAAATACAGCCCCTGAGTGAGACTATTTTTGATATCGATATTCACGTAATCCCGAGCAATAAAAAAGAACAGGCGCACTTTCACTTTGATGTTCGCTTTTTATTGCAAGTGCAGGGCGATCAAGATGTTATTCAAAACAGCGAATCAAAAGAGTTGCGTTGGATAACAAAAGATATTACAGCGCTGCCAACAAACAACCCATCAGTGGTGCGCTTGTTTGAAAAGTGGGTGAATTAATGGACACTCCTATTGGGTTCATGTAAAAATATATAGTATTCATGTAAACAATAAATAGGTATCTTCTATGTTAGCGTTGTTATTATTTCTAATGTGCTTATTTTTCAACGCGGTTTCTTTACCCGTTGACGGAATCTCTCGTCATCAACGGAACTTGGCGATCGTTCTTGACCTCTCTTTTCAAGAAACCCCACAGCGCAGTGCAATAGCGCGAGAGTTGCTATATCTGTTTCAGTGCAAGAGAACTCTTGTGTTAACTAATACGGCAGTCTGGGAAAATGTAAAAATTATTATGCATGCCTATCAGATTGATCAGCAATTGCTTTCAGATTGGAAGCTGTATAAAAAAGATGACTTTTTATTATTCATGTCCGAGGCATATAAGAAACAAATAGAGGATAACACGGGATTTGATTTGGAAGGGTTTGAGCGCATACAGCCAGATTTTTCTATCAATACGTCTCTAACAGCCACACTTAAAAAAGATATAGTACAAGAATATTATCGACATTTCCCGTATGGGCTCCAGATTCAATCGAATAGATTTATTACCGTATTAAAAACGGTACTACTATCAAAATTGGATAACGATACTATCGAGTGGAATATCTATTTGTCTGGCCATGGGGCAACGGTATATCAAACAGTAGGTATTACAGAAGAAGCATTCAAAGAGTTATTATTAGTGTTTGAAAACCACATCAACACACATACTTTTTATTATTCTTCTTGTTTTGCCGGTGGCAAAATTGCCGACCTGATCTTTAAAGACAGGACATTTTCATTTCCCATCTTTACTGAAGGGTTAGATGGAGTAAATCATATTGTGAGCAATTATGAGTTGCTTTTTACATCGTTAGAAAAGGTGCAAAGTAACGCATTTCAAACATATACAGAGTTAGCTTCATGTATGGCTATGAATAACAATTATGATTTGCATAATGTAGTAGCAACCAGATTGCCAAATACCACTGAGTTCACAATTCTTCCCATTAAAGGGTTTCTGTATACTATTAATAATAAGACCACTGTTGCTGATCTATCAAGCACAACAGTAGCACCCTTGAACTATGTGGTAGAAACACCGCACATGCAGTTCGGTTTATTTATCCATAAAAATCAAAGCATAATTTCTGGCATGCGGGGCAACTCTTGTCATTACATGCCAATGATGGTATTGGATACTAATAGTGATGTATTAAAAGAAGAGATAAAGCCTCATATTTTTGCGTTAGAATTGGTCGAAAAATTTAAAAAAACAGCACAGTTTAATACCAAAAAAGCTATGTTATTTGATTCTGTTTTATATGGGAAACCCAAGCCAAAAGATAAAGATATTTTTTTCGCCTTTCATACGGTGTTGCTCTTTATTAATGATGATATCGCTTATTGGCCGAAATTGAATGTAGATCAAAACCATGCAACGTTAGCATTCGCCAACCAGTTTAATCTCTTTTTTGAATATAATAATGCATATTTTTTCTTCAGATTTTATGATGATAATCATTATGACATGATGCGTATCAGTCCTTATGTAGCTCAAAAATATCTCAACTTGTTCGCGCAGAATAAAGAATCAATCCTAAAAGGGGAACAACCGATTTGGCAAGTGGATAAAATCTTAAATAACGCAACGTTAAGAAAATGTTACCCATGGTTTATAACAGCAACAGCTGTTGCAGCGTTCTGCATAAGAATAAAACTTGAGTATGACAGTATCAAAAGAAGGCAAGAGATCATGGAAGTTGCATAGCTAATGCGCTTGGTAAAACAGTGCACATCTCTTTTGATTGAACAACCTGTCGGTGGTGGGTCTATTTGAAAAATGGGTGTAGTGAAAAAAGATTATGCTACGTTAATTTCTGCCGTGATATTAGGATGTTGCATATACACAAGACCAGGTGCAAAGAGACGAAGAATGTGAAGAAATGTTTTTTGTGTTTGTATAGCCAGTGGTTGTTGCTGTGTAGCTAGTGCTTGTAATTCTTTCCAATTGCCATAAAAATCCATCATCTGTAACCCCACCCAAGAAGGATCGCTATCGTTTCCCGTTGGATTATGGATGCTATAACCACCTGTTTTCTTATCTAGTTTTATTGCTAAATTACCAAGTGGTACCTGCGCCATAGCATAATGCATTTTTAGTTTCAATTTCTTACCGCACTGCTGCTCATACAGTTGAGTAAAAAATGCAAAATGCCGCAAGAAGGTTGCCATATTACCAAAGCTTTGGAGCAAGCGAGCAGCTTTGTCGTCTTGGTTAGTAACGTCTAAGCCATGATTGCCAAGCAAGGCGTTTCTCATTAATCGAGCACCTGCCCCACTTTGCAGTGTAACAATAAAAATTCCATCTTCTTGGAGCATGTCGAAATATTTTGCTAATGGATGATCTTTAATATCTTTCATAGCGCCGTATACATATGCTTGCGTGGCTTTGTGAAGATCCGCGAGAATAAAATAGAATGAATGAGATGCGAAAACTACGTCAGCTTTCTTCTTAAAGTAAGCGACAATATCTTGAGCAGAAAGTTCCTGCGCGGTTTTGTGTATTACTGATACATCCTCAATGCCTATCGCTTTGTGTGCATTAATATAGGGTTCGGCAAATGGCTTATGAGGTTCTGCATTTAACAATCGGATGGTTAAACCGTTTTGTTGGAGTGCGTGTGGAAGAGCGTTAGTTTCGCCACGACCTCCGCCAATTTCTACGATATCAATGTTTCTATGGGTAAGCAACGAATGAAAAGAGTCATATTGTGCTTGGCCGTCTGCGTCTTTGATATAAGGCATAGCTATTTCGCTGCCATTCAAATTCTGAATTTGTTTGTGCAAATTTTTTTGGCCGGACGAAATATCATTTGATATTGTCTGTTGATCAGGTGAAAGTTGTAATGCGATTGGGTTAAAAGAACGTGGGAAAGGCGGTGCTTGATCGAGCAGCTGCATGGTAATAGTAATATCAGTGTTAACGATTGCACCATTAATTTCAAAAACAGAAATAACATTCACTATTTGATCAAATAGATTATTGGCGCAATTGCGCAGTTCAGGGTGCTGATCACACAATTGCTTGCAAAAATCTGGTAACGGTATCGGAGAAAAAGAGCAGTCAATATCAACGTGAATACATTTTCCGGCGTACTGTTGATAGGCATGTTTAAAGATCTCAAAGCAGCGCAAAAATGTTTCTGCATTATTGAATAGAGTAAGCGATGGTTTCTGACCAGTGTGTACTTGAGATAGATCTAATTCATGTTTTGCTAACAGGAGCGTGGTAAAATCGCGTGCATCAGGACCACTTTTGAGAGTTGTTGTCAGAGGGGCTTGTTGGTTTAAATTTTCAAAGCAGGGATACAGTGGATGGGTACGCACGGCTGATATATCCTTCTGAATCAGCAATTTTTCAGATGCCCAGAATATAGTATCAAGTGACTCAGAGCATTGCTTATTGCCGTAGCTTAAAATAATACCATTTTTTAGCGATTTTTCATTGCTTTGGACTGGAACGTCCGTTTGGTTTATTGCCTGGCGCAATGCGGCACTAATTTTTGTTTTTTGCAGCAAAAAATGATGGTCGAAGCCCTGGTTTTGCTGCATGGCATACCCGGGGGATATGAAAAGAAGCAGGATAGCAAGAAAAGATACCTTTTCCATAAAAAACCTCCATTTATGAGCGGAATCCATTGATCTTTTATCACTGTATCATAAATTGACAAATTGTCAATTACATCTAGGGTTGCTGTGCTGTATTGTTAACTTGGTGCGTTTGTATAGCTGCTGTGCAGTGCATAGCTCAATCCAAGGATTGCGCCTCCTGTTGCACCGCGAACAGTTCCTTGCAGAAAGCCGTGAAGACCACCAAAGCCAGCACCAAGACCAAGGCCGATGGTTGATGTAACGCCAATGGTAGATGCGCCATTAGAACTATTTTTTGCAACATCAATTCCTTCCTTAAGACCTTTCTCTGCACCACGAACCATACCGTACGCAGTACCAATGCCTGATCCAATAAATCCACCGGCAACGGCACCTATTACGGGGAAAACTATACATTTACCTAACGATATGCCTCCCCATAGCATCATTTCGTGCTGATCCATTGCCTGTGATGTTACGGTTCCACACAAGAGAGCGATGAGCATAAAAAACTGTTTTTGCATTGAATGCATCCTTATGTTTAAAAACTCCAACTACCTATTCAATATCTACTACCATCAGTCCCAACCTTTTTAATTGGCGTTGCGTATCATGCCAGTTGGTGTGCAATACACTGGTAATACTACACTCTTGTGCAGCGACCACATTTCTGCTGCTGTCATCTACAAAAAAGAGTTCGTAATCTGACCCTAGATGTCCAATTACTAGTTCATAACATTGCGGCTGTGGTTTGCGCAATCCCAACTTTTTAGGAATAAAAATATCATGCTCATCAAACAGGCTAAACAGCTCAGGAAAACTTTTCTGCAAATCGACAAATGATTCAGGGTCCCAATTAGAAAGAATCAGTAAGCGGATGTTGGCCTTTTTGCACTGCTGCACAAAAGAGAGCCCTTCCTTGCATACCGTAACCCGATCTATTTCTTCACGCAAGAGAACGCCGCTTAGGTCGAAAATGAGTGCTTGTTTAATATTTGAAGATGTTGGCACAGAAATCCCAATTAGCCTTTATGGGTAAAATAATCTAATCTTATCGTAAGAAAATATTCTAATTTTTTCAAACTCTTAAATTACGTGTATTAAATACGCTATACTTATCAAAAATGGCTATTTAACCCGAGTAAAAACCATGACTAAGTCTTCAAAGAAAAAAGAAGGGTTTACTTTAGAGATTTCTCCTGAAGTTGCATAAATTCTAGGAGTGCATAAACCCGATGATTTACTTATGATCATCAAGGACGATGAGGTGTTATTAAGAGCAAAAAAAACTGATCCAGCGCATATTAAAAAGCTGCAAGAGGAAAGAGCCAAAGTGTCGAAGCGGTTAATGAAGCAGTATGAATCTGCTCTTAGAAGACTGGCCCAAGATTGAAGATTAGTCAACAATATTTTCCTGCTTCGCGCATGCTCAAGCGGGCGAGCTGATCTGCATGGTGCGTTAAAAATGCGCGTACCCACGTTGGATCTGTTTTTGAATATTCGCGGAGTGCCCAGCCGATAGCTTTTGCAATAAAAAACTCTCGTTCATGCATGGTTTGTGTGCAGTAACGTGCAAGAATTTTTGTATCAGTTTTCTGTTTGTAGCGTAATTGATACAGCAATGCCACGCGTCGTTTCCAAAACAATGGATCAGTAATCCACCTATCCATGTGCACTTGTAATGCAGGATATTTTTGTATGAGCGCGCCGACGCAGTTAACAGCAAGTGTATCGATTGTGTCCCACCATGGTTTTATGGCTACCAGTTGTTCAAACAGCTCAAACAGGTGCGGTGACCATAATTTTTTGTGTGCGAGTAATAAATCTAATGCAGCGTACTGATATTCCCGTTCAGTTTTGCTCCAGAGGCGATGCACATACGCAATCAACTGTTGCTCATCAGCAATGGGGTATTGCGCAAATACCTGTTTTTGCAGCTGCGCGCGCAATGGCTTTTTTAAGCCGATATACGGACTAACCTGTTTCATGTAAGCAGCCATTTGCTGTGCATTGTGCACATGGGCATGGCTCGCAAAAAGAGCTTCGAGTGCTTCAATTAATGGCATGGGAGTCGTTCCAAATAAATAAGTATGGGTAGGATTTAAATCCTACCCATTTCAAGTATAGCAAGAGATACTAATTATTTAACTAAACAGTTGAATGAAGTTTATCCAATCAGTATTTTGAGCAAACAATGTCACTCCGTACGTATCATCGATAATACCGTTAGCAGGGAAGTAAATAGAAATCCCTTGTGCGCCAGCATATACGGGACCTGCAGCTTTGTGTAGTACTACCTTGGTAATCGTTTTTAATCCTTCTTCGATAATAGGAGCAATAGCAGTTAATGCTTTTTTAAATTCAGGGCTGAGTAGTGGTTTTGTTTGATTGTGATGAGTTGGTAAAATAAGGGATGATTTTGGGGTAGCTTTTTTAATTTGATGCAATACATTGGCGTAGAACGAATAGAGATCAATGTATTCAGCCATTTCAAAGGAGATCGATGCTTTGCGAGCGGTAGTAATAATGTTTTTAGTGTGTGTTGCATCAATTGCATTGCACGCCAAAAATGCCGCTACAAATTGGTCAATATTATTTTTCAGCAGTTCGATAGCTGGCACATCAATAACCGATAAAGTAAAATCGGTAGTTGGTTGCTGAGTGGAATAGAATGTTTTGTATGCATCGACCATATTAATCGATAGTGCCAATGGAGTAGTGCCTGCAGGATTGAGTGAAAGAGGTTTAATAAAATGTGAGTACGGATATCCATTGCCCGGAATTGTTTGTTGTGATCCAACAAAGAAAGTGACCAAATCTTTCATTTGATAAGCAACTTCTACCATTGCCATTAAACATGCATCCATAGCGATAAGGTCAAGCTTTTTACCAATCAATTGATTAATTTTAACCAGTGCATTGCGTAGCCCATCATTGGTTAAGCATGTTTTTTGGGTGTCATCATACAAGATGCCTCGTTGTGGGCAAGGAATGATATTCAGCCATGGTGCACGCGATTGTGCAGTTCCTGGATAAAAATCTTCTATGCCACTGCCATGGTTCCACAGAACAAGTGCGTAGTTGGTTGCTGGATAATTTTCAACAACCCATTGCATAGCACTCGCTAATTCCATTTCAGGGTCGTATCCCATTTCAGTCGGTAATGTGCCCGCATCAATCTTACTGCCAGGAACAATCAAGTAACGCCATGTGTGATTGTCATTTGGTTTATCCCACTGAACCAGCACGTAGATTCCTTTTGTAGATGCAAGTCCAGCAGACATATCTTCAATGTTTCGTGAGGCAAACGATGCTAAGCTGTTGTCTGCAGCCATATATACCAGCAGAGACCATTCTGCTTTTTCTGCCACTGCGCATATGCCAAAAGCATAACTCAGATAACCAATAGCCATTATTGCGTGACGCAATACCATAGTTGAACGCATATACCCGCTCCTTTTTTAGGGGTTAAAGAAAAAACGCAACTCTTATAATTTCTTTTTGAACAGTACTATATTTTTTTAGTTTTTCAAATACTGTTGTGTAATACAATAAGGCATATTATATTCACAAGCGCATAGTCAAAAGATATCTAAAAAAAGGAGAAAGCGTGATAGACAAGAAAGCTCTTCTGGTATGTATGTGCACTAAAATGCTAGTGGTATATCCAGCAGAAAACGTGAATACTCAAAAAATGCAACCACTAATTAGGCGACCAAAGCTAACCATAATTCCCCGTTTGGCGGTCTATTCTGTGGATGCAAAAACAGCATACATCCATGGACCGGTAACGGTCAATGGATCGATTAGCATTGAAGGGACGTTAACCATAAATGGACGTTCCCTTACCCCGAGTGGTTTGACAGAAATTCCCTTATCTATAGCCAATGGGGGCACCAATGCAACAGCTATGGCTAATACAAACGGAGTTGTGTATTTCGATGGCTCATCATTGAGTACCACTGATGCTGGAACAGCAGGTCAACTGCTCACCTCACGGGGGCCAAGCCAATCACCTGTTTTTACGGCGGGCAATATAGCAACTATTAGAGGTAATGCCGGGGTTATTTCTGGTGCAACGGTTACCATTCAAGGGGGTAATAATATAACAACAACGGGTGATAACAACAGTACAATGACCGTTAACGTATCTGGCACTACTAATCATGCAGTGCAAATTGGCAACAGTAGTGGTTCATTGAGCTCTTTGGCTGTTGGCGTAACTGATACCGTTCTCTTGGGTAACACCGGTGCAGATCCGAGCTTTGGTACAGTACCAAATGGGGCTTTAACAAACAGTTCAATTACACTTGCCTCCGGTACAGGCATTAGCATTACTGGTGGCTCTCCTGTATCACTTGGTGGCACTGCGACAATAAATTTATCAATACCAGTAACTATAGCCAATGGTGGCACCAATGCAACTTCAATGACTAATACAGATGGCGTGGTATATTTCGATGGCACTCTGCTAAACACCACTACCGTTGGAACTGCAGGGCAACTATTAGCGTCGAATGGGACGGGCAATGCGCCAACGTTTCAGGCCTTTACTATTACTACCGATTCAGGATCAGTTAATGGCAATGCATTATCTTTGATGGCGGCAGCGGGATCAGGAAGTACCCTGAAATTTTCAGGCTCTGGCACTGCAATAACTCTTGCAACTAGTGATTCGAACACTAATACCGTAATAGGAGTAGGAACTGGAGTGATGGGGGCAGGAACTGCGAATACGATATTTGGACAAGGAGCAGTAAGTGGTGCAGAGGGGCTATCGAGCTTGTCGAATAACTGTGTATTTGGGCAAGGAGCATTGCCTGCAACGAATTCTGGATCTGCGAATAACTGTGTATTTGGATATAATGCGGCCGCGAATTTAACAAGTGGTAACTCAAATATTATGATAGGTGCAGGAGCAGGGAATTCTCAAACAGGTATCAATGGTCAGATATATATAGGTTCAGCTGGCGTTTTCCCAACAGATGTCGACAATACACTTCGTATTGGTGACAATATTACAAAAACGTATATTGGTGGTATAAATGGTGTTGCTGTGTCAAGCAATATTCCGGTGTTTATATCTTCAACTAGTGGGCAGTTAGGCACTGTTTCGTCTTCACGTAAATACAAAAAAAATATACAAGATATTGATTTGCAAGAAATAAGATTGCTTGATTTACGGCCGGTCACTTTTAATTATGTACATGAAGAGGTTGCTGGCGAGCTCCATTTTGGCCTCATTGCAGAAGAAGTAGAAGAAGTTATACCAGCTCTTGTGGTTCGCGATAAAGATGGTGAAATATATTCGGTTAAGTATCATGAATTGCCTGTACTATTGCTTGCGCAAATTAAACAGCTCTTTGCAGAAAATGCTGACTGTAAAAATCGTATTGTTGCGTTAGAAGAAGTAATTGGTGATCAAAAGGAAAATGTATGATTAACAAAAATATTTTTTTGTTACTTTTGTGCGCTCACTTGATGCCAGCAGCATATACAGCAGAAAGCGTGAATACTAAAAAAATGCAAACATCAGTCAGACGCCACAAGCTGACCATAATTCCTCGGTTAGCAGTCTATTCTATTGATGCAAAAGTAGCACATATACATGGACCAGCAACGGTTAATGGGTCGATTAGAGTTGAAGGTACGTTGACAATCAATGGTCATCCACTTAACCCAAGTGGATTGCTGGAACTCCCTTTATCTATAGCTAATGGAGGCACCAATGCGACTGTGATGACTAATACAGATGGCGTTGTATATTTCGATGGCTCATCATTAAACACCACTGATGTTGGCACAGCAGGGCAACTACTTACCTCGCATGGGCCAGGCCAACCACCTACTTTTGTGACGGCGCCAAGTATCATAACTATTGGGGGTAATGCCGGCACCGTCTCTGGTACAGCTGTTACCATTCAAGGGGGTAATAATATAACAACAACGGGTGATAACAACAGTACAATGACCGTTAACATAGCTGGCACCACTAACCATGCAGTGCAACTTGGCAACAGCACTGGTTCATTGAGCTCTTTACCTGCTGGCGCAACTAATACCGTTCTTTTAGGTAACACTGGTGCAGCGCCGAGTTTTGGTGCAGTACCTAACGCTGCCTTGGCAAACAGTTCAATTACAGTTGCAGAAGGTACCGGTATTAGCATTACCGGTGGCTCTTCTGTATCACTTGGTGGTACTGCGACAATAAATGTATTAATACCAGTAACTATAGCCAATGGTGGCACCAATGCAACTTCAATGACTAATACGAATGGTGTACTGTATTACGATGGCACTCTGCTAAACACCACTACTGTTGGAGCTGCAGGGCAACTGTTAACTTCTAATGGAACTGGCAGTGCACCGACATTCCAGGCCTTTACTATTACCAATGACTCAGGATCAGTGACTGGGAATTCATTGTCGTTGACTGTACCACCAGAATTGAGTGCAGGAACTACTTATTGCACCTTGAAATTCTCAGGTTCCGGTACTGCGATAGCTTTTGCGACCAGTGACTCTAACGGCAATACTGTAGTAGGAGACTTCTCTGGATATGCAACTATGGGGAGCAATAATACGGTATTTGGAGAAGATGCTATGTCGAATTATATTTCTGGATTAGGAGCGTCAAATAATTGTGTTTTTGGACAAGGATCATTAGTGGCTGCACGTGAAGGATCAAATAATTGCGTTTTTGGTCGCAGCGCAGCAAGAAGTGTATTATCGGGAAGTTCAAATATTATCATAGGTGCAGGGGCGGGTAATAATTTGGCCGGTAGCGAGAGCAATAACATATATATAGGTTCAGCAGGCCAAGCAGGAGATAATAATGCTCTTCGTATTGGCGATGCGATTGAAGCTGCGTATATTGGTGGTATAAATGGTGCTACTGTGCTGGGTGCTATTCCATTATTCATATCTGCAGATAATGAACAGTTGGGTACTGTTGCATCTTCACGCGTATACAAAAAAAATATACAAGATATCGATGCGCAAACAGCAAGATTGCTTGAGTTGCGCCCAGTCACCTTTAATTATAAAAAAAGAGAAGTTGCTGAAGAACTTCATTTTGGGCTGATTGCAGAAGAAGCAGAAGAAGTTATACCAGCTCTTGTGGTTCGCGATAAAAATGGCGAAGTGCAAACGGTAAAATATCAAGAGCTGCCTGTAATTTTGTTAGTATACATTAAGCAGCTGGTGGTAGAAAATATTGCACTCAAAAAGCGCCTTGCTGTACTAGAAGAGTTCGTTCGCAATAAAAAGGGAAACATGTGAGTATTAAAAAAGCAGTTTTATTGCCGGGTATAACTGTTCTGCTACTCTGTTCACTTACCGCACGGACTAGCAATTTGCCGGAGGTCAAAGCAAAACTCGAAAGCCGTGCATTAGCATTAAATGTTAACCATACCCCAATAAAGAGTCCTAAACTCACCGTAATTCCTCGTTTAGCAGTGTATTCTTTTAATGCCAGAACTGCACAAATCAATGGTCCGGTAACAATCAATGGAACACTCAATGTGGATGGTGCATTACTAGTGAACGGTGGGGCGGTTACGCATGGTACCGTAACAGAAATAACGGGCGGAACGGGTATCACGGTGACAGGTAATCTAATGGTAAATCCCACGGTTAATCTAGCGGTTCCCGTATCTATTGTTAATGGTGGTACGAATGCAACTGCGATGAATAATGTAGATGGCGTTGTGTATTATGATGGCGCTCTATTGAACACAACTACCGCGGGAACTGCGGGACAAGTGCTCACTTCGCGTGGCCCCGGTTTATCACCTATTTTTGTGACAGGTGCTGGAGGATCTGGCATAGTAAATATTGATGGTAATAATGGTGCAATTTCTGGAGCAACCGTTGTTATTCAAGGGGGCAATAATATAACAACAACGGGTAATAACAGTACTACGATGACTATTGATGTATCAGGGACTACCAATCATGCGGTTCAAATTGGTAACAGCACTAACTCATTAAGTTCATTAGCAGTTGGTGCGACCAATACGGTTCTTTTAGGTAATACTGGTGCAGATCCAAGTTTTGGTACAGTGCCAAATGCTGCATTAACAAACAGTTCAATTACGCTTTCAAGCGGTACGGGCATTTCGGTAACTGGCGGTTCACCGCTATCGTTAGGTGGTACTGCAACAATTAATCTTTCTGTTCCGGTATCTATTACTAACGGTGGCACCAATGCAACATCAATGACGAACACAGATGGAGTAGTGTATTACGATGGTACTAAATTAAATACGACTACTGTGGGAACTGCTGGTCAACTGTTAACATCGAATGGAACTGGCGTTGCACCGAGCTTTCAAGCAGTCCCAGCATCCTCTATTACAATCACGGGAAATTCTGGTGGCGGCCTGACCGGCAATGCATTTACTTTTACTGGTGGTACAACGGGCTTGACCTTTAGTGGATCTGGCACTACTGAAACATTAAGTGGCACGTTGGCAATCGCCAATGGTGGCACCAATGCAACGTCAATGACTAACACCGATGGTGTAGTGTATTATGATGGCACTAAATTAAATACGACTGCGGTGGGAACTTCTGGCCAACTGTTAACATCGAATGGAACTGGCGTTGCACCAACATTTCAAGCAGTCCCAGCATCCTCTATTACAATCACGGGAAATTCTGGTGGCGGCCTGACCGGCAATGCATTTACTTTTACTGGTGGTACAACGGGCTTGACCTTTAGTGGATCTGGCACTACCGAAACATTAAGTGGCACGTTGGCAATCGCCAATGGTGGCACCAATGCAACGTCAATGACTAACACAGATGGAGTAGTGTATTACGATGGCACTAAATTAAATACGACTACGGTGGGAACTGCTGGTCAACTGTTAACCTCGAATGGAACTGGCGTTGCACCGAGCTTTCAAACACTTACTATTACAGGCAACACCGGCACAGCATCTGGTTTAGCTCTTACGATTGATGGAGGGAACAATATAACAACGACGGGTAATAATAGCAGTACGCTAACAATTGCTGTATCGGGCACTACGAATCACGCGGTGCAAATTGGTAATAGCACTAACTCATTAAGTTCATTAGCAGTTGGCGTAACCAATACCGTGCTTTTAGGTAATACTGGCGCAGATCCAAGTTTTGGTACAGTACCAAACGCTGCATTAACAAGCAGTTCAATTACGCTTTCAAGCGGTACGGGCATTTCGGTGACTGGTGGTTCACCGCTATCGTTAGGTGGTACTGCAACAATTAATCTTTCTGCTCCGGTATCTATTGCTAACGGGGGTACGAATGCAACGTCAATGACTAACACAGATGGAGTAGTGTATTACGATGGCACATTGCTCAATACCACCGCAGCAGGAACAGCAAATACCGTTCTTTTAGGTAACGCGAGTGCAGCACCGAGCTTTGGTGCTGTGCCAAATGCTGCGTTGACACACAGTTCAATTACGCTCTCAAGCGGTACGGGCATTGCAGTGATCGGATCGCCCGTATCATTAGGTGGTACTGCAACAATTAATCTTTCTGCTCCGGTATCTATTGCTAACGGTGGTACGAATACAACAGCAATGAATAATACCGATGGTGTAGTGTATTATGATGGTACATTGCTCAATACCACTGCAGTAGGAACTTCTGGCCAACTGTTAACTTCGGGGGGAACTGGGGTTGCTCCGAGCTTTCAATCGTTTACTATTAGTACTCCTGATAATTCGTCATCGGTGAATGGCAACCATTTATCGTTAAGCGCACAAACTGGGTCTGGATTCAGCGTGCGCTTTTCAGGTTCTGGTACTACAATAACTCTAACAATGACTGATGGGAACAACAATACTATGTTAGGGTCGGGAACTGGTAGTATATCTGCTGGTGGTAATAACACGGTAGTCGGACAAGGGGCAATGGCTACAGCGACCAGGGGCTCTAGCAATTGCGCATTTGGGCAAGGTGCATTGAGTAATTTGGCTCGTGGAGGATCAAATATTGCTATCGGTATCAACGCAGGAAGTAGTTATACTTCTACTGAATCCGATAACATATGCATAGGCGCATCTGGAACTGTAGGAGAAGGTTCTGCCATCCATATTGGTGATACTATTGGTAATATTAGTGCCGCTGCGTTTATCGGTGGTATTTCTGGTGTTACCGTAACGGGTTCAGCTGTGCTCGTATCTTCCACTGGGCAATTAGGCGTTGCTACCTCTTCACGCAAATATAAAAAAAATATCCAGGACATCGATGTACAAGAAACAAGGTTACTCGAGCTAAGGCCCGTTACCTTTAATTATAAAAAAGAAGATGTTGCTGATGAATTACATTTTGGCCTGATTGCAGAAGAAGTAGAAGAAGTGATACCGGCTCTGGTAGTTTGTGATAACAATGGTGATGTGCAAACGGTGAAATATCATGAACTTCCCGTTCTATTGCTAGCGCACATTAAAGAGCTATATGCGGAAATTGCTGCATTAAAAAACGATATTACTCTATTGAAAAGTGGTAACATATGATTAAAAAACCGTTGCATTTATCAAAAGTGTATCAATTACTTGAACCAGGACCGGTAGTTATGGTGACTACCGTGCGTGACGGGGTGCCGAATGTTATGACTATGTCATGGCATATGATGGTTGATTTTGTGCCGCCCATTATTGCAATAGTAATGGGTAGTGAAGATTATTCGTTTGAGTCGTTGAAGCAGACGAAAGAATGTGTAATTAATGTGCCTGACGTTGAAATGCTTCAGCAGGTAGTTGATGTTGGTAATAGTACTGGCGCGCACATTGATAAGTTCAAGAAATTTTCTTTAACTGCATTGCCCGCACAAAAAGTTGTGCCGCCGTTGGTGGGTGAATGCTTTGCGCATATCGAATGTAAAGTTATTGATACAACGTTCCAAAATAAGTACAACATATTTATTTTAGAAGGGGTGCAGGCATGGGTTTCGCCGCGCCATAAGCGTTTGCGTATGATTCACCATTGTGGTTACGGGGTATTTGCCGTTGATGGCAAGTTGGTGAAAACGAATTCTAAAAAGAAGTAGCGCTTTATGTTTTGGTTAGAAAATGTTTTTTTATTAACGCGGTTGCTCTTTTATATGGTGCAACTGTATTAATTCTAATCCATTTACTCAAGGGCCACTCTTTACCTGATTTCAATGTGCACCATTGCCAGATTCCGCATGCATCAAGATTGTTGTTTTTATATTCTTGTTCAACAATGATGAGAATCGTATGAACAGTATTATGAAGCACAGATAATTGTTCATTTATATCTGAATATTTATACTTTACATAAAAGAGATGCGCTAATCCTTTGTAATTCCAGGTATTAAATCCTTCCCCTGGCATGCTCATATGCTCATTAGTAATGCCTGCGTTATACCAACTAATCAGCAAGTTTCCCCATCCAATTTGATACGCAATTAAATCTCTAATAGTTATGTTATCCCCAGTGCCATTCATAATAATTTTATCATACTGTGGATGATTGACAGCGGCTATCAGTTGAATGAGGTTATTATATTCCTTGCAAATTTCTATGCTTAATGAAGCTTTAAACTCGTAAATTGGGATAAAAAAATTAAAATTCATAGCGTAAACTGATCGATTTCTTTTTGTGATTTCAAAATATATATAGGCTTTTCCCCTTCAAACATCTCAAGTAATCGGCGCACGCGCGGCATATAGCTGTGTTTGCTCTTCCATACCCACCATAAAAATTGCAAGAATTTTTTGTTGATTCTTTCAGAACAATTAGGAGCGCTCGATGGCGTTTGTGTGCCATAGTAACGCCATACTCGTTTAAAGATGCGCCAGAAACTTTGGTAGCGCGGGATATCAAGAAATATGATACAATCAGCGCGAAATAGACGATACATCATAACGCTTAAATTCATGCCTTCAATAATCCAGATATCTTTGTCGCAAAGTTCATCATGCACTATTTTGTATTTTGCCAAGTCAGGGTGCGTCCAATTGGGCTTCCAAAAGTATTGATCCAGATGATACAACGGTAGCTTTGTAAGTTCTTGTAATTGTTTTGCAAGCACTGATTTACCCGCACCTGCAGAACCAATAATGGCAATGCGTTTGTAGGTGTGCATAAGCATAAAAATAGAATTAAACTTTTTGAGCTTGTACCGTCATAGTGAATAGTTCGCCATCAGATGAGCTGAGAGAGACCTTAGCAGGATCGATATAGTTAGGAACTATCACCGGAGCTAATAATATTTCATATTCATCGGCATTATTTTTGCCATAAAATGTGAAGCTTACTGTTGCGCGTGCTTCTTCTTCTGCCAGCAGTTCGGCAACAATTTTTATCTTGTCATGATTATATATCTCTAAAGGCTGATGCTTATCGATTTGGAAAGTGATATCAATACTACGATTACCATATCGTTCTGAATTCTGGTGTTGCGCTTGAGTGTGCAATTGAACTCGTGCTAGCGTAAGAGAGGAAACAAGTAACATGCTTAAGGCTAAAGCTTTAGTAGTAATCATGAGACCCTTTCAACACTTGTTAATCTAAAAAGCAGACAGAGCATATCAGTTTAATGGCGGCTTTTTAGAAGTCAAACTTTCATTCTTGCACAATTTCAGGGTACTTTCCTGGATCTGCCAAACAGTAGCGCTCACCAAAACTACCTATCGGGTGTTGCGCTGTTTCGATGAACTTGCGGCCGATAAATCCACCACGCTCATTTCTTTTTTTGGTTTGTATAGAATCAATGTCTTCCATTGATATGCCATGCAGTTGGCGCACTGTATCGATAACTTCAAATACGTCGGCAAGCTCTTCAATCAGTTTTTCGCGTGAAGAAGCTACCCGTACCTCTTGTGCTTCTTCTTCTAACTTGACACGCAGTTGCGCGTCAAATTCCAAATCATTTAACGTGCGCCATGCAATGCGCGAACCATGATTGGTTTCCATTATTTCAATTAATTTGTCACGCCACAGCTTTTTTTGTACAAATGTGCGCATATTCACGAGCTATGCCTTTTAAAAATCATGAACATATACGATGGCGACATGGTTCTCTACGCAATAGTTTATTACGTCGTTGAGCGCAGTTACTGGCGTATCTATGACAGCATACGTATAAGCAGGCTGTGTTTCTAATTGCCAGGTATATAAAACGGTTGCTTTATACGATGCTACGTTTAATGCAGGCATTGCACTATTGTTATAGCGCACTTTGATCTGTATAGAGCTGTTACCAGCAATTTCAATAATGCGAACAGTTGTTGACGCTAACTGTAAAATTGTTGCTACAAACTGCTTGTAGCGAGGCACCTCAATTAAGACCATGTTTGTTTCTGGATAACTTTTAATAATAGTAATAGGGAGTGTCTTTTGTAGTAATTCGTGATTAGGATCTTGCACGAGCATTTGGATGGTGCCCACTTCTTGTCCAGAATATGCCCATTTCATGGGTAAAGATACGAGTCCTTTTGCTCCATATTCAACGGTCATCATCATACCAATAAACAGGTTCATAGTAGTATATGGTGATGTTAACACTGCCATATTTCCTTTTTCATGCGCTGCTCGTTGCCATGAGTGGGCAAAAACAGACCAAAACGTTTTAATGTCTTGAAAGTACGGATATTCATAAAAGGGAGTATGCTCGATAAATTGTGCGTATTCTTGTGCACTATCAACATTTAACCATTCAGGTGTTGTTAAATAGGTTTGTATGCTATCGCGTTGATAGTTGTTGTGTGCATGAGCTGAGTTGCGTACTGCATCCATTTTTTCTTCAAGAGTTACGGGTATTTTAACACATTTAATCATGGTATTGAGCGTTGGATCACCGTGTTGCACAAGGCGCTGGTCTCCAACTCTAAAACCATTTCTTTCGAGCATGCTAATCCAATAATCAAGACTTTGGAAATTGCGATACTCGTTCAGTTCTGTTTCAAGCGTATCATGATTCATGATGACGTTAAAAATACTGTGTGCTGCAAAAACAATCGATTGTAGTTCCGGTGTTGCGGCGTTATGATCGCGCAGAATAAAAACGCCCTCTGGTTTTAATATGCGACGAATAGATGCAATAAATGGGTCAAGTTTTTCTGCTGGTATGTGATGCAAGCCGATCACGCAGATGATAACATCAACACTATTGCTTGCGATACTGTCTTCGGTGATAGGAGCATAATCATTGAACGGAATAAATTGGTCATAGCTTACAAATTTTTTAAGCGGATTAGCAGAAAATGCTTGCGCAATATCAGTTAATCGTTGTTTATCATGTACTACGGATACAGTCCCCGTAATAGCAACGCGATCTTTAATGCTTGCACTATAGGTGCCCGGTGTGCCTATTTCGACGATGTTCTGTACAGTGTTGATATCTAACAAAGAACATATCTGTTTTGAAAGTATCTTTTTCTGATGTCGTAATGCTTGCAGTTGCTGGTACGCTTGAAGGCGCGGTGTTAACTCGTCGATACGATTTATCAGCTGTTGGTACCATTGCTCATCAGATAACGGTGATGCGAGTGATGGTGTAATGGAGTCAATGCAATCGAACAGCTGCTGTGAAGGCACTTGCCTTAAAATATTGTCGACAAATTGCGCAATACTGGTGCGTAATGGAGGAGTGCAAAAAACGGTATGTAAGTGTGTACTCGCGTGCGTTGAGCATACAGAGAGAAAGATTAGCAGGCAGATTGTTTTCAGAGAGAATGTGCTGTGTATTTTCAAACCGAACATAATTCCCTTTCGTGGTATCAATATTCTTGTTTTTAAGTATACTATACAATTAAAGAAAGTGCGAAAGCATAGGTTTATATACCCGTACGGGGAAAGGATAATTCGAATGATACAGCACGTGTTACTTTATATTCTTTGTATGTTCTTTGTGAATAATGGCGTTATGTATGCTGATGTTTCTATTCATGATGTTAGTCAACTTGAGACTGCTCAAGTTAAACGGATTTATACGCCAGCATCAGTACAAGAGTTGCAGGCGATTGTGCAGTGTGCCCCATACCCTATCGCAGTAGCAGGTGGCCGGTTTAGCCAAGGGGGGCATATTTGGTATGAAGGGGGCGTAGTTATCGATATGTCTCGCTTGAACCAGGTAGTACAGCTTGATGTTGAGAATAAAAAAATAACCGTTGGCGCTGGCGCAACATGGCACCAAATCCAACGCGCAATTGATCCATTTGGACTTTCTATTCGTGTTATGCAATCATACAATGATTTTTCTGTTGGTGGGTCACTGAGTGTTAACGTACATAGCCGTACCATTATTGATGGTGCACTTATTGAAACGATAGAGTCGATCAAGTTAGTTATGGCTGACGGTTCATTAGTTACCGCAAGTCGTTCAGAAAATCATATGCTGTTTAAGGCAGCTATTGGTGGGTATGGTGCTATTGGTATTATTGCGGAAGTAACGTTATTATTAACCGATAACGTAGTTATTGAGCGCCATGAGGTGGTGGTGCCGTTGTGCCTGTATAAAGAATTTTTTGACCACATGATCAGACATAACGGGGAAGTAGTATTTCATAATGGGGATCTTTCTACCAGCGACTTTACTAAAGTGAACTGTGTTACGTGGTATAAATCATCAAAGCTCTGTACTACTAATGACCGTTTACAAAATGCAAAGCTATTTTCGTTTGATTATTTTGGCTTTCAGTTGGCACGGTACTTACACGTGTTGCAGCAGATTAGGTTGCCATTGCAAGTAATTAAATCAGACGATAAAGTAGTGCGGCGTAATTATGAAATGAGCACCTCAGTTTCAACCGTTGAGCCATTAACGCGCTTATTCACTACAACGGTACTCCAAGAATATTTCATACCTTGTCAAGCGATCGAGCATTTCGTAGAGCAGATGCATGAGATCGTGAAAAAATATAATGTGAATATGTTAAATATATCGATTCGATATATCCATCGCGATACAGAATCCATTTTGGCATATGCACAAAAAGAAGAATCTTTTGCATTAGTATGTTATATCAACATGACAAATAATTATGCAGGATTAAAAAAGGCTGAGCAATGGACACGCGAGTTAATCGATTGCGCCTTGAGTTTCGGTGGCACCTATTACTTGCCATACCAACTGCATGCAGCGCCAGAACAGTTCCGTGCTGCATATCCGCGGTATCGTGAACTGTTGGCAATTAAAAAACAAGTAGACCCTGATAATCGCTTTATGAATAGCTTTTTACAAAAATATGTACAGGACTAACGCATGAAAAAAATAGTTATACTCTTACTTACTTCTCTTTTTTGCGCCAATGCTCTTTTGTTTAATGCAGCAGAGCCTGCAATCGAAATTGAAACAAAAGTGATGATGCCAGGCGTGCATTCATATCAGATGCATACAATTACCAGCTCAAATAAATCAAAGCAGATCGAAATTATCGGTGCAGCTTCAGTGGTCTATGGGGATATGTTGGCACCATCTATATCGCCATTAGTTGATAACTTAGATCTGTCTGCAGCTCCCGCCGCGCTTATAGAGTTGCGTACGATGCTCAAAACAGTACAAAAAAACTATATTGCCGATTTTAAAGGTATGGCTATGATTGGTGATCTTTGGATTAATCCTGCGCATCGGGGCAAAGGGCTGGCAAAAGAATTAATACAGCATGTGTGTCAAAAGTTGCACAGTGAAGGAATCAGGTTTATTGTACTCACCCCCGATCCATTCGAATATGTCGATGGTGTTCAAAAATCTTTGCGTGGTACCAGTGAATATGAAGAGAAAAGGCAACGGCTCATACAACTCTACCAACAACTAGGGTTTGCACTTTCTAACGAAACAGAACCATTGTTTATGTACTTGGCGAAGTAAGCAGGACTAACTCATGAAAAAACTATTATTATTTTCTTTTTTTATTGCTTCATTTGCTACGTATGCTATGAATTATTCTTTTGATAGTGAGCAAAGATACGGCCCTGCTATGCGTATTCTTGTCGTTTATACAGAAGATGGCCAGAAAATTGGGCAAATTGTGTATAGCAAGGTGGAGGGAGAGATTGCGGACATAACTATTGTTGATGGTATGCGTAAAAAAGGTATCGGGACAGAGTTGTTCCGTCGTGCGGTAGAAGATATGAAAGAGCACTCAGAAGTCAGCTGGTATGCAACGAGCAATGCAGTTGGTTTTTATACTAAATTAGGCGCTCAGATTGATAAACACAGCCCTTTCGGCGGAGCTCACATGAGTATTGATCCTAAGAAGCTTTTTGAGTAAATTTTGATTACTGTTCAGCAACGATTTTTTATACACCGCTTATTTCGGGATTAACGCATGAAACAATTATTATTTTTATTGCTAGGCACTGTATGCTTTGCCCCCATGGCAATGGGCATGTGTTCTTATGAGAAAGTATACAGCGATCCGGGCCGATTACAGATAGTTGTTGCCTACTATGTAGCGCTTAGGCAAGAGGTAGGCAGAATTCAATATGATATTAAGGATAGCTACATAATGTCTCTTGAAGTAAGTACAGCAATGCAGGGTAAAAGAATAGGATCTGAACTATTTCGCTATGCTGTAAAAGATATGAAAGATCATCCGGTGGTGGAGTGGTTTGCGGTGGATACGGCAATCGGGTTTTATATTAAACAAGGGGCTAAGATTGAGGAGGCTGGAGTGATAGGTGGGGCTTATATGAGTATTGATCCCAAGGTACTCCAAGACTAAATCATGAAACAATTATTATTTTCTTTTTTTATTAGTTCATTCTTTATGCCTGCAGTAATGAGTATGGATGTGCAGTATAAAGTAATTTCTAAAGATCCCGCGCGCGCGAGTGCTATCGTCGCGTATACGGCACAAGAATATACGGCACAAGAAAATGAAGTTGGCAAGATTTATTATGCGATAGATGCGGGAAAGATAACCTGGATCTGGGTAGATGAATATATGTGCAATAAGGGTATTGGATCTCAGCTGTTTCGGCGTGCAATAGAAGATATGCAAAGTGTGCCTAGAGTAACCTGGTATTCTCTTGATACAGCAGTTGAGTTTTATCTTAAATTAGGTGCGCAGATTGATAAATATAGCTCTTTTGGTGGGGCTTACATGAGTATCGATCCTAAGAGGGTTGTTGCGCAAAAAAACGAATAGCTGAAACATTGCAGCGTGCATTGACATTCTAGTACATGCAATTTAGGATGATACACGAAAAACCGAGTGCCATGCCTTTTTATGTGAAAGAGTAGTATATGAACAAAAATATTCTTTTCTCTGCTTTATCTCTATCTCTGTGCGTTGGAACAATTCTTGATGCCAAAAAACAGATCAATGCAAATCGTCTTGTAGCTACTATTAATGTGGGAGTAACACCGACAGGCATTGCTATTGCGCCTAACAATAAATATGCTTATGTGGCCAATAATAATAATTATGGTTTGGTAAACGGTGACTCAGTGTCCATCATTAATCTTAAAAACAATACCATACTAGCAACGCTCTTACACCCAAGCTTTAACGAACCATATACAATTACTATTAATAATGCAGGAACACGAGCATATGTAACCAATAGCAATAGTACAACCATTACCATTATTGATATCAGAACCAACACCATTGCTGGTGTAATTGATGGATTTGATGGTCCGTCGGGTATGGCAATTAGCCCTGACGATAGTACTGGCTATGTAAATAATTATGGGGGACCTGAAGGGGTTCAGAGCGGCAATGGCAAAACAGTAAGCGTCGTTGATTTAAGTACGAACACTATTATTGATACCATCGTGGTTGATTTGGCGCCAGCAGGTTTAGCAATAACGCCGGATGGTGCGTTTGTGTATGTGATCAATTATGTTGATGGCAACCCAGGTACCGGTACCATCAGTGTCATACAAACCAGCAGCAATACCGTTGTTGCAACTATTGATGGATTTTCGGGTCCATTTGATATTGCGATCACTCCCAATGGGCAATTTGCTTACGTGACTAATTTCGGCAGTAATAATTTTGCTCCCGTTGGTACCACGGTCAGTGTAGTAAATATCAGTAATAATACGATTGTAGCTACGATTCAAGTTGGCATACAGCCATCTGGCATAGCAATTAGTCCCGATGGCAACCATGCCTATGTAGCGATATACGACACCTTATATGCTGGTGCTAATTTTACCGCATTAACGGCAGCACAAGGAGTGGTAGTAATTATTGATATCGCAACCAATACCGTAATTGCACCGATATTGGCAGTAGGGCAATCACCGAATAAGATTGCTGTCACACCGAATGGTGCGTTTGCCTATATAAGTAACTATATTTCCAATTCTGTCAGCGTGCTTAATATTCTTGAAAGAATGTGGCTTAAATAAAATTTTCTTTTAAAGAAAGATAATCAATGAAAAAAATAGTTGTTTTAACAGCGTTATTGTATGCATCAATTGTATCGGCTGGTTCATGCAGTGTGCATACTCTGGAAGATACCTGCTTTACCACCGCCTTTTCTTCTGGCTATGTATTTAAACACGACGATCATAATTTTAAAGAGGTCTATGGACGTGGTATGGGAGACATTATAACGGTTGATGGTTGTTATCACATCAGGCCATCATGGGGTATTGGCGGTAAGTTTAGCTATTGGCTTGCCAGTGGTAACACTACATTTTTTAAACGACGTACTTTCTTGCATGAAGTGCCGGTAACATTTTCGGTACGGTATATGCTTAATTGTTGTACAGGGTTCCAATTGTATACTTCACTTGGCGGTGGCGTTGCATGGATGCAAGAAGAAAGTTATTTGGGTACTTCACATCTTACGCGGGGCATTGGTGAATGGGAAGGTGGTTTCCATTATTCGCGTTGCGGTCGCTTAAGTTTAACGAGTGCTTTTCGCTATCTGTTTCCTCGGCAATCACATAACCATCAATCAAAAATGGATGTAGGTGGGTTTGATTTACGCGTAGGACTTGGGGTGTCATTCTGATATTTCATCCTGCTTTCTTTTGATTCCTTGCTGCGCGATTGTTACCACATGCTTTGCTATTTGAGGCCGCTTGTCTATACCGTTGGTCAATTGAATATTATGATATAAGCGTATTGTATCTATATCAGGGTATATGGTGGCAAACGATGCATAAAAATGTTTGGCAGATTGGGTAGTAGGCTTTATCTTTTCCTGTTTGACTCCTTTGGAATAATGAACGATGTCTATGGTATCAATAAGCCCATAGTGTATAGCATGAAGTTTTTCTTTTGCATCGAACTGTTTGTTAGGAGTTTTAGTTTCGCATGCCTTAATAACCTGCGCATTAGAAAGGTCTATAGTAAGAAATCGTTCAATGCAAAAAAGAGTGTGCGGCGTTACTTCTTTTTTTTTTGCTGCATCGGTTCCATCGAGAATATGTATGGAATGAGTCAAGAACCAATACAGAGCTGACGATGCCCATATTTTTGTTTTACCATTTGTGCGGACGTACAATGAGGTTGGATAGTGTGCATCACCAAAAAGAGTAGCATGCTCTTTTCTTTTTACTTTAAAAGTATTGATCATAGACTCATCATCAAAGTGCATGCTGGTTGCAACGTACAGAGTCATTTTGGCCAATGTGCTTGTTATAAGAAAGTATTCTTCAGGTGTAGTGGTAACATCAATGGCATTATGAAATGCTGCAATATCGTGAGTTTTACGTTGCCAGAGTATGATCGGTTTTTCTAGAGCGTCTGCATCAGCGCGCTCTGCGTTAATTATTTTATCTGATAAAGGAAATGCACATTGTTTATGCGGCTCCATGGCAACGATAGGATAAGCGATAATACATAGAGAAAACAATGCAGTGGCTGTATAGCTCATACGCTATCCGCCTCCATCAATTAATTGGGTTAAATATTTCAGTTATGTTAATTGTACCTATTTTTTAAGCATATGCAACATGTTCATCTTTAATAGAGTTTTCCAATAAGATTATTTATAGGAGATCGATGTATATTTCCTCCTATTTTGCTGATTGATGAATAACTGTTGACATGCACCTTTTAACTAGATAATTATGAGCAAAATGGAAGATCTGTTAAACAGAAAAAAAGGATCTGAATATGAGTCAAAAATTGCACCATTTATTTAAAGCAATCACCGATGGTCATTTAAGCCAGGTAGAGGTTGCTATAAAGAATGATCAAGAGCTTATTAATAAGACTGATG
>JBAVOR010000004.1:0-73624 GCA_049692255.1 Candidatus Babeliales bacterium
TGGCAGTTGCTGCACTTACGGTAATACCATTAAATGCATTGCCTTTGCAGCTGCCGCAGTACACAAATTGTAACGGCTGTGTGGCAGGAATGGTTGCTAATATTACACCGTTCTGCGCAATGATGTAGTGCGTTGTTGCTCTATCGCTGCTCGGCGTCCATGTTGCCTGCAACACACATTCCGTTTTGTTTAAAAATTCGTTTTTGGTGATGGTGCCGGTAAAACTAGTGGTAAAATTACTGGGTGCTTGCGGGCTTATTATGAATGTTATTGGGTCTGATGCGATATTTAAATTACCGTCTTGATACACAGACACCGCTTGCGCCGTGTGTGTACCAACTGTTTTGGCAGTAGCAGTAATTGACCAGTTATTAGGGTCGGTATGGGTACCTTGTGGTTGCAGTACACCATCGATAAGCAAAAATACCAGTGATGGATCTTGCGCAGCCCCCGCAAAAGCAATTGGTGAGTTAATAGTGTGCACGATATTTGCACTTGGTGCATTGATCTGCGTTGGCGTAACTATGGGGCTGCTCAGGTAACGAGCCATATAAGCTTCTGCAAATTGTGCAAAATTTCCTCCAACAATAATATCACCATCAGCTTGCAGTGCGGTTGCATAAGGTTCTATACCTGAAAGAAAACTATCGTTAACAAATGAACTATCTACAATGCCCGTGCTCGTGTAACGCGTTAATTGCAAGTTCTCAGTTAGAGATTCGCCTACCAACACTATTGCACCATCAGCTTGGAGCAGCATAGCATTACAGTACAGACCCAGAACGGTATTATTAAAACCGGTACCATTAAAACTAGTGTCCAAATTACCCTGCGTATCAAACCGCGTTACTTGCAAATTGGTGCCAGTGCCATTGCCACCTACCAATAATTTGCCATCGGGTTGTATTACTAAACCAGTGTTAGCGCCAATTGGGCCTGTTGCTAACCCGTTCTCTCCAAACATTTCATCTATCGAACCATCTGTACGGTAACGTACGAGGTATATTGGATTCAGAAAATCCTGAGTTTTAGCTGCCCCTGTTAGCGCAACAATTTTGCCATCTGCCTGTACTACTAAGCCTGCTATAGAGCTCCCCTCGAATATAACAGGGCTTGGGCTTACTGCAAAGGTAATATCGGGGGAACCATTGGCGTTAAAACGCATCACTACATAAATTCCGGTATAGATATTCTGAGCCCCTACCACTATTTTACCATCTGCTTGTTGCACCATTGAATACAGCGGACAATTGGCAAGGGCTGGTGCAGTCGCTACACCATTACCACTAGTGCCAAAACTATTGTCGATAATGCCAGCGCTCGTGCACCGCGTTAACAATCCATTATTTGAACTATCAAAACCACACGCTACAATGCTACCATCTGGTTGAATAACAAGAGCACGAATGCTGAATAATGTGGTTGCCACCACGGCAGTTCCTGCGGTGCCAAAGGTGTTATCGGGGCTACCATTAGGGTTCAGGCGTACTATTTGATTATTAGCACCTGCAACCACTATTTTGCCGTCCGTTTGTATTGCCACTGCATAGCAAGTGAAAGTGCTGGCAACATGTTGTACGATTAGATACCCTGTGTCATTGCCACCAAATGAAGGGTCGAGAGAGCCATCATCGGCATTGAGGGCTAGGAACCGGCATGGAGAGGCGATAATAAAGACTAGGAGCGCGAAACGCCTCATGATAATCTCTCCGTTTTTTAAGGATTATTACTCATGTTCATGAGCATACGATGAACTATTTTGAGCTGTCAACGGTGTTGCGTATCCCACATCTTTACAATGCGTCGTACATGACAATCCCAAGAATAGTGATTAACAGCGAGTGCGCGTGCTCGCTGGCCCATGGCAACGCGAGTGCTTTCATTCATTTTTTGTAAGGCGCACAGTGAGGCATAAAACTGTTCCGTTGCTGCTGGCTCAACCACGATACCCACAGCGGTGTTATAATTACCGTGTAGTTTTAATGAATCATCAAGTTCTAGCGCAGGTGAAATCAGCTGCGCCAACTGTTCCAGCTTAGATGCAATAATTGGTTTGCCCATGCTCATGTAAGCAAACAGTTTTGTGGGGGAACCAAAAAAGCGTGAACCATCTGTATTTGATTGGTTTGGTGCAATAAATGCATCGCATGCGGCCAAATATGCACGTGCGCGCGGTTCTGGTAGTAAGCCCGTTAGTGTTACCAACTGCTCAGCAGAGCACGCGTTAATCTGCATGCGCAGCATAGAAAGGAGCGGTCCATCGCCAATACACATAAAATGAATAGGGAGTTGATCACGTGCAACGCGTTCTATTAATGCAGCGATAATAGGAATACCATGCCATTGGCTAAAGGTGCCAATAAATCCGAGTACAAATGTATTCTCGATAGCCAACTGGTGACGAATGGCACTACGTTCGGCAACTAATGCGCTGCTTGCCATTTGATGGACATCTACACCATTGGGAATAATTGCTATTTTATGAGTTGCTATGCCACGGGCACATAACTCATCGGCAAGTGCTTGAGATACTACAATAATGTGGGTAGCAAAACGAAGGTTAATATATTCAATAGCGCGAATAAGCCAGTTGAGTTGCAAGAGTTGTGTACGTGCCCAATGTGTATTAATCCATAGTTCAGAACCGTTATATTCAAGAGTGAACGGTTTTTTGTACCACCAAGCGAGCAGTACTCCCGTACAGTTTAAGATACTGTATCGTTGGTACAGGTGAGTGACGGTACACAGTTGTGTATTGCGTGCAATGCGCCAAGCAAAAAAAAAGGTGGAAAGAAAACTGTTTAATTTCCACCGTAAAAATTTTAGAGACGCAGGCATGCGTAATGATATCTGCTGATGCATGCCGGTGCATTCTGCTAACTGTTCTTGCATGCACGAAGCAGCACACATGAGAGAGACCCCTTGTTTAATTAATGCTTGTATTACACCAATTGTGTGTGTGACTGAGCCGCCAGCAATTAATGGCTCATGCATGATATCTGATCTGATATATAAAACTGTTTTTTTCATAAAACTTTTTCTGAAACGCTACAGTATGATTTTTCAAATGCGCTCACCCTGAGTGAAATTTCGAAGAAATTTAGTATCGAAGGGTGCGCATGGTTCGATACAATTTCTTGCTACGCTCGAAATCACTCACCACGAGCGCACAAGTTTCAGAAGAGATCTATAGCTGCTCCCCTATGTCGCTTGCTAACAGATTTTGCAGCGTCCACAATTGCAATGAATTATCTTGCAACCCTTTTTCATTACTTTCAAACAAGTGGGTGATATAACGGCGATTCAATACGCTATCTTCCCCTTGCTGTTTGTGTAACAATGATTTTAAGTAGGGTTTAAAATAAGCACCCTCTTTAAACCAGCGCATAGTGGGAGCGGCAAAGCCAACTTTGGGGCGATAGATAGTTTCATGAGGAATGAATCTTTCTGCGACTTTTTTTAAAATATATTTCGTAACACCGTTGTAATATTTGTATGTACTGGGCATTTGAAATGCATATTCAACGAGTGCTGTATCTAAAAATGGCACACGTGCTTCTACTGCTGTTGCCATGGTCATTTTATCAACACGCGTGAGCAGTAGTTCGGGCAAGCGATGTTTGAGCTCTAAGTAAATCATTGATGTTAAAAAGTCTGCATCAGGACGCTGCTTTTTTAATTTTTTTAAATGGTACTCAACGAGTGCGTAGCTGTCTAATTGCTGTGCCATATCAGGGTATATCTGCGCCATGATGGGGTCACGTTCAGGAATAATACTGCGCGTAAACAGCTGTGTTTTATTGGTTTCGCTGAACGCAGTTGCGCCCGACCAAAACAGTGAGCGGTTGTATGCCCAGTTGTACAATGTATCAATACGTGCTGCATTCATGTTGATACGCGTATACCGGTTGTTTAAGAAATGCTGTGCCAACTGATATGCTGTTTTGCGCGCCATGCTTGGGATATACTGTTGCGATCGACGCCAATAGGTTTGGTAGATATCGATATACCGTGCATAGGTACTATACCCACAGAACAGCTCGTCAGACCCTTCGCCCACTAATGCTACCGTGACGCCTGCATCTTTGAGCAGTTTAGCAACATAGTACAGCGGTATACAGACACAATCGGCGAGTGGTTCGTCTTGGTAATAGACCATCGATTCAAAAAAATCGAACGCCTCTTTTTCTGAAATAATCAGTTCATGGTGATCGGTCTGAAAGGTGCGTGCAATTTTGCGTGCCCATCCTAACTCGCTCCATTCTTGACCATCAGAAAATGAAACATTAAATGTTTTTACGTTACTGCTCTCTTGCGCCATGAGTGCTACAATTAAACTTGAATCGACACCCCCAGATAAAAATGCACCAATGGGAACATCACTGACCATCTGGTTGCGTACGCTGGCCCGTAACAGTTGAGTTACTGTTTTGATAACCGTTGACTCGTGTTCATAATTTTTTTGCTCATACACAATCGTTGGTTGCAGAGGGCTATACCATTGTACAAAGTGCGTTTGCTTGCGTGCATCAAGTTTTACATAATACCCAGCAGGTAATTTATAAACCCCATCGTACACAGTAAGCGGCGCGGGCGAAACAAGATAGGTTAAATAATGGTATACGCTCAAATGATTTACTGTTTTACTCATCCAAGGGAGCAACCAGAGCGCTTTAATTTCTGAAGCGAAACTGAGCATGCCGCCAGTGAAAGAAAAATAGAGTGGCTTAATGCCCTGCCGGTCCCGTACTAAATAGATCTCTTGCATGCGCAAATCTACAATGACCAGTGCGAACATGCCTTCAAATCGTTCTAAACATTCAATGCCCCACTGTTGATACGCATACACAATTACTTCACTATCTGAGTGGGATTGAAAAGTGTACCCTAACTGTTCGAGCTCATGGCGCAACTGTTTAAAATTATAAATCTCTCCATTGCACGCGATAATAATATTTTTTTCTTTGTTCATCATAGGCTGTGCGCCAGCTGCTGAAACATCTAAAATGCTTAAGCGACGATGAGCAATGCCAAATGAATGATCGTTGTTGAGCCAGATGCGGTAACCATTGGGGCCACGATGTGCTAACGCCTGCTGCATCTGCTCAAGAAGTTCTACTGATATGGGGGATTGAGTACGGGAAATATTTGCTAGACCTGCTATGCCACACATATGCTTTTGTTCCTCGCTTTCTACTCTTTTGATATTTTTAGTGTACGCAGCTTACATTGCTTTGCAAATGGGTTCATTGCATGCGACTGAAGCGCTATTAAAAATATTAAATTATGGTTATGCTAAGGCAATATTCGATAAAAAAAAGGGTTTTTTAATAAGGGTTTTTATGAATAAATATATTTTATTGGCAATGAGTATTATAACCGCTATCAGTTATGCAGCAGAACCGTGTAACTGGAAGTTTATAGAAAATGATAAACACACGCTTGCTTGGGAATCTTTCTGTGAAGAATATGATGCAGGGATTGCAAGTTATAATAACTTAGTATTGGCCATTTATAGCAGAGTGGAAGAAATTGGGGGAAATATAACGGATGGCAGTACCGCGTGGGTCTGTGAAAGAATTGATGAGTCTGAGCAAATGCGTTCCAATTTGCTACTAAAGCTGGATCAATTTATTAAAGAGAATGATGGATTTCCCCTGCTCGACAAAACTGTAATTTCATCTGATATTGCTGCCTATAAAAAAGCTATTGATGAATCTTCTCAACCCATTGCTCTATTAAAAAGTCAATTTTCAATAAACACTGTTATTCCTAATAATGAAGGAAATTGCAATGCTCGCATTATTAATAATGCGAGCAGCATAGGCTGGAAAGCTTTTTTTGAGGAATATTCTAAAGAGATTGAGAAATATAAGGATCAGGTATTACATGTTCAACAACAAGCACAAGAATTAGCAACAAATAAGAAGAGTGAAAATATGGAATGGGTACTTGAAAATATTTGTCGGCTTGAACGAATACATTTTGAATTATTGTGCAAGCCGAGTATATATAGAAAAAATAATAATGAACTTCCTGAGAAAGCTTTAGATAATATTGTTAGCTATAAAGCTCTTATTACTCAATACTCTAAGCCTACTGAGGCGTTAATGGAACAATTTTTTTACGAAGACAAAAAATAAAGTGCTAATCTCAACAATCACAGCACTTTTTTATTGATGGCAATGTACACTCAGTAAAGATTTCTTTGCAAACAATCTGTACTCATTGTTATACTACTCAAAATCAATTCTACGTTAGTCAAAAGAGAGAACGAGAAGTTTCCAATAAAAGGTCGTAACTATTTATGAAAAACAATATTGTGCTACTCCTATTCGTACATCTATTACCACTGTGCGTCAATGCACTCAATACTGAGCTCTCTGTTGCTGCAGAATTAAGTAAATGTGTGTATAGCAAAGAGCAATGGGATGAGCGGAAGCAGGGCATATGGCAGGCTATTGAAGACGGGGTATCTACGGTGGATATCCAAGAATACGGAACATGGGGTCACACGCCGCTTGCGGTAGCAGTGTGTCATAATGATATGGCATATGCTGAAGAACTGCTCAAAAAAAAAGCAAATCCTAATTTTGAGTTGCAAGATACGCTGTATAATCGCATTATTTTCGCTGCACAATCAGTTGCCATGCTCCAATTATTAGAAAAATATGGAGCAGATTTAAAGGCGAGCTACTTCGGCCTACCCTGGAAAGCAGGCATGAATTTATTGCATAGTTCTATCAGTTGTCTTACTCGAGATGAGCATATATTCGATTATTGTCTAACCAAAGGCTTGGACGCACACCGCGTGACAGTAAAAGGCGATACTTTGTGGCATTCTTTAGCGCGGCATGCATCCCAATGCCCAGAAAAATATTTTATAAAACGGGCACAGCAGTTACATGCTCTTAAGGTTTCTTCTCGCGCGCTCAATCAGGATAGCAAGAGTGTCATAGATGAAATACAAGACCATATTCAAAACAACAAAATAAATCCTATTGATTTAGATACGAAAAGCGAAATTAAGAATAAATTAGAAAACTTCATTAAAATTGTGAAAAATCCTGGAAAGCCTATCTAATACACCAGGCAAAATTAAAAGCAGAAACAGAGAGCTTCACTCTGCAATAACTTGTGCGTGCCATTGCTCTTGAACCTGAGTTAATTCTGCATGCGCAGACCCTTGCGCAATAACAGCTCGAATATTTTTTGCCTGCGTAACGCCCGCAATTAATGATTTCTGGGTCTCCACTATGTCTTGTGCATGCGCATGGAAAACCTGTACAGTGAGTTCTTCTAACTCAGTCTTGAGCGATAGTTGCCGTTCAGTTTTAAGCTTACGCACCATAGCAATTACCTGTAAGATTACCCCCATATCTTCAATGGCATGGGGCTTCGTGTGTGGGAGTTGAGCATATGTAGTTGTATGCAGTGATGTGATCTGCATATGGGTTTTATAGAGTGATTGATACAAGGTTTCGGTAACATGAGGCATATACGGTGCATACATCTGTAACAATTGCAATCCAACGGTGTACAGAGTTTCCTTTGTTTCTTGTACCAGTTCTGTTGCGTATAACGCGGGATTAAATAGCTGATGTTTAATAATCTCTAAATAATTATCACACACATCATGCCAAAAAAACTTTTCAACTGCATCGAGCGCGCTGCTGAACTCGCGGCTGTCTAATGCTTTTTTATACGCATCAAAACATTCTTGCGTGCGCGCTATAATCCAAGCATTTACCAATGACTGTGGTTGTGATGGTGCTGGGGTTGTAATATCTTGGATGTGTTCTCCAATAAAACGGAACGCATTCCATAGCTTAGTCACCAAACGCTGGCCGATCTTAAGTTGCATTTCACTAAACTGCACATCGTTGCCTAGTTGCCCCGATGCGGTCCAGTATCGAATAACGTCAGCAGAATAGGTATTAAGCAATAGCGTTGGATCAAGCTTTTTTTGTTCTTTTGATTTAGAAAATTTTTCTTTATTTTCAGCTAACACATGTCCAGAGATAACTATCGATTTCCATGGAATAGATTTGCTGTGCATCCAGCTTTTAGCAATGGTATAGAATGCCCACGTGCGAATAATGTCATGCGCTTGGGGTCGCATGCTCATCGGCATAAAATCTTTGGTAACATTTGCATCCAATACCGAAGCATTGGTTTGGTTGTACAGTTGTGCGCAAATGTATGGTGTCAGCGCAGAGGTGTTCCAGGTATCCATCACATCCGTGTCTGGTGTAATAGCGGTACTGTTGCAATGCGGGCATGTGCCAGCATACGGAGTTTCTTGTGGATCAACGGGCAACTGCTTCGCTTGAGCAATAAGAATCTGATTACAGGAAGTGCAATGCCATGCAGGAAATGGGATACCATAAAAGCGTTGGCGCGATAAACACCAGTCCCAACTTAAATTTTCTACCCAGTGTACATAGCGCGACTTCATAAATGCAGGATGCCAATCGATAGCATCGGCAGCTGCGATAAACTCTTTTTTATACGGCAAAATAGATAAAAACCATTGCGCTATGGTTAAATATTCAATCTCTTTTTTGCAGCGTTCGTGTACGTTAACCGCGTGAACGATCGGTTTTTGTTCTTTGAGCGCACCATCGAGTGCTAAGCGTTCTAAAATAATTTTGCGTGCTTCTGCTACTTTATGCCCTGCCAGAATACCAGTGTGATTTTTGAATCTCCCATCAATATCGAGTGCCAACGTGTAAGGTAACTTATGGGTTTTAATCCAGTGCACGTCAGTTTTGTCCCCAAATGCACAGCACATAACTAACCCAGTTCCTTTAGCTGGATCTACTAATTCATCAGGCAATAGTGGTACTTGCAAGCCAAATACCGGTACGGTAGCGGTGGTCCCCTTTAAATGGGTATAACGCGTATCGCTTGGGTGATAAAATATCGCCACGCATGCAGGCAACAGTTCAGGGCGGGTCGTAGCAATTAACAGATCGTTGCCGTTCGCATCTTTAAATGCAATAGTGTTAAACGTAGATGCTTGTTCGATATCGTCTAGCTCTGCTTGTGCTACCGACGTGCGGCAGGTGGTACAGAAAAGTGCCGGTTCATTTTTACGGTAAATCAAACCTTCTTGATGCAAGCGTATGAATGATTCTTGCGCTAACGCACGTACGCGCGCTTCAATAGTTGAATAGGTCAACTGCCAATCAACTGATAGCCCAAGCCGTTGCCAGAGGCTTTTAAATGATAGGCGCGCTAAAGCAGTTTCTTCTTCACATAGTTTAATAAATGCTGAACGGCCGAGTGCGTAGGGGCTTACTTGGTGCTTTTTTTCAACAAATCGTTCAGTTGCTAATCCGTTATCATCAAAGCCCATAGGATAAAATACTGCTTTGCCTGACATACGTTCAAAACGGGCAATAATGTCTGCATGGGTGTAAGAAAAAATATGGCCGATATGCAAAGAACCGGAGACCGTTGGTGGCGGTGTATCGATGCTAAATAACTTTTGATCAGCGACCGCTTTTTTGTCGAAGGCAAAAGTATTATTGTGCTGCCACAGCTCTTGAACTTCTTGTTCTTTTTTTAAATGTTCGTACTGTTTTTCCATGCATGGGTCCGTTAGGTTGTTATTCGCACCGCGCTAAAAAGCGCCTATTAGCCTATTAATAGTGTAATAGCATAGCAGAAAATTAAAGCAGTGAGTATAGACTAATCTGTAATAGAGTTTCTGCACAAGGGGCAGGTATTATTATCTGAAAGCCAGAGCGTAAGACAGTTCGCATGAAATCGGTGATTGCAGTGAGTCTGTGCATCGAGCTCGCCAACTTCGAAGCAGATGGGGCATTCTTCAGCGGCGCGGCCATTCTGCGATAGACTGTGCATCGAGTCTTTTTGTGCTATCTCCGAACACGTTTTGATGATGCAGTCTAGCTGCCGTTCTAAGCCATCCAATAACGATAAACGATTGATACCGTTAGGGTATGGATATATCGGTTCCTGAATTGTTTTTTCACGTTCTTTAATATAAGCAATAGCATCTTCCTTAAGTTGGCGATTTTTTTGCCATGTCCAAACGTATGTATATGCGGTATTAAGCGCAGCAATGCCAGTGGGTAATAACAATGCTTCAGGGTATTGTTCTGCTAATGAAACCCAGCAAGAGCCGATTGCTGCTCCAATGAGCGGGGATAATAGGGTGCCGAGTAATGCGTGTTTCCGTTCATGATTATAGCGAAATGGCCTGTTGCTGATCTCGCCTATTGTTTGTTCTGGCACCGCACGCAACGCATTCACTTTTGCTTGCAATTGCTCAATGATAAAAGGTGAACTTTTTCCTTTGAATTCTTGCTTATGCAATAAGGGTACTATTAATCCATTAAAGTTCTGAATAAATTGGTCGGCTATTATTGCTTCTTTTGGAGCTATAGTACAATGCGCTTTCCCTTGCAAATATTCGACAATTCCTTGAAAGCCTGCATTGATTTGCTGAAATTGCGTTGTTTGCATAGCAGAAAGCGGTGCGGTGATAATAGCTATAACGAAGATGCGTATAATTGTTTTCATGGAAGTCTCACAAGGGCGTGTTATTCAAAGTATTCTTTATGCAGAACAAAAAATTTTTGTCTACAAATAGGACAGTTTTTTTCTTCCTGTTCAATGGTGGCTATGCAGCCTGTATGATAACAATGCATGCAACTAAGCCTAACGGGCAGCACTTGCGATTCAGTCCAATTCTCGTTCTCGGGGTCTTCTCCTAGTGCGCTCTGGCAAATGGGGCAGTTGTCTGTTAACTCAATTGGTGCATTCGCTATCATGGCGCTCTTAGGTGGAAAAAATTTCTCTCGATCTTCTTTTGATGGCACTACAGTTTTGAACCAAACTATCTTTTCCCCTTTGTCTAATAGCGTGTTTCTTAATAGTGTGTGAACATACAGTGTACCAAGCGGATTCATTGTATCTGTTTGTATAGGCTTATTGCAAAATGTCGTTAACCATTGACGAAGCTGTGGAGCATCATTTGCCTGCGTAAATACCGATATCGCGTGCATATTTTCTATATGGCCCAGATTTTTTTTGAAACTATCCAATGAAATATTCTTTTTAACCGCGCTATAGCGTTGCATCCAATCTTTCTTGTATTGATAGTCCTTATGCCAATGCCAGAGCGCGCCCGAAAATGCTCCCGCTATACACAGCGTCATCATATACGATGGGTATTTTTCTGTTATTGCGCGTGGCAATAGGCCTGCCAATCCTACGGTGCCACAGATAATTCCAGCTGTTTGCCAAATCTGAGCGTATGTGAGCAGAGGGTTGTCAGATTCGTCCTGTTCATTGGCGTTGTTGCGATGCATCGACGGACCTGTTCTTTGAAGAGCAGCTGCTAAGACATTCGCTATTCCGCTCATTACAAGCGCTCGTACTGGCCACTCTTCGTATTCTAATGCGGCCTTTACAAAGGTATTGTGTGATGCAAGAATTCCTGCCATGCTCGTCATCGATAGAAATCCACTGGAAGCAAGCAGCAATTGGCTTTTTTTTCTATTAGTTTGGTTATAGCTCGTATGTTTGTGCACTGGGTTGTTGAGCAATTTGTTGAGATTTTTAACTTCTTTTTTGAGATCTGCGATTTCATCGAATATTACATCTTGCATAAATTCAGGCGTATATATAATCGGCGCAACAGTTGTATTAAAATAATTGATAAATTGGTCCGCTTCAATTTTGCTATTGGCCATCTCAATGGTTTTTTGCCCACCCAAAAACTGATTTATTCCGACAATCCCTTCTTTGAATATTTTAATAGGTGAAGGAGCCCGTTGCAGTAGTCGGTATTGTGGCGCACCAGAAAACAGCGGCCTCAGTATAAATAAAGGCGTTACTGTGTCTGCTAGCGATCTTGTATCGCCTATTGGGTCTTCGTGTTGGGGCAGTTGATTCTCTCTTTCTGAACTCATCAGTAAGCCAGAGCTCAAATAAAGAAGAATGCAGAATATTCGACAATTACGCACGGATTTCCCTTGAATAGTAAATTGCAATTTTTTATATAATTGTTGCTGCTATAAGCATAGCAATACTATATATTTCACGATTAAATAGCAATTAGGTATGCATTCGAAGCTATAATTTTTCCTGTTTTTATTCCTTTGAGCCCCCTGCTATTGGTATACTAATAATAGAAAACTATTTTTTAACGGAAGATGTATGAAACGACACTACAACGTACTCGCTATTTTTATGCTATTGTGTTTGGGGCTCAGATCGAGTGATGATCAACTGGTTGCGCAACAACTATATGCCGGCAACATACGCAGTCACTGTAAGTTGCACCTCAAGCTTGGTCAAGCAAAGGCGGTATTTAGTAAAACGTTGCGCTTTATTGCGAGCGAACAAGCCCTGTTTAATGCAGATCGATTCTTAGGGCTCAATCTAGTACCAACCACTATTATTAAAGAAGAAACAGATGCTGATAACACTAAAGAAATCTGTTCTTGTCATGTTTGGATTGAGCAAGATAGTACCCCCATTTGTAGCTCAACACAGCTCAAGAAAACAGTAACCCCTACCGAATGGTCTGGAATGAACATCTTTTATTTTTTGTTTGGCCAATATGACCGCCACTTTGGCAATATTATTATTGAAAAGGACACCAAAAAGCTTTATCTGATAGACAATGAAGCGGTTACTAATCAACAGCATGTGAGCGCCTATAGCCCCGACAAAAAACTTTCATGTGCATGGGTGGGAAATATTGGTAGCTACACCGCACAGATTCCCGTAGAGCATGCTAATAGCGAAACGTTTATTGCACTGCTCGCGTGCCAGCAGCCCCCTGAAACCATTAAAAAAGCGTTTCCCAGCGTCGACGAATGGACAAATCACGATATCGACAATGGCTATTGCCGGGTCTGGCAAGATAAATTATGGCGTCAATTATACGCATCGGATGAATATTATTATATGGATGCCCCATTTGCTAGCTCTATTGCAAGCGATCTCTTGCATAAACTGCACAGTTTAACTGCTACAGATATCGAAGAGTTCTGGCCGCCGCTGCCAGAGGGAATGAGTGAAAAGGCGCAGCAAGAATATGCGCAATGTATCACTGATTTTGTTGCACGTACGCTGGAGCGACGCGATATGATAATTTCTTATTTTAAGCAACATCCTGAAGGGGTCCAAGAAGATTGAACTGGTATCTATTCTTTTGTCTTTCTTGAGCCAAAGCCGTATACTAGCATCATATATCCATTTTTCGTTTCCTCCAGTTGCGGGAATATAAATCATGAAATCTATCGATCTTCGCCATAAGTTTTTTAGTTTTTTTAATACACATGGTCATACTACCGTTGCGAGCTCATCATTAGTGCCAGCACAAGACCCTACCCTCCTTTTTACCAATGCGGGCATGAATCAGTTTAAAGATGTTTTCTTGGGCACCGAAAAGCGCAGTTATACCCGAGCCGTTTCAATTCAAAAATGTATGCGTGCTGGTGGTAAACATAACGACTTAGATAACGTTGGTTTTACCAGCCGCCATTTAACTTTTTTTGAAATGATGGGTAACTTTTCGTTTGGTGACTATTTTAAAAAAGAAGCGATCCGTTTTGCTTGGGACTTCTTGACTCAAGAGATTGGTCTTGATGCGAACAAATTATACGCCACCGTGTTTGAACGGGATGACGAAGCGTATGATATCTGGTTTACCCAAATTAATGTGCCTAAAGAGCGAATTTCTCGTCTTGGTGCCAAAGATAATTTTTGGCAGATGGGTGATGTAGGCCCTTGCGGTCCGTGCACTGAAATTTATGTTGATCGAGGCGTTGCATTTGGTTGTGGCAATGAATCGTGCGCGCCTGGGTGCGCCTGCGACCGGTTTATGGAAATATGGAACCTTGTATTTATGCAATTTAATCGTCAACCAGATGGTACCGACTTGCCCCTCGCCCAAACCGGTGTAGACACGGGTATGGGCCTGGAGCGCTTGTGCGTGGTGATGCAGCAAAAAAACTCTGTGTTTGAAACAGATCTGTTCGCACCTATTTTGCAAGCAATTGAAAAAATAACGGGCATCCAGTACGCACATGCTGATACGCAAACGCAGGCAGCATGTAATGTGCTTGCCGACCATGTGCGCGCTACTACTTTCTTAATTACCGATGGCATTACTCCGGCAAATGATGGGCGCGGGTATGTATTGCGTAAAATTATTCGTCGCGCTGCACTCTTTGCGCAGAAGCTGAATGCGCCCGATATATTGCCTAATTTGGTAGAAGCCGTGGCTCAATGCATGAGTGCCGTATACCCTGAACTGACGGTCAACCAAAAAGCGGTTAAACATATTTTGCTGGCAGAAGTGCAGAAATTCAGCACCAGTTTGGTGCAAGGGCAGCAGATGGTGCAAGAATATATGCGCACTGCATCAAACAAAACAGTCACCGGTGCACAAGCATTTAAGCTGTACGACACCTATGGGTTTCCACTCGAATTGACTCAATTGATTGCGCAAGAACAAGGCTTTACTGTTGATACCACCAGTTTCGAAGAGCATATGTATCAACAGCGTTTGCAGTCGGGCAGTAAAATGGGCAAGGCCGCGGCAACGGTTGAGCTACCTGAAGCAATTTCCACCGAATTTACCGGCTTTGAGCAACTAGAAACACGTACCGTTATTAGCGCGCTGATTGTGGGTAATACACTGGTGCAGGAGTTGCCTGCGGGGGTTGAAGGGCTTGTTATTACCAAGCAATCACCGTTTTATGTAGAAAAGGGTGGTCAGGTAAGCGATGAAGGCACCTTGACGCTCGGTCATATTCAAACACCTATTTTAGGGCTTGAGCGTATTAATCAAGCCATTGCGGTGAAAATAGTAACACCCATTGCGCTGACTGTAGGCCAAGAAGTAGTATGTACCGTAAACAAACAGTTCAGGCTTGATGTGATGAACAACCATACTGCTACTCATCTATTGCAAGCAGCGCTCATCGCATTGCTTGGCAAAGAGGTAAAGCAGTCTGGTTCTTTGGTACACCCCGATTATTTGCGTTTCGATTTTACCTATCACGCGCCACTTACTGCCTCACAAATTCATGCGGTTGAAGAGCTGGTCAATAGTAAGATTCGTGAAAATATACCGCTTTCGATATTTACCACCACCTACAAAAAAGCGGTTGAACATGGGGTAATTGCTATTTTTGGTGAAAAATATAATCCAGAAAATGTGCGTGTTATCGATGTTCCTCAATTTTCGAAAGAGTTGTGCGGCGGAACTCACGTGCGTGCAACGGGTGATATTGGCGCTTTTAAAATTGTGGAAGAGATTGCTTTATCGACAGGGCAACGGCGTATTGTGGCGGTCACCGGACGTGGAGCAGATGCGTTGTTTGGCCAAACATTTACCTTAGCAAAAAAATTGAGCCATGAATTTAAAGCACCGTTTGCAGACATTATTCCTGCATTGGAAAAACAAAAAGAACAGATTAAGCAGCTGCAAACAACTATTAAAAAGCTGAAAAAAGAAAACTGGCACTTTCAATTACCAAGCTGGCAAACAAGCATGCAGCGCATTGCACATATCCCTTGCAATGTTCTTGCCATTGCTGATGCGTCGGGTGATGAGTTGCGTGAAATTGTACAGTTACTGCAACACAATGTACCGGGCCTTTATTTTGTGTATAACATCAATGCACATAATCAGTTAAACTTTATAGCTTCTTTGCATGATTCAGTGGGACATGCAGAAATAATCACCAGCCTTGCCGCTGCATTAACCAAACAGGGCATTCGTTCTGGCGGTAAAAAAGGCACTCTTCAAGGAGGGGGCCCTGCATTGGCGCATGACGCTATTGTGGCACTTGTGACCAGCACAATACAAGAGAGATAAATGCCTATGTTCAAAAACACAGGCAAAAAGCGCACGTTAAATGCTGCAAAAATCAGAACAAGGGGCTTTGTATTCGATCGCGATGAAGCAAACGAACGATAGAGCTTTTTTTGATACTAATGTACTTATACTATAACCAACGGTTGTCCGATACCTACAATACCGCTTGCGATTACCGCGCTTACGGTAATGCCATTAAATGCATTGCCTTTGCAGCTACCACAGAACATAAATCGCAATGGTGCTGTAGCGGGTATTACTTCCAGTACAATACCATTTTGTGCAATGATATATTGTGTAGTTGCTGGGTTAATGCTGGGTGTGAATGTTGCTTGAAGCACACATTCGGTTTTATTTAAAAATTCATTTTTAGTTACGGTGCCGGTAAAGCTATTGGGCGGCTGAGGACCAGCAGTAATCAAGATTGGGTCTGCTGCGATATTGACGTTTCCATCTTGATATACAGAAACTACTTGTATTGTATGAGTACCAAGCATATTTACCGTACCAGCAATTGACCAGTTATTTGGATCTGTATGCGAACCTCCTTGCAAGACACCGTCAATAAATAAAAACACAAGCGAGGGATCTTGTGCTTGGCCAGAGAAGGTGATGGGTTTTCCTACAGATAAGGGCGTTTTAGCTGTAGGTGAATTAATCTGTGTTGTAACGAATGCTGGACTACTTAAATAACGAACAATAAACGCATTCTGCAGAGTAGAATCGGCACCAACTGCCACAATATTACCATCGGGCTGCAATGCGAGGGCAGCTACGCCACCAGCAGCGGGTGCTTGCACTACGCCTGAAGACCCGAATGATATATCGACAATACCATTAGTATTGTAACGCGCTAATTGAAAAGTATTTTCACTAGAAGGTACGCTACCAACAACTGCTTTTCCATCTGCTTGCAAAATGAGAGTCGTATTGACTAAAGTGCCAACAGTATTGTTAAATCCATTGGGATGATTATATGAAATAGTATCAAGTATGCCGCTTGTCGTAAATCGAGCAATAAGACAATTGCTATTTGCATCGATGCCACTAGCGATTATTTTGCCGTCCGCTTGGATAGCGAGAGATTGCGGACTCACTACGACAGGGCCTACTGCCAAACCAGTATTATTCTCGCCAAAACTAGTGTCTAAAGTACCATTTGGGTTATATCGAAATAAGTTCATAGCAATAGGGCTTCCGCCTCTATTGGCACTTAACCCAACAATTTTACCATCGCTTTGAATAGTGATCCCCACTACTCCTCCTTCCATACTTGGGGTGGTATCAAAAATAGTATCGAGCGTTAGGTCTTGTTTAAGCCGAAAGATGCGTCCAGTGTCATGGCCACTTGCTCCAACAATAATTTTGCCATCAGCTTGTTGCAGCATAGTCAACAGAGGAGTATCGCTGAACAATGAAGGATTTAGTTCAGTATCAAATATTCCAGTTTCGGTATATCGTATAAGAAATGCCCCGTTTGAGTTAGTATAATACCCGCAAGCAACTATTTTTCCGTCTGATTGGATAATAATGCGGGTAATAACAGACAGAGATAATGGTATTGTAACGGGAGAAAAACTTTCATCAAGTGAACCGGTTGGATTGAGACGTATTATAGTGCCCGTATTGCTTGAACCTTGAGTAGCTAACACAATTTTGCCATCTGTTTGTATGGCTACAGCTATCGCTGGACCAAAATTAGCAATAGTGCTTTGTCCGGTACCGCTGCCAAATGAAAGATCTAAAGTGCCATCTTGCTGATTAGATAATGCAGAGCTAGTGACAACTAAGAAGATGCATAAAAGTAAACGTTGTTGCATTATAAGACCCTCCTTGCTTTTAAACTCACTGAATTGAATATATGTTACTCGAGTTTAATTAGTCAACAGTAACGACTACAGTATTGTTTCAAGGAGTGTAACTGCCTGATTTGCAGCAGTTATAAGTTCTATACTGGTTTGCGTAAACCGTTGCAAAACATAGTCGCCGATTACGGTGCCATCAGTTGGCCTGCCGATGCCGAATGAAAGGCGAGGGAAATCTTTGCCGATAACATCGATTATCGAACGTAATCCATTGTGCCCCCGTGCACTCCCACCCATGCGTAATTTTGCTTTGCCGAATGACAGTTCAAGTTCGTCATGAATAACCAAAATTTCGCCGGCAGTAATTCCTTTTTTAAGTAACCAAGGTATTACTTTACCAGAATCGTTCATAAATGTTTGTGGCTTAATGCACCACAGAGTACGTTCTTCGAACGGAATACTTGCCACCAGCATAGTATCTTTAGTTGACCAGCTTGCGTTGTGAGCTTCAACAAATTGGTCGAGGATCATAAATCCAATATTATGGCGAGTATCATCAAAGCGGGCCCCGGGGTTACCGAGGCCTATCAATGCTTTTGGTTTCTGTATTAATAGAGATTGCATAATTTTGCTCCCACCCGCACCCTTCGATACACCTAACTTCGCTGTAAGCTCGTTAGGCACTCAGGGCGAGCGCAATAAAGAATTTTATATATTTCAGCAAATATAAAGCGCTCATCCCGAGTGATTGCAGAGCAATCGTATCGAGGGACATGAGCGCCTAGAAAACTAACTTTACGCAATTTCCTCAGCTTTTTTTACTACTTTTTTGGTGGTTGCATCAACAATCTCTACCCCTTTTTCTATTCCTTTTTTTACTTTAGCTTCCGCTTTAGCCAAAACGTTTTCCGCCTTTTGTGCTACGGTTTCAACTGCCTTGCTGTCTTTTTTACCTGTGCGGAACGTATCGTTCATGGCTACCACTACTTTATCTGTCACATCATTTGGCTTGCTGCCATATACCACGCCGCCTGCAAAAATCATAGAATAGCCTTCAGCCTGCGCGAGCTTGGTAACTTCTGCCTGTAATTTTTGGAGCCCTTTGTTGCGCAGTTCTTCTTGCGCGCGTTCTGCATACGATTGAGCTGATTGTGCTTTAGAGCGATATTCTGCTTCCAGTTTTGCTAACTCTTCAATGCGTTTTTCGCGTGCTTTATCGTCGAGCGCAGCTGCCATCTGTTCGAATGCTGCTTTCTTTTGCATGCCTTCTTTTTCTACTGCCATAATTTCACGCTTTTTTTCAGTGATCGTTTTTTCAATCGTTTGCAGACCCTCTTTCATTTCATCTGTTTCAAAGATCTTCATGGGGTCAAGAAATGCCACCATTTTTTCAAGTTCTTGGCGTACAATAGAACGCACGTGCTCTTCGCCCATGGGCGTAATAACTACTGCTTTTTCGGCGGTTGTTGTTACAGTGGCTATTTTTTCAGCCGCTTCTTTTTTTTGATCTGCTACCAATACGGTGCCTGCCAATAACCCGCTGAGCAATACACTTGTTTTTTTCACGATAGTTCCTTTCCACTAAAAATGGCCTGTAGTCATATCAACATCATATTTACCGTACCGTTTTTTACAAACTTATCAATCGCTTGATCGTTTACGGATGTCAAAAGAGCCCATTTTTTTTAATAATTAAACTGATCTGCTGCTAAATCGATATACATATTATTGATCTGCTCTAAATCATCAACGCCTGCGCGTGATTCCATCGGAAAATCGGTGCCGCCATAATCACGCACCAATTTGCGAATATTGGCAGAAATAACGTAAGCTAATGGGCTTAGATTATTATAGTCGCGCCCGTTAACAAATAGATACATCATACGAGAATCTTTGCCAAACACGTTGGCTACCGTTTTGAGCATATGGCTTATAAACTCTACGCCATGAGTATCATTCCCAGCAATAATAAAGAGGCCACTGGTGAGCAATGAAAACCCATTAAATTCGGTGGGCATGTTAACGACAGAAAATAGAAATGGTTTGTTAAAAGGGCTTTCCATTAAATAATCGAACAGCTTGGTTGCCATGTTATAATATTTTCTAAATATAACGATGTGCATTACCGAACGGCCTTCGGGGTCTGCCAGGCGAAAGATATGGTATTTAATATCCTTATTACTTTCGATGAAGCAGCCTTTCATACCGTCAATTAAAAGATTCAGATAATTATATTGACCATCTGCAGCAACCTGCATAATGGGGGTCCAGCCGTCAGTGTCTTGAATGTTGAACAGATAATACATAAGTTGGGGATCGGTAGGACAAAATTTTAAACCTTCGTTGAGTTGAGCACTGAACCCTTTAATATTAGTGGCAGAACGGTTACTAATATCGATTAAATTTAAACCGATCTTTTTGATCTTTTCGTAGGTAGAATCTTCCCCTTTTTTGGTGCGTATACCACCAAACATTTCGAGCAACAGCACATCGCGTGGTGTATGTGCTGAATCAAGCGCAGTATCTCCATCTTTATCTACCGTATTAATAAATTTTTTAAACTGATCAGAAGTACGGCCAAACACATGTGCTGCAACGGTAATCATGAGTAAAATCATAGTTTGTTCACCACCTTCTGCCGCGTTTACTAGTGGGTGCCAGCCCCGCTTAGTATCTGGTGTGTGCATGATATCGAAGAAAAGGTCTTTATGGTCTTTTAATTCTTCGTATAAACGCATTAAAATAAATGCCATAACATGGGTATTGAATGATTCTTGTGCCATGCTCACAATATTCATGCCACTGTAATTATCGCGCGTTGATATATATTTAAACCAACTCTTACTATCTTTTTTGTATGCTTTCTTTAGCTGTTTAAAAAGCACTTCTAAATTTTCTATATCACTGGTCATAGTAAACAGTTGTAAGATGTTGTATCCCTCATCAGTTCGTGTGTCTAAGATAGTAAATAATGTTTCTTTATCTTTTTTGAACTGATTGGTAATCTGCTCAAGCAGTTCGGTAAATTCTGTTGCATCATATTTTTGTGCAGCGGTGAGCAGTTGTTTCCCCGCTGTTTTTGCTTCTAGCGAAACCCGTTGCTTTTTTTGTTGCCCCTTTATCAATTTTTGAGGAGGTTTCTGCTTTGCCTGTGTGGTAACAGGGGGCTTTTGCGGAGGAATGCGTTGCGGATTGATAACCGTGACCGGTGGTGTTAGCGCGGCATGCATGCTCATGCTGGTGAACGACAATATGATAAGAATGTAAATTGAAAACATCATACTCCTTTTTAATTATCTTTTTTTTACCCTTTTTGCTGCTCTATCCATTGCGCAATAAGGCGCGTTGTTTCTTGCAGCAAGGTTGCTACTGCTTCAGTATCGTAGAATGCCATGTGGGGGGTCAATAAAAATGCAGGATGTTGTGTAAGCAATGGTGTTGGCTTATCATAAGAAACGTCGAAAGCGCACGCGGCAACAATGGTATGCTCGAGCGCTGCTATCAACGCATCAGGGTCAACAATGGCGGCTCGCGCAGTATTGATAAGCATGATACCCTTTTTGCATTGGGCGAACGCCTGCGCATTTAAAAGATAGTGCGTAGCGGTGTTCAGTGGCGTATGCAGGGTAATGATATCACTCTTGGCATATACTTCGGGCAATGACACATAGTGAACAGGCAACGCCGATTTAGGGTGCGGGTCATACGCAATAACGTTCATGCCCAGTGCATGTGCTTTTTGTGCAACCATGGCGCCAATAGCCCCCGTGCCAATAATGCCGCATGTTTTACCGCTGATGCGTGTACCGCAGAGGCCGTTTCTGCTCATATCATGTTCACGCATGGCTGCATACATGCCTTGATATATGTTGCGCATAAGCACAAATAATAATCCGATGGTAAACTCAGCAACCGCTTGTGTGGCATACGTAGGAACTGATGTAACAGTAATGTGCTGTTTTTGCGCTGCTACGCTATCAATATGATCATACCCCGTTGTACGGGTAACCAATAAACGGAGTTGAGAAAATTGTTTGAGTACAGATTCGCTGATTAATGACTTGAGAGAAATGGAAATAATGCCAGCATCACGCGCAGCGGCAGGAACCAATTGCGTGAGTGGCTCGGTGAAAAAAATGAGTGAATGGCGTTGAAATTTTTGTGTAAAAAAAGCCTGCTGTGTTGCGTCAACTTCAAAAAAAGCGATCTTCATAACAAACCCGCATCCCTTTTTTATGATTTTTTGGGTATTGATTGAAAGCAGTATACTGCGCGCGTGGTAAAAAAACTATAGTAAGGGCAAAAGGTTATAGCTTTGCGGGTAACTTGTTTGCAGCAGGAGATAATATGACTTTTCATTTTTATAGTCCGCCCTACTACGCCGCTTTCTACTTCGTTGAAACTTCGTAGAACAAGTCGAAGGGCATACTTCGCTACACAAAGTCCTATGTATGGCCTGCCATACGAAGCTCGTGTAACGAGCGAAGTATGGTGGAGGCGATGGGAATCGAACCCATGTCCGCACTACAATACGCACGAAATGCTCCATGCTCAGTTTTCGAATATACTCATACGCTCTCTCGAAAACAAAAGTTAACGCATGAGGTTGGTAGGTGTACATACTCTGCTACGTACCAAAAAAGCCTTGCAGAGAGGTTCTACTTGGGTTAATACGAGTTAAGCAACGTGTAGACGCGTTACGTTAACAAGCGCTTGATTTAGGCAGCAGCTGTTGCGTAATTAACATTGCTGTTAATTTTCGCATAGACTGCATTGCTTAAATTAGCAAAAAAACCAACTTGGGTTTCTTTTGCATTTATTATTTGCCCCATTCTTTTACGAGTTACTGAGACAAAACTCGGCATGCTTTTCGTGTTTACCATAACACGTCGAAGCCTTGACGCCCCCGTATATTTCAATGATCAAGCCATATATTTTTATGATATACAAATAGAATAAAGTTGTCAATGAAAAAGAATAAGCGAAGGTTTTTAAGACCCTCGCTTTATCGCGCTCGCCCTGAGTATTCGACGAAGTCGAATGTATCGAAGGGTGTCGAGCGCTCATGTCCCTCGATACGATTGCGACGCAATCACTCGGGATGAGCGCAGTGTTTCTGTGCGAAATGCATTACCGCGCAATGCTTACTTGCAGCAAACGGGAATGCGTTCGATTTCTGGCATCGCTTTTGGCAAGCGTACGCATAGGCAGTTGTCTTCTTTGCAATATTCTGCGGTAATATCAGCAGTATGCAAGCATACTTTGCAAGGAAGGTTATGTAGCATGCGCGCTGATTTCACGCTATATTGATTCGTGCCTGTTTGTTCACAGCTAGCGCACTGTTCTTTGCATTGGCTCATGATCATGCATGATTCATCAATTACCATTTCAATCATACAATCTTGACACGGGATGCGAACGCGTAGACAGCAGTTGTCTGGCGCTGTGCCTTTTACTTTGCATACATCTACTTTATCAGTATCAATAGGAGAAGGAAGATGTACTTTGATGCATACGCAGTTCCCTTCTTCGCAAATTTCTGGACGAATAATGCCCTTGCGGCAACATTCTGGTTTATCACAATCAGGAAGTTTATTATGTACCGAATTCATGTGGCACTGCATTATTTCTTGATACAGAGAGTCACACAGTTGTTCAATGCGTGAAAATTGATCGCGTGGCTGTTCACATGCACATTGCCCATTCGGGCATTCTGCACTCAATTGAAACACTGTGCATGCTGCCAGTGTCAAAAATGATAGTGATTTATAGGTAACCATAGAAAACTCCGTTCGTTTAGAAAGGGGGTTAATAAAGAAACATCAAATTTAGCACTATCAATGTTTGCGTGCAAAGTCAAGTTCATGATATGGTAGAGATATAGTGCTTTTTTATTATCGAGGAATCTGGTGAATAAACAACATACAACTATGGAACTCGTGTACGGGGTTCATCCATTACTTGAGCTGCTGAAAGCCAAGAAAAGACGCATCTATACCGTATATACTACTAAACCGGAACCAAAAGGGTGGAAGGGAGTTGCAGCGTTATTGCCGAAACAAACGCAGATACAGTTTGTCTCGCGCGATGTGTTGCATAAAATTGCACAAACTACCGATCATCAAGGCATTGTTGCTTCGGTAGCTCCTTTTGTCTACGAAGCCAATATCTGTGATCCTAAAAAATACCCCCGCCTGATACTACTTGATGGTATTCAAGATCCGCGCAATGTAGGTGCCATTATTCGTTCAGCGTATTGCACGAACATGAGTGGTATTATTATGACACAAAAAGGAAGTGCTCCACTGTCTGGTGCTGCATTAAAAGCATCAGCAGGTCTGGCCGAGCACGTGGCAATAATGCGAGTGCCAAGCGCAGCCGCTGCATATCAAGTATTAAAACAGGCAGGCTATACACTGTATTTGGCAGTATTGGGTGCTGGTGAAAATGCTGCACAGGTTTCATTTCAAACACCGCTTTGTTTAGTAATTGGCAATGAAGAGGTGGGTATTGGAGCTGATAGACAAAAAAATGGGGTACGCATCACGTTACCACAAAAGAGCGCAGACATTTCATACAACGCGTCGGTTGCTGCGGGTATCTTATTATTTTTAATTGCGCATCAAAAACAGGCGATTTAAAAAATAGTGTAAAAAAAGGAGAGTATATGAAAAAACGAGTAGTTTTAATGCTATTGCTTTCATCTATTTCAGCGATTGCCATGGACAATTATGAAACATGGTATACCTCGCATAAGCCCCAGGTAGATGCACGCGCTGCGATCAAAAAAGCACTGCAAGATAAAAATAGTACAGCCATACAAGAGGCATGCAATACTTTTACTAAATCTCGTCGGCACTTAGTTCCTGTTGAGCCGAATGATGAACTGTTGCTCATAGCACAACATACTGTTGAGGATGCTAAAAAAGCATTATCATGGTTGCAGAATCGTAATCGCTGCAGTCAGCTTATCGCCGGTTGTTGCGCTTTTATGCTTGGTTTTTGCAAAATGAATTATGATCTTGTCGGGTTTGTTAGTCCAGCGATTGAGCCAGAAAGCAATGCATTGAATGTAACGGTTGATGTATCAACATGGGTTAGCGGCACATATCTTATGAAAAGAGCCTTTGAAAATAGTGATTCGATAAACGCCTATAACAATGCCGTGCTGATGCAAAATCTTGTTGAAGCAACATTGCGCATCAGCTCAGGTCAGACTGAAAATGATGAATAATTATTTTTTATGATTATGGTGATTATTATTTTTATCACCTGGCCAGATTTGCTTGTTGCCCCATTTGCCGCGTGATTTCATAGCGCGGTACATGTTAGCAGCACCGCGAGAGACTTTGTGGCGTAAATGGTTCAAGCGATTTTTTAATTTGCTTAAAAAACGCTGATTTTTTTCTTTTTCTTCGTTGCTAAATGGATCATGGTGATTGTCGTTATTAAATGGTTTCATATAGGGCTCCTTTGTAACGGTTAAATTTTATTTTACATGTTCAAATGATTCAACTGGCAGTGGCTTGATTTCAGGGTTTTGAGGATGCTTCGTAGATGGTTCTGGATTTTTTATTTCTGATGGTGCGTTCGGTTGTTGCATGATGAGTTTTGTTTTTGTAGGCGCAGACGGTATTTCTCGTTGTTTTTTTGCAACTGATATGGCGACATCTTCGAGATTAGTAGTGATATGTTGATTGTGTGGCAATGCGAGGTCTTCTTCGGTTAATTGGTATGTTTTAAGACCCAACTTAAAGCGTGATTCGGATAGTGGTTTTGCTCTTTTAAGCATGCTACCGATACTCTCCTGATCAACCAATAGTTTATCGAGGTCGCCCTGCGCGAATATATAATCACCGTTATATCCAAAAGTGATGGACACTGGAGTTTTTTGAGTTACTGGATTCTTGGTGCCTCGTGTTATAATAACATTGGATAAAGACAATTTTTCTGGAAGTTTTTCAAGTTCTGAAAAATCAATTCTTAAGATGTTGCCAAGTTCGTCCATTGCCGATTTATCAATTTTATCAATAGTTAAATTCTGTATGACATAAGCACGTTGATACGTTTCTTCTTGCTCAGCAAACATACCAGCAAACATACCAGCAAAAATAGCACTTAACGGTTGAGGTTTTGAAATTTCCATATTTTTTATAGTAATAATACTGTTACCAACAATATCATTTATTAAACGTTTAGGTTGGTCGATTACCAAAGAGGTATTGATTGATAAAAAATAGGTATTCTGTTTATTGATGAGTAACGAATCGGAAGGGATATTGAAACGAATTGCGGTGTACGGCTCTTTGATGACAATCGGTTTGTCTTCCGTAGCTGCCATTTGTATTTTGGTTTTTGTAAGTAGGAATACATCTTTTGGTAGATCGCCAGTCTCTTTTATAACTGGTCTGTTCTTTTTTGCAATTGATATAGCGACATTTTTTATATCGGTAGTGATATGTTGATTACGCGGTAATGCGAGGTCTTCCTCAGTTAATTGATACATTGCAAGACTCTGCTCAAACTGTTCTTTGGATATTACCTTTGCACTTTGAAGCATAGAGTTGATATCGGCTCGTTCAATTGATAGCTTGTTATCGACCAATGAGTATACATAATGACTTTGACCGTCTTTATCTTTACATTCGAAAGCTATAAGTATCCGGTTTTCATGAGTTGGTGTCTGAATATTGCGTGCTACTATAACATTAGATAAAGAAATTGTTTTTGTATCTGGGAATTGAATCGGTAAAACGGTATTAAGTTCGAACTCTGCCCACCATGTATCAACGGTTAAATTTTGTATGACGTAAGAGCGTCGATATGTTTCTTCTGCCGCAAGCATGCCGGCAAAAATTTTACTCAATGGTTGGGATACGATTTTCATATCTTTTATCGTAATAACGCTGTCACCAACAATAGTATTGGTGAAAATCTTGGGTTGATCCAATACCAAAGAGGTGTTGATTGAGACAAAATAGGTATATTGTTTATTACTGAGTAACGAATCGGAAGAGACGTTGAACAAAATTGCGGTGTACGGTTCTTTGATGACAATTGGTTTTTCTTCGACAACTGCAGTTTGTATTTTGGTTTTTGTAAGCATGAACACGTTTTTTGGCAGATCGATAGGGGAGAACCATTCTGTTCCCGGTAGTCGTACTCCGGCGATCTGTCTTTCCGTGGGGGTTATTTTGACAAAACCGATAATATCCACGAGATTCGGGGCTTTTGTTTGTCCTATTGTTTGAGATTTCCCTTGCGCACGTTGGAATTCTAAGTTTAGTTTTTTAGATCTTATTTTGGCAAATTCTTTTTTTTCAGATTCCGATTGAGTAAATCCAAAGTATTCCTTTATTTGAGGGAAAAATTGATCGAAGCGAGTGTGGATATCTATTTTTTCCGATAACAAAATGGGTTCATTGGGTTTATTCGAGTTATATCCATAGAAAAGACCATGGGAATTGGTAAAATCAGCAAAAACCGTACCTCCTATAACAATATAATTCAAGGGAGGCAGATCTTTGTATATGTCCAAATTGGCGCCGATATAGCAACTATTATAAAAGAGCACGTTGGTGTTTACTTGCCCATTAAAAAATGAAAGAAGCTGTTTAAATTGCTCTTTGTCGGTACCAGCAATGTAAGAATACTTCTGGCCATGACCGCTCACGTATACAGACCATGTGGGAAGCAATTCCCTATTGGTTCTTTCAGATTGAGCGGACTGTTGAGGAATACTTTTTTCATTAATAACAACTGTTTGCACGAGTGGAACAAGTGGAGGAGTTTTATAAATTTCTTGTTGTCCTTTGAAATTTTTTGATTCTTGTATCAGATGATAATCGCTCAAAATTCCTTTACCATCTTCAAATGTATATGTTGCTCCGGTTATATTATTTTTTTTTGCTCCTGGTTTATACATAAGCCCTAAGTGCCATTCGTCATCATCCCCTTGAAAGTCTACCGGTTTGGGTACCGTTGATTCTTGTTTCGTTTTGTCCAAGTATGTTTTTGGCACAAACACGTAATACCCGTCGGACATATAGCTTATCTCCCACTCATTGGGGTTTACATTCAGTAAAGAATCGGTAAGAAGGCCGATGATGTATTTTGATTCTTGGAAAGTGATCGGTTCATTATTTTTTACTTTTTTACAGGTCTTTCTCTCTCCCTCTATCACCGTGAGAGGAACATTTTCGTTGAAATACCCAGGAAAATAGTCAGCAAATGGTTGTACACTTTCTCGAGTAATCGGTTCATCAGAAACGAGAAAGTCAAACAACTGTTTGCGGGCAAAACAATTTTTAACAACTTCTCCTGATGCTATTATTGGAGCAGTTTTTTGGGCAAAAGCACACCAGAACTGTACAGCTATAGCATCAAGATCGTTGCTAGATGTTGGAGACTCATGTGTATCATTTAAAATAATGAGTTCACGCATACGCTCTTGTGCCTGCAAGCGAAATGAAGTTATTGCAAGTCCGCTACTCAAAAGAATATACGCAAGAAACCTATGCTTCATATACAATCCTCTTTTCCCCTCAATGAATATTTATATTCTGAGTATGTAAAAAGGGAAGGTGGAATTGCAATAGTTTTGCTGATTAGAGCGATTATGTAAACCGGAACATATGTTTGACGTACCCCCACATTCTTTGTAGCCAACTTTGCTGTGCATCATTTGTTGCATTCGAGCTGTGTGTATGTGCCGGTGATGACTCTGTACTTTGGGTATTGGCGCTATCTTTTGATGTGGCCAGGGTGGATTTTACGTATTGCCATGCTTTTTGCCACCAGCTTTGCTGCAATGGTTGCGGAATTTCTGGTGTATTGTACTTTTGCATGTATCGTTGGATGCATTGTTGATCATATTGTTGATCGAAACTAAAATACGGTGATCCCATTTGCCATTTTGTGAGACGCACGCATATTTTTTTAGCGTTTTCTGTATCTGGGTTTTCTTTCGCTAGTAATGTTGCATATGCGCGTGCATAGGCATTACGAATTTCTGGATCTATGTTGGCCAGAAGATTAATCATATACGGTTCTGGAGGTAAGAGACCATAATTATGCGGTATGATAAAAAAGTTAGTTACAGTATTGTCCGCCAATGCATCTATGCTATTTGCCCCCTCTATTAACTTTAATAAGTCTTTCTTTTGCGTTAGTAATGGCCCAGGCATATCGGGAATAATTGCTTGCGAAGGGTGTTTGTTAGCCGTTAATAATAGTCCAACAAGATACGTAAATTGTTTGTCTAATGCTGTTACACTACTATTGTTAGTTAGATTTTCTGTGTCGATCTTTTCCTTAGAAGTTTGCAGAGTTTGGGTGATCTTTGCAAGCTGGGTTGTGCGTTGCTCTTCTTCCCATTCGCGCGCCTCTTCAATAAAGGTTGCTATTTCTGAATATAATTCTGAAAAAATCGTATCTAGTATTACCGATAGTTCCCCACTTAGTTTCCCAATAGGTTCTTGTAAGAATTTATAAGCAGCCTGTATCTCTTTAAATTTTTTATCAACCTCAGGATTGCCCGGGTTTTTATCAGGGTGCCATGTGCGAGCAAGTGTATTATACTTTTTTTTAATATCATTTTTTGATGGAGAATCAGTAGAAGCAAATCCTAATGTAACAAGAGCATTTCCTCGTTCCATGCCATGAAGAGTAAAAGAATTACCGATAATCATGGTTAATACAAGTAATAAGGCATACATATTCATACGCATACTCCCTCATGAAAAGCGTCGTTATTCTTAAGTATGCCTATGATATTCGAGAGAATACAATAGTTTGAAGCAGGATTGTTATTGCAGTTTCTTTTTAAATAGTTCTGTAAGTAGTTTGGGGTTGCCCTTACCTTTGGTTGCCTTCATTGCTTCGCCCACAAAAAAGCCGAACAGTTTTTGCTCGCCACCTTTGTAGCGCGCAACTTCTGCACTGCTTTGTGCCAGAATAGCGTCAACAATAGATTCTAGTTCGTCACTAGAGCCCATCTGTTCTAAACCTAATTCTTTTACCAAAGCATCAGCGTGTTTGCCAGTTTGTGCAATAACGGTAAATATCTGCTTAGCCCCTTGATTGTTAATGGCCCCTGCTTCTAACAGTTTCATCAATTCAGCCAAATGGCGTGGCGTAATACGGCATTGTGCAATGGATATCTTTTCATTTTTGATCAGTTCCATGATATCACGCAAAATCCAATGCACGGTTCCTTTGCTCGGGTGAATCGTGAGCGCTTCTTGTGTGTACGCTGCCAGTTGCGGATCTTCTACAATAATCTCTGCCTCATAGGGGGTCAGGCCAAAGTGCGCGCAGAAATAATCGAACAGTTCGAATGGCAAACGCGGTAATGCTGCTTGAATATCAGTAATACGCGCTGCACTAATCGTAATTGCAGGCAGATCGGGTTCTTGCATGTATCGATAATCAGCCGCCTCTTCTTTAGAACGCATAACCACCGTCTCATGTTCTTTGGTATCCCATAGACGCGTTTCTTGTCTAATTTTGTGCCCCGCTTCTATTGCGGTAATTTGGCGTTCTATCTCATATTCAATTGCATCACTAATGAATTTGAATGAGTTGATATTTTTGAGCTCAACTCTGGTGCCAAACGTTGATTGTCCTTTTTTACGTACTGAAATATTGGTGTCAGCACGGAATGCACCTTCTTCCATATTTCCAGAACATATTCCTAAATGTTGTACCAATGCGCGCAATGCTTTTAAATAAGCGCGTGCTTCAAACGCATTAGCAATATCAGGCTGACTTACAATTTCAAGCAATGGGGTGCCAGCACGGTTCAGATCAACAAAGCTTTCGGTGCCTGCGTGGGTACTTTTACCCGCATCTTCTTCAATGTGAATACGAATAAGACGTATTTTTTTTACCGAACCATTTTCTAAACGAATAGACACGTGCCCATCGGTGCATATAGGCAGCCGTTGTTGTGTAATCTGGTAGCCTTTGGGAAGGTCAGGATAAAAGTAATGTTTGCGGTCAAATTCGGTATGCGATGTAATGGTTGAATGGGTACCGATACCGGCCATAATTGCATACTCAATTACTTTTTCATTAAGTACTGGCAATACTCCGGGATACCCCGTGCAAATGGGACAGATAGTACTGTTCGGTTCAGCGTTCGGGTTGTTAGGGCACGCACAAAATATTTTTGTGTTAGTGGCGAGTTGCACGTGCACTTCGATGCCAATAACTGCTTCGTAGGTATTAAACCGTTCTAATGCTGATTGTTTTTCGCTCATGGGAAATAGCATCCTTTCAAAGGCGGGCAATATTTTGCATAACTATAGCAAAATCCAGGCTTCACATGAAGCTTCGCTGGGTGAACACAGAAAAATTCATACTATTTATTGATTACCGTGGCTACCATTTGAACCATTAGATCCAGAGGAATTAGTTTGCGCAGATGAAGCATTTGCGGTATTTGCAGAACCGGCTTTTTTCTGAATCGATTCAAAAAATTCAGCATTCGTTTTATGCTTTTTCATTTTATCGATCAAGAATTCAATGCCTTCATTGGTATTCATCGTAGATAAGAATTTACGCAATACCCATGATTTGTTCAACTCATCTTCAGGTAATAATAACTCTTCGCGACGGGTACCAGAAATTGGTAAGTCAAATGCAGGGAATACACGTTTGTTCGATAACTTACGACTCATGTGCAGTTCCATGTTGCCAGTACCTTTAAACTCTTCGTAGATGACTTCATCCATACGAGAGCCGGTTTCTACCATGGCACTACCAATAATGGTGAGAGAACCTGCTTCTTCTGTGCTACGCGCAGCACCAAAGAATCGTTTTGGTCGCTGTAATGCATTCGCATCGATACCACCAGTCAATACTTTACCAGATGCGGGCATCATGGTGTTGTATGCACGGGCTAAACGAGTGATCGAATCGAGTAAGATAACTACATCTTTTTTTACTTCAACCAAGCGCTTTGCTTTTTCAAGCACAATTTCTGCCACTTGCACGTGACGTTCAGCTGGTTCATCGAACGTAGAACTGATTACTTCGGCATTTGCGCCTTTAATAGTACGACGCATATCAGAAACTTCTTCAGGGCGTTCATCGATGAGTAGAATGATAAGATAAATATCAGGGTGATTAGTTAATAAGCTTTGCGCAATCTCTTTCATAAGCACCGTTTTACCGGTCTTTGGTGGCGCTACAATTAAGCCACGTTGCCCCTTACCAATCGGCGTAAATATATCCATTAACCGAGTTGAAAGGTATGCGGGGTGCGCTTCTAAAATAAATTTTCTGTCGGGATGAAGCGGGGTCAACCGGTCAAAAATAGGACGATCTGCTAATACAGCAGGGTCTAGCTCGTTCACGCTATTGATTTTAAGAAGGGCAAAATATTTTTCTCCATCTTTTGGCTTACGGATAACTCCTTTGACCATATCCCCCGTGCGTAATGCAAACCGGCGAATTTGTGAAGGAGAGACGTAAATATCATCAGGGCCTGAGACGTAATCGAAACGGGCTGAGCGTAAGAAACCAAATCCATCGGGGAGCCGTTCAAGGACACCCTCGACTTCGATTTCTTTATCAGGGTTTTCCTGAATCTCAGCTATGCGCCTAACCAGCTCTTCTTTGGTCATAAGGCTGGCTCCTATCAAGCCTACGCGACGAGCCAGATGATTTAAATCGGCAAGTGTTAACTGTTTTAGTTCTTCTATTGCCATGAATAAAGGTCTCCTTGCAAAAAATAGAAATTACACCAACTTTAAAAAAGTTTTTTAGATTGTGTTGGTGGATGTGTATTCAAATGAAATTTTTGTCACGCGTAGTAAAGAAAGATCCCTTGGTCACTGATAGAAGCAGTAAAACTGTTCCTACTGGTCTTTCACTCTAATAATAATAATTCTTGTTAGCAAAAGGCAATAGTTTGGATAAATTTAAATAGAATTAATTATGTTGCCCTTTATACAACAAGAGCATAATAGGGCTTGCCATATAAATAGAAGAATATGCACCGAACACAATACCTACCAATAAGGCTAGAGAAAGGTCACGCAACGCCTCGCCACCAAAAACGGCCAAGGCAATAACCACCAGAGTAGTTGCAAAGGCGGTTAAAACCGTACGACGCAGCGTCTGGTTCAAGCTCATATTGGTAATATCATAGGGGGTCATATGCTTGTGGAGAGCAAGATTTTTGCGAATCTGAGCAAAAATAACAATGGTATCGTTAACGGAATACCCCAATACTGCCAAAATAGCACCAATAACATTAATAGAGATTTCTTTATCAAAGATCAAAAAGAATAATAAAATAGCAATCGCATCATGAAACAGGGATATAAGAGCCCCTGCGCCAAAGGAAAAAGACCAGAAGCGTACACCGATATAGATCATCATAAGGATGAGGGATATGAGGACCGCCTTTAACGAATTCCAGCTCAGTGTTTGTCCAATAGCCTGTCCGATACTATCGATTTGTAATAGTTGCACCGATTGGCCGAGCTCTTTTTCTAACGTGGTTCGCATACGCTCGCCTGAGTTTGCTACATCATCAGAGGTTTCTTTGACGCGGACTAAGAGTTCCTGCGGGCCGAACTCGCGCGTAGTTACCCCTTCCCAGCCATCATGTTCAAGCGCGCTAATGACATTCGTGCTCGATACTGGTTGGGCGAACTTAAATAACCCTTGAGTCCCGCCGCTAAATTCAATACTGTACGTAAAAGCATGACCGCGTGTTGCCCGTTTGTAGAGTACTAAGCCGATAAAGCTTACCATCATTAAAGCTGAAAAGAAGGCATACACGTAACGATATTTTAAAAAATTGATCATGCGAGGCTCTCTCCGGTCAAAAAAAGTATTGTGCTTCTAAGATCAGCAGATTTATGGAGTAACAACAGAAACGTATTTGCGTCCCTTTGCTCCATAATGGAACTTAACGACACCTGGTGCTTTTGCAAAAAGCGTATGGTCGCTACCGATACCAACAGATGCGCCTGCATTAACGCGGGTGCCACGTTGACGAACGATAATTTCGCCCCCGGTTACTTCTTGGCCGTCAAATAATTTAATGCCGAGTCGCTTGCTTACGCTATCACGACCATTTGAGGTGGAGCCGCCGGATTTACTGGTTGCCATGGGTTGTTATCCTTAATGACTGTATAATTTGATTACGGTGAAAAGATAAGTAAATTTACTCTTTAGTGTTACTCAAGTTTTTAATAAAGTCAATTGACCACTCACTGTTCCCCAGATCTGGCATCTGGAGCTTTTGCCAGGCTTCAAATGCTGCTGGAAAGTGAGGGTGTGCCAGCTTGAGCAGCCCAAATGCATAGGTGCGAATTTCTTGCTGGGCTCCTTGGGCTAAGCGTAACTTTAAGAAATGGAACAGAGAGTGCAGGTTCGCGGTATAGATAAATTCGGTATAAATAGAGACCGGCAATACCCCCCGTGCTTGTTCGCGCGCGACCCCTTGTGCGAGTAACTGTTCATAGGTTTGGTAGCTGTTGGTAACCGCTTGTTGATACAAAGCGCGCATCGTTTCATTTTCAAATGCGCCAACCGATGACTGCTTGTTGACTGTGTCTTGGTAGCGCCAGTGGGAGGGGATATAAAATTCTACCTTTGCTTTGACGAAGCGGTAGCTAATTTCATTAAACGAGTTCGTGCGATGGCGCATCCATTCGCGCGCAACAAAAATAGGAGCCTTCACGCGGAAAGAGAGTTGATTGTGTTCAAAGGGGCTCGTGTGATTATGTTCCATGAGAAAGCGAATTAATTGCTTATCGCGTTCACTTAACGTTGTTGAAACTTTACCATACGATACGCGTGCTGCATTGGCAATATCAAGGTCTGACCCTGAAACACGAACTAACTCTAATGAGCTAATGCCATCGTTTAGAGGATCGAGTTTTAATTGTTCGCTATTAGACGCGCTTTCTGTTTGATTTTTTTGAAACGTTTCCATTTGCACTGCCTTTATTAGGTAGAATATATATTATGTACATAACCATACACCAAACCGGGGCGGTATGCACCATATTTGTAGCCCCTTTTGAAAAACAGGAGCATTGGATGTATGCTATGACTAATATGAAATATCACGTAGCGCTTCTTTTTAACTCGCTATTGTTTTACGGTGCGCCTGCATTCAGTATGTCATATATGGCGAATCAACGGTTTGTTTGTACTCTGCAATCAGATAATTTATTCAAAGAAATCTATACTTTCAAAAACGAATTAAGGCCATACGTCGTGCACCGATTTATTGGCGACAATGAACTCGATGGCTTAGTTATGGTAAATGAAAAAGTGTTTAGAGAATTAATAGAACAAAAGAATGCGCATCGTGCTGAGAATCATCAGTTACGACAAACGATTGAAAAAATCCTGAACGAACAGAACTCCTTAAAAGAGGCAAATAAGCTACAGCATCAGTATATACTGATGCTGCAACAATATGTTGAATGGTGCTCCCGTTCTTTAAAATGGGGAGCGTACCTGTTACGCTGGTATGCGGATAAACGCAACCCCCAAAAGAAATAAAAAAGTAATACCTATGCAGATAATTCAGAACGATAAACTCTCGCTTTTTTTTGGCGCCAAGCAGCATGCATTCGATCCGATAGTAGTACGCGAGAGCGGGCGTGCAACTGAGTTCTTTGCGCAAGAGCCATTTCTCGCCCTTAAACAGCAGTTGCAGGCAGATGCATTATTCGTCGATTATCAAGTACATGGTGTTGATGGAGTACTATTAAAAAAAGAAGCGAGTGCACTTATTCCTTCCCCTTTGACTCCTATGGCAGATTTTATTGTTACCGACATACCCCGCTTAGCGGTGGCAGTAACTACTGCTGATTGTGTGCCAGTAATTATCTATCATGAACTGATGGGTGTAGTAGCAGCAGTGCATGCGGGCTGGCGTGGTTCTGTCAATGGTATCGTGCGGCATGCAGTAGAGGCAATGAAGACCCATTTTGCAGTTGATAGTGCAGGGTTACGTGCATTCATTGGCCCGTGTGCCCGTGCGTGTTGTTATGCAGTGGGTGCAGAAGTAATTGAAGCATTAGCGACGCGACCAGCATTTTTGTCTGAGCGTAGCACTGGTGTGTATTGCGATTTGGTAGCACTCAATACTACGCAGTTGATCGAAATAGGTGTGCCTGCCAACGCTATTGATGTTCGCTATGCAACATGTACCATCTGTTCAACTGATTGGTATTCTTATCGGCGCGATCGTACCCCGCTGCGCCAACTTAGTGGGATTGTAATACACGAGCGCTGATTTTTATTTGTGACGCAATGGCATCTGTGGTACATTGAAAAGAGTTAAAAATTATATGTATCCTTGTACAAGGTGTTTTTATGATTGGAAATTTATTATCACGATTACTGGGAACCAGCAGCATGCGCCAAGTGCGCAAGCTTGAACCGCTGGTGCGTCATATTAATGATTTTGAACCAGCCATGCAGGCCCTTTCTCCTGCTGCAATGATTGAAAAAACAAATGAGTTTCGTCAGCGCATTACCCGCGGTCAATCGCTCGATGATATTTTACCAGAAGCATTTGCTTTAGTGCGCGAAGCAGCACATCGTCAGCTGGGTCAACGCCATTTCGACGTACAGCTTATTGGTGGCATAGTGCTCCATCAAGGTAAAATTGCAGAAATGAAAACGGGTGAAGGTAAAACATTAACCGCCACATTGCCGTTGTACTTAAATGCGTTAGCCGGCAATGGCGCGCATCTGGTTACTGTGAACGATTATTTAGCACGACGTGATGCCGCATGGATGGGGCAAATCTTTGGGTATTTGGGGCTTACTGTTGGGTGCCTGCAACATACTATGAGCGATATAGAACGTGCGCGCGTGTATCAAACCGATATTTTGTATGCAACTAATAACGAGCTCGGGTTCGATTACTTGCGCGATAACATGAAGTTTCGTTTAGAAGATTATGTGCAAAAAGAACTTGCATATGCCATTGTGGACGAAGTAGACTCCATTTTAATTGACGAAGCTCGTACCCCGTTAATTATTTCTGGTGCTTCTGATGAGGGGAGCCGTTTGTATCAAGACGTGAATCGCGTTATCCCCCGCCTTGTCGAAAAAGATGATTATGAGGTAGACGAAAAACAACGTACCGTACAGTTAACTGAAAATGGGAACGATAAGATCGAATCGATGCTTAACGTTCAAAACTTATACGATATTCAACACCTCAATCTATTGCACCATGTGCATCAAGCATTGCGCGCGCACGCACTTTTCAAACGAGACGTTGATTACGTAGTGAAAGATAACGAAGTACTTATCGTTGATGAATTTACGGGGCGTATTTTATCAGGTCGCCGCTACAGCGATGGATTGCACCAAGCAATCGAAGCAAAAGAGGGAGTAAAAGTAGAGCGGGAAAGCCAAACACTTGCTTCCATCACGTTACAAAACTTTTTCCGTCTGTATAAAAAATTAGCGGGCATGACCGGTACAGCACTTACTGAAGCAGAAGAATTTTATAAAGTATATAATCTTGATGTAGTATCTATTCCTACCAATCGCCCTATGATTCGTGTAGATCAAGATGATGCGATATTTTTTACCAAGCGAGCAAAGTACAAAGCAATTGTAGAAGATGTTAAAGAGCGTCACCAAAAAGGGCAACCAGTGCTCATTGGCACCATTGCCATTGAAACGTCGGAGTTGTTGAGTGATATTTTGCGTGCAGACCGTATTCCCCATGAAGTGCTCAATGCTAAGCAGCATGAGCGTGAGGCAGATATTGTTGCATTAGCTGGTCAACCGGGACATGTAACTATTGCAACGAATATGGCGGGTCGTGGTACCGATATTAAACTTGCATCCACTGCCTTGGATGCGGGTGGTTTATATATTATTGGCACGGAACGACACGAAAGCCGGCGTATCGATAATCAGTTACGCGGTCGTTCAGGACGGCAAGGTGACCCGGGTGAATCTCGTTTTTATATTTCAATGGATGATGATTTGGTCCGAGTTTTTGCTGGGCCAGATTTAAAAGACAAAATGGCAAAAGCGGGCATGACTGAAGAAGACCGCATAGAACATAAATTTATCTCTCGTGCTATTGAGCATGCGCAAGAGCGTGTAGAAAAACATTATTTCGAAATGCGTAAGCATGCGCTTGAGTACGATGACGTGCTCAATCAGCAGCGCAACGTGATTTATCGCTATCGACGTGAAGTGCTTGAAGGGTCGCAACAAAGTGCAGAACTGTTTGCAGACATGATTGCTACCTCCATCGAAGATTTGGTAGGATCCCTTATTCCAGACCGTTCGGTGACTGAGGATGCTTATGCATTAGTATTACAAGCGGTTAGTGATATGACTGGCATTGCTAAAGAGTTGATTGCAAAAGAGAACCCAAGCCGTGCTTCAGTTGAAGCGCTCGTGACCGATCTGATTAATATTTTACAAATTAATTATAAAACACGCGCGAATGGTGCTGCCTCAGAAACTATTGAACAAGCAGAAAAATGGTTGATGCTTGAAACTATTGATCAGGCGTGGAAGCAGCATATGCTCAATCTGGATAATTTAAAAGAAGGCATAGGGTTGCGCGGTTGGGGACAAAAGAATCCGCTGATCGAATATAAAAAAGAAGCATTCTTTATGTTCCAAGAAATGATGCGTGCCATACGCTTTGAAATGGTGCACCGTATCTTTAATTTAGATATCGCGCGCTTTAATCAAGACGAACTTGAACGGCGTCGACAAGATGAACTTGATGAGTTGAATTTAATTGCGAGCGGCAGCAGTGAAGCTGCACCAGAACCGGTAGTACGTTCCGATGCAGACCGTGTTGGCCGCAATGATCCATGCCCCTGTGGATCGGGTAAGAAGCATAAGAAGTGTTGCATGAAGTAGTTTACCTACAACTTACAACCGCTTGTGGCATACAAATGTCAGTCGCTCGTTGATTTGCAAACACTGCAGCCGATTTGATAATAAACTCTAAATTCGAATGCACTGGCTTCCAGTGTAAAATAGCATGTGCCTTGTTTGCATCTGCAACTAAAATAGCAGGGTCGCCCACACGCCGCGGTTGTTGCACTACTTTAATCTCTTTGCGTATTATGGTTTGCACCGTGTTAATTAATTCTTTAACCGATACTCCATTTTCTGTGCCTAAATTAAAGATATCTGATGGGCTGCCCTGTTCAAGGTACTGTAACGCCAGCACATGTGCATGAGCAATGTCGCGTACATGCACATAATCACGAATAGCGCTACCATCACGTGTTGGGTAATCAGTACCAAAAATCATAAATGGTTTCTCTTGTTGTGCGGCAGTCAGGAGCAATGGTATAGCATGTGTTTCCGGTTCATGGCGTTCGCCTAAATCTTCTTCCGGCAATGCACCCGCAGCATTAAAATATCGCAACGTAACTGAACGTAGCCCATACGCCGCATCACAATCAGCAAGTACTCGTTCTACCACACTTTTAGTGTAACCATAGGGGCTAATCGGGTTGATGGGATGGTTCGTGTCTATTGGCGTATACAATGGCGTTCCATACACCGCGCAGCTGGAAGAGAAAATAAAGTGGTGCACGTGATGTGCTACCATTGCCTCAATTAATGTAACGGTGTTGTTAACGTTGTTATGATAAAACGCTAACGGGTCGGTGACTGATCGGCCCACTTCAATATCTGCTGCGCAATGCACTATTGCATGTACGTGGTGTTCAGTAAAGATTGTATCAAGTAATTGGCGGTCACCGCAGTTGCCACGGATTACTGTTGCCCACGACGGGTTAAACGGTTGGTTATATTTAAAAATATCGAGCACCAGCACGCGGTAACCTTGTTGTGCTAATGCATGCGCAATGTGTGAACCGATATACCCGGCACCCCCCGTGACCAAAACTGTTTTTTGCTCCATTGCGTCAGACCCTTTTTTTACGTCTACTATTGCTAGCGATGCATTCATACTACTGAACAACACCATAGCATAAACAAATAGTTTTGACATACAGTTGTCTTTCGTTATTTAAAAAAAGAGCCCGGCTGTTACACCAGGCTCTTGTAAACTATTACTATTGTTGTATCTTACTTAATTGTTTTTATTCCACAGGCGGGAGATTGGGTTGTAATTCACCTTTCGCTTCTGCCTCTTTATACAACGTATCGTAGGTAGGCAGTTTGAATCCAGTACGGTATGCCATGCCCCAGTTGAATGTATAGTTCAACCGATCATCAATTGCTGATGCGTAAGGACTTAATTGTGTGTTGGTTGGATAGTCACTGTAATATAGCTGAGTAATTTGAGGGCTATTTTTCTTAACTAAATCATACAACGTAGATATACCTTCAGTCTGATATAAAGCAGCAAGATCTTTGTTGAATTGACGTGCTGCATCTAATGATAATCCAGAGAAGTCTTGAGTAAATTGTTTGTTAAAATGTCTAGATACGTCGCCGAATACTGTGAAAGAGGGTGCTTTATTATAGGAGTCAGCATACACTGCTTCTGCAAGAGCAAAAGGGTTAACTTTATTCTTTTTGCCTGGTTCATAGATGCGTGTTGTTATATCTTTGATGAGCTCATCCCCAGCGGCAACTTTATTTTTAGCTACGTTATTTTTCACATTATTGTACGTAGTAGCCCAAAAAGAACCTACCATACCACCAAAAGCATTATTAATTGCTGCATCAATGTATTGTGCAAATTTTGTTTTTGTTTTTTTATCTGACTCGTAATAAACATTTTCTATAGTGTCATTAACAAGCACCCCAGGATTTTTAATATCTTTTGCATCAGCTATAAGTGCTCCAACTGCTGCAACTGTATTAGTTTTTACGCCGTAAGTGGCAAGGAATGCATTATCAATAGTCTTGAATAGCGTTTCACTTAATTCGCCTGTAATACCCTTCTGTTTTTTATATTCTTGTATCTTTGCTAGCGCTGTGAAAGGGTTATTACTATTTTTCTTAATTATGTCGACAATTTTTGAAGTTAAGTCCTTTTCTTCCTCAGCAGTTGCTTTAGGAATATAAGGCGCCAGCTCCCAGCCCTTGCCTGAAAGTACATCAGATAATGTATTCCAAGTTTTGTGATATTCCTTCAACGCTTCGGTCAACGGTTCTGCATGTATATTAATCGCCATGCTGGCAACTAATAGTAACAGTATTCTTTTCATATTTTTTCCTTTTTTTGTATCAATTGATGCTTAAAAAAATTCCCGAGCATTTGAATAACGCCCGGGAATTAATTCTTGTAAGTTACATAAGAAATGGATTATGAAATCATGCTCGCGAATTCTTTCATTTCTTTAAAATTCGCATACCCTAGGTTTGTGGCTATTTTTTCTTGCTCTGCTACGCCAAGTTTGTTTGCCGCTACAACTACAGTATTGATTGCTTGTTGGGCGTTCTGTAGAGCAGTTGTTTGCTCTGCTGTTAAATTTGATGCACTGGCTACTCGCATAGCTTCATCTCTTACTGCATTACGATCATAGCCACCGCCGCCTTTTTCAGCAACCTGTTTTCGCAATGAATCGATTTGTGCAGTGAGCCCATTTATCGTCTGAGTATTTTTAGCTTGTACATTACTTAATTTTGTTGTTAAATCTTTGTTTTCATTCTGTAAGCTTTCATAATCAGCTTTTTTTACCGTATCTGGTCCTGACGGAGGTGTTGCCCGTAATGCTGTAATTTGTCCATTCAAGCTAGCAATGGTACCATTTGCTGTTGCCAATTGAGCGTTAATTGGTGCTTTTGCCTGAGCCACAGCATTAGCCAAGTATGTTGCTGTGTAGATTGGTTTTTCTTTTTTACCACCGCGGGCTGTAGGTTTACGAGTAGCAGTACGTGCACCACGTGCTGGTGATGCAAGGCGGCCACGTTGGCTTGCGGAGGCTTGCTGGTGTTCAACCAGCAAGCCACAAGCTATAACTAACGCTAATAGCTTTGTTATTTTCATATTCTTAATCCTTTATCTCAACTTAGATTGATACGCCTAATTTACCCCACACCATCCAACGGTTAATTGCACCGCGTTCAGATGCTAATTCATATGAACCGCCGAGGCCGACGCATACTGGGTAGCAAAGATGATCCCAACGATAACCGATTGAACCATAGAAGTTGTGAGTGATTGCAAAAGTAGCTGCTGCTGTTTGCAGATCAAGATCTTCTTCTGTGATCGCAAGATCAGCGAATGTTGCAGGATCTTCTTCATCTAAGTTAACTGCTGCTGGGAAGAAGTTTTCTTTGATAGTAAGTGCGCGGTTAATGAATCCTGGTTCAAATGCTGGTTGAACGAACCCGCCACCAACGTTTGCGAAGGTGATAGTAGTTGGGAACTCATTCTTGAGTGAAATATGTTCACTTTGTTTAGCCCAGAAGTTGTACCCAAGTTCACCTTGGAATCCATGGTGTGTGTATACAACCGCTGAGTTGATGTCTTTATTGAATCGTGGGCTTACGCGTACTTTTTGTGTGAATACGTTAATACCTTCGATTGGTTGTCCATCAAGCGCATCTGCGTCTGTATTGTACACAGACATGTAACGGCTCCAAGGCTTGCCCCGTACGTCAAATGCACGTACCTGTGTGTTAGGGAACAGATAGCGGCCGTTTGTTGCTAATTCTAAGTGAAGATAACGGTCACAGCTTGACCACATTTCCCAACCAAATGTGCCACCCCACATTAAACCGCCGTGGAATTCGTTACCAACGATCGGTTCAAATACGTAGACACCTTTTGTTTTGTTACCTGCAGGAATCACACCACCAAGATAACCATCTGCATGGAAGCAATCATCACACAGATAATCGTAACCTAATTTGATAGTAACATCAGCTGCTGCGAAATGGCTACGCGCACCGTTGATGATACCATATTGCCAGCCTGAACCAGTTACTGTTGAATCAACTGAGTCGGGTGCACTTTGTACTACCAATTTATTAACGCCAGTGAATGCTTGCGCTACGCTGGTGCTAGTGCCATCGATTGCTATGCCCGCTTCTTGAATGGATTCAGTCAGACGCATGTCGTTACTTACCCATTCCAATGGTGTTGAAACTTCCAACCACCATCTTTTGTCGCAGCAGTCGCGGCGATGGAGATATTGCTTGTAATCAAGACCAACACCCGCATATGAATGGCGAGGCTTGAAAGTTACTGTACTTTTGAAGTTCTTATCTAATGTTTGAATGTTAAAGAAGATAGCGTTCACATCACGGAAGTTCGGATTGCCTGCACCGTTTGCATCTGAATCAGCACTTGTGTATGCAGTAGTTAATAGATCAGTTGAACCTTCTGCTAAATCTTCTGCAAAGATTATGGTGTTGCTACTGTTGGGCGAGAAGTATTGTGCAATATCGCTACTTTGTGTTGATTGACCACCGAGTGGTACTATTTGGAATGCACCATTAATTCCACCTTCACGCGCTAACGCACGATCACGCCAGAGCGATTCCTTTTCTGGCATGCTATCTTGGAATATAGGACGGATAGAAAAGAACGTTTTAGACGTACCAAGACGATGATCCGCTTGTATGAGTGCACTCGCACCCAGTACTAACGCTGACAGTTGCTTGAACTGTTTTCTCATAGTCACTCCTCTTTTGGAAGTGTTATACATTACTGACATCTCACGACAAGTATTGCTACATTACGTATTTTATTGCATGCGCGTCAAGAGTTTCATTCGCACATTGTTTTTTTGGTGGACCTATTATAAAACCTCTTCATCATTACCTCATAGGTACCTCCTTCTTTGTTAATCGGTACTCTTCGCTGTTATTATCAAAGTTCTATCATTAGAATTAAGCAAAAGTCAACTATTTTAAAAAAGTTATCTCATGATTTCATTTTTTTAAAATCAGTTGTACCCTAAAAAAATACGATACGCTAAGTCTAGAGTTTGTTTAGTTTTTGAGTGCATATGATAAATAAAGTACGTGGTACACAGGATTTTATCGATTATAGTTTTATTAATGAGCTGCTTGAGCGGGTGCGTCATCTATTGCAACTGCATAATTTTGCTCAGATTCAGACTCCTATTTTAGAATATCTTGATCTGTTCAAACGTTCACTCGGTGAGCAAACTGAAGTAATTACGAAACAAATGTTTGTTATCGATAGTGAACACGATGAACAGAAAATTTGTTTGCGGCCAGAAGCAACCGCTCCCATTATGCGAGCGTTTCTTGAACATGGTGGTGCGCATAGCTTTACTTTGCCATGGAAGGTATTTGCCATCGGAGCCATGTTCAGGCACGAGCGCCCACAAAAAGGACGTTACCGCGAATTTCATCAATGTAGCATAGAAATGATAGGCACGAGCTCGTTATGGCATGATGCAGAGCTGTTAGCATTGTTAGATGATCTGTTTAGCCGTGTGCTGCATATATCTGGGTATGCGTTGGTGATCAATTATTTAGGATGCGCGCAAGATCGTGTTGCGTATAAAAAAGAGTTGCACGCATTTATAGAAAAAGGGATCGATGGGTTATGTGAGTTTTGCCACGAACGCAAAGAAAAAAATATTCTCCGTGCGCTCGATTGTAAAAATGAAAACTGTCAGCGCTATTACGCAAACGCGCCCCGTATTACCGATCATTTATGTGAGACTTGTGCTGTTGAATGGAAACAGCTACGGGCTACGCTTGATACGCTCTCGATTAGCTATACACATCTACCTACGCTAGTTCGTGGGCTCGATTATTATGAAAAAACAGTTTTTGAATTCGTCAGCAGCAATTTAGGTGCGCAGACTGCGTTTTGTGGCGGAGGACGTTATAACGGTCTTGCTACGCAGTTAGGTGCACGTGAAGCAGTACCTGCTATCGGTGCAGGCATTGGTATAGAACGACTCATGCTTTTGCTCGAAGATACACAAGAACATCTGCGTCAAGAAAAACGATTGCACGTAATCATTCCTATGACCGTTACGCAATATCCGTTAGCGATGCTCTTGGCTGATGCTTTGTTTCGCGCAGGTGTAACAACAGATCTGTTTATAGAACAAGATTCGCTGCGTTCCATGATGCGTAAAGCAAATAAATTAGGTGCGCGCTATGCGCTTATTTTAGGTGAAACAGAGCAGCAAGACGGTACCGTGGTAATTAAAGACCTTGTTGCCGGTACGCAAGAAACTGTGCGTCAGGTTGATGCAGTGGCGTATTTAAAGAAGTAATCACCGTAATTAAAGCGTTCCCTTCACGGCGATACAAATCTGACTCTATCCATGTTTCTAACATGCTACGGCTCCAGCCATATTCTATAGCTTTTTGTGCATACCAGAGCCGTTCTTCAGTGTTTTTAATTTTTTGAAGAATCACTACGTTATGAAACCACGGAATATTAAAAACAGGCATATCGTCAATTTCTGACGCAGCTTGCGTCAGTTTTTCATATGCAAGGTAGAACGCCTGCATTCGAAAGACATTGCGCTCTGAAAACCCTCCCATTTCTGGAAATTCGTTTTGCAGATCATGTGCCAATTTTTCTACAACGCTATTACCCCAACCGTCCGTCTTTTGTTTTTCTGTAATAATTTGACCTAACTTTTTTTCATACTATCTTTCATTGGCATGATATTTACTTATAAAAGATAGTATTTTTTGAGCTACTTCTTGTCAATTTTTGCCAAAGCTCTTAGCGCTTGTTTATAATTGCCCCCCAACTCTTGTGACAAAAAATAAAGAAGGCCTCACTTTTTCAAGTGAAGCCTTCTTGTGTTTACGTGCTTATTCGTGGTGTTTATCTTCTTTTTACAGCGAGTAACCGTTACGCGTTCTGCGTGCGCATGTATGCGTAAGTTGATGCTGCTAATGCAGCAATTGCTAACGATGCTGTTGTTTTTTTGTACTTTTTAACGGTGTTATACATTGTGGCGATGTACCCTTTTTTATACAACACATACGTTGTACCTGCAACAACTACTACTGCTGTCGCGCCGGCAATTGCCAACTTATGATCTGCAGCGAATTTGTAGATTTTAGTATCTTGTGCTTTTGCAACTGCTGTATTAAAGAACTGTGTTACTTTTTCACGAGCAGATGGTTCAACCGTGTTGATGATTTCTTCTTGAGTACTCAGATCCGGGGCAGTTATTTTTTGTGCGAGTTCTTGCGTGAGTGTAGCTATTTTTTCCTGCAATTCTTTTTCTTGATTTGCCGGCACTGTTGCATGTATTGCTTCTACAAGCTCTTGCGCTATTGAATCTACAGTTCTTGGTGCTGGTATCTCTATTACGCCTGGTATACGTACTGGCGTGTTTGCATGTGCTGGTGTCCGTTCTGTAGTACCAACAACCAGGTTCTGTAATTTTCTTCCTGCATGCATAACCATGTTAGTAAGTGTTTGTTTTGGTTGTGTCACCACCGGTTGTTCTAATGTAGAACAGAATGGTTGCTTTTGATCTTTAAAAAGCATCGATTGAAAAGCGGTTCCAGTACTGTTAAAACGTTCACGTGCTTGCGTTGCTAAACGTGCAACAAAGCCTGTTTGTTCTGCTGCGCCTGAGTTGTTACGATCAATGGTGCTTCCCGTGAACCACTCAACGAGTGTTTTTCCTGAAAACGCGCTTACTTGTGCTGTGCCTGTGCTTAATGCTAAGCATACGGCTAATATACGAAATATAGTCATAATAATGACCTCCATTGTTAATGATTTATATTATAATCTCCATTTTTTATATGGTTATAAACAATTCTATTATTTATTTTATATTTGTCAAGAAAAAGGCTATTTGAGCTATGCCCCGGGTTGATTAGAAAGCCATAGATATAACAGGAAAGACAAAGGTAGGGCGCTGTCTATACGGTCTAACAACCCCCCATGGCCTGGGAGAAGATCGCCGGTATCTTTAATGCGAGCCTCACGTTTAAGCCACGATTCGAACAGATCGCCTGCTGTAGCGCAGCTACTCACAATACAGCTTAGCAGTATGGTAGAATGCAAAATAGGGGGTATTATGCCGGTTATTTGTGCATATAACAGCCATATAAAAGTCACGATAAGGCCGCCCAAGAACCCTTCAATCGTTTTGCCAGGGCTAACCAAGGGGGCAAGTAGGTGTTTACCGTACAGTTTCCCTATAATATATGCGCCGCTGTCATGTACCCAGAGGGTAATAAAAAAGGGTGCTAATAAATAGCGGTCAGAGTGGGTGTTAATAGCCAATAAAGAAGCACACGGGATGCCCAGCCACAAGGTTGCCAACAGGGTAGAAGAGAACTGTTCTTGCGGTGCAATACGTGGCCATTCAACAAACCAGATATATAAGAAAGCAGATACGGTCAGGAGCGAAAAAATGAACGGGTCCATGCGTATGCAGATAAGAATGAATAACGCAAGCAAAAAACCAGTAGAAAGCCGAAGCTGCAATTCATGCAACCATGCAACGTGCGATGCCATGTAAACTTATACCTCTTGAATGGGCTGGAAAGCGTTGGGAATATAGGTAACTATTGGCTTATTATTATCCCATGTTACCAGGGCAATATCAAATCGAATTATCACGGCATATAATTGATTTTTACTCGCATATGCTTGTGCTGCGCGGATCATGCGCCGTTGCTTGCCAGGTACGATAATTTCTGAGGTGTGAAAGTAGATGTGTGAGCGGGTTTTTACTTCGATAAATGCTACGGTATTACCCTTTTGAGCAATGATATCTATTTCTGCCCACCGGGTACGATAACTGTGATGGTGGATCTGAAACCCCTGCGCGCGAAGCCACGCGATAACCGCTTGTTCGCCAGCAGTACCGAGTGTTTTAAAAGATACCGACATACGATTTTTTATTCAGCTGCGTAACAAGGCGAGTGGGTTGAAAAGCGGGAAACCGTTCTTTGAGCGTTTGTAACGTAGTAGCCACCAGTTGTTGATTTCCTTCAGCTTGAGCAATAATGCCTTCTAGCTCGAGGAGGTGCGGTTCAATATCAGCACAATACGACAGCAACTCTTGGCGTGCGTTGGTAAGGCGCGTGCGCGCTGCGTTAAAACTTTTCTTGTGCACGTAATGGTTCACCACATACGCATCATATTCAAACAGTTCATGGAAGCAGGTAATGCGCACCGTTTCTATTTCAGTGCGATGGGCGCGGTGTATGCGCGGTGAATGTTCCAGATAGCGGTTGGCTAGCGTTATCGTTTTACGTGTTTTGGTCATATCGCATGGTGGTGCATTGCGTTGGTAAAATTTGCACAAAATCTCTTTCCGTTCTGCTTCGTCACAACGGGTAGTACCAGGGTAAAAGGCAGCATACTCTTTATATAATTTACCCGCTTTTTTCATGTCTTTTTGTTCAAAATAGAGTTCTGCTAATGCAAAGCGCGCCTCACAGAGTTCTTCTGGGTTTGTGCTTAGTATAACAATGCGTTCAAGGTATTTGATTAATATTTCTTTAAAGCTTAATTTTTCTGCATACTCAGCAGCTGCGCGCAACTCATCGAGAGTCATATCTCGAATGGTTTTTTTTATCAATGCGTCCTTTGCAGGCTCACGCACGGGCGCTGGCTCTGCTGGTGGTGGCGTTAACAGCTGTTCAGCCGGTTCTGGTTTATGGTAAGCATACTGCTTGCTGTTGTAATTAACCGCATGGGCACTAAAGCTACCAATCAAAAGAAGAGAGGTAAAAAAAGATAGGTAATTCACCAGTGTTCTCATCTGTATAAGGCCTTGTATACACTATTAATATGTACCACAAGAGCCTTTTTTACGCAAGAATGGGTTAACCAGCTCAAAGTGGCAGTAAAACAGGTCAACTCTTGTACGCGCTGCCTATTTGTGGGTATGGTAAAAAAAGTATGTATGGAAAAAAGGAGAAGAAAGATGAAAAATAGACTATTACTGGTGCCAGCGATTGGCATACTCAGCGGTATTTTTGCGGTGCACATTTTTGCAATAGAAGAGGGTGGAAAAGAGTCAGGCAAAACACCAAAAGAAGCCACAGGGCAACCAGCAAAGAAGCCCGGTTTTTTTGATCGCTGGTTTGGCAAACCGGAATGGCAAAAAACTGCTCAACCACTCGAAAAAGGTGCAGTGATAGAATTCGAACCGTTAAGAAATGGGCAAGTAGAAACCATAGGCCCTAATAATCCTAAAGGATTTGCAACACCAGAAGAAATAGCAGAGCATGAAAAAGTTCAACAATCACTAAAAATGATTGCTCAAATTAAAATACCAGAAAGCATAGCGCTAAAACCTACTTTTGAAGATATAGGCATGGAACAAAAACCTAATCGAGAGAAAGCATTGCAAGCGTTTAACGATCTTATAGCATCAAAAACAACCTTTAGTTCTGATGAAATCGTAGATCTGCTCACCAGAGCGGATACAATGAGTAGCGCAGCATTTGAACAGCAAGCACGTGGCAATGAACATCAACAATGGCAATCGGTAGTAAATAAATTAGAGAGACGATTTCCTGGGCATACGGCGTATTTGGAACTGGTAGAACCCAGTCCCAAAATGGGCTCCCCTACTGGGGTAGGAGAAAATAGTTTGAGCAGCATAGAATCATCTTTAAAAAAGCTAGCAAACGCATTAAGTGGTCCTGATGCTTTAGATACAAATAAATACACTAAACTACAAGAGCTACTCAAAAAGTTCGAAACGGGGTTGACCAGTTACACACCGTCCCGGCTTTCCCCAGAAGAAGATGCTACACGAGAAGAATTATTGCGGCAACAAGTACAAGCGCTTGAAAAACAACTAAATGTAAAGTTAAAGTCGGTACAAAAATCTGTAACAAGCACGCCACAAGTAATGCCGCCATTTCAATCGACACGCCCGAGTGCACAGCAATTGCTAAAGGAAATTGAAAAAATTCGGTACACAAAATCGGGAAATGTTCGGTTCAGCGATATTGGTATGGGAAATGCAACACAGCGAAACGCAGCATTAACGGCATTTCAAGAAATCATAGCTTCAGATAAAACTTTTGATTCGCAGGATATTATAGGCATGTTCAGCAAAGCAGAGGTAATGGCGACCGCAGCGCATAATGAGAATCCTTTTATTGCAACAAATGAGGAATCGCGAGCATGGCGACAAATAAAAGAAGAATTATCTGCTCGCTTTCCTGTGCATGAGACATATCTCCTTTTCGAAAATGAATTCAACGGTAAGTTCTATAAATCTTTGCTTGATACTAAAGAAGATTTGGCTGAATTTCAGATAAAACGAACGAATAAATTATTCGAGATGTTGAACAACATTGTAACGAGCAAAAATCTATTAGATAAAGCTTTGTATGGTCAGCTCAAAGAACAAATTACTCAACTCACCGACCAATTATCTGAGTACCAGGATACATCTCAAAAAGAAACAATTCTATTATTACAACAGCGAGCTAAAAAACTGGATGAAGAACTTGATAACAAGATACATGCAGTGGAAAACTAACCGCTTTCTATTTCACGCTAGACGCCAGGCGCAGAAAGAGTATGGTATAATACATACAATAAGTCAGTGCATTGTCAAAAAGGTTACAAGAAATGGCAAATAGGGATATCGGATCGGTACTGGTTGCAATGGGGGTATTTACTGAAACTGCTCTGGCACAGTATCGCGCGCAAGCAGAACAGAGTCAGCTGCCGCTTGAACAGTATTTGGTGAGTCAACGTATTTGTACAGAAACTGTTTTAGCGCAAGGGTATGCGCAGTTGGTTGGAGCACCTTTTATTGCAAAAATTACCGAAAAGATGGCAGACCCGCAGCTTATGGCACAGGTGCCGCTTAAATTTCTGCGCGAATATGCAGTGACTCCTGTTGCACTTGATAACCAACTATTTATCGTAACAGCGAACCCTACCGAATTTCAGCCAATCGATGAACTGTCTCTGATATTTAAAGGGGACGCATCAGTTGCTGTTGCCACCAAAGAAACTATTCTTGACGCGATTAATCGCTACTACCCGCTTGAGGGTGCACAACAGATGATCGAAGAGTTGGCAGAAGAAAAAGGGATGCCGCAGGCGGTCGAACTGGCGCAGATGGAAGAAAAAGATATCTTATCGATGGCCACCGAAGCACCGATTATTAAGTTGGTGAACCATATTTTGGTCCAAGCGGTTAAACGAAACGCTTCCGATATTCATATTGAGCCATTTGAAAAAGAAGTACGGGTGCGTTACCGTGTTGATGGCGTAATGTACAACGCAATGACCCCACCAAAACGGGTGCAAGCGGCATTAGTTTCACGTATTAAAATTATGGCGAACTTAAATATTGCCGAAAAGCGTATGCCGCAAGACGGGCGAATCGAAATTAAAGTTGCCGACCGTGCAATTGATATTCGTGTATCGGTATTACCTACGCAGTTTGGTGAACGCATTGTAATGCGCTTACTCGACAAAAGCCGTTCTTTAACGGCACTCACGCAGATGAATTTGAGCGAGCGCGACTATCGCGTGCTCATGCGTGCCATCGCACGACCCAATGGTATCATCTTTGTTTCTGGTCCTACCGGTTCAGGTAAAACGTCAACCTTATACTCGATTCTTAATCAACTGAACACGCCGGAAGTAAATATTATTACGGTAGAAGATCCGGTGGAATATCAGATGCGGGGTATTGCACAAGTACAAGTACAAGAAAAAATAGGCCTTACCTTTGCAGCAATTTTACGTTCTATTTTGCGCCAAGACCCTGATATTGTGATGATTGGTGAAACGCGTGATCAAGAAACGGCACAAATTGCTATTCAAGCAGCACTCACTGGTCACTTGGTGTTAAGTACTATTCATACCAACAGTGCACCAGCAACTATTACGCGATTAATCGATATGGGCATAGAACCGTTCTTAATTGCTTCGTCACTCGTATGCGTTGTTGCGCAGCGCTTAGTACGTACTTTGTGCACGGTGTGCAAAAAGCAGTATACGCCAACAGCGCAAGAACTGGAAAGTATAGGATTAATGCAAGAGCAGGCCAAAGGCATTGTTTTTTATCAAGCTGTTGGCTGTCAAGAATGTGGTGGCACGGGATACCGTGGCCGCGCTGCCGTATTTGAAATTATGGAAATGACGAATGAAATTGTAAAACGCACCATGGAACATGCAGACATGACGGTGATTCGTAAACAAGCGGTTGCTGATGGCATGACCCAATTATTAGATGATGGTATTGCAAAGGTAAAAAAAGGAATAACCACTATTCAAGAAATTGTACGTGTGGCAGCGGTGAATCAAGAAGAAGTTATATGAGCATGCGCACGGGGTTCTCGCTCCTGACCCTTATGCTTACCGTTGCGGCCATTGCATTGATAGCAACTTTGGTTGTTACCAGTAGTACTCATCTCGCATCATTTTTAGTGCGTACCGATATACAACTGTTGCATGCCTGTTTTCAGTTTGCGCGTCAGCAAGCAATGCTCTACCAAAAGCCAGTTGCCCTCACATTTGATCCTCCGCGCCATAGTTACCACTGTTTAGATACAACAACAGCATTGTCTCGTACTACTGCCATAGCGGTACCTTCTGGTGTATATGGGCCTCCTGCAGATCCTAAAACGCTTATTCAAAGTCCCATAACTTTTGCCGATAATCGTATACTCTGTTACCCCAACGGAACGGTGAGCGCGGGCGCTGTGTATCTGATGAATCGATTAACGCGCTGTGTGTATGCAGTAACCATTCCGATTGCGCATGAGCCGGTGATGCATTGGTACCGATATAGCAATTACCAATGGGTTGCATGCCAATGAATCTGCTGGCCAAAGTTGTCATAGCATTGGTTGCAGGTACTTTTATTGGCATACGCATTATTGAACGCGATACTCATTTTCTTGCCGTTTCACAGCGGCGTGCCATAGCACTATTTAATGATACGTTTGCGTGCCGTGCACAAGCATGCCTGCAGCGTATACACCCGTTCACTCCCGCGTTACATGCACGAAACATATGTGTACATGACGAGCAGACAAGTGCCGATTGGCATTGGTCTGCCGATGAGCTGAGCGTACGCAGCGCGTGGTTGAGTGCGTTAAAAAAAAAGGTTGCCCCGTTATCTATAGCAGCGCGAGGGATTACTATCTACAGCAAATGGGATAACGGATTAGCGCTGTGGCCCCATCTACAAAAAATGTTTTTTGAAAATTCTCCTATTCCCATTGCATTACAGCGTATCACTGTCGAAGCAATAACGGCTGTAATACATGATCCAATGCGCGCTATGCTGCTGCGTTTGCAAGGGGACTTGCAGGTCAAAGCTGCCGGGCCGCATACGCAAATACAGTTAAAAATACGTGATGGCGCGTGGTGGTATCAAGGCACGCGTGTGTGTACTGCATTAACAGCATCTACCACTATTGTGCATGACGCTGAAGGCACCAACGTACAGCTGACTGGTACGGTTTTAGTTCCTGCAATAGATTCTACGCGCGCGTGTCAGATTACCGTGCGTACGCACCAACAACAGCTGATTGTGCAGCTCCATGATGGAGCAGGTGATGTACTGATAACTGCAACATACGATATATCGCATGATACAGTACATATTTGTGGTGCACTGCCTCTTGCGGTGTTGCACCCATTCGTGCCACAGCTTTCCACGCTCTCCGTTGCTGGGCGCGTGTCGTTCGAAGCAACTATTACCCAAGTGACTGGTGCTCTGTCTATGACAGGAACCATAAGCCATGCGGTAGGAGGGCGTTATGCGATAACTGTATCAAATAAGGCAGATACTACTATTATTACCGCCAAGCCACTTGAAATACCAGCATTCATGCGTAACGCTTTTGCTTTTGCTCAAAACACGCAACTGGTGATGCATTGGAAACAAGGGTCTCTTGCAGTATTACAGGTGCAGGCCCCCTGTGTGTACAAAAAACGAACCGCTATTGCCCTTGCGCTCCGCGCACAACGCACCGCCACGCACACACAGGCCCACATGAACATTGGCCCGTGTCGTATAAACGCCACATTCGATGCGCATGGTGTATTAACCCAAGGCGCGTTGTTGTATAACAAGAACGTGATTGCGCCACTGCACTATGATGCGCGTACTGCTACGTACAGCGCTGATATTGATCTGCAATCGTTTAAAGTGCATGGGGTGGGCAAAGTACGTGTTGGGTATAGCCATGCACACCCAACGCAGCTTCGGGTGCAACTGCTTGATGGGCATATACCCATTCCTGGTATCTATAATATTATTCGCGCTTTTGATGGAACTATTACCGCTGATCCTACCAATGGCAGCATAGTAGTAGCAGTGCCGGAAATCACGTGTCATCAAGGTACGGCGCGTATTGAAGCAACAGTGCATATTGACGAGCATGATACGTGGGTGCGTGGTATAGCGCAGGGCATGCACCTGTTGGTCAACTATAAAAAAGATTTTTTTGGGTTACTTTCAGGAACTCTTATGGGGCAATACCGTGCTGGTCGCGCGTCATTGAGTACCGCATTCTTGGTTGATGAAGGGCAGTACAATAAAAATATTTTTGCTGGTTTTTTTGTGCGCGAGCGGGCGCTTCGGTATCCCGCATGGTATGACCGTGTACGCGCAATACCGTGTACCATTGACGGGCGTGTAACTACGCGCGAAGCAGTACGGGTGGACACTTCGTTGTTAGAAGGAGCAATTCATGCACAGATGCATATGCATGGGCAACTTTCTGACGCCCCCCTTGAGGGTACCATTCAATTAGCACAGGGCACTCTTAAGTTTCCCGCATGTCCTTTGGCGCTTAGCTACGGTTCGGTCACGCTTAAACCGCACGAGCTTTCTAATCCACATATTGCATTCGAAGCAAAGGGTCTTTTCAAAAAACATTCATTACTCTTGCGTGCGCAAGGAACAGTGCAAAACCCAACGCTGTTATTTGAATCAACACCACCGTTAAGCCAAGAACAGATTATTACGCTATTACTTGCCGGTTCAGAAGATGGATCACTATTACTCATGATGCCAACATTAATTATGGGGCAGATGCAACAGTTATTATTTGGGCCAGAGCAGACACAAACGCGGCTTGATTCATTTTTTAAAGGATTATTAAGCCCGCTTAAGCGCATGCGGTTGGTCCCGAGCTTTTTTGATCAAACAGGACGCGGCGGGTTTCGTGGGAAAATAGATGTAGACGTTTCTGATCGCTTAAAAGCATCGCTCCAGAAAAACTTTAACTTGACGGAAGATAGTACCATTGAAGTAGAATATGCAATATCTGATGATACGAGTGTGCGTGCGATTAAAGATGAGCGCGGCGATGTGGGAGGAGAAATTGAAATGCGATTTAAATTTTAGCAACTCAAAGGAGTATTGCGGTGAAAAAGATATCAATGTTGGTTGCATTTTTGTTGCCAGCCGTTACGCGTAGTTCATTGTACGATTACACGTCATACGCGAATCAGTTCTGCAACACGCGCGCAGGCACCATATCAACTACCTTATTTGTGCCAGATGATCCTGTTAAAAAAGTGTTGCTTGGACTTATTCAAAATGAACGTAAAGCGATATATAGTGCGCAGTTTCGTTTAACCGATAAAGATATAGTGCTTGCCCTTTGTGATGCACACCGGCGCGGCGTACAGATTAAAATAGTGGTTGATTGTTCTGGCATTGAAGAACGGTACGAAAAGATCAGCCTATTATGTAAAGCGGGTATTCCCGTGCATAAATATAAAGAACTTAATTCGACGATGCACAATAAATTTTTTGTTTTTTTTAACAATGGTAATCAAGGGTCACTGGTCTGGACCGGTTCTGCTAATACTACCCGCACCGGATTACTGAATAATCAAGAAAACGTGTACATTTCCAACGAGCATGCCATGATTGCCCGTTACATCAAAAAATTTGACCAGCTCTGGGGGCAAACTATTGCAATTCGCATTCTTGCTGAGGCATAGTAAACAGTAAGACAGTCATGTAAAACTGCGGCGAGACTCGAGCTACGGGGTGGTTCTTGTCGTTTGCATTCACGGGCTTCTCCGCCTTCGTTGAACTCTGGCGAGATAAAAGCCCTTGAGCAGTATCAAAGCGACAGTGAATAAAGTACGTGTAGAGGGGATATGGAGTGTATAAAAGTATTTAATTCGAGCATAAGCATATGTTTTTTAATAACATGCCACGCAGTTGCATTGCCTTTATTCGACATTTCACCGGCAGATGAAACGCGTAAATCGTCTGATTTAAAGTTACTAAACAAGCAACAACAAAAAACAGAGCTAATCAAATCTACCTGGCGATTACCATGGTCTAAGCCTGTTGAACTAGAAGATATCTCAGTCATTGGCAGGGAAGAGGAAAAACGGTTATATAAAACCCCTTCGTTAAATGAACAACCGAGCAGTATGCAGCAACCAGAGTTTACAGAAGACCCTCAAAAAGTAAAAGATAAAAAATACAAGGAAGCATTAGCCGGAATAACACGTTATAGAGAGGGGGAATTTTTTAGTTCTGAGCCTAATCTGTCCGCAGAAGAACCTTTTAAGCGAAATATGGAGAAAATTCAGGAGAGTATTATTTTGATTGAAGGAGAACCGGCAGGGTCCCGTGCAGCAATGGTTGCAGAATTAATCAAGACAATAGAGGAGGTGAAAGAAAAAATATTAAGTGTCGAGACTAAGATAGAACAAGAAATTGTTTCTAGTGTTAAAAGTCGAAAAGACGAGGATTATAATAGGCGCAAATTAGTAATTATTCATCAATATCAAGATTTCTTACAACGTGCTATTGCACAAGCGGATTCCCTGAAAGAGGGGAATGTTGCCATTGTGGAGCTTACTAATACAATGAGTGCTATGGAAAATGAACAAAATAAGAAGAAGTCTTATTATGAGCAACAGCGTTTGAAAATAAATGAAAAATTAAAAAAGGAAGTAGCAACAGAACCTCTTCAAAGTGCAGAAGTCAAGGGGCTTGCAGTTGCTTTTGCGCAAGATGTTCGCGACAAAATACTTACTAATTTTGATTATCCTTATTTTACGTCTTTGCGCACAGAGATCAAATCTATGACAGATGCTGCTAACTATATATTTTCTGATGAAGAAGTATCGGAGGCAGAAAAAAAAGATTTATATACTCAATTGAGCAGCTGGTTGGAACAGAAATATGAAGTAGCATTCGAAGCGTATTGGCTGCAGAGCGCAGATGAAGGAGGTAATCGAGTAACATATGAGAAGATACGAAACGAAAATAAGAAGCTGTCAAGTGTACGGCTTCGTGAATATTGTAAACTCTTTATAGCACAACAGCTGTATGAGCTTAAAAGTAATTATGAATCAACGATTAAGAAGGCTGGAGGAAAGTAATGATGCGCTATCTCTTTTTATTGGTAACGCTGCATCAGGGGATGCTGGCAATGGAATTTAAGCCAGAAGAAAAAACACAAAGTATAGAAGAAGAGAAAGCGAAAGAATCTGCTCAAGAAGAAAAATTGAAGCACGAAGAGCAAAAAGAAGAACAATTTAAATCAGCCACATCTCAATTATCTTCGCAACCAAAAACCCAATCATTGCAGCAAGAACAAAAACCAAGCATATCATCGTTGCCGCAATCTTTAGAACAAGCAACAGCGCCTGAACAAATAACTCAAGAAAATATTTCGCCGACTTCGTCAACTGTAAGTATGTCTGCTTTGTTTGTATCAACACCTGAGCCTGCAAAACAACTTCAATCTGTAGAAGATGTCAGACAAGCGATATTAAAGCTTTCTAGTAAACCGTATCCCGCAGTTGCTGAATTCAAGGGCTTAATAGAAGAATTAGAAAATATAAAAAATGATTCAACTCGATCAAAAAATTTTGACACAAAGCGCTTAAATGATCAGATCGAAACATTAAAAATGAAAAGTGATATGCGTGTAAAAGAAGAGAATCCCACTAATCTCCGAGATCTAAATACATTAATTAGTAAAGCAAAAGAGAATATTAAAAAACTTGAATCACCAGCTCTAAAGTTTGGAGCAGATGAGCTAAAAGCAACTGCTTTAGATAGTGCTAATAATGAACTAACTCGGTTAACGGAGTTACGTGATAAAATGGCAAAGACGCTTGTACAAAAAGATGTAAGCTTTATTAGCTCTATGAAAGAGGGGAAAGAAATTAAGCCGATGGATGCAGAAATCATGGAAAAACAGTTAGTGGACTATATTCCAGGTCGAGGTTTACAATATGGTGGTAATCCTAGCCCTTTTGCTGAGAGTATTGGCGGTGTGGGCGATAGTATAAGAACAATTGAACTGCAGCCCGAAGAGTTACGTGCAGAGATGATTATCCAAGTAACAGCGGAAATAGAAAAAGCACAAGATGCTTTGAATCAGATTGAACGAATTGTGTTACAGAAGATTAAAAACAATCCTCATAGTGAAAAATTTGCCACTACAGGAATTACGGAGCTAGGGGTAATAAATGATTATCAAAACTTCTTGGATCGTTCTAAACAACGCGCGGAAGCATTGCGTGATGGGAAAATTACCCCAATAATTGAATTGAGCTCAGAAGATAATGCAGCAATAGAGCAAAATAGAAATTCAGAAATAAAGAAATCCAATTGGGCGAAAGAAGTGCTAGAAGGTTGGAGTAAAAAGCCTGCCAATAAAGGTCAATCTTTTTCTAATGATAAGAGAAAAGAGTTGCGTGGAGAAATAAATAAATTAAGACTAGACAACAACGTGAGAAAAATGGTACAAGAGCGGGACGCATTGTATAAAGAAAGAGCAGCATATGAAAATGCATTTAATGAATTGAAACAGAAAGAAGGAGGCGGACAATTTGCCCGGGAGCATGGTGTAACTGGTGAATTGCCGAGTGCACGCGCTGAACGCTGGATCAGGGCCCTTGATGAAGCAATTATAGATCTTGATAATGAAATTAATTTTGAACAAGAACGGCAACGGCCTATCAACGAAGAAGCAGAAACTTTTGGAAATATCGCAGCGGAGTCTATTATTGACTATCCCGAGAAAAGCTTTTTTAAAATTTATAGGGAAAAAATAAATACTTCCGTTGAAAAATTGAAAAATACTTTAGCAAGCGAAAGTTCTTGGAAAGATAAGAAAGAGGCATATGAAACATTGCGTCTTTCACTCGAAAGAGAAAAAGAAATAGTTAGTAAAGCGACTGGAAGACAATTAGAAGCTGAACAATCAGATAATAATCGAGAGAAATATAAGAAGCTCATTAAGGATGACAAGCAGATGCCAAGTAAGCGCTTGGGAGAATATGGCACATTTATTGATGCGCAACTAAAATTGGTTAAAGATAGGTATCGCAAGGCTGAAGCGAAAGCTAAAGAATCTTAATTAGCCTTATCACCACAAAACAAAAGCTAAGAATAGATGGCTGCACGTCATGGGTGCGTGTATACGCTTTTGTAGCAAGCTTCATTACTACAATTCCTTCTTAGCTGGCAATCAGCGTATTGTGCTTTAGCTAAAAAATCAAGAAAAAAATAGGAACGCGACTAGGGCGTGCGAATGAACATCATTTTTGTAATTGTGCCATGTCAGCGGGCAATGGACAGGTGAAATGGTAATGGCGCCCATTAAAGGTGAAGCTGAGTGCGCTTGCATGTAACGCATGGCGCGCAATAGTATTTGATTGGGTCCCATAGACGGGGTCGCCGATAATTGGGTGGCCAATGCTGCTAAAATGCACGCGAATTTGGTGGGTGCGCCCAGTTTGCGGATACGCTTCTACGACGCTGTATGTGTCATAATAGGTGACTATTTTATACAAAGTTTGAGCGACACGTGCTTTTAATCCATTAACGGTCATCTGATTTCTTTTGATCGGGTTACGGCCAATGGCAGCATCAATAGTGCCAGTTGCTTCGGGGTGCCCTTGCACAACGGCAATGTATGTTTTCTTAATTTCCCGGCTTTTAAACAGGTTGCTTAAATGATGGTGTGCAAAGTTATTGCGTGCAATGAGCATAAGCCCTGATGTGTCTTTGTCTAAGCGGTGTACAATACCGGGCCGTTCTGGGTGGCCTACAGCGAGCAGTTCTTGTGAGTAGGCAGCAAGCCAATCGATCAGGGTGAGCGTAGTGCAATAGGGTGACGGCTTGTGAGACATAAGCCCAGCCGGTTTATTAATAACGAGAAAATCATCTTCAATATGCACTATCCCTACCCCCAATTGCTTAAGCGTACTCATTTGCTCAGGAGAAAATTCAGCGTCGTACAGTGCTTTTTCAGGGGCAATAGTAACGGTAACCTGGGCGCCTGGTTCAACGACACCGCTGCTTTTGGCAGGGGCACCATTAACCAACACCTGTTTTTCTTTGATAAGTTTTTGAATAAAGGTGCGCGAATAGGGGTTGAGTTGATTGGTCAGGAACAGATCGAGGCGCATTGGCGGCGTATCTGGTGAAACAATAAAGGTATGTACTGTTGATTGATTATAATTCACGTGCTTTTTCCTCTTTTTGTGCGCGCCGTATGCCGCTCGACGTATTATTTTTTATTAGAAATTATTTGATTGTGACAACTCATACATTCGATAATGCAATGTTTTTAAAATAAAGTCAAATGGACACGCGTATGAAATTGTGTTAGTTTCTGTACACGCCTATGAGGCGGTATGGTATGCTAAGGTGCGCATAAAATCAAATGTCAGATCAGAACGAGCGCCAAAAACGATCACACGAGTAAACATGTGTGCGAGTGTTAAAGAATTAAATAGGTTTTTGATATGGGGAGGTATCAATGGTACTCGATACTCAAGAATTAATGCAGCAAGTGCAAGAACATATAGAACTGATTCTTGCCAATGCGTCTGATGATGCACCATACTGGTGGGCACGATTTATATCGCTGCACGCTGCCGATATTGAACAGATACTTTCTGGCCTCTCACGCATAGAAATGGTAACTCTTTTTAGCAGGCTCAGTCGTTCGTTGCAGTTAGCTGTCTTTGCCGAACTGTCTGATGCGCTGAAAGTAGTTATTCTTTCTACTATTAGCGATGAAGATAAGAAATATATTTTAACGCAAACATCGCTTGATGATTTAACCGATCTTTTTGATAGCATATCTGATGATGAGCTGCAAAAATATCTGACCATGTTGAGTACGCAAGATCGTAAAAAAATATTGTCTCTCCTTAATTTTGACCCCGAAAGTGCGGGGGGCAATATGGAAACGGAAGTTATTACGCTGATGAGTAACTTTACGGTAGAAAAATCTATTCAAATTTTGCAGCGCTTACAACCACGTCGCGAGCTGTATCAAGAAATTTATGTGACCGATCAAGACAATGTTCTGGTCGGTCATATTCGTTTAGAAGAGCTGGTGCTTCATAACCCGCAGACTCGCATAGGTACCTTTATGCACAAGAATGATCTGTTGGTAGCTGCAGCAGAAAATCAGGAAGAAGTCGCAAAAAAGATGATCCACTACAATAAAATGACTATACCGGTAGTGGGAGATAATAACTATTTCTTGGGTGTTATTTCCAGTGATACGTTAGTTGATATCATTGAAGAAGAGGCGAGTGAGAACGTGTATCGTATCTCGGCGATGACTCCCATTAAATATCCGTACTTTGAAACTCCTTTTTTTAGAATACTGTATGAGCGAAGCTATATTTTAATTATACTATTACTGGCACAATCGCTGTCATCGATGATTATTAAACGGTACGAAGTAACGTTGGCCGGCTTTTTGATGTATTTTATTACGATGCTCATTAGCACCGGTGGTAATTCGAGTAGTCAAACATCGGCGCTTGTTATTCAAGGGATGGCGGCAGGGGATATTACGCAGACGAACTTTTGGCGTTTTTTTAAACGCGAATGTTATATGGCAGCACTGATGGCAGTTATTTTAGGCATCTTCTCTTTTATGCGAGTATATCTTACTTATGGTCATCTGGTCGGCGCTTTTGCGGTAAGCCTTTCGCTATCTATTATTGTGCTTGTTTCGGTGCTGTTAGGCAGTGGCATTCCAATATTTTTGAAAAAAATTAATATAGATCCCGCCTATGCAGCAGGTCCTTTTTTAGCCACATTGATGGATATTTTAGGATTGCTCATTTATTGCTATGTCAGCAAATTTATTTTAGGATAAGTACTATTAGTTCTTTTTTTTATTATGCAAAGGATGCATATATGAGTACGTCAGCATCGCCCAACAAAATTGGTCTAGGCATGGCAATAGCCATCTGCTTGAATGCTATGATTGGGGTGGGTATCTTTTTGGCTCCCGCAGCTTTAGCGTGTACGGTGGGGCCTGCAGGTATATTGACCTATATTTTTGTTATTTTTGCGGTCTGGTGCATGGGCTCTTCTATTGCGCGTTTAGCGTATTTGTACCCACAAGAAGGTTCATTTTATATTTATACCAAGCAATGGGCTGGTCATATCGGTGCTCTGATTGCCGTATTTAGCTATCTAATTGGGTTAACCGTTGCTATGGGGTTACTTGCGCAAATTGTAGGTATCTATTTGCATGATTACAGTGCTCAATTGGCTGTAAGCTATGCGTGGGTACCCGATTTTTCTGCACAAACATGGAGTATTATTTCGGTCGTTGCCTTTACGCTCTTAAACATGGCGGGCAATACCGCAATGCAAGCGAGTCAAATTATTCTGCTCGTGCTCACCCTGTTTCCATTATTTGCTACCATTGTATTGTGTATGCCGAGTTTTAGTTTAGAGAACTTGAAACCGTTCATGCCATTTGGGGTGATCAATATTTTCGTTGCAGCAAAATCGGTTATCTTTGGGTTCTTCGGGTTTGAGTCAGCAACATCATTGTATGGTATGGTCAAAGATCCAGAAAAAACGGTGTCACGCGCGTTAACGTGGGCGATCTTAATTACCGGCGCCATTTACATGAGTTTTGTTACTGCGCTTATGCTCGCTATTCCTGCATCACAGTTCTGTGCGCAAGCGCCTATCACGCAAACGTTAGAAGCGCAGTTTCCGCAAGCGAAACTGTTTATTTTGAGTATGCATATTGCCATAGTATTCGCTATTTTAGGCACTATTTATTCGGTCATGTGGTCAGTGGGCGCGTTGTTGTATGTAACGTTAAAAAAAATGAAGACAGCGGTAGTGCATACATTGATTGCCAATAACATACTTAATCACCGAGTATGTACAGTGATTATTGGTGCCGGTATTTTAGCGAGCTTTTTATTGCTCAAAAATATCGATCTGTTCTTTAGTGTGACCTCGATATTTATTGTATCAGCCTATATTTCATCAATTATCACGTTACTTACACTCAAAAAAGAGTGGCAATCGGGTGAAAATATGCGCACTGTTGCCGGATTGTTAACCGCCTGCATGATTCTCTATTTTTCCGTTCAGAATTTAATGCAAGCATTAGTGGGATAATCCGCGCTGTTTTTCCTGCGCTCATGGTGAGTGATTTTGAGCATAGCGAAAAATTGTATCGAACCATAAGAGCGCTCGATTCCCCTTCGATACATTCGACTTCATCGAACACTCAGGGTGAGCGCTAAAAAAATATTTACAGAAGCTAGCAATAGGGTTGCCTCTTTTTTTATACTCAATATCAGTCAGGATATATAAAAAAGGGGGGATCTCGAATGAAAAATACGCATACAGAGCATCTATTTACCGATGCACTTGCCTTTGGTACACGCAATTTATATAACCATTTTGGTTATCTGGCAACCGCTGCATTATTAGGCACCATTATGGCTGCTGCCATTATGATAGGGGTCACATTAGGTACCATCGGGGTTAACTTTGGATACATTCAAACGATGATGATAGAAATTAAAACTTGTTGCACTAGTTATAACCCTGAATTAATAACCGTATGGATAAAAAATGGTGGTTGGCGCGTGCTGTGTTTTATAGGAATCTTGCTTATAACTGCTTTTGCTGTAGCCCGCTATATCGCGTTAGGCATGATTGCGCTAGCATTAGCAATCTATGATCAAAAGCCACTCTCGTTAGCCCTGTTCTTTAATGCGTACCGCTTTTTATTGAGCGATTGTATTGCGACTTTCTGTTATTACTGCATTGTTTCGATAGGGCTTGCTTTTTTGATTCTGCCAGGCCTCTATTGCATGCTCGCTTTTTCACTCTATTCACAATACATTGTCGATTGCCATGCGGGACCATTTGAAGCATTGGGCAAAAGTTTTGCCATCACTAAAGGGCATAAGCTACAACTGTTAGGCATTGTGGTAGTTGTATCAATCATTCAAACAGTCGTAGCCTTTATATTCAGTGGGCTTTTATCGTTCTTGGTATTTCCTTTTGTTGCCTTAACAATGACCTATGTATATCGCGAACTGTTCGCAGCACATACGCGGGCATAAGATAAAGGTTATCCAACGCGCTTAAATTTTTTTTCAATTTCATATTGGCTTATGCGCCAGATAGTAGGTCTTCCGTGAGGGCATGTAGCACAATGCTCGGTAGCAAAGAGATCGGTCATAATCTGTTGCATTTGCGTCATGCTCAACAGATCACCTGCTTTAACTGCTGCTTTGCATGCCATCTGTGCATGTGTGTGCTCATGTATTTTCTGATGCAAGAGTGCTGGCTCTAGCGTATGGTGCGCTACAATGTATGCAGCTATGTCATGCACCAGTGCAGCATAATCAACTGTTTGTGTGTGCACTGGTGTTGCTATAATATGCAACAAATCAATGCTCATGCGTTCGATGATAAGGCCAAATGAAGCGCACAGTTCTGCATATGGTTCTAATGCATCGAGTATGTGTTGTTCCATATGCACGGGTTGAGCAAACAGTAAGGGCACGCTGGCAATAGAGCCAAACCGGGCGCGTATTCTTTCGTAGATAATACGTTCATGTGCTGCATGTTGGTCGATGAGCACCAAGCAATCTGCGTGCTGTGCCATGATATAGGTGGTAAAAAGCTGGCCAATAATATGCGTTTCTTGTTCAGCGGTGGCAACCTCTTGTTGCTCATGAGTTATACGGTTCTGTGAGCTAGGTTCAGGGCGAGCGCTCATAGCGAGTGATTGCGGAGTAATCATATCAGAGGACATGTGCACCGTCTGATGCGTTGCTGATATCTGGTTAACAGCATCTTCTGGGTGCGCACCAGCGTTAGCAGATGCAGACCATGCGCTCATAGGCCATGGCGTGTGCAATGGTGGCGTATATGGGTGTGGGGCAGTACTAGGAAAGTTAGTCATTGGCATTGAGTGCGGGTTTTGCACATGTCGTTTGGTATAGTTTTCTAACTGTTGTTTAACCGTACTGCTGATGCATGTTTCGATGCGACGTGGGTGTAAAAATTGCACCTCTTGTTTGCGGGGGTGAATATTGATATCAACCAATTCTGGATCAATAGTAATGTTGAGTGCGCCAAATGGGTACCGTTCGGGAGGCAATATCCCTGCGTAGCCCTTGAGCACTGCTTTTATGAGTTGTGGGTTCTTAACCCAACGATGATTAACGAAAAAAAAGAAATGGGAGCGGTCATATTTATGCATGTGCGGTGGCGATATAAAGCCGTCTAGCGTTATTTCTTTGTCTTGCGCGGTGCAGACCAGTAGGGCTTCATTATCTTGATCGGGCCATAATTGCTGAGCGCGGGTAAGCATACTATCGGTGCGCGGGCAGTTGTACAGTTCTTTATTGTTGCTGTGCAGAGTAAAATGGATAGAGGGATACGCAAAGCAGTAAGCATAAAACAGCTGCATGCATGCACGCATTTCGGTATCTACCGTTTTTAAAAATTTTTTGCGTGCCGGCACGTTAAAAAAGAGATCATGAATTGCCAGGTCGGTGCCCGTTTGAGAGGCAACGGTGTTGCATGCTACGAGCTCTCCTGCGTTACGCATTATCTGTATTGCTGTTGATGTTTGGTCTGTCTTGGTGATAAGTGTGAGCTTGCTGACCGCATCAATACTCGTGAGCGCTTCTCCGCGAAAACCAAAGGTGGCTAGCTGTGCCACATCTTCTACGCGGGTAATTTTGCTCGTTGCATGATGTGCAAAACAGTGATGAGCATCAGCTTCATCCATGCCAGAACCATCATCAATTACTCGTATTAATGCATGTCCCCCGTGTTCAAGGTAGATGGTAATAGTGCGTGCGTCTGCATCAATGCTATTTTCGATCAACTCTTTTAACGCGTTGACCGGTCGTTCGATAACTTCGCCTGCAGCAATTTTTTGTGCTTCGTGTGGTGGTAGCTGATATATTTTTCCCATAGTAATAACAGTATATCACACTTTTGAGGGGCCGCCGACCTGTTGTATGCATGCGTGTATAGAAAACGTAATACTCTTTTTTTGCGCATCGGTGGTAACCGTTTTTAACGTAACATCGCGTAACAGTGGTGCATCGTGCAAGCGTTGTAGATATGCCATAAGTGTATCTAATGTATCAGCAGTGCCGGTGAGCGTTACCTGTTTTTTATGCCGACGCGCCACCTGGGTCAAGCGAACTGTAGCAGGAGTAACACGCGCGAGCAATGAAACTAACGCAGCTGGTGATGGGCGTGGGGGATTGCTGTATTTCTTAAGTAATAAGAGACCAGCATCGTTGGTATTTGACCCCGTTGCTGTTTGCAATGAGGCATGTGCATGAGTGTATGCAGTACGCGCGCCCCAATAACGATACCCTTCATACGCCGTTACAACAATCAGCAGAAATGCGATGCTGAGCGCTAAGCGCGTGGTGACCCGCTCTATTTTCTGGTGCTTTTGATTGGCAGGAGTAAATGGTATGGTATCCATGCTCTACTTTCTTTTTTTTATCTTCTTGGCTGGGAGCCCATTATTACTCTAGGCAAATGTGCAGCGTCAATTGCAAGAGTTATATCACAATAACCGGCTTCTTGCATGAGTTGCTCTGCAGCAGCTGCTTGCGTACAGTCAATCTCTAGAGCAAGTGAAGGGAGCCCGGTATTGTTAGGAGTAAGCCATGCACCTGCTTGTGCAATAATAGCACGAATGAGTGTTAATCCATCATCTCCTGCGCATAACGCACGGCAATCTTCCCATGCGCGTACGCTGACTGGCAACTGAGACCATTGCGTGGCAGGGATATACGGTGGATTAGCAATAATTAGATCAAATGATGCAGGAGTAAGCGCAGAAAATAGGTCTGACTGTATCACCGTAACGTTAGGTATGCTGTTTAATTGTGCATTGCGGCATGCGAGTGTAACTGCATCAGCAGCGATATCTACAGCAATAACAGTTGCGTTTTTGAATGCATGCGCAAACGTGAGCGCGATGCAACCGGTGCCCGTGCATAGGTCGAGAATGCGTAGCTGCGCATCACTTGAACATTTTTGTTTGTATTGTGCGATGAGTGCGTGCACCCAATCTTCTGTTTCAGGGCGTGGAATAAGCGTTGGTGGAGATACTGCAATAGTGAGATCGCCGAAAGGAACGTCCCCAATAATATATTGAATCGGTTTATCTTCTTGCACCAGCTGTGTGATCCATTGTGTGAGTTGCTCTTCGTCGGCTTTTGTAAGGGTGATCGTCTGTTGCGTGAGTAGTTGCGCCATTGATTTTTTAACTACGGTACTCAGCAGTAGCCAAGCGTGTTGCGTGCATTGCCGTTCAGTTGCATACACGCGGTGCAACTGTGTGCTGATCTGTGCAATCAGCGTATGCACTGCATATGATTTATGCATCAAGAACCGTTTTAACGTACGTGGTGGGGTCGAAAGCAACGATATCGGTCATATGTTCACCTATGGACAGATAGTACACCGGGATGCGTAATGTGTGATTAATAGCAAACACAATGCCTCCTTTTGCGGTGCCATCCATTTTGGTTAACAGTATGCCATTCACCTCTGTTGCTTCATGGAATAGGCGTGCCTGTTCGAGTGAATTTTGACCAAGCATTGCATCGATGGTAAGTAGCGTGCACACGGTATGGTGTGGCAGCTGTTTAGTAATAATTTTTTTCAATTTTGTTAGTTCGTTCATCAGATTTACTTTTGTTTGCAATCTGCCTGCGGTATCGATAATCATGCAATCATAGGCGCCAGCACTAAATTGTGCACATCCGGTAAATATGACCGATCCAGGATCTGCGCCGGGCACTCCTTTAACGAGAGCAATTTCTTCTTGTTGCGCTAATCGTTCTAATTGTTCTACGGCTGCAGCGCGAAACGTGTCTGCAGCAACCAGTAATACTTTTTTACCTTCACTCTTTTTCAACCGTGCTATTTTGGCAGCAGTGGTTGTTTTGCCACTGCCATTAATGCCAACTAAGAGATACACAGGGGCATGGGTTGATGGGGCAGGAATTAATATTTTTTTGAGTTCGCGTTCGAGTAGTTCTTTGAGCTGCTGCCCCGAGAACTGCGTATCGGTTTGTGCTTGTTTTTTGACCGCCTGCATAATCTGTTGCGTAGTGGTATACCCTGTATCTGCTTGTAATAAAATGCGTTCAAGCTCTGCAATAGTGTCTGCGTCTACCGTTGTTCGGGTAAACAGCGAGCTGACTTTTTGCGTAACATGCGTGTACAGGGCGGTGAGGCTATTTTTGAGCGATTGAAACATGAGCGTGCTGTTCTCCACAGTAAAAAAGGTGATATGCATAGCATACCACCTTTTTTTTGCGAGCTAAATACGTAGTTAGTTACTGTCGTTATTGTCGGGAAAAAGCTGACGTGCCGATGGCGGCTTGACAGACGGGACTACTGGTGGATTGATTAGTTGGGATCGCCTTCCGTTTAAAGAGCATGTTAGAATGTGAAACATGTGCGGTGGCAATACTGATTGCAATTGTATAAATCGTTGATCAGCTTGTTGCAATTCAAGTAGGGTGGCAGCCTTGTTAATCTCTTGCAATAAGGCCTCAGCAGCATTCTGGTTAGCGTCCATTGCAATTATACCGGCAGATGCGCTTAATAGTGTGATCAAGAGAAATAGTTGCTTGTTCATTTGAACGTTCCTTATAGTTTAGTTATTATCGTTTGCGGGCTTCGGAGGAAAGATTAATTTGCGTTGTATGTTTTGATTTCGAATTGGTGTCTGCGTCTGTACTGGTTGAGGATTGCTTATTTGCTGTTTCTTTTGCTCTACACAGTGCATTAACGTTTGTTCTATCAATCGAGGATGCACGAATGGCTTTGTTGTTGGCACTGTAACCGTACTATCTGCGTTTAGCTCTTGCCGTATTTGTTGCTGTATCTGATGCATTTCGTCTAGTGTAGTCGCGTTATTAATTTGAGTGAGAAAGTCGGTATTCTCTTTAGTGGTTAATGATTTTGGCGCGGACTCCATTGCAGCTGTACCAATAGATGCGCCAATCATCAGGACGAGTGATAAGAATAATTGTTTTTTCATAGAATGTTCCTTCTTAGTTTTGATCATCTAAATTGAGACGACGGCGACTTTTCATAGGTCTAGCTGTATTTAAATTTTGCAATTTTGCTTTTTGCCCTTCGACGAGGATCGTCAGTTGCTGGTGTACATTTCCCGAATAGCCATTCGATGGTAAATATCGCTGTACTTTATCGAGTAGTTCTTTTGTTTGTTCTAAAGATTGTAGGGTAGTGGCATTATGTATTGTAGATTTTAAGACACCTATTGTTACTGCTTCCAGCAACATTTTTACTTCAGATGGTTTAGTAAGATCTGCTGGTCTGTCTTCCATAGCTAATATGCTACGCGATCCGCCGATCATCAGAGCGAGTGATAAAAGTAGTTGTTTGTTCATTTGCATGTTCCTTAACGATTAATTAATTATTATACGAATTTGGGTGGGCCGATTGTGTCAATTGTTGTTCTCTCGTGTCGGCGGTTGTCATAAAATATTGAAATGCCGCTAGTGGCAATTGATTCTTTACATTTACCAACTGTTGCCGTGCTCGCTGCAATTCTGTTATGGTTGAAGCATGACGTATTTCATGCGTTACTGTAGTAAGCACAGTGCGGGTTGCCGCTTTTTGCGCATTAGTTTCCATAGCAGCGATGTCACCAGCTATGCTGATGGCCAGGGCGAGTGATACGAGTAACTGTTTATTCATAGATATTCCTCCAATTAAAATAGCTCATTTCTGTTGCGTTTTTTCCAGTGCACGTTTCTTGATCTCTTCCAGTGCGTATACTTTGAAACGCGCCATGGTATCAATTTCTTTTTTGTTGTTCTCTGTGAGTGATGAGCCGCTGTCCATTGCTTCTTGGCGTATTTGTGCTACCGTTTTATTATCTGGTGCCTCTATAATTCTTTGTACGAATCCCATTAGCTTTACGATATTGTCTGGCTGAACCAACTCTTTATTTGCTGTAGAATTAAGTTCCATAGCATTAACAGGCAGCGCGACATACACGAGCACAAGAAGCAAGGCGACTGATTGTTTCATACGATCTCTCTTTTAATTCTAATTTTTAAGGACAAATTCTTTTTCTAAAGCAGCAGCTGCTTGCTGTTCTAATTCTTCTATCGCAACAATGCATTGCTCTGGTGACTCCCCATTTTTGATAAGAACGAGTGGAGAGAATTTGCTTTTGTCTGCGTGTCCAACACTGGGATGCATGACTACGTTGATTCCCTTTTTTTGCATAGCCAGCAGCAACACTTCAGTTGCATTTTGTTGTTGCGGCTTCTGTTGCAATACTTTGTGTTGAAGCGTACTGTGGCGATCATTAATGTGCATCTTGATATAATTGCATATAGTCCCCGATAACATATCTTTGTATGCTTTCTGCTGGAGTGCAATTAATTCTTCACGTGTAGTACAATTCTCTATTGCTGTGCGGAACTGGGCTGCTGTCCAGTGTTGCGCAGACACCAGTGGGTTCATTGCTTGCGCATTGCTCATGTATGCCACCGCAACGATATAAGAAAATAAGATCTGTTTTTTCATAATTATTATTCGTTGTCGGAGTTGTCTTGCGTCAGATTTTTGTTGCGTTCTTTTTCAAGCCAAGTGCGCTGCTCTTCAATGTGGTCATTTATGTACCACCTTAGATTTTGGAGCGCTGGGGTTTGTGAAAACATCAACCGAGTTGCATCGAGCGCTTCATCGTGAGAACAAGCATTTATTACCGCTTTTATATTATTTAGTGACCAAATTGGTCCTGGTCCTTGCTGTGGATTCATGGTTTGTGTTTGTCCAACAAATGTCAGCGTACAGATGTAAGAAAGTAATAGTACTATTTTTGTATTCATAGTTCCCCCCTATAAGGTTTTTAAGTTTAAAGTAAGTATATCGCATTTTAAATAAAAAAGCGAAGAATACAAGAGCTTTTGTTAAGTTATTTTATATTTGGATTATTTATAGGCAGTGTAGTTGAAAGCGGTGTAGAAAAAGCTTGAGTCGACGGTAATCGTTTCCGCATAACAGGCAAAACATATCAATAAACCGTTCGGTGTAATCGGGGGTGAATACATTATATGGCTTAAGTTGCGCGGTTAAGGCAAGAATGAGTTCATCGATTGGGGTTTGACTAGAGACTGCTTGGAACAGGATAGCCAGGTAGGTAGTCTGTGCAAAAAAAAGGTTCAGCTGTGCAGGAGTGGCAGGTGAAACAAACGCATGAATTTTGGGTGGTTGGCTGGGTATCTGGTGCCAAGGTTCGTTTTGTTTGATGAACCCCAGTGGCAGGCATGAAATGGTGGTATTCAAGAAGGTAAAGATATGGGGTTGCTCTTTTTTAAGTTCTTGTTCTGTTTTTTGGTAGACAAAGGGAGCCCTTTTGCCATCGACTGTGCCCGTTTCTATGTAGGTAACTATGCCCATAAGCTGACAATCGTGCTGTTCGATGGTGACTATGGAGCCAAAAGGGGGGGCTTGGTCCCACTGCCACATTTGTGCCTTCCAGAGGTGTAATGAACTTTCTACAATTTCAGCGTATGCTTTCATTCTTAATTTCCTCATTGTTTTCCAGAGTAATCAAGCTTAATTGATCAGTAATTCCAGCAGCAAACATCTGGGGCTTAAGATAGCTTGTTCGATGAGTCAAAGAGGGGCCGTGATTGGCCACTAAGAGGCGATGAGCTGCAGTACAGTACCCTTTATGAGAAGCCAATGCGTACGAGGGAAATAGAGGGTCTATGGCCTGCATAATGGCATCACGCATAACCTTAGCCACAATTGAGGCTGCTGCAACAGAGGTAGATTTCTGTTCGGCATGGTTAAAATAGATCACATCAGGGCTATCTGGCCCCTTGAGCGAGAGGGGCATGGCATCAACCAGCACCTGATAAATAGGCTGTTTAACCTGAGTTACAAGCTGCGTATAGGCCCTTTCCATCCCTTTAAGGGTGGCTTGATAAATATTATGGGTATCGATTATATGGGGGGCTATAACGGTATATTGGTACCAGGCATGCCTGGTAATCCATGCAAACGCTTTTTCTCGCTCTTGAGGGGTCAGTAGCTTAGAGTCTTTCAGTAGGGGGTGATGAGCCTGGGGATGCAGAATTGCCGCTCCGCATACCAGGGGGCCTGCCATGCAGCCTCTGCCCGCTTCATCGATCCCTAGAATGAGCTTTTTTTGCTGCCAGGCAGTAATTTCAAAAAAGTTCTTATTAAAGCGCTCTTTGTATTTTATGGTGGCCATATTCGCTCGCGCACATTTCCATTTGACAAGAAAGAAAAGATGTGTACAATTAGAATTAATTATATTTCCACTTTATGAACCATACTATCATAGAGAACAATAAAGCGTAAGGAGTTTGTTATGTCATCATCGACAGAGCTACGAGTGAAAGAGCTTTTGAGAGAAAAAGGGTGGACAACCAAAAATTTAGCTGAAAAAACCGGCATGTCCGAAAGTTATCTTACTCATATTAAGAACGGTACTCGCCGTTGGAATGAAGATTCATTAAAGAAATTAGCAAATGCATTTGAAGTAAGTCCAGTTGATCTTTTTGCACAACGTAAACAACGTACTGATCATATAGACAGCGACGTTGATTTGCCAGAAAAGACCGATATTCAAGTGAAGGTACAAATTGTACCGGTTGTAGGAGAGATCCCTGCTAACCCATCACCATATAACAACCAGTTAGCACAAGTAACGAGCGGTCATAAAGATGAGTTCGTTCCTGTATTAAACGCTACTGATGCAGGCATGTTTGCCTATTCAGTGGATTCAAACAATATGGCTCCAGCGTTTGTTAAGGGTGATTTACTGATTATTTCCCCTGAAATGTGGACCCGTTCTGGTGATATGGCGGCAGTAGAATATGGCAATGAAACGCCAGTGCGTGCGATTACGCAAGTAACCTACACTGAAGATTTTATTGTATTGGAATCGGTAAACCATAAACAAGCGCCAATCGCCTTGATTCGTGGAAAAGACCATTTCCGTATCATTGGTCGCGTTATTCAAAGACAGCAACGCTTCGTATAAGCGCTATTTCTTGTAGTAAAACGCTTAATATATTGCTCGGGTTTGTGAGTTAATTTTATGCGCTCGCCCTGAGTTTATCGAAGGGTATCGAGCGCTCATTTCCTTCGACAAGCTCAGGGCGAGCGCTTTTTTGCTTTGTTCAGCCCGATGACTGTCTATAAAATCCCCATAATTCTGCGCTTTTTTGCTTTTGTTCCTTGGCAAAGAAGGCCATTTGCTGCTATACTTGCAAAGTAATATAAACACTAAATAAAGCAGGCCATGCTTTATACCATCCAGAAAGGGTGGTCCCACTTAGTAGGAGTATCTATGGCTTTTTACTACGAAACGCTTATTCTAGCGAGCCCCGAAGTCACCAGTGATGAAACGAAGGCGTTAGAAGAGCAAGTTGAACGAATTGTCAAAAAAAGTGAAGGGTCGCTTAAATCTTTTGAGCGATGGGGTAAATACCGACTTGCGTATCCTGTGCGTAAGCATGAATATGGTGTCTATTTCTTAGGCCGCTTTGCAGTGGAAAACGCACATGCTAAAAAAGCGATCGAAGAACTGCATACGCTTTTTACTGTTAAATTTCCGCAATTTATCATGCGCCACATGAGCCATCGTTTGGTTACTCTCGAACAAGCGTATCAACGTCCAGAATCATTGGAAGAGACTCCGAGTCAAGACGTAGAAAGCTTTTTGCGCGATAACAATATGAACAGCCTTATTA
>JBAVOR010000005.1:0-17304 GCA_049692255.1 Candidatus Babeliales bacterium
TGCCATTAAATAAATATATATAGTATCCCATTGTACGTTCTTTATTATCATGTACAGCCCCTGGCATTGTTGCACAATAATCTTCATAGTTATCTTTTGCATGAGTAATGGTGCCATATTGCTTAATATATTGGTCGAATGAGAGGGGGAATGTGTGGATTTTAATGGCGCTTTGTTTTTTCTCGTGCGTGCCAACATAGGTCAATGGGCTGTTGATATCGGTGAATTTATCAGTCTCTAGCATATGTGAAGGGTTTTGTATCCATTCTTGTATACTTTTTGTGTACGAGATGTTGGAAAGATTGAGTGCATTGGTAACTTGAGGGGGTGTATCAGTAGGAAAAAGTTCCCATGAGATAGTATCTGTATGATATACAAGGGGTTGCGGACTAGGTATGGCCTGCATGTTGGTATCCGCGTTCTTTTTTGATAGGTGCAGCGCACTGTTCTGTAGCAGTTCTTTTGCCTTATCAAAAATACGCATACTTGCGGCATCGAGCGGGTATAATTCAAGTTGTTTTTTGTGCATACCAAATTGTTGTGAATCTGCTTGAAGCAAAGGAAGATATTTTGTATCAATCATCTGTTTGACAAGGCTCAGTCCACGGAAGGTTTCTCCGAACGCTCCATTATCAAATATATTTAAACCGCCTCCTATATTTCCCATCACCATTGCAGTACTAGCAGCAGTAATAATCATTTGTTTTTGCACATCATTAAATCTGTTTTCTTGAGCCTTAACTTCTTGTTTCAGCTTTTCTAGAGCGTTGAGTTTTGGCATGATGGTACCGGACACTTTCTTGTGCTGTTCTTTAATTTTTTTTGTTAGTTGTACCTTAAAGTTTTTATCGAAAATAGTGTGCAAATGGAATTCTTGTATTTGCCCTTTCTGGTGGAGCAGCTCAATGAACTTCTCTTGAGATAGGTTGTGACTATAAACGACGTTTTTATTTATGACCTTTTTTTCGAATCCTACTTGTTCTGCTAATTGATCACGAACGGTATTGAAATCCTGAATAAAAAGAGAGAGTTCGCAGCGGCGATATGCCATTTTAATGATAGGCCACGTAGTTTCTTGGATGGTGGCATTGCTATATAAGAGTTGCTTTTGTTGCTCCATAGCAGAGCCTGTTGGCCATAACGCAACGTTTATCATTCCAAAGCATAATAAGCGTAATAATAGTTTCATATGAACATTCCCCCATATTATAATTATACAATAACTCCGTTATTATAATATATAATATTGTGTATATGCAACTTTATGGAAGATTAATAAGAAATGTATAGTGCGCATTGTCCTCAAACAAAAAAAATGAGATACTAAAAACTAAAATATAATTTCCTTTTGCATAAAGGGTCTATGGTATGGAAAAGCCAGTATCGAATGGGCAAAAAGGTGCAGATGATGCACGTATTAAAGCAGTGCTTATCGAAGATGAGCTAAAAGATTCTTTTCTTGACTATGCCATGTCAGTGGTGGTCAGTCGCGCAATTCCTGATATTCGTGATGGGCTAAAGCCGGTGCATAGGCGTATTTTGTATACAATGCATCAGCTTGGGTTTCATTACAATAAGCCGTACCATAAATCTGTGCGTGCAGTGGGTGAAGTGCTTGGTAAGTATCACCCGCACGGTGACCAAGCGGTATACAACACCATGGTGGGAATGGTACAAGATTTTTCTAAGCGATATCCATTGCTTGACGGACAAGGTAACTGGGGCTCCGTTGATGGAGATAATGCAGCAGCCATGCGTTACACTGAAGTGCGCATGGAACGTATTACGCAAGAGCTTCTCGCTGATCTTGATAAAGAAACGGTGCCATTTGTACCAAACTTTGATGAATCGACGGTAGAGCCGGTTATTCTGCCGAGCAAGTTGCCTAATCTGCTTATTAACGGTACTTCCGGCATTGCAGTAGGTATGGCGACCGCGATACCACCACATAACTTGAATGAAGTGGTGAATGCGTGCTTGGCGTATTTAGCTAATGAAGCTGTTTCTGATGAAGAGTTGTTTGAAAAAGTACCAGCACCTGACTTTCCTACGGGCGGTATTATTTGTGGTCGCGCCGGTATAGTGCGTGCATATAAAACTGGTCGTGGCAATTTGATTGTGCGTGCAGTAACTGCCATTGAACACACCAAAAAAGGTGATGCAATTGTGGTTACCGAATTGCCGTATCAGGTAAATAAAGCAACCTTAATTGTACGCATTGCCGACTTAGTCAAAGAAAAAATTATTGACGGTATCGTTAATATTCGTGATGAGTCAGATAAAAAAGGTATGCGCCTCGTAATCGAAATTCGACGCAATGAAGATCCGAATGTTATTTTAAATCAACTGTATAAACATACTGACTTGCAAACGAGTGTTTCTATTTTAATGCTCGGCTTGCTCGACAATAAACCTAAAATATTTAGCCTGCGTGATCTGTTACGTGAATTTTTATTGCATCGTCAAGAAGTTATTTATCGCCGTACGCAGTATGAATTACGTCGCGCGCAAGAACGTGAACATATTTTAGGTGGTTTTATTATTGCTTTGCAAAATATTGATGAAGTAGTTGCGCTCATTAAAAATTCCCGCTCTGCGGAAGATGCAACCATTAAATTAAATAAACGATTCCTGCTGACTCCGGAGCAATCGCGCGCAATCTTAGAAATGAGATTGCAACGATTAACCGGCATGGAGCAAGAGAAGATGTATGAAGAGATGGAAGAGCTCAAAAAAATCATCATCTATTTAAAATCGATCTTACAAGATCCAACCATACTCAAGCGAGAAATCGAAAAAGAGTTGCATGCGTTAAAAGAAGAATATGGTGATGTGCGCCGCACTAAAATTGAAGGTGCCATCGACATTTTAACCGAAGCAGATCTAATTCCTGATGAAGAAGCGGTAGTGACATTAACGCGTCGTGGATACATTAAACGAGTGCCGCTAACCGTATATGGAGTACAGCATCGCGGTGGTAAGGGTAAAATGGGCATGGCGTCATTAGAAGAATCTGATGATATTATGCAAGACGTGTTTGTTGCAAAGACACATGATGAACTGCTTTTCTTTACCAACTTAGGACGCGTGTACAGCATAGATGTATTTGCTGTGCCAGAAGCATCGCGTACCGCTAAAGGCAGAGCGATTGTAAATCTATTGCCATTAGCGCCGCAAGAAAAAGTAGTAAAACTGCTCTGCACGCGTGCTCTGGAAGGAAAGATGTTAGTGCAGCTGACTAAGCAGGGTATTATTAAACGTACCGATGCAATGTCTTTTGCTAAAATTCGTAGCTCAGGCATTCGCTCAATTACGTTACGCGAAGGTGATGAGTTAGTATTCTGTGCGCTTAGTTCTGGCACCGACACCATAGTTATTGCTACTTCACAAGGGCAAGGCATTCGCTTTAAAGAAGAAGAAGTGCGTGCCATGGGTCGTCAAGCAAGTGGTGTTATGGGCATTCGTTTGCGCAATAAAGATGCAGTCGTAGGCATGGAAGTTATTAGTAACGATGAAGATATCTTATTTGCTACCGAACGTGGGTATGGTAAACGAGTAAAAGCGGAAGATTTCCGTGTTGCGCATCGCAGCGGCTATGGTGTGCGTACGATTCCTACCGATGAACGCAACGGTACGGTGATTGGTCTTGCAGCAGTAACTGACAAGTCACATGTGTTATTAATTGACACTGCGGGTAAAATGATCCGCTTGTCCCCCCATGAAGTGCGTACTATGGGACGTCAGGCAAAAGGGGTGCGTTTGATTCGTTTAGAAGATGATCAAAAACTGACTGCAGTAGTTGCTTTTGAGGAAGAAGGCAATGGCAATGATTTAGAACATGTACCAAATGATGCAAGCAGTAACGCACCAGTGAAGGCAGACGGGCTTAATACGTATACGATGTACCATTTTAATGATGAATTGGAAGAGCACGTAGATACGCATATGGAGCTGGATGCATATCGCGAGGATGACGTTGCGTAAGTTACGCAAACGTGCTAACTGCGCTCATCTTGCCTGCCTGTCGAAGCTTTAGCGTAGTCGGGAGCTTGTCGAAGGACATGAGCGCAGGGCCTAGCATATTTTTCAGGAGTTCTTTAGGGGATATGAATAAAGTATTAGTACATCTTGGACTTATAGATCATATAGGCCCTGCAACCATTGCGGGGCTTATTACACAGATGGGCAGTTCGCTTGAGCAGTTATATGGCTTGAGCATCGGTGATTGCGTGGAACGGTTTGGCATGCCTACCCTAACTGCACAACGGTTGGTTCATGGGTTGCGTGATACACAACTACTGGAACAAGAGCTTGCACGCATCACAAAAGCTCAATGCAACGTGGTAACCATTGATGAACCACAGTACCCTGCGCTATTGCGAACTATCTATGCACCACCTCCTGTACTGTATTATTTCGGCACGTTACCATCTTATGAACGATGCATTGCGCTGGTTGGTGCACGTAAAGCAGATAGTTATGCGCAAGCCGTTATTGAAACATTGGTGCCCGACTTAGTTGCTGCTGGTTGGCAAGTGATTAGTGGTGGTGCACTTGGTGTCGATACATTAGCGCATGCAGTAACGATAGCGATAGGAGGCAGTACTACCGCAGTGCTTGGTTCTGGATTGCTCGAACTGTATCCCTTTTCTAACAAAAAATTGTTTGAGCGTATAATACTACATGGTGGCTGCGTGATGACTCCTTTTCCTTTGTTAACCACTCCACTTCCCGGCAACTTTCCTGCGCGTAACCGTATTATTGCAGGGCTTTCTCATATGTGTGTGGTGATACAGGCGCAGCAAAAAAGTGGTGCGCGTATTACTGCGCAATTTGCGCTTGAGCAGGGCAGAGAAGTAGGTGCAGTACCAGGAGCCATTACCAATCCGTTGAGTGAAGGATGTCATGCGCTTATTCGTGAAGGGGCGCAGATAATTACCAGTGCTGCAGATATCTTTGCACTGTTTGGCCAGTTGCCGCGCAATCATGAGCAGCAAGTTGTTATACCGGCTGACGGTAGCATGCGCAAAACTAACGTTGTGCCTATTGAGAGTTCTGGCTTTACAGTGCGGGAAACATCAATTGATGTGGCTAACATGCCGTTACCAGAAGCTATCAAGCATTTGTGCGCACAGGGCCCCTGTTTACTTGATGATTTAATCACCAAAACGGGCGCGCCATTATTTGCTGTGCAAGACGCGTTGTTTGACTTAAATCTGGCAGGTGTCACCAAACAACTTTCCCCCGGACTCTGGGGCATTTAAAAAAACTTTTTTTTGATCTCTTTACCGTCAGTGAACAAATATACTATTATAAAATTAAGTACAGTTTTTGTTAAAAATGGAGAGATGCATGGAACGAATAATAGTATTTTTTGTCTTTATTGCCGCTACAATATTTGTCCATGCAGCACCCCCAGCTGGGCAACCAATGATCGGCGGCGCTAGAGAAACAGAATCGATAGAGACAAGGGCGGCTCAGGTGCAACGAGAAGGAGCTGTTTTTCAAGAACAAGAAATGCAGAAACCTGAGTTGAAACAGAAACGGGTGCTACTCACCACAGAAAAAAAAGAAGAAAGTATACAAAAACCAGTAGAGCTTTCAGCCATATACACGCGGTGGGGCTCGGTAACAACAAAAGCAAATAACAATATTGCATTGTTTAATGATTTGGCTGCGCGTGATACAAAGCAAATGTCAAATTCTTTCAAATTGGTCGTGGATACATATAAAGATATACCAGAACAAAATCAGCGACTGAGTTATATTAATTATCGGGTTGCCTATATACAGAATATCGAATTAGCTGAAGAAAATATTTCAAAGCAAAAAACATTTGCACTTCGATCAGAAATGAATCGTCTTATGGAAGAAGGGGTACAATTAGAAAGGAGAATAAATCAATTTAATACTATCATTGACAGCCAAAGGCGCAATATTCAGAAATTTATTGATACGCATGCATCTGTCACAGATCAGGGGGAGGCCCCAAAATACATGGAAGCGAGCAGCATAAGTAAGCTCAAGAAGCAGCAAGAATTACGGTGGGAAAAAGAGTTGTTGCAACAACAAGAGCCGCCTGAAGATATAGTGCGAGAAAAGCAGTCAATAGGAGCGAAAGAGTTGAGAGATTTTGCTCAGTTGCTTGAAGTTAAAAAAAGTGATACTCCTGCACAAAAACAGAAACAGTTGATGAGTTTAAAATATGTTGCGCGCAATATTCTTTTCAGGTTAAAAGAGCGGGTAGAAGAGGTGGGTCTTGATTCGAGGCCGATCGATGCAGAAATTGCAAGATTTAATATATCCACTTATATCCCACAATCGATTGCGGATGTCGTTGATAACGCAAGCATTGCCCCACTTAAAGATTTGGATAATGCAATAGTATCTGATGAAGATAATTTTGGAAAAGTGAAGGGGTATCCAGAAGATTATTTAAAACGTGATAGCCTTACGCTTGAAGTGCGAGATTTCGATGATCACAGCTATCAGTATGTTTTAAATTCTATTAGTCAACTAGAATTAGGACTTAAAGTGCCCACACGCGATCATTTTTCCGGCCAGCAGTTGAAGCAGCTTGTCGATGCCATACCAGCAGAATAATATTATCAGAGTATTGCATCAAATTTTGCCTTTCTGCTGAACTTACCTTATAATCAAGATATATGAAAAAGTAACGTAGTGTGATATCTGGGGCACCAGGTGTCACCTTTTCTTTTATAGTCGGAGATTATACTATGCCAGTTCCTAAACGGAAACGTTCCCGTCCTCGTCGTGATTCCCGTTTTGCCAATAAGGGTATTGCAGAAAATTCAATAATTCGCTGCGCTACCGTTGATTGTACAGCCCTCTCTTTACTGCCTCATCAAGCATGCCATACGTGTGGTATGTACCGCGGTGAAAAAGTGATGCGTACAAAAAATGAGCGCACGCAAGTCAGAACGCTCAAAAAACAAGAAAAAACAAATAAAGCTGCAGCCACGCCTGAAGAAAACGCATAAAACATATGATTGCCGTTGATGCGATGGGGGGCGATTATGCCCCTCAAGAAGTCGTTGAAGGCGCGCTCAGGGCTGCTCGCTCTGGAATTCCTGTTGCTTTGTATGGGGATTCTTTGCGCATTGGTATAGCATTGAGCTTTGCTGATCGTTACTGGCACCGTTTGCCTATCACCATGCATCATAGCTCCCAGGTTATCGAGATGAGTGATGAACCTACGCGTGCTGTTACCAGTAAGCCCCATTCTTCCCTGGTGCATGCAGTGCAAGCGGTTGCTTCTGGGTATGCGAGTGCTGTTGTTTCGGCGGGCAATTCGGGCGCTGCCCTTGTTGCCGGTATGGTTCATCTGGGCAAGTTGCCTGGAATAGGGCGACCAGCCATTGGTGGATTTTTACCTACGCGTACCGATACGGTGTTTTGCATTGATCTTGGTGCAAACGTTGAGTGCAAACCAGAACATCTGCGTCAATTCGCTTATATGGCACATGCGTACGTGCAGGTAGTTAAGGGCATTGATAGCCCCCGCATCGGCCTTCTTGCTAATGGAGCAGAAGCAGGCAAGGGAACTAAGTTAATTCAACAAGCATATGAACTGTTGCAGAGCAACCCTCATTTTGTGGGCAACTGCGAGCCGCTTGACGTGTTGCAAGGGGCGGTGGATGTACTGGTATGTGATGGGTTTTCTGGCAATATCATGCTTAAATCTATGGAGGCCACTGTTCAGGTGGTAATGCAATGGCTGCGTCACGAAGGAGGACGCTCTTTTTTTGCCCGTTGCGCTGCATTATTAAGTGCCCCTTTATTCCGTCGTTTAAAAAAACATATGACCAAAGCACAACGCGGTGGCGCTCTGTTGCTGGGTGTTAATAAACCGTTAGTTATTGCACATGGTTCTTCGCAAGCCGCTGCTATTGATGACGCTATTCGTTTTGCGCATCAGGTGGTAACCGAAAAGACATATGAACAGTTTGCTGCGCTCGTGCATCACCAGCTAACCGATGATGATCATTACGTGCAGTCACTTGACAAACGCACGCATGAGAACAAACTAAGAGCTTGAGCTTTATGCAGCTTATTGATACGGTTGAAGATCAAGAGAGTATAGCCGTAAAACAGTTTACATACGAAAAGAGGTTTCATGTTCACCTTAGAATCATTAATCGGTTCTTGGACGTTTTTAGAAAAAAACCGCACCTATCTTTTATCAGCAATTGGGTTCCTGTTACTGTGTGCATGGGGAGCGCATCATTATTACAGCTCTTCGCAGCGAAAAGAACAGGCTGCTTATGAAGCGGTTGCGCAATTGTTGAGTGAACTTGATGGAGCATATCAGAATCCAGAACTATGGGTGGAAATTGAAAACGGTGCAAAAACAGCATTAATGCAATTTACCAACAAACCAACCCGCCCTTATTTGCAAATTATTATGGCTGAGGCGCTCAAAGAGCAAAATAAAATTGATGACTCATATAAACTACTCGATCAAGCAGTTGCTCAGTTATCTCTTAAATCTGTTTTTGGTGGTTTATTTGCCGCTAAAGCAGCAGCATTGCGGCTCAGTAGTGATCAGCAAGCAGTGCGTGAACAAGGTATTGCGCTGTTGGAACAGCTGTCACGTGATTCTAAAAATGAACACGCGGCGTATGCTACGTTTTTACTTGCGCAATATTATGATCATGCGCATGAAAATGATAAAGCGACTCCACTGTATGAACAGTTAGCGCAGTCAGCAAAAAATAAGTCAGAATTTGAACTATCTCCATTCGCATTTATTGCACAGCAACGATTAGCACAAGGCGTCTAAATGAACACCGCAGTACGCGTTCGATTTGCACCATCTCCCACGGGGCATCTTCATATTGGTGGGTTACGCACCGCTTTATTTAATTGGCTTTTTGCGCGCCACGTAGGGGGCACTTTTTTAGTGCGTATTGAAGATACCGATATTGAGCGTTCGCTCCCTGAATATGTTGATTCTATTTTACAGGCCTTGAGCTGGGCGGGGCTGAACTCTGACGAGCCCATTGTGTTTCAAACGCAGCGGCTTGCCCAATACCGCACTGCAATTGAGCAGTTACTTGCATCGGGCAAAGTGTACCGTTGCTTTTGTACTGCACAAGAAACGCAACCAACGGGTGTAGATTTAGAGCATACCAAATATAGCGGGCGATGCCGTAATCGCGCTGCACAGCCCGGTGATGAAACGCGTCCGCACGCGATTCGTTTTGCATTGCCTACCACTATGCAAACGATCGAAATTCATGACCAAATCCGTGGGACTATAACTTTTGATATGAATCAGTTTGATGATTTTATTATTGTACGTTCCGATGGGGTGCCGCTCTATAACTTTGTGGTGGTTATTGATGATATTGTTATGCGTATCAGCCATGTGATTCGTGGCGAAGACCATATCAGTAATACCCCTAAACAGATTTTATTGTACCAAGCATTGGGCGCTACCATACCTGCTTTTGCGCACTTGCCCCTTATTTTGGGACCTTCGGGTCAACGATTAAGCAAACGTGAAGCGGCAACATCGGTGTGGGAATATAAAAACATGGGGTATCTGCCGCAAGCGCTTAATAATTATCTGATGCGCCTAGGATGGGCGTGGGGGGATAAAGAGATTTTTACCAAAGAGGAAGCGGTAGCTGCATTCACCTTAGAAGCGGTAGGTAAAAGTGGTGCTATTTTTGATAGTGCAAAGCTTGATTGGATTAATAGCATGTATTTACGCTCTTGTAGTACACAGGAGTTGTATGATTATTTGGTGCGCACAAGCACACCGGCTATCAGTGATACATTGCGTGCTTCATCGTATGAGTTGATTGAAGGATTGATTAATTTATACAAAGATCGGGTCAACACTACTACTGCTTTAGCTTCAACGGTAATTGCCGTTTTACAGATGCGTGAGCTGCCTACCGTCGATGAATATTCACGCGCATTATTAGAACAAGTTACTCAACTGGTAGACAGTACCGTTTCTTATACGATACTCGATCTAAAAGACCAGTTGCAGCAATTGTGCAAAACGCATGGGATTAAGTTTGTTGCTATTGCCCATCCGGTCCGCTTAGCGTTGACCGGTCAATCAAATGGCCCTGGTATTGCAGAACTATTATATGTTTTAGGAAAAGAGGAATCAGTTGCTCGTTTGCGTCGTATGTATCAACAGTTGTAAACGCAAGAAAAGGTCCTCCTATGAAAACCGTATTTTTATTTCCTGGTTATATGAGCCAGTCAGTTGGTATGGCCAAAGAACTTTATGATCAGCATCGTGTAGTTCAAGAATATTTCGAAGAAGCATCAAACTGTTTAAATATTAACTTTGTCCGTTTGTGTTTTGCTTCTTCTGAAGCAGAACTAGCACGTCCAGAACACGCATTCCCTGCGATATTCTTGGTAAGTTGTTCCATTGCTGCACTCGTGCGCCAAGAAGGTATCTCACCTGATTGTGTAGCAGGGTATGGTATTGGTATGCTCAGTGCATTACAAGTTGCTGGCGCAATTAATTTTCCTGATGGTCTTTATTTTTTATCAAAATATGCTCATTTTTTGCAAGAATTACCGATACATAGCTTGATCGCCAGCGCCACGATTGGTGACATTGATGTACCAGGCGTTGCTGATTGGTTAGCAGCAGTTGGTGATGATGCAGCAGCAATTACGGCAATACAAGGAGATAACCATTGTGTTATTGTAGGTGGTACAGCCACTATTGAAGCGGCGCGCCAATGGGTGCATGAACAGAAGGGAACGTTTAAACGAGAACCCAATAGTTATGCACTGTTTTCTTGGGCAGCCAAACCAGCAGTAGAGCAGCTCCGTGCATATTGTGAAAAGATAGATTTTAATGCAGCAACTATTCCTGTCATTTCTCAGCTGGATGGTTCTTTGTATAATGCGGGAGAAATAGTGCGCACTCAATTATTAGATACATTAACTAAGCCACTTCGCCTTGATTTGATTATGCAACATTGTGCAGTATATAATCGTATTATTAGCTGCGGCCCCAGTACTTTTATAGGTAATATTGCATATCAATGGTATGGCGATAAGCAGCAGCATACCGTTAATACGAGTGTAGACCTTGAAACAATCAAAAAAGAAATAAATACAACAGTAGCGTAAAATAGTTTTTTTGAAGGAAATGTATGTTTGATAAGCAAGATACAACGCAGAAGGTGACTGCTATCATTGCCTCTGTTCTTAATACACAAGAGTCTACAATAAAACCGTCCGCATCACTTGAAACACTTGGTGCTGATTCACTTGATCGATTAGAAATTATTATGAAATTAGAAGAAACGTTTGGTATAGATATTTCTGATGATGACGAAGCGGCGATTAAAACGGTACAAGAAGCAGTTAATACCGTGCATAGCAAACGTACAAAGTAACACTATTATCATTTTATGCACTCATGTCCCTCGATACGATCGCAATTCGATCACGCGGGATGAGCGCATTGATCGTATGTTGCTGTGTTGCATCAGAGAAAATTTCGTTAAACGATAGGAAGCGTGACTCAACGCGCTCGCCCTGAGTGTTTGACGAAGTCAAATGTATCGAAGGGTACCGAGCGCCCTATTACGCGAATGTTACTGCTTGTATATCACCACCGTCTTGTAAATGAGCAAGCACCTGTTTTCCCCATGAAAGTCTACTCTTTTGTTGCGGATGAGAAGGATGGTCGGGGAATTTATGTGATTGTACCGTTGCATCCATAAATGCTACAAAATCTTGAGCTGCCTGCGTGCTAGAGCTTAATGAAAGTAAATCTGCCCGTGTTTCTTGAAAACGGGACATGTGAGCAATAGGGTGATCTTGTTGATTATATGCTTCATGAACGCGCGTTTCCATTAACGCAGCCAATGTTGCATTAGTAAAGCTATCATAATGTTTTAAATGCTGCATTTCATGACGTAATATCGCTCGCTTTTGATTATCAGGTAATGGATCGAATAAACCGGGATTAATAAGTAACGTATTGCTTAATGCAGCAGCATGCGTTCGTAATTGCGTAGTTTTCACCGTTACATAGGTGCCATCAATCTGTTGTTCTTTGAGGAGTGTTAGCACTAGCTCCTTATTTTTTTTGCTGATGCCCAGATGGAACATGCATTCATTATTCTTATTTTTTTTTGGGTGCGGAAAGTCCCGTTTATACAGCGCGTCGAATTCTGCTCGTGATACCCCTTTTGCAACTAATTTCTTCCACACTGCTTCTTCTAATTGCTGTAAGTGATGTTCGATATGGGTGAGCGCAGTTGGAGTTTCTTGTTGCTTATCGCTTTGATTGTACACAATACGTTCTACAATGAGTGGACCAGCAACGAGTATAGTAACGGTAATGCCGAGTGTGATAATTAATTTTTTCCACCCAATCGAAACGTGCGTTAAGCAGCTGCGCAATGCTAATTCCTTGTTGTTATGCATACGTTTCCCCTTGTGGGTGTGCTTCAAAGTGTGCAACGATGTCTTGTCCCCACGCTAAACGTTCTTTGTCAGAAGGGTGCGAAGGGTGATCAGGATAGTTCATGGCTAACGTTGCTTCCATGTATGCGGTGAAATCCTGCGCTGCATCTGCACTGCTAGAAAGTGAAAGCAAATCAGCGCGAGTTTCTACAAAGCGAGACATAAGAGTAAGTGGATGATTTTTTTGTTCGTACGTTGCATACACATCTTTTACCCCTAGTACATTAGCAAGTGTGTTAATGCTATAGCTGTCATAATATTTGATATGTTGCATTTCATGGCGTAACACAGCTCTTTTTTGATTGTCGGGTAATGCATCAAATAATGGCTGGTTAATCAGTAACGTGTTTCTGATCGCTGCAGCAGAAGATTGAATGGTAGTGGGTTCAACTTTAATATATGTAGAGTCAATTGCTTGTTCTTTGAGTAAAACAAGAATTAATTCTCTATTTTTTTTGCTGATATGTGCGTGGAAATAGCATTCATTATTGGGATTTTTGGTAGGATGAGGGTAATTACGAGTGTAGAGTTCATCAAATTTCTCTTTTGATACACCCTGTTGTGTTAGTTGTTGCCAAAGCTCATCTTCTAATGTTTGTAAATACTGTTTAATATTTGTTACCGATGCGTGCTCTTTAGTTGGAGAATTGTTTGTTTGATGCGAGGTATACAAAATACCATACCCTATACCTGTTACAATGCTTAATGTAAGAAGAAGGGTTAATTTTTTGCTCATACTGTTAAGCATAAATATTTCCTTGTGGTTGTGCATTTAAGTGATCAACTATTGTATGTGCCCAAGCCAAACGTTCTTTGTCTGTTGGGTGTGAGTGATGTTCAGGAAGATTTTTTTTGATAGTTGCTTCCATGTAATCGGCAAAATCATGCGCCGTATCCAAGCTGCTTGATAATGATAGTAAGTCGGCACGAATTTCCTGAAAGCGTGATATTACGTTCAAGATATGATCGTGTTGATCTAATACTTCATTGGGATTTGTGCCGAGAAGCATTGTAAAAAGAGCAAAAGTATAATCATCATAGAATTTGATATGCGTCATTTCATGACGGAGCACTGCGCGTTTTTGATTAAGTGGTAATTTATTAAAGTGTGTTTCATTGATAAACAGTTCGTTCACCCCCGCACCCGCAGATGACGGTATGGTGATGGCGTATACCGTTATGATGGCAGGATCGATTTGTTGTTCTTTTAAAATAGCAATAATAAGCGCTCTATTTTCTGTACTAATACCGGCGTCAAAATGGCATTTTCCATCCGTATGACGCGTCGGATGAGGAAATTGATTCTGATAGGCTTGTTCAAATTGTTCTTTTGTGATTCCCTGTGCAGCTAATTTTTCCCAAATCCCATTTTCTAAAGTTTGTAAATAACTTTGAATGTATTCAGGTATTGTCTGCGCTGTTGCTTGCGTAGAAGTAGCGAAGAACCAATAGGTGGCTATCCCTGTCGCAAGGGCTAAAGTGATTACGAATACTATTTTTTTAATATCAATTTTTTGTATGTAATTCATAAGAAATATATAACCTCCGATTTTGCTTAAAAATTGAGCAGGTATTTAACCTGAAAACTACCCGTACATAAAGCGGTAGTTATATTTTAAGCATAATAGAAATTATATATTTGTCAAAAAAAGAGGCCTCCTCTGAGGATGGGAAGCCTTAAAGCAGGGGAAAACGGTAAAAACGGGGGTTAAAAATGGCGTATCCCATTAGTTCCGTACGTTAAATCAATCGTACCTTGCGCTGTATATAAAACATCGATATTAGTTCCCGGACCACCTGGCCCCATTTCAACGAGCTTGATTGTGCCACTGATATTGTTTACTACAAAACGAGTTGCTACAACATTCGTATCAATAACAATTCCAGTTCCCCCTGTGCCAAAGGTAGTATCGAGGGTGCCATTCGAAGTATGTTTCTGAATACGTGTATTCATATTTTGAGTGATATCAACAGTAATTGTTGATTGATTAGGTAAGGTAACAGTTGTTGCGCGACCCGGAACCATAGAACCATTCTGTATTACGGGACCGCCAATTCCACCAACAAGATTGGTGCTTACAATATCTGAATCGGTAGATTCTGCAGCGTGCATGATTGTTGTACTGTTTCCTATAAAAAAAGCAAATAATAGTAATTTTTTCATTTTTTTCTCCATTTTTATCGCGGTGTTATGATAACTCCATTATTACCTATAGCAGTATTTATGTCGCCATTGGGACGATACGCAATGGTTCTCACGTGATTTATAGCCGCTTGGGTAAGGCTAAAGCCCCCATCAGGCGTTACCGTGAGCATTATTCCCGTCATATCTAATTCAATAATTTCCCCGTGCGTTCCAAAGGTTATATCCGGTGCGCCATTTAGTAAAAATCGTTTTATGCGCACTTTTCCGTAAGGAGTATACGTAGCAACAAGATATTTGCCACCTGGTAAGTGTACTCTGCCGGGAATTGGTATGATAGCCTGTTGCTGCGGTGTGTGTTGATGACGTGGACAATCTTCGGCCATATGTGGGCGCTCTGCCCCATACATTGGCAGGGTCAGCAAAGCTGACAAGAACGATATACATATTTTTTTCATGATAAGATTCCCATTTTTACTTAAGAAGCACAAATGCCAGGCAAAGACATGCAATGCCTGGCATAAGTTATTTACAAAAAACTAGCTTAGTAGTTTTTTAATGTTTTCAGTCTATCGCCTTCATTCCAAGTTTCACCGGCATTCATCATACCAGCCGCTTTTTCTTCTGGTGTACAGTTAGAAGGACATTCTGCTGTATAACTAATATGCTTAGTAATTTGAGCAGGTTCTTCTACTCGAACATAGCGTACGCAACATGGAACGTCTGGGCAAGGTTCTTCTTCAACCTTGTCATAATTACATGATTGTTTACATTTTACTTCGCAAGGCTTGTGACATTTTGGTGCACAAGTTTTTTCACAGCGGCTACCACAACGACGGTAGTGTGCTTCAGCATTAAGCATAACTAAGCCTAAAACCGCCAATAAAGCTACGAATAGTTTCTTCATAGACTCTCCTTTAGAGTTTATTAATAAAATATAGGACTACTTCCTTTTTTATGAGGCTTAATTATACCCCTCAGGCTATGGCGCCGTCAGTAGCACACGAGAGATACATCCTCATTTAGAAGTATGATTCAATTTGAAATAAAAAATCAAGAGTATTAATATTTTTTTATACAAAAACAAGATCCCGCCAGGGAAGAGTCCTTGGCGGGATCTTAATAAGCGATGTCTTATAAAGAGGGCTTAAAATGAGGCAATTTAGGGGGTCTAAGCGAAGGTAAACCCACCTTTGACCCATACAGCCCAACGATCAAAAGCGCGGTTGCCGCGGCCTGAAAACTCGATATCTCCTCCGAGTCCTAGGAATGGCAGGTAATCACAGTTCTCCCAGGTATAGGCAAAATGGGCGAGTAATTTATGGGCAAAGGCTCCTGGATGGCTAGCTGAATTGATATCCAGGTCATCGGTAGTGATGAACACCAGATCCCCCCCATCGCCATTAGCATCCCCGGGAGCAAAAGTACCATTAACAGTACTTAAGCTTTGCGTGGTGTTAGTAGAGGGATCAAATTCTTGAGTGGAGGTGTTACCCTGAACACCGTACGTGTTACCAACGATAGGGTCAGTAATAGTAATATTATCTTTTGATCTTCCCCAAATAGTGTATCCCACATCGAAAGTAAAACCGCCATGTTGGTAATCGAATATCAAGATACCTTCTCCCTGTACGTCGTTATTCGTTTTAAGTTCACGCGTGAGCACATTCGGTCCAAATACAATTTCATTAGCATATTCACCATTGGCATCAAATTTTTTGAGCAATAAATAGCGGCTCAATGGCCCGTTTGCTTTTAGATCAAATGTTCTTTTTTGCTTCGTATTAAATAAGTGATATGCAGCACCTTCAATCCATGCGCTAAAGGATTGATCACAACCATTGTTCCATAGTTCCCAACGGCCAGAAAAGCCACCACCCACTGCAACGTGATGCCCGTTACCAACAATTGGTTCAAATACGTAACGTCCTTCTGGCACGTTACCCGTTGGTGCAACCACTTGAAAGTTAATGCCAAAATGACCACATTCATTGCATAAGAAATCATAGCCGAGTAAGAAGGTGATATCGGCTACGTGTGTCATTTTTTGTTTACCGTTAACGCGTGCGTAGTTCATTTTCTCTTGCAATGCGGGGAAATCGGTTGTATCGAGTAGTTGTCCATTTAATGCTTGGATAGCACTAGCGTTAGGCGCAGCTGCTGCTGTCGTATTACCCAATTTATTAGCAGCAATTGACGTACCAATAAAATCGACCGTTTCGGTCAAGCTCATGGACCAAACGGTATAGTTAATAGGGATGTCTATACGGAAATGTAATCCAGGCACCCATTCGTCTAAGCCTAAATATAAATGAATAGCGAGCGTAAAATCACTGGCAGATGGCTCCGCTTTAATAGTTCCTCGATAATCGTCATTCAAAAATAAGTTGCGACTAAAAATCTTTACGTCATTATTATCTGGTTCGCTTGGGCCGAAGGTAAGAATATTACCGTTCACATCATCTTCATTGATGCCCCAGAAAAAATCACCTACCTGTTTTTTGTTAAATGTTTGGCTTCCTTTAAGCATAGTGTATAAGCTACCATTCATAGAAAGAGTGTTACAAAGATGGGTGTGTAACACTTGTCCCACTAACCAATCTTCGATGTTGACACCTTGTGAGCGTGGGTTAAAGAATGTATGGGCGAATGTGTTGACGTGATTATCTGCGCTGAGC
>JBAVOR010000006.1:0-75278 GCA_049692255.1 Candidatus Babeliales bacterium
AAGCTTACAATCGTTCTCATTGTTGCTCACTATTTTTTCTAAAAGTTCTTTATACTGAACAATAACATTTTTGTTCTTTACGCTGTTTTCTAAAAGTTCAAACAGTTTATTACGAATTCCTTTTGACAGCGTACTATCAACAGAGATTCCTTGGCCTTTTTTCATCTCCATTAATTCACTAATTTGCATCAGCTGCTCTGGATTAAGCGTATTAATAATCCATTCATCTAAAATACCCGTGTTCCTATATTCAGATTTGGTCACCGCAAACGCTTTAGTATATTCCCCTACGGCAAGATATAAATTACGGATATCGATAGGATTTTGCAGAATTCCATTACTTTTTGCCAGTTCCACTGTCTTTAACAACTGGGGCGCATCTTGTAACGGTTTTTTAACATTTCTTCCGGTAAGATCAAATGGCAATTGAGAGATGTATTTTTTCTGATAATCCGCTGCTTGTAAATAGGCAGTAACTACTGCACCGAGCGATTTAATAGATAGAGTGTGGATCTCATAATCGGCCTGTAGAAGATAGAGTGCAATTTTATTCAGCTGAGGTCCATTTTTATCAGTTGTCGCCTGCTTCCACAACTCAACAAACACCAGTGGATGCTGATCTTTTTCTTCTACTACTGCTTCTACTTCTAATTGATGCGCTTTACACAGCTCCTCAGACAGCCCAGATTTGGTTGGTTCTTTTGCTACTGTTTTTTTTATCGGCTCAGACGGTTTCTGTTTTTTATCGACGCCCTGCACAGCATCTTGTTTTTGATCATCCTGGTGGCGTACAGTAGGCATCGTCTGCAGCGTTTCTTGATACACAATCTCACTCGCCGCATTGCTGCTAAATTTCTTGAGTTCAGTAATCCATTTCGTATCGTTCAGCTGGCATAACAACCCTACGGTATTGAATGCTTCAGGAAAACAACGATGCCGTATTAAATGTTCATAAAGCCGGGCATACGCAGGTTCATAGAGCCAGATAAGCGGTAGCATTAGCTTACTTTTTTCATCATAAACACCAAAATCTACTGCTCGCAATGCCTGCATACCCAGGTGATCACTAAGGCCGTGTTGCCCTACCCACGCAGCCAACTGTGAAAATAAAAATTGTGCGGGCACATACGTATTTGTTGCTAAATACTCAAAACAGCGATCTATCTTCTGCTGATGTTCATTGCTATCAAATGCTTGCGAGAAGAGAGCAGGAGTAGTTGCATAGGTTTCCATCGGCGGGCATTCCCCTGTAAGGGTAGAATATGCTATCACATATTGCGCAATATGATGACCACACTCAGCTGCTTTCGCAAACTCCACCACAGCATCAGCGTTGTTACCGCATGTCAATTTTTCACATGCCCCATCAAATAGAACTCGCAGTTCGGATATGTACTTATTTTTATACATGTTATTATACGCTGCGAACGTTGCGTAACTGCTGATTTGGGGTGACACAAGAAGGGGATTGTGCTTTACAGAAGAATCAGCAGGCACTGCACATAGCTCAGTGCTCTGTTGATTCTTATCCGCGCTTTGCCTGTATGCAAAAGCACCATCTGGTAAAAAGGCATACGAGAACAACTCTTTCTTCCAACCGTCATACCGTATTTGACAGAGTGACCGTAGCAAAGAAAACGCCTCAAGAAGCGCCCCTTCTTTCTTTACTTTGTAATACGCAGACCTATAAGTGGGTTCATGTATATATTGCACCGGAAACGATTGTTTCAGCTGTGCATCATATATACATATCATAGATGGCTCCATGGCATTCTTGAATTGCATGTCAGCCCATTGCTTATTGCCAGTCCATACAAATAGTTGCGCGAGAAGCAATCGCGCGGGAAAATACCTATTTCCATTGAGGTATGAAAAGCTCTGATCTGCCATTGTTTCATCGAGCGCATTATTTCTGTCGAATGTTTTTAAAAATAGTCGAGGCTTAATAGCATATGTATCGCATAAAGGGAACCCACCGGTAATCTCATGATACGCTAACATATAGCGCGCAATATGATGGTCATCTTTTTCAGCCAGCTGTTCTAAATCAGTAATAAGGATCTTTTTTTCTGTTTGCTGCGCTACCTGCTCAAGCTCTTTTCTTTTTTTCTTGTTGTCTTCGTGTATCAGCGCCTCGTGCACACGATTAAATCTGTCTTGTATCTCTTGATGATAAGTTTTCTTAAACGCTTCATTATATGCACTAAACGTTGCGTATGAACTCATTTTCGGTGGGATTAACAATGCACTCTCTCCCCCATACAATGGCATCGCAATAATACATAACAACACGTATAAAGCGTGCCACTGCAAAAACATTACTATCCTTCACTCGATTTATTATACAATTTTATATGTGTATTTAAAATTGCTACTACTGTACTGGTTTGCCCCCTACAAATCAAGGTATTTTTCTACTCATGCGCTGATGTCCACCAGCGAGTACCGATACGCATGTGCTTAGCACAAACTCACTGCTCTGACACCGCATTGCCTTGCGCCATGATAGATTACGCGCATTTCTACCTAAGTATGCGCATAAAAACCAGCAGTAGTTCTACCAGGCTATGGTATGAATTCTTCTTATTATTTTTTACTTTCTTTGTATATTGTCTTCAAGGTATACACTGACTGGCCTAAAGACATCAGTACATCTTTCACCAGATCGCTATTAATAGCACTAGGGGGATACGCTTTGCTCCTGATCAGTTCGATGCCATCTTTAATGTATCGATTTGCCCCTTCCAATGCGACATGCTTAGATCTATCGTTTTTTATAATCACGTTACTTCTATCGGCAAGCACTTTAACTTCAGCAGGAGTTTTCATAAAAGACAGCATAATATTCAAAAATTGAGCAGCATATGTATATTGTTCTGCTGATAACTGTGCATATGCTTCTTTAAACTTTTCAGGAATGGCGTTTATTTTTGCTGCCAAAATCCCCATCTGCTCTGGTGTCATGCGCTTTTCTTCTATTCTCTTGGTCACTTCTAGTTTCAGCATTTGATATATGCGCACATAGCAAAAACAGAGTAGGTAATTAAGTTTATCGTTGATTGCTATTGCTTTTGGGTTTACGTTTCTCAATTGCTCGAGTGATTTGCAAATATGCTCTTGTCCGAAACGAACCCACATATGCCGCTCAATTTCGGTAGACATATCATACGATTGACCTTTCAGATAAGAAAATAGTCTTTCTATCTCTGCATGTATAAGATTTGTATTATATTCTTTTTGCTGGATGCTGATGAACTTTTCTTCATTGAATTGTTCTAATCCTGTAACAAATAGTTTCAGCGGTTGTGATATAGTTGTTTTTTTAACAGACGTTGCAAAACTTGCGAAATTGGCGAAATCAATCTTAGTAGTTTTCGACCCAAGCTGTACCAATAACTTCCGTGCATGAACATTATTTTTCTCAGCAAATTTTTGTAGCATTATTTCTGCATCTTTTTCTCCATCTGGCATATCTTCATAGTGCTCATACACAACGTCCATGGCATCTTCTGATTCAGGAAAGACATCGTACAGGATTCCAAAAACTGAACTAATGATCTTGTTATATGCTTCTTCTACTGTTGACATTTGCCGCATGCATTTAAGGTTATCTTTCAATCGCTGGAACGGTAGCAAGGAATCGTACGAATCTTTTGCAGGGCTTTTTTGCCACCAATCAAGATATCCCATTATACTTGATATGTTATGAGATAATATAGATATCCTTTTTCCTTCATCTTGTACCTTATCATATATCTGAGGATTAACGGTAGTACATCCGCTCAGACACAAGCCTCCTGCATACAGAGTAGCCTTTGCTTTATTACTTTTTAAAGTATCTGCAGAATTTTTAAGTAAATTTGCGCATTCGATGATATATGTTTCATCACAATCGGCTGTATATTTTTCGCATATGTCCTGCATTATTTTTATCCCTTTGCTGACATATTCTATCTCACTACTCGGCATATCAGGGTGCATTTTTTTTACCAGTTCTTGCACATGCGGTAGTAACCGGAACCCCACCTCTTTCTTGTTTATTACCTCATTAAAACGAATTATTATTTCTTTGAGCGAAGCTTTAGCCGCGCTATGAATGCTATACAAAGATAGTAACTCTACCGGCGCGATCTGATCATCTTTTATTTCATCTATCGTTTTTTCTTGCTGCAAAACTGCTCCGAGCATATCAATATCTTCTGGAGTAACATCTGCGTTAAATCGCGCAATCTTTTTAATAGCATGGATGGCAAATGCTATCATATCTTTTCCATTGGTGAATGGCGGTTTACTCTCTTCTTTTAATGCCATGTTTGTTTCTTCATCTAATATAAGCGCTAATAAACGCTGCGTTTGCTCATAATCTTCTGATTTAAAATTCGTTGCGGACTCAATCGATTCTTTAAAATCTCTTGCAACAAGTTTCAGCCAGGTAATAGTGTCGGGCATTTCTTGTGTAGAAAGAAGAGCAATTTGCTTCATTAGAGAAAGCATAAGTATTCGATTGTACATGGCGTTATCCTGTGGCGCCATTTCGTTTTCACCTAATATATAACTCTCTAATCCTTTTCTTACAGTATCCAGCGATGTAATACTATATTTTTTATCTTTATCAGGCGCAGTAGCAAGCAGTAACGCAAAATAGTTCCCTTGTTCCACTTCATATTTAAGCACTGTAGCTGCATCTGCCTTTTTCGACTCATGCTTTAACAATTGTTGAATATAGCGCATACGCTCTCTATAATAACGGTCATCGTTTTTCAAAAGCGCATACGCTGAGTCTAATTCAGAATCGTTTCTACCATACTCCCCATCAGATAATACTAATGCAGAAAGATCGAAAACAAAGTTCTTAACCCGCGCATCTTGTGTAAAGATATCCCATTTTGGACTACACTTGTTTGCTAACAGAGCAAGCAGAGAAGTTATGTCATCGATATATGATTCTGTATCTTTGTACTTTTGCTTGGTTACCGCGGTATGTAATGTGCTTACCATATCAACAAAAAGGTTCCGCTGTTCTGATTGCCCAATATCAAAATAGGCAAAAAAATCTTTAAGCATTGGTGCATTCTTGAATACTGGCATGCATTGTTGAATAAGCTCCTGCTTATTGTCAGTAATTACCTTGTTAAAATGAGTAACCCAAATAGGATCATTCTGTTCTTGCAATGGTGCATACCGCTTAAACAGCTCTTTCGCTGTACTCCATTTATTCAGCATATATAATTGCACGTTGGTTGATTGAGAAAATGAGTTGCATGGCGCAAAAAATTTATTATTCTGTGCATATACATAATCAAGTTGCTTATTCGTCATAGCATCGAGGCACGTTAAAACACATACATTATTGTGCACATTGTTATTCAAAAAACGATTGAGTACCGTTTCATCAATATGTTGAACCAATTGAGCCGTGGCTGCGTCGAGTTTTGTATTACTTGCTGATAGTGCTTTTATGCAAGAAAGAAGAAGTGCTGTATCATCTTTTCCGTGCTGTTGAATAAACTGTTGCAGAGCAGCATTATGTTGAACAATAAATTTAGTATCTTTTGCATTATCCAGCACCGCGCGTACCTTATTTTTCAAAGCTTCAAGAGGAAACTGGCATTTTATGCTGCCAACAGTAATGCCAGCGATCATTTGCATCAGTTGCTCTTTATCTAAAGAATTAATCATTTTTTCATCAATAGTGCCATTACTTTCTAACTGAGCAAGTAATTCATTACATGCTTTTTGATGCTCTCCTATCGCACGATATACATAATACAAATCGGATCGATTTGCTAACAAGTGATTATCACACACAAGAGTAACTGCAGTCGATAATGCTGGGATGTTGTGCTTTTTTATTGATGCGGGTATATGGAACGGAAGCGCGGCAATCACCTGTTTTACCTTACCTGCTGCTTGTAAGTAAGTAGTGATTATCGCATCCCATTCATCTTCCTGAATAGATGTTCCAAGCTTGGTATAATCGATAGCAAGAATATACTTTGCCATCTTTGCGGCTAGATCAGAAGAGCCATTTGGTTTTAGTACTTCATGCCACAGCGTTACCAACTCCATTGGTGCTGCTTGATTACTCTGCCAAGTTGCAAACCGTGATTCTAAATCATTCATTTCACGGGTAGTAGCCAGCTTTGTATTCGCCTTCTCTTTTTTGGTATCTTTTTTGTCTGTCAGCGTCAATTGCGTTGTAACACTTTCATTTTTATTTTTTGATATTTTCCCTCTTCTTTCTCGTATCTGTTCCTTAGTTGGCATTACTTGCATCGACTGAATAGCTGATTCTGTAGCAGATACTTTTTCTTTTGGTTTTCTCTCTTTATTACTCTCTGCTACTGGAGTTGAAGATTTACCTACCTGCTTATTGTGTGCTTTTTCCCACCCTCTATTTGATCTTTGCGTAGTGCTTTTTTCTTGTTTTACCGCAGTTGCTTGATTCTGCCCCTCTGACAGCACCGTCAATGTTGTGATCGATGTCCCCTCGGGCGATTGCGCCTGTGCTTTGCTAAAGACTAATTGCTGCTGCTTTAGAGCAATCCCTTCTTGGAGAGTGTATGTTGCTGCTGTTGGTTCTGTCAAAAACGAAGGAGAGAATTGAAAATTCGTTAATTCGCGTGACCATTTTTGCTCATCTATTAAACGTAAATAAGAAAGCATATACAATGCTTCTCTCGTACGCCCCCAACTAATATGATTCCAATACAGCTGTTCGTGTGCTGGCGCATGAAGGTACGCCGCAGGAATTATTTGATTATTTTCTTTCACCAGTATAGCTGCTGAACGTACCGCTAATGATAACGAGTAGTCACTCATGTGATACTGACCAATCCATGAATATATCTGAGACAATAGAAATTGCGCTGGCGTATAAAGAGTTCCGGACAGGTACCCAATGCTTTCATTCACTGCTGCAACATCTGTGTCAGGATTAAATTCTCTTTTGAAAATGGGTGGCAATGATGGATGGGTATCTAATGAGGGATATGTGTTAGCTAATTTCGCATATCCTAACACATACTGTGCTCCCTGGTGTCCGCTATGAGCCGCATATTCAAAATATTTATACGCGTCCTTATATTCTCTTTCATTCACTTTTTTACATGCCACATCAAAATTCTCTTTTCCAGGCTGTATAGGCATGAAATAGCGATTATATTCGTCAAGCGTTGCCCAGAGACGTGCACCTACTTCTTTCTTTGATTCTTGCGTATAAGTCGAAAAAAAACTGGCACTAACGGCTACTACTATAACCTGAAAAACAGCGTACAACATATGATCTTTCTCTTAAGGTGCTTATTGTTCTTGTGTATCGATAGTAATTATTTTTGGGTTTGTTTGTTTACATTTTCATTCAGCGGTGTTCTATGCGCTGTAAGATTTTGTTGAGCACCCTTCTTTAGAGAAGTAGGCAACAGTGACGAAGTCACTTGTTTTTGAAGCGTACTCATTGCATTGCGGATATACGTATAATTTTTTGTCAAGAATGTAAAGTCTGCTTTGTTTTCTTGCATCAACTGGACACATTCTGCGTGCAATTCTTCTTGTTTCTCTTTGCCGGCAATATATTTCATGGTGAGCCGTAGCAAACTACCGCAATATTGATGTACTGGCGAGGGATCAAGATTATTATTTGCTTGATCAAATTTATTCATCACTTGTGCTAGTTGATTGCTCAAAGGAATCCATGCACCCCTATTTCTAAGCTCTCCTTCCATCTTTTGCTTTAATGCTTGGTAAAATCGCGCATAACAAAAGCAAAGCATAAAATTGATCTTATGTTGCATTTTAATCGATACTGGTTCTAGCTTAAGCGTTTCAAGAAAACCACAAATACTCTGTTCACCAATAGCATTCCATAACTTATATTCTGAATCATCTAATACATATGTACGCGATGATACATACTTCAATATCTTATTGAGTATTTCATTTAAAGCGCCATCATCATTTTGCTGTACTAACTCTTGTACATTTTTTTTATTTTTTAATTGAAGTAATGCACAAGAAAAGTCGGCAATAAGCTTTTCATTTTTTCCTGCTAATGCACTGATGCGCTTACATTCTTTACGTGTCGATGCTTGGTCGACTGATTTAAATTGCGTGCTAAGATACTCGATAAAAGACTGTTCATTTCCGGCACTCGGAAGAGAACTATTTCGATTACAGACATGTGTATTACCCCTGGTTTTGCAGATTTCTAGAAAAGCGTTCCCTTGCTCGTCATCGTGCAAACATGATGCATCGTCTAAATAAATATCTTTAATAATAACGACTGTTTGCTTTTTCTTAGGAAACTCTTTTAGTAAGAATTCTATGATATCATTGGCGGTTTTATTTTTATTCGATTGAGCTTCAGGTATCATGCGGCAGTAATAGTGTATATTTTTATGTAACTCTTCTAGTGCTGCGTCGCATACTTGCGCTGTTTCATTCTGTTTAATAATTGCATCAAGTTGTTGTAGCAGCCCATGCTTCTGTTTTTTTCCTATACTAATTATATGTGGCACATTGCTTTCGGAATCCTGTTGCTTATCCATTTGTTGCAAATATGCTTTAATAATTGCTATATTACTTAAAACTAGAAGACTCTTAGCGCCAATATCTTTACTATTATCGTACAGATGAGGTGATACGGAGGCAAACTCTGCAGTATAAAGCAACTGAGCATAAGAAGAAAATTGATCATCCTTGAACTGTTTAAGCTTATTTATCACCGTAACAACTATTGTTGCCAATTCATCGGTTGAAATAGACAATTCTTCCACAAACATCTTTTGATGACTTTCGTATAGTTTCTGTAAGTAAGAAGTAATCCTGATGCATGACTCTATTTCTGCCAAAGTGCTCTCTTTAGAGAGATTATCAACAAAATAGCGTGTTGATTTAAATAATTGTTGTCCTAACTCTTTTTTATTAGGAATTTGATCAAAATTCCTATATACATTGAACAATAATGCGACCGAATTTTTTAGACAGCTCCTCAAGAAACTTGTTTCAAAGAAATTACGATGCATATTGGCACCGCCAGGCATTCTTTGTATCTTTTTTACCTCATCAAAAAAAAGCAGTATCTGTTCTACTAATGCATCATCAACTGGTTTGGTAAAATCATTATCATGCATATTCGCTATCATGCCGAGTGCAATAGCATAATCAAGTCCCTTATCAGAAGAAATTTTTGTGAGATACTTTTTTGCCCCTTCTTTATCGTCTTGTAATAATGCAAGAATACCATTTCCCCACAGCACGCGAGGCTCTTCTTTTTGTTTCGCTTTTTCCCATCGCTCAAACTCTGCTTTCAATGGCATATTTTTGAGGCTATCAAGAGTCACTGACAAGGGTATGGTACCCTTATAGTGCGCAATTATATTTTTAATAAAAGAGGCGCATAATAATCGTTCGCCAATATCAGTTTTTTGATTAAGACACCCAAATACTGTTTCAAGAGAGCGTTGAAATAATATTTCTTTATTGGGAAAAAATTGATTGGCAAATTGCTCTAGGAGAAAATCTGTTATAATAAAATAGTTTTTTTCTTTAATTTCTTGTTCAATCAATTGAGTAACTTTATTATCATTAACAAGCTTATACAGATAAGTCGTACGGTATAGACAGTACCGAGGGTCATTGCTTAACTGTGTATACGCCCTATCCATCTCCTGTCTATGTTTGTGTATATCCCCATCTGCAAGAATTACTGAAGCGAGAATAGATGAAGCTTTTTTAAATCCTTCATTATTAAATTCTTTATTACTCCAACCGGGCAATAATAAAAATAAGGGAACAATTGACATGGTAAAAAGCTTATCGCTCATAAGAGAATGTCCAGATATAGCCAAGGCCCATTCAATGCTGTACTCAAATACTTTGTGGTGTTCTGTCTTATTAAATGAAAGACCTGCAAACCATGCACTAATATCGGTATTTTCATACGCTTGCGCTATATCTTCAACACAGCCTTCTTTATCCAAAGCAAGCACTTGTTCATGTAAATCTTTAAAATGAGTTACCCATATATCATCGTTATTATTCTGGAGCACCGTATAATAATTAAATAATTCAGTAAAAGTAGAATATTCCGACAGAACAGATTTTTGTATTTCTTCTATATCTGGCACTATTGAGGCATACTGTTTATTACGTTTGAGTTCTGTGGCTGTTTTTAATAATGGACGAAACTGTTGCTGCTTGTATAGCTTATTTATTTCCCATAGCTTTACCTTTGGCTGTTGGGCAAAAAAGCTGTCATTCATGAAAAGTTCTTTGTAGTTATCACACAACAGTCCTAATTGCTGTTCGTTGATATACTGGAAGCAGGATGCAATGAGATTTTCATTTTTCACTTCTTTAAGTAAAAAATCACCCAATGCTTGCACGTCAACAGCTTCAATCAGCTGCACAATTGATTGATCTACCGTTTTATTAACGGCGTGTAATGCCGTTATATATTCAAACAAAAGCTTGGTATTGTCTTTATTATGCACCACAAATTTTTGCAAAATATCTGCATGCTTTACTATAATAGTGCTATTATGTCGTGCATTGGCAAGCAGTTCAATTACTTTCTTTTCCATTAATTGCTTTTCATTACTATTCATATTATGAGGTAACGCGCGCGCGCCATGCATTAACTCAAGAATTTGTATTACTTGTAATGGCTCTAATGTATTAATAATCCCTCTATCTAATACTCCCGTTTCTTGAAATATCGTCTTGGTAAGGGCAAACTCTTTATCATATTGGCCACAGGCATAATATAAATTACGTATATCAAGAGGATTTTGAAGGATCCCCTCTTTCACTGCATTTTCTACTTCTTTAAAAAGTTCGTTCGCCTTGCGTAACGGTTTTTTAATATTGTTTCTCGTCAAATCAAATGGCAGCTGCTTGATATAAAACTGTTTCACATGCTGCGCTGCTTGCAAATAAGCCGTAATCATTATTCCCAATGAATCAATAGATAATGAATGCGCAGTATAATCAGCATTGAGAATATGCCGCGCTATCTCATCTAGGCTTTCCGCTTTTTTTTCATTTTTTGCCTGTTTCCATAATTCAGCAAAAGTGATTGGATGAGCATTTTGTTCTTTGCAATAGAGTAATTGCGCACGACTATCGCCAAGCCCACGCGCAGCAGTTAAATATGCTTGTGCTTTCTCTTGATCTCCCAGTTGCTTAAACGTCTTATAGAGCAGATTTATATAATCTCTATTACTCCGTAAGGGATGAGAAAAATCGAGCGCATCCAATGCATGAAGCAGTACAATATCATTATCAATAGGCTTTTGCGTTGATAATGAAACAATGCATTGCTGTAACAATACATCGGCTGCTCTGCCCCCATCTTTTTGCAGTGCACTACAATACAGGTACTGCCATCCTAATCCTGCTTTATTGCACAAGGTATCTTGATCAAGCTGCAATAAATACACGAGTGCTTGCTGGGAGTTATTTGCACTAATTTTTTCGATAAAAGTACGCAACCGTGTGTAATCAGCCGATTGACGCAATTGTTCAAAACATTCTTGCTCTTGTTTTTTGGAATCATAACCAACTGAACTCTCGCCTGGAACCATCTTTGGCGCTATCTCTTGCCCAGGTGCTTTTTTAAGAGATTGCTCAGTTTCAGGGTGCATAGGTATTGAACGAATATTTCTACTGCGCTCTGTATTACGCGGTCTATATTCAATTTCACCCGACTCCTTCACTTTAAACAAGCTCAGCTCTTCCTTCCATGTATAATAATTTATGCAACAGAGCCTTTGCAGCGATTCATACGCTGCAGAAAACCACCCATTCTGTATACATTCCCTATATGCTTGCGCATAGGCAGGCTCATGTATATATGGTGCAATGACCCAGTGCTTCAACTTGGCATCATATACATTCATCTCAGGTACTTGTAGCGCAGACCATAGCTGAATATTCGCCTTTGCATAATCGCGCTTCCAGGAAAACAACTGTGCCATTAAAAGTTGCCCAGAAAGGTAATGGTTTCCATTTAAATAATTAAAACACTCATCTGCTTTTGCGCCATGCACAAAGGGGTTGTACTTTTTGGTTAAAAACAGGTGCGGCATTTTTGCATGCTGTTGACGAGACGGATATTCGTTCGTAAACACATGATGTGCCAAATAATATTTCGCAATTGTATGTCCTTGGGCGGCTGCATTTTTAAAACCATCCGCTGCTTCATTATATTTTTTTTGTTCCAGCTTTTCACAAGCATCAGTAAATATCTTTTGCAAATCTTTGGAATGTTGGTTTTCGCATGCTTCGTTGTAGGTTGCAAATGTTGCATACGAACTGATTTGCGGTTGTACTATAAGCGATGCTGTATCTGCAAAATTTGCTGCCTGCACATTACAAAAAAAAATAACTGCACTGATGAGCACAGAAAAAGAGCTCAGGCACAATACCATAAATATCCTTTTATTCGAATCTACAATTGTATATATGTATTTAAAAGTGATATTACTGTACTGATTTGCCTTCTACAAATCAAGGTATTTTTCTACTCCTGTGCTAATGAAAGCGTATACTAGATCTTTACAAAAAATATGCATAACCGTACCCTTAATGCATTAAAAGCACCATAAGGAATTCATATGTTTAAAAATGTATTACAAGCAATTGGCAACACGCCGCTCGTATCAATTAATTTTGATACGAACGCAACTTTTTTAGCAAAATTAGAATATCTCAACCCTGGCGGTAGTGTAAAAGATCGTTCTGCTCTATACATGATTGAAGAAGCAGAGCGCACGGGCCGTTTAAAACCGGGGGGGACTATTATCGATGCCTCTTCGGGTAATCAAGGTATAGCAACAGCGCTCATTGGTGCCGTTAAAGGATATAAAGTTATTATTTCTGTATCAGAAAAGATTAGTAAAGAAAAATTAGATACGTTACGTGCGTACGGGGCGCAGGTGATTATTAATCCTTCAACGCAACATCTTGAAGATCCCCGCAGCTACCATTCTTGTGCCGTGCGCATTCATCAAGAAACGCCAAACTCTTTTATGCCGAACCAATATTTTAATGTATCCAACGCACAAGGGCATTACTATTCATTAGGGCCAGAAGTGTGGCAACAAACGAATGGCACCGTTACCCATTTTTTTGCAGCAGCGGGAACCGGGGGCCACGTAAGTGGCGTGGGTAGATATTTGAAAGAAAAAAACCCCGCAATCAAAATTATAGCACTCGATTCTGCCAACTCATGGCATGCAACACAGGGTAATCCCAAACCGTATACCGTTGAAGGGATTGGTATCGACTTTGCTTCCCCAGTTCTTAATAAATCGGTTATTGATGAAATTATCGGGGTTACCGATGTTGACGCATTAGCGATGTTAAAAACAATGGCCCGTACCCATGGGCTTTTACTCGGGCCAAGCAGTGGCGCGGTTGCCTATGGGGCATATCAGTACGCTAAAACGTTGCCCGCTGGGGCAGTATGCGTTGCCATTTTTGGTGATTCAGGACGTGCCTATCTAACAAAAAACTTCTATTAAAATAAAAAACCCCCACCCAGACTTACGTCACGGATAGGGGAAATGGAGGTTATTCGCAATTAAATGAGTACTTATTGATATAAGAAATGTACAGCGAATAAGAAGAAAAAGCAATCTATTTGTCGCTTCTTTTCGTAACGATTGACTGAGAGCCATTAAACAAACAAACCGTGTTATCTACAAGAAGGCATAGGATCAGTTTTTTTAGTCAATATTTCAACTAGAAAACTCAATGCCGGACGGGCATTGCTCGTGGTCCTTGATCACCCAGTTTTTTACTAAATAGCGCGTCATATGAACGTGCCATACGCTCTATACTAAACTGCTCAATGACCGTTTTATAAGCCTGTACTCCTAATGCATTGCGCAACAGCGGGTCATCTATAAGCATTTGTAATGCATTACACAGCTGCTCTTGTTGTGCAGACACTAGAATGCCATTGAGACCAGAAACAATTACCTCATGTGCATTGTCTTCATGCGTTATCACACACGGCAGAGCAAAGCAGAACGCTTCAAGCAATGCAATCGACATACCCTCTTGCAAAGACGGCAACACGAAGCAATCAAATAAAGGAAAGTAACCAAACGCCGTTTGTTCTCCTACAAAACTCACTGCTTCTGCAATGCCAAGTCTGTCGGCAAGTAATTTTAAAGCGCACTCTTCGGGGCCAAACCCTACAATAACGAGATGCATTTTAGGATTTTTTTTAATCAATGCAGCAAATACGTGCAGCAAAAATTGGTAGTTTTTGCGCGGTATCAAACGCCCTACCGATCCGATAACAAAGTATGATTCATCGATAGCCAACTGCGCACGAGTAATTGCCGCACGCTGAGCTTCTGCTCTGATATGCGCACAGTTAACCCCATTAGATATCACCTGTACCTGCCGCGCACCAAAGAACTTTTTTTCAGCCAATGATTGATAGACCCCATCAGAAACGGCAACCACTTCTTGTGCCATAAAAAATGAGATTTTATCTAACATATTACGCACAGCACCATCGCAATTCACTCCCAAGTGAATGACCTGCACGCACGGTACACGAAACAGCGCCGCGTAGATGCGTGTAAGAAAATTAGCTGCCCACAGTGATGCATGAATAACATCAGGTTTTAACGTAAAAAGAAGCCGATAGAACCGCAGGCAAAATAGCGGGTCAAAGTTGCTTATTAATCCAGCAACACGATATGATCGAATGCCCATGCTATCTAACCGTTTACGATTAAACCCGTCATGAAAATAGATAACTACATGCTCATAATGCGGCAACGCATTAATTAGATCTATCAATAATGATTCAGCGCCACCGCGCTTTAAACTAGAAATGACGTGTACAATTTTTTTTTTCATCGCTTCATTCTTTTATAGCCCAATAATTATTTCGTACCGAACGGAAATCCAGACACTAACCATGTGCGCAATACATTTTTATTTGCTTTCTTGAGCGGCGTCATCGGCCACTCATGTGCAGGAACATGGTAAATAGCGCGAGGCACTTTATACGCTGCAAGATGCGACTGACATACCGCTTTTAAATGCATTTCATCAAAAAGAGCTCCTTCTTTGAGCACCACAAATGCTACAGGGATCTCTCCTACTGATTCGTCATGCTGTCCTACTACTGCTGCTTGCACAACCGCTCCATCGCTCAGCAAGATGTTTTCAATCTCGGGAGGGTAGATCTTAATACCCTTATGTACGATCAGATCTTTGCTTCTCCCTGCAATCACCAGCCGTTGTTCATCATCAAGAAACGCCCAATCGCCTGTATCAAGCCATCCATCTTTTAATACTGCTTGTGTTGCTTCTGGCGCATTATAATAACCAAGCATAATGTTCTCTCCTTTAACCCACAGCACTCCTTTATTGCCCGGCGCAACCGCATTACCTTGCTCATCAAGCAATTTACACTGTAACCCCTGAGCTAATCGGCCCACCGTATTAGGCTGTAATAACAGGTCGTCGAAATTAATAGCGACGAAAGGAGATGCTTCGGTTAATCCATACCCATTACACAACCGGCGGCGATATAACAGCTCGAACCCGATGCGTATTTTATCAGGCAATGCATCGCCACCGCATACAAAATAACGAACGGTATCGAACGATATCTGCTTCATCAAACAAAAAAGACCGTACAATGCGGGCACCCCTACAATAAATGTTGGGAACCGACGCAATCCATCGAGTAACGATTTTCTTTCTATGCGCGGAACTATAATAACGGTGCCACCAACAAAAAGTACTGCCCAAACACACACCCATTGGGCAAAGCTATGGAATAAGGGTAATGCAGCTAACACTTTATCCGATTTATCAACAGCTATTAAACAGAGCCCTTGCGCTAAGTTTGTTAAAATATTGCGCGAACTTAACATAACCCCTTTAGGAAACCCAGTGGTTCCCGATGTGTATAAAAGTGCCACTAGCTCATCTGGTTCACGATATACCGCGGCAGACAAAGGAACCGTTTCGCTGTGTTTGCGTATCTTTTGCATGTCCGCATCGCCTATACATGCTATACCATTGAAATCTTTTTCTTTCAACGCAGCGAATCGCCGTTCAAACGGTTCACTCATTACAATAGCAGTAGGTTTTGCATCATTAATGATATGTACCAGTTCCCGTTCATGCAAAAAGGTATTTAATGGCGCAACAATAGCACCAATGTGCCAAATACCAAAATAGGCAATATAAAATTCAATCGAATTTTCATAAATAAGCACTACCCTATCATTGATACGCACATTGCGTTCACGCAACAGCGCACCGAATAACATCGCCTGCTGATGTAACTGATGATACGTGAGTGACTGATCGTTACATTCTAATGCACAATGGTCGGGATATTTTTGTGCGGTACGCTCCAATATTGAACTAACGTGTATCATACGCCCTTGTTCATACAATGATGCACGCAGTTTCTCAAAAAAATAGGTTTGCATAGCAATCATAGCCTTTCCGAAAAAGAACAGTTGTTATAGTATAATATATCTCAACCTATAGCTGTACTACAATACCAAAGGATAACGGCATGAAAGAACCAAAACGGGGTTTTTTTATCACATTTGAAGGGATAGATGGTTCTGGAAAAACAACCGCCGCGCATGCACTTGCCACCTATTTACTCAACCATGGCTATCCGGTGACCTTAACCAAAGAACCTGGCGCTTCGCAGTTGGGCAAAGAGTTACGTGAGTTAATTGGTAATCACCATACCGCACTTGATCCTATAGCAACTTTCTTACTATTTGCTGCCGATAGAGCACAGCATATGCAACAATTAGTTATACCGGCACTTGCGCGTGGTGAGATTGTTATTTCAGATCGTAGCGCTGATTCATCTATAGTGTATCAAGGATACGCGCAAGGGGTTGATATCACCATGATCCAAATGATTAACCGATGGGTTATGAATCATATCGAACCAGATCTCACGGTATATTTACATATCGATGCCGTGGTAGCGTGTGAGCGAAGAAAGCAACGGGGTAAACAAGAATCATTTGATACCCAACCCGCTGCATTTTTTGAAAAATTAATACACGGTTACGGAGAGCTTTTTAAAAAACGTAAAAATGTGTTATTTTTGGATGGTACTAAACCGATCTACCAAATCAACGCAGAACTCGTACAGAGCATTGCTCCTATCTTGCAATCGTACGCCAAAGTAACCGCATGAACCAATCACTCATTAAACATCATCCTGCACATCTTTTGACAGGCCCCGAAGAAGCAACTGCACAGATGGCTCTCTCTTGGATTAAGCGCAATTGCTGTGCACAGGAAGGGTGTGACACCTGCACCACGTGCCGTTCGATACACGCCAAACAACACCCGTCTTTACTGTGGATTTGCCCTGAAAAAAATTATACAAAAGATCAACTAGAACCGGTATTTAAGCATCTTACGTTTCAAGCAGATGTTTTGAACCCTTCTTATATTGTGTTGGCCAAGGCGGATCAAATGAACAGTTTTTGTTCCAATAGCTTACTAAAGCTCTTAGAAGAACCACCTACTGGTTACTACTTTATTTTATTGGCAGAGGCTGAGCATGCTATACTTTCTACCATCAAATCTCGCTGCATAACACATCAGGTATCCACAACAGCCACTCCGTTCATTCACCCGCTATTTGCGTATTGCACCACAAAATTAGCACCAGAACATCTATTCGCTGCGCACGAGCTCATCGAGCAAGATGCCCCTACCGAACAGATAACTATAACCCTTTTTGAAGCAGTGTGGATATACTGGAAACAAGAGTATGAAAAGAGCGTACAGCAGTATAGAGAACGCGCATTGGTATGCGAAAAAATGCTTGCTATCTTAGCACATAAAAGCGTACAGCTTCCTATGCCCGGAAGTAGCAAACTATTCTGGCGTACCGTAATTCTTACATTGCATGCGCAGGAATTAACAAAAAATACGTATTAATTATTTTTGCAAATAAAACCATCCGATAAAATTGTCCGCCCACTCATGCGATACCGTATGTGACGTATGGTTCTTGTTAGTATCTTCTTTAGTAAGCAAAGCGGTTGTTCCATTACCGCATGGAGAAGTAAAATGCAGTTCTTTTGATTCGGTGCTTTTTAAAAGAAGCTGCGCGGCTATTGTCGCACGATCACCATTTTCTTTTTGTTTCTTTTCCATAGCAGATACCGGTGCCGACAGTGTAATAATAAATAATGCAATTATTTTTTTCATATGCAAAAAATCCTCACTAATAACAATAAAAAATATATGCAATACTTATAAAGTAAGTAGCGCAATTTGTCAAAATTAGGGTACACTTTTTATATTATCTCTTATTATGAGTCCCCATTATTAGCAATAGGCAAGCCCTCTATGAACACAATTCACACGCTCGTTGCACAATTGCTCTCTACCTATCAAAACAGTGATTGGAAGATTGCTATCATTAAACAATGGCCAGATATCATAGGGGATCTTGCAGCACATGTAGTTATCGAAAAAATTGATGATACTGTCATTACGCTCGGTGTATTCGATTCTTGTTGGCTACAAGAGCTCCATCTGTTATCACCGCTTCTTTTGCAAAAAATCAATCGAACCCTAGACGATAAAAAGATAAAACAAGTACGCTTAAAACAGGTACCACGTACGCGCAACAAACAGCTGCTGAAAAAACACCAGAAAGAATCAACCCAGCGCAATAATAAAGCAGTGGCGCTGCATCAGCAAGAAATACAAGCATTAGCACGCGTACCAGATAAAGCATTAGCGAATGCATTAAAAAGATTTTTTGAAAAAATATGCCAGGAGAAAGAATGAAAAAAGTATGGTTTCTCTTATTTTTCGCGCTACCACTCACAGGAACCATACCTCATCACTCATCAGAAACAGATCATATGCATCTCTATTTGTGGGGGCTATATAACCATTTAGAACACAATAGCCATGCAGCGCAAGTGGCGTTACAACAAATTATTCACAATAATGGATCTGTGTATGCGTATGCCGGATACATCGATTATCTCTTTGGCCAGCAATATTATCAAGATGTGCTTGCCATGGCGCCACTCATTACCAAAAAATTAGCGCACTTGCCACATCAACAGGTAATACTGGCGAAATCATTTGAAATTATGGGAAACGCGGCAGAAGCAGATAGGCTCATGATCAGTTTACACAATACCCATAAACACTTACCAGAGATAGCATATAGCGCCGCCATAGCTCATATACGCAATGGCTCTTCTTCCCAAGCTTTAGCAGTTGCTCACGATTTCTTAGATCACCAGCAAGATGCGCATACCCATTTTCTTTTCCATTTTTTATGTGCGCAGGTATACCTACGCATGAATAATATGGAAAAAGCGCAGGCGCATATTCAACACACTATTACTGGCAATCCGCAATTTGAGCAAGGGTGGCTTTTATTTGGCTTGATACATGAGACTCAAGGCAACCTGGATCAGGCAATGCGCGGGTACCAGGCATTTTTAACCCTTGTAGGGCATCATGATGGAGTAGAAAATCAGATCGCCCTCATCGCACATCAAAAACAAAATAGGAGAAAAGATCTTTTTCAATATGCTTTACAACTGCATCGCGCAAAGGCTTATCCGCAGGCTTTAACCATTTTAAATACTCATATAAAAAACCATCCTCGTCATGTTCCGGCAATCCTGCTTAAAGTAGAAATCCTCTGTACGCTCCATCAGCGTGAAATAGCAATGCAAGAGTTGCAAAAACATTTAGCTGAAAATACAGAAAATCCCTATTTACGTAAGGCCATATTATTCATTTCAAAACCAACCCCAACTAGCACGAGTGAAACAAATTAAGAAAAAGCGATAACCGCGCTCATCCTGAGTGTTCGACGAAGTCGAATGTATCGAAGGACATGAGCGCATTTTGCAAATTCATTGAATTATTGTTCCCAGCTTTAGACACCCGCTGCGTTATGTGCTATAAAAAAGAGGTATAACAGCTATACTCCTATACACTCAAGCAAAAACACCCAAGCCATGAACACAAAAAAACCACGCATTGAACACGCACAAACTATAGCACTGGTTGCCGGCAAGTCGGGAGGGCACATTATCCCCGCACTCACTATTGCTCAACAGTACAAAAAAAAAGATCCTAACACGCGACTAATTTTTTTCACTTCACAAACGCATCTCGATTACACCATTCTTTCGCAATACCCGTTTATTACCCATATTCCATTACCGGCAGATCAAAAACCACGATTCTCACGTTCATTCTTTAAAAATGTATATTATTTTCTTTGGTCATTCTGGCGCAGCTACACTATTTTAAAACAGCAATCAGTGAGCTTAGTGATCAGCACTGGTGGCTATGTTTCCTTACCAGTGTCTATTGGCGCCTATCTAGCACGCGTTCCCATAGCGCTGCACGAGCTCAATGCCGTTCCTGGTATTGCTGCGGTATATATGGCTGTGTTGTGCACCGAAATCTTTGTCAGCTTTGAAACGAGTAAGAAATTTTTCCCCACCCATAAAACAAAGGCGCACCCCTATCCACTCAAATTTGATAAACACAAATTGATCTCAAAAGACAACGCACGAGAACAACTTTCTTTTGATTTGCAAAAAAAAACGGTGCTGGTGTTGGGTGGCTCTCAAGGGTCAATCTTTTTAAACACCCTGGTAAAAGACTGGGTGTGCGCGCACCCTACATTACACAGTAAGATACAAGTTATTCATCAAACCGGGCATCTTGATCATAACGATTTTAGCACATTATACGCACAGCATGGTATTACTGCACAGGTATTTACCTACCACCATGCCATTGAAACGTACTATCGAGCTGCAGATATTGTGGTGTGCCGTGCTGGCGCAGGCACACTCTTTGAATCACTCTTTTTTGAAATTCCTATTATTACTATTCCCTTGGAAATCGATTCGACAGCGCACCAAGTAAATAACGCACAAGAATGCGCACGCGCACACCCAGAACGCGTTACGGTATTACGCCAAGCACAGCTAGCAAAAGACCGCTCCACATTTGATCAAACGATGCAAAGTAAGCTAGGGTTGTAAAAGTGAAAAATCGACCCAAGAACCCATTGTGCTCTTCACTTGTTCGATGGCCAACCGTCAGGTTTTGCTCCCAAGCTAAAAACAAAATAGTTTAACCCTGCCTTACGAATTACCGGATAATGTTCAATGCTCACGGGGCCTTTAATCAGTTGCTGGAAAAACTGTTCACCATAACTGTTTAAGGCACCGTTGGTTATAAAATTAGTATCTATGTGCGCAATTACGTACTGCTTAATATCGGCAATGGTAGTAGCAGCATTTTTGCGGTAATCAAAGATCCATCTTTTTAGATTCTCTCCCAATTCACGCAGTACGCTATCGCTCAATTGCACCTTATCATCCGCACCACTATAGTATTTTTTGTCGAAAAATATCCCTTGCGCAAACTGGTCAACACGCAACACACTCGGGTTCAACTCATAGTAATAGGTACCCGAACCAGTCCCTTGAGGGAAAAAACAGTCTGCCAATAGCACCACTCCCCGTATTTTAGTGTCTTGCTCTATTAATAATCCATTGCTATTCGGTTTTAAATTATTTTGAATATCAGTAGTATTGTAGGGGTCTTTAATTGCGGTAAAAAATGCTTGCTTGCCCAAAGAACCGGTGTGCAATTTGGTCATAAATTTTTTAGCTTTAGCTGCATCATTAGTGGATAATGCAACAATATATAACCAAGCCTGCTTTTCATTCACGCAGGGTCGAATCAGTGAAAAGTTAAACAGTTGGCCCACATTCATTTGTTTCAGCAGTTGGAAATCTTTAGTTTGATAACTGATCCAAATGGTATATGGTTCATCAAATAAAAGTTCTGCACTGCTTTCTGGTGACTGCTTATCTTTTTGTGCTTTTTTTATTTGCTCTTTCAATTGCGCCGTTGACTTTACCCAGAGCGAACAGGCTACAGGGGTAATATCACGAATTAATCCATTGATCGGCTGAGAAAAATTGCCAATCCCTAACCCTTGTGCATCAACGCGAAGCGCACTACCATCATTGTATAATTCGTATGAATATAATAGCGAAGATTCTAACGTCCATTTGGGGTTTTTCTCGGTACCTGTGTTACTCACGTTACAAATACCAAAAGGAGCAATGGGTATGTATGCAAGCGGAGTAGTTCCATCGGTAATGGTAAAGCCACGGTCAGTACCAACCGGTGGGCGAATTGCGTTTGGCGCATCTGCTTTTGTTTGAAGCATGCTAAACGTTTTCTGTTCCAATGTTACCGTGTATGGAGTGGCATCATAAGTAAACGCCAGCTGAACTTCTTTGTTGCTGTTATTAATAAATTGTCCTAAAAATGCAGTTCCTTCGCCTTTAACATCAAGGCTTTCTCCTACCAGGGCACCGCGCCTACTAAACACACGGTAATAGTACACATTGCTATCATCTGGTCCCCACGAAGTAAGCAACCGATCATAAAATTTATTCTTTTGCTGCGTTCCCTTATCTGCTGTATTGAACGTCTTTTTTTGCATCTCTTTCAGCTGATCTATCGTAGTAGGAAAAGCATTCGATTTGCCATTTGTTTCTTGTGTACTCAACCAAATAGAAAAGAAAAGCTTTCGTTTGTAAAACTGTTCCCCAGAATTAGTAAATGGTGCTAACGCAACACTTTTATTCAAATTACCCCCAAACCGCGCGCCCATAACTGATGTTTGCTTTTCTTCACCAATAGTTATGGGTACCGGTGTATCGTTATACACCCGATAAGTGTATTGATACGAATCGGGCACCATACCAAACCCCATCCCCATTCCTTTGACTGAATTAATACCTCCGGTAAATGCTCCTTTAATTTGCGTGGTTGTTTGGTCAAAATTTTGGTTAAACGAATCGGTATCTTGATCGGCACGCACATATCTACCTATGCTTAACGTCAGTAACAGCACCATCACTCTACACTTCATAGCACACTCCTTCTTTTTAGTACCATAACTATGCCATTGCGCGCGAGCGAGAAGCAAGCATTCTATTGACTTGATCAAAGGCGAGTGTGGTATAATTGTAGTAGCAATAATGCTATAAAAATGGAGTAACTTATGAAAAAACTATTCTTTTTATTGTTAATTATGGGAATGAGTATCTGTTATAGCTCATTAAAATCAGATAGTTATATAGTTAACAATTCAAATCAAAATATTGTTATTGGCATAGCTATAGATATTGCTTCAAAGCCTACTGGAAGATTTAATGGGCCTTATATCCATCATCCACTAGTTCCTGGTCAAACTGCAATACTGAGCAAGAATTTTACTGCAAGGCTGAATAAGTATTACAGCATAGAAACGGGACTTATAATAAGAGGTGTTGTAATTAATCCGAATGCAGATTATACGCAAGTAGCTGCTGGACCTATTCCCTATTTAGATAATGTAATTTATTCCTACTCAGGGGATGGAAAACTTACCTTTAAAGATGTAGAAACACCTCCAATGGTAAAACAAGAGCCTTGGTGGGAAGAAAAGGGGTGGTGGGACGTAAAAGATTTAGAACTATTAAAGCACTAGCAAATTAAACGCAGCGTTATCATTGCGTGCACACAACTCACCAGTGTAGCGGTTGACTGCAATTTCACGCAGGGCAGTATCAAGAGCAAACTGTTTCTTTTCATGCGCCAGTAACTGATTAAACTGCACCCAGATAGGAAATGCCGTTGCTGCGGGGTACACATCTTTACCCATGGAACGATTATCGTCAAAGCCAATATACACAGCAGTGGTATAGCTGGGCGTCGAACCGCAAAACCAGCACGTACGGCAGTCATTGGTGGTACCTGTTTTGCCAATGCATTCGGTAGTTAACTGTTCACCTTTGCGTGCGAGCAAACGTCCCATTCCTAAACTCAACACCCGTACCAATTGACCAACTACACCCGAAGAAAGCACTCGCTCTGCTGTTGCATTCACTTTAAAAGCGGTAATACCGTTGTGTGTTTTGATCGCGCGAATACAGTTTGGTTCAACATACGTTCCATCGTGAGCAAAGACGTTAAACATACCGATCGCTTCTTTTAACGTGCCATCAACACAGCCGAGCGCCAACGATGGATATGGTGGCAATCCATGGAGATGAAATTTCTTTGCTAATGCAATAACGTTACTAATACCCACTGAAAGCAATGTTTTAATAGTCACGATATTATTTGAGTGCGTAAGCGCATATGCTAACGTCATTTCCCCTTCAAACCGTTCATTGTAATTGCGGGGCTGCCATACTTTTCCATGCACATCTATACTCAACGGCTCATCAATTTCAGCATGCGCAAATGTAAGGCCACTGCGCATAGCCGCTGAATAAATGATCGGTTTAAAAATAGAACCGAACTGTCGCTTTGCTTGCATGGCACGATTAAATTGTGATTGCGCATAGTTGTCGCCGCCAATCATTGCTTTAATTTCACCCGTATCAACCGCCATGCACAGTAATGCACCATTAATATCGGAACCTAACTTATTTTTTAAATTAAGTAGGTTTTGGTTAAATACCTGTTCTGCCTGCTTTTGCATGGTACGGTTAAACGTGGTGTGAATGATATACCCGCCGCTGTACAACTTTTTCTTACCTACTATCTGTTCAACTTGTTGCCGCACATACTCACGAATAAACAGCCCCCACTCTTGTTTCTCTTCTTGTTTAATGCACAGCTCTTCTGCTTTTGCTTCTTGATAACATGCATCATCTATTAATCCCAACATGCGCATGCTATGCAATACAACGTTGCGTCGTTGCACAGCGCTCAATGGACAATACAGCGGGCAATAACAAGCTGGCGATTTTACAATGGCCGCCAAGGTTGCTGCTTGCGTCACTGTACAGTCACTAATAGATTTACCCCAGAACCGTTGTGCGGCTGCTTCTACACCATAAATACCTGCACCAAAATATACATTATTCAAATACGCCTGCATAATCTGTTCTTTAGTGCATTGCGCTTCTATTACTAATGAAAAAAGCTGTTCCTTTATCTTGCGAGAAATCGTTTTACGCGCATCAAAAAAAAGAAGCTTTACCAACTGCTGCGTGATGGTGCTTGCACCTTGTACTATTTGGCGCCTATAACAATTGATAAGCACTGATCGCACAATCCCTTTAATTGATATACCGTGGTGAGCCCAGAAATTATGATCTTCCGCTGCTACAAATGCATTAACCACATGTACAGGAATAAGTGAAAAAGACACAGGAACTCGTTTGTCAACAGAAAATCGGGTGATTTCTGCTCCATCATCGCTGAGCACAATTGATGGCACATCTTCACGAAACTTATCAAGCACGGTCAAGTCGACCACCGTGTATGAACCATAGATGTAGAAAAATATACCAGCGCCAATACAGCTAGATAAAAGAAGCGTGGTAATAACGGAAGTGATAACACGGGAATACATGTAAGCGGCACTTTCTCGCATAGGCAAAAAAAAGAGCCGTATTTTCATACGGCTCTTTTTACAATTTATTCAACTCGTGTAATTTACACTAAGAATTCTTCAGTATGAAGCTTTTTCTTAGGAGTTAAGCCAAGCTTTTTTTGAATCCATGTGCATTTTTTTACTGCAATTACTGCTGTAACTACGGCAGCTGTTGCAACAGAAAAAATTGCGAACTCTTTTGTTTTCAAACATGCTTTTACATCAGCAGCTTTAACAGTACGCAGGTAATTAACTGCTTTTTCAACTTTTTCGCTTACAAAGTTTTTCTTTTTCGTATCTGTAACTTTTGCCGTATCAGTACTATTTTTATTCTCTACCGCAGCAATGTTACTATTCAGTTCTATTTTTTCTTCTTTAGTAAACACAGTATTTACCGTTGCATCAGCTGCTTGTTCTTGCGCAAAGCCAACTGTTGAAACAACAAGAAGTGAGAGTATCAAAAACTTTTTCATGTAAAATCCTTTATGTAAAAGATAGTTCTTATATTCTTACACAGATGACACTGGTTATGTTACTGTAATACAGAAACTTGTCAATATATTATTAACAAATGAAATAATAATACAAAGATTAATAATGATTAATGCATTGCCAACTAAAAAATTTTATACAATCACCTTTACTCTTATCATACTTGAACTCTTGATTTCTTATGCTTGTGCTTGGAGCGCTCTACAATTAGTATTTGTATGGCTATGCATATCACTCTTGCAACCAACTTCACATGCACGCATTTGCTTTTTAAGTGCGTGGGTATTGGTGCGGGATTTTTGTATTGCTAGCACTATCATCACTCCGCTGATTATGCTTATTGCGGTTATCAATAGCACTCGCTATGTACGCATTTTTTTTAATGGAGAAAGCACGGTGGTGTGCACTGGCATTATACTGTTTTTTGCCTATATCCATGAATATATACTTGCGCTCCCTGCCCATGCTACATTCTTTTTTATACCCTATACAGGACCTGCATTTTTTGCTACACTGTTACTAATTGTATTATTATTGAAATATGGTTACATGGATAGGTGGACAATCGCTCATCGCAAGACATCTTCGCGCTGAGAGGAAAGTCCGGACTCCTAACGAATAAGGGACCTTGGAAGAAGTTATATTCAATCAAGGGTGATGTTAAAATCAACGGAAAGTGCCACAGAAAATAACCGCCTTTTTTCAACCAAAAAAAGGCACGGGTGAAAAAGTGTGGTAAAAGCACACTGCTCAATATCAGTAATGGATTGAGCGGGCAAACCCTCCCTGGAGCAAGATCAAATAGCGCGTACGATTATTCGTTTCGATTTAAACGTGCTGGTAGATCGCGTCAGATAAATGATTGTCGTTCGGTCTTTGCAGGCTGATTACAGAATCCGGCTTATAGCCTATCCATGGATTCTTCAAAAATCCCCCATCCACATATCTAAGGTAGGCAGTACATGAAGCTCCTAAAACGTATCTTTCCCTATGCATGGCTTGCACCATTTGTTTGCTTCTTTACCGGCTACTACCTTGCAGATCGCCTTTTTACTACCGCTTCATTTACTTGCCCCACATTAGTCGGCATGCCCTTGTACGAAGCGTGTACTCTTACTCACCGCTATGATCTTAACCTGCGCATTATACAGACTGTTGTTGATGACCAAAAACCGGCCCACACTATTATAAATCAAAAGCCGAGTGCTGGTGAGCATATTAAAGCCAAGCAAACGGTTTTTTGTACTCTCTCGTGTCTGAGCTCTACGCAGCTGGCCCCTTCATACGAAGGACAAAAAAAAGACACCATTAACGAAGATTTGAAAAAAAACAGCATTAAAGGGAAATTTCACCGAATTCCCTATCGCAGCATTCCAGACATGTGCATTGGACAAACCCCTACCACTGGAACACCAATCCCTGTTCAAGGCATTGATCTGTACATCACGCAATCGGTTCCTACTTTAGTGATTATGCCCAATCTCACGCATATAACAGCGCAAGAAGCAAAAAATATATTAGCTCAACAGAGCTTGGCACCGTTGCTCGTGCATGATGTTGCAGTAAATAGCACCCATCTTTGCACTAATTGTATCGTAACAGCTCAGCGCCCAGCGCAAGGCACTGTTATTAATCTCTCACAGGCACCAAATATACAACTGCTTGTGCATGATAGCACCCATGATTATTTGATTGAATAAAGCAACGCGTGCGCTTTTTCTTGACCAGAAACTATGCGGATAAGTATGTGTGTGAGTGGGAACTGCTGCCAATGACGCGTAACTTGCGGCTCAAGCGCACGTAACGTATTGATTCCTTCGGGTAATCTACCCAGCTTTTGTTCTATTGACTCTAAAGATTCCCCTGTGCCAATCAACTGCCCACACGCCTTGTTTTTACTCAGACCCCCAAATGCACTCAATACACTATCACCAATGCCTGCTAAACTATACACAGACTGTTCATCACCGTGATACTGGCGTATAAGATTTTTCAATTCGGCAAGTGCCCGTACAAACAGCAGAGCCTGTGCATTATCACCACAGCCTATACCTTGCAATGCGCCAATCAGAATAGCGATAACATTTTTATAAGCGCCAACAAGCTGTATACCATGTATATCCGTAGAGATATCAGCTACACAATACGTATTAGTCAACAGTGCCGCAACCTGCTGCGCAACCGCACTTTCATGCGCTGCAACTACAAAACCGGTCATCTGTTTATGCATGAGTTCACGCGCATAACTGGGGCCAGAAACAACTACCCCCGGCACGTCATCACCCCATACATCACGAATGATATCGAGCGGCAACAGTGCAGTGCCAATCTCAATTCCTTTGCTTAAATTGACTATGCTTTTGAGCCCCACTGGACGCACTGATGATAACACAGAACGCATATGCGCTACGGGAATAGCTTGAAATGCTATTGCTGCGCCTTGCAATGCTTCTGCTAATGATGCAGTTGCATGAATGGCGTTGGGTAATACGATATTTGGCATATACCGTGCATTATTGCGTGTTTGATTAATCATATCGGCAACTTCCGGTTCAAAACACCAAAGCCGAACGGAATGTCCATTCGTTGCTAACAAATGCGCAATGGCAGTACCCCACGCACCAGCACCTAACACGGCAATCATAGTTACCTACCAAAATTTCTTTTAACAGACATGAAATAGTTCACCGCTTCGAACAAATCGGTTTCTTGAATAGCAGGCCAAAACGTATCGGTAAAATAAAGCTCACTGTATGCTGCTTGGTACAACAAAAAGTTACTCAACCGCCGCACACCACCAGTACGAATAATAAGATCAGGAGCCGGCATGCCATTAGTCCATAACCGCTCATTGAATAGTGCATCAGTAATATCATTGGGCTCTATAACCCCTGCTTTTACTTGCTGTGCCAGGTGACGCACGGTGCTGACGATCTCTTGACGCCCGCCGTAACAAAATAAAATTTGAACGTGCAATGCTTTGCCGTCTTTACTTGTTTCTTCTAATGTCTCTATTGCAGGCAATACGTGTGCTGGGAACTGTTGTCTGTCCCCCACAAAGGTCATACGCACACCAGATTTTACTAGGTCTTGCATGTACGACCGCGCTCCCTGCACCACTAAATCGAACAGATAGGCAAGCTCAGCGGCGGTACGATTAAAATTTTCTAAAGAGAATGCATACAGGGTAAGATATGATATATGCTGCTGCAAACAAAACTCAACCACCCTTTTTACCGCTTGCACCCCTGCCTTATGTCCTTCATACGATGGCTGACCATGCACCTTAGCGTAGCGACGATTGCCATCCATAATGCAGGCTAAATGTTTTATTGATACTTGCTCCACATGTTCCTTTTTGGCACCCAAGATGTCGATAACATTTGTTTATGTGTTTTGCAAAAATGGTACCCCACAACAAAGAGGTAATGGATAAGAGTCATTGCAGCAGCAAGGGCAAGTCGTTCAAACGGTACTATTGGCATGAGCGCTCTATACAAATCAGGTGTAGTAGGCACGGTATATAACCAGAGCACAGAACCGACCGCATGCATTACAAAAACGGTTGCTAATGAACGTGCAAATACCATATCCGTGGCTGTTAACGAGATAAGCACCGGAATAACCCAATAAAGTGGATAGAACCATGCATCTGCGCCAACAGGGTGAATCACAAATAAAATCATGCAGGCTGCCATAAGCAAGAGAGTTACCCCACTGCGCCCAAACCCTTTACTAAAGTACCACGAGCCTACGAGGGTAGGCAGGTACATAAAACGGCTGCTCAATCCTAAAAAAAACAGTGCCGAATACGGCAGCAGTGCACTCGCAAGCATAAGTGGCACTAATGCCCAAACGCCGAACAAAGTAATAGCCGATGGCATCCCAAGAGAAAAAAGATTAAAAAAGCGTGGCTGAACTCCAAATGCCAGGGCGGCACTTATTAAAATCACGCTCACACACAAGGTAAAAACTGTTTTTTGTTGTTTTTGCATAACAACTCCTTTGCTCATACCAACTAAATGGGTAACAAAAAATTAAGGGAATTCTTGAAATTTTCCCTTTTTGAAAGAATACACTAAAATGAAAAGATATTAAACTGATTTTGAGCGAAAAGAAGAAGATATGCAATGCCTCCAAAAACAATAATATTTGATTTGCACGGCGTCATTGTCCACAAACAGTATCTCTCTATGGCCTGGCATCTCATTAAACATAGCTATCGTGTCGACTTAGCCGTGCGCTTCATGCATCCTCAGTCTCTCAAAACTATTGCCCATTTATTACGCACCAGCCGAGTGCCTGAGCAATACTTTTATGAGTTAGTGCAGTTGCACCCGCAGCTTGACCCTTCATGGCCTTTGTTTATTGCATTCTTGAATGCACAAAAATCGAATGATGCGGTTATTGATATTATTAGACGCTTAAAACAGGAAGGGCATCGACTTATTCTGTTTTCTAATATTGGCGAAAAAACATTTGCTATGTTTCGCACTCAATTTCCCCACATCGCGTCTTTATTTGATCATCATATAACTGCGCTTGCGCATGATCTGTGGATTCAAAAACCAGACGTACGTGCTTTTAATAAATGTGTGCAACAGCTGCACCTTGATCCAGCTGAATGCATTTTTATTGATAATCGGGAAGAAAATATTATTGCGGGCAATGCGGTAGGTTTTAGTTCTATTTGCTATCACAATGCCCAACAGTTAGAACATGAATTAAAAATAAGGAGTTGTTTATGAGCGTTCATCAGAAATATGAATATACATTCATACGAATAAAAGTTGACTGGCTTAATAGACCTAAACAAGATATTAATCAAATTATTAAAGAACAGGGACACGAAGGTTGGCGATTTGTGCAAATATACCCCATGCCAATGACTCATGGCGCTCTAAACTATGTTACGTATTATGAATTGGTTTTCGAGAAACCAATTTAACTCCATCACTATTTTAAATTATTGCCATGCACCGTCAGATTACACAGTTCACAACGCTCTGCAATCCAAAAGAATGCTTCATCAATATCATCGGTAATACGAAAAATCTGCATATCTGTTGCTTTAATTAACCCCGCCGCATATACCGATTGTGAAAACCAATCCATTAAAGGCTGCCAATAAGCTTTTGAAATAAGAATCAGAGGAATGCCAGGCATACGGCGCAACTGCATCATCATTGCTACTTCGGCTAACTCATCGAGCGTGCCAAAACCCCCGGGAAATACCGCAAAAGCTATCGAAAAATTCATCATTAACCATTTGCGCGTAAGAAAATGATCAACAACAATAACTTGATCAAGGCATTGATTTTCGAGAATTTCTTTCGTTTGTTCTAAGCCGGCTACTGTAATGCCCAACGTTTTTGCCGATACATGATTTGATTTCTCTTCGTCGGTCACCCCACAACTTGCTGCGTACATAATACCAGGCCCTCCACCAGTAATTACCGAAATACCTGCCTGTGCCAATTTATGAGACAACACATGTGCTTGCCGTGCATAATAGCTATTAGCAGACACGTGGGTGCCACCAAATACCGTTGCCCGTGGTTCTGGCAATCGTGAAATACTCCACACGCCCCGTATAAGTTGCGTATTAATCGAAACAATATTTTTTAATAGAAATCCGTAATTACGGACTATTGAATATCTCATCTCCATTTCCCCCTTCTGAGATATACTATAGCGATACGCTCATTAAAAAAGCAATAGCTTGTGCGTGAGATATACCAATTACCCATATTTAACTACAAAAAAGTTGCGCCATGGGTACATTGAGGAGTATATATAAAATGATGAGTACGAAACGAAAAAAAGGATATCGTACGGAATGCAGATAAAAAAGATCACTCATAAGATATTCAGTTGCATCACTATCATTACTTGTGCCACTGTCTATTGTGCCCCATCCATCGCATCAGAATCTGACAATAACACATTCTATGCAACTATTTTTATTCATGGCATCGTCAGCATAAAACCACACTTAACGCTCCCTAACATTGTTAAATTTATGCGAGACAAAATTGCACATACTCATTACGCACGCACCGTAGAAATATTGCGCCACGACCTCTTTTTTTATCAGCAACAAGCGGTAGGGGATATGGGATTGCATAAGATAGATACCTGCTTTTCTCCCAATGATGTAGCGCCACTCTTTGCACATTTATGCTCTGCTATTGCAACTCATGCTGGCGATACACGTAATTGGCACTATTATACCTTCGGTTGGTCGGGGCTACTAAGCCCGCGCATGCGCTACTTAGAAGCAGCAATTTTATATCAAGATCTATTGACCACATTTCTTCCTATGTTAAAAGAAAAAAAGTTATTCCTCCGCATCATTGCATACAGTCACGGGGGCAACGTTGCACTCAAGCTTGCCGATATTTTTGCCAAAGAAACTAAAGCCGAACATCAACAGTTACGCATCAATGAACTAGCACTCGTCGGTATACCTGTTTTGCCCGAAACCGATTATCTAATTGCAAGCCCTTTATTTGAAACGGTATACCATTTTTATTCGTACGGTGATCGCGTGCAGCGCATGGATTGCTTCTCACTCAACCGCATGTTTTCTAATCGGATATTTAAAAGTCGTTCTAGTTTTGAGCTTCCTCAAAAACTCAAACAAGTACACTTGAGTATTAAAAAAGTAGCAAAGAACCGTGTACCACCCATCACTTCGTTGGCAGATAAAGAATGTGCCGCACTCTGTCGGCGTTTATTATTGCGCACCGCTGACCCAGGCCATTCTGAGCTATGGTCATTTGGCTGGATCCCTTCCAGTTATCGCATTGATTCGCCCATTTACCCATTGCCTGGAGCGGTGTTTATTCCCTATCTCATCGCCCTATTGCAACAGCAGATGGACCAAGCACCACATGTATTAACAGAACTGCATCCGGGTTACGGTTGCGTACAGTTGTACGATTATCGCGGCAAAAAAGGCTCGTTACACGACTTCTTACCTCCGGGCAAAATGGATCAATATCGTGCCCTTGCCCTGCAACAAAAACCAGCAAATTTTACCAAACATGAATATAACAAACGGGTGCTGAAAGCTAAGCAAACTGCCCGCGCCGAATGGCGCGCAGAGCGCAATATTCGCTGGTTTGGGTCAGGCAAAAAAACTTAAAATGAGCAGCCTGAATAAATGCGATTTGCAGCCTTGACTTATTTTTATATTCATTGCATATTAGATATTAAATTCAATCTCGTGCTACCAATACAGGGTATTATGAAAAAAATTATCGCGCTACTTCTTCTTACGGTTATTACTCACAACAAGGGATTATTGCACGCTAGCGAAATAAAAGCGCACGATAATAATGGCAATGATATTGGATCTATTAAGTTTGGGCGTTGCAAAATTGAAGAATTATATGTAGCACCAGGAATGCGCCAACGGGGGATAGGCTCTATGCTTTTTCACCAAGCAATATATACCATGAGTCACTGCGAAAAAATTCAATGGTATTCTTTTACTTCTGCAATCGATTTCTATGTCAAACAAGGCGCAACGCTTGAAAATAATAACCTCATGAGCATTACCCCAGCAAAAGCACAGGCAAATAGAAGTGCTAAGCCAAAGTATGTCATTTCTACCACAGAATAGAAATTCTAGCACCCCCAATACTTCGTGTTACTTGCTTATAATTTCCACTTTGGGTTCATACTGCGCCACCACATCAAGTACACAACCTGTTAATATAAATGAAAAGTGTTTCCATTTATGATCGTTCATTCGATCGGTCGAGTTATGGAACAACCAATAGACATATTGAGAGTTATTTACTTTGAAAAATGCCCAATTATATGATGCACCACCATATTTATTATTGAGGGTGTATAATAATTTATCCTTACACTGCATATTTCCCCTCCTATAGGAATCAACTGAATTTGCAAAACTCACTTTAGCTTTCGCATTTGTTTCTCTATGCAAAAGAACAATGTTCAATTCTTCTTCTCTCTCTTCAATACTCCCTAGAGAATATTTTTGCTCCAATCTTTCTATTGGTTCCCATTTAACCCACTGCTCTGACGTAGGGACTTCATCTGTTTGATAAGGTATAAGCTCTACTGTAGGGGCAGAGAAAGCAATAACATCAATGACATGATTTGAACAGATAAAAGAAAAGTGCTTTAAATTTCTACCCTCAGCTAGACCATACGATTGCTCAAATAACCATTTAACATAATCAGAGTTATCAACTTCAAAAAAAGTCCAGCCGTGAAAATGCTCGCCATATTTTTCGACAAGATCACAAATTAACTTATATCTATACGTTTCATCTGCATTTCGATATGCTTCGGTCCAGTGTTCAAACACGACAAGCACTCGCGATTTTGAATCTTCATCCGATAGCATAATCCTAAAACATTTATCGCTATCTTCGAGCAAATCTAAATCATATTTTTTTGCTAACCCTTGTATCGGTTCCCATCTACTCCATTGTTCTTGCATCTTCTCGCTCCTATCACTTTAATTTCAATAGTATCTAATTTTTATTGATTTTCTTTTAGGATTTTGGATTTCAAGCGTTGGTAATTTATCTTGGCTACTATCATTTCTCACATTTATCATTCTACCATCTGGCAACTGGCCAACCTTTTTTTTAATTTTATCATTAGAAAGATCTTTAACATTTCGTAATCCTAAACTTTCAAAATCTTTGACAGCTTCACCAAACCCACCCGGTTTTTTATAAATATCAGCAAATCTTTTTTCTTCTATAAGCCCTGCTTCTTTTTGTAAATCCTCAACTGTCTTTTTTGGCTTTTCTTCTGGTACTTGCTGCGGTTGCGATGGCAATTCGACTGGTGGCTGTTCAATTTCAGTTTGATCAAAGTAGTGAGCTAAAGCATTACTATTAAAAAGAAGATTGTACTGTGGAATTTTGTCTGAAAAACATTTGACTGCTACGCCGATAAGGCCACCTGCAACCACGCCACCCAACACGCTGATTGGTCCAAAGCATCCGCCAGCTGCCCCACCTGCTGCAGCCCCGGCACCAAAAGATGTGCCAATTCCTATGTTAAAAAAGAGAGGAAACAGCATGTTATGAGTACAAATATCATGCTCGCCAACGAAATAGACGTGTGTTTTTTTTACCTGAATGGCATAGACAGGTAATGGCTCTTTAATCAGTCGAATATGAGCAATTGGGTTGCCTGCGTGCAGCAGCGTGAGTAAGCTGTCCCCCTTTTTTAATTGATAGGCGGGTACCCACTTACGCAATGCAGGCACATAAAATTCTTGCGTTGGCGTACAACAGATATCAGCAGTTTCATGCGCATCAAATCCAAAGCGGACATACCAGTTCGTTTCACTTTGACCAGCAGCCGTAACTGCATGCTTTTTATTTGAACGTGCATGCAAAGCACGGCTCAGTACGGTACAGTTTTTTTTGACTGCTTTCTGGCAAAGTTGTTTGATTGGTACTCTTGCATCAGACGATGTGCGCACTAACGTTGACGCGCCAAAGCCATGGCCAACTATCGGTACTTGAGAAAAGAATAATGGCCAGATAAAAAGCAGTAATAGAAAGTGGTGTATTTTCATAACACTCCCCCAAAGTAGTCCTTACCCTTTACAGTATTTTTACTGTACCTGCGATCCAGTAAACAATGCCAGATTTCATATAAATCGCCAAAAATCATTTGTTGCGCATGCAACTGTATCGCTTGGGCAAAGAGGAGAATAATCTACTTTGGGTAGATAAACGTTTGTACAAAAAAGTATGTGCACCAGTTTTTTTTAACAATAGTGCACGTACCAGTACGTTTTGGCTTACTGTGTTAATTTCTTATACAGCATGCTCTGTTCATGTTGTGTTTTAAGATCATCAAGGATAGCCTCTATCGCTTTTTCAACGATAAGCGTTTTAGTCACACGCTGTTTACCTTTAAATAAACGGCGTAACTGTATCCATGCATCATCAAGTGAGTCTATGGTTGCACTGGTGAGATTGAATGTTGATTTTTCTTTGATCATAGGAGTTCTCGCTCTTTTTGTTTGAGTATTACGATCTTTTGTTTAATCCTATCATTTGAGAGGTGAATGATACTGTAGCGTTTTATTATTTATCTGTTAAGTACTTTGTGCATAAAATAAAGTATGGCGTACTTACGGCACTATTTAAAAACCACCCGTTTTTATGCTTTACAGCTATAAGCGCTTCAATTACACTTCCTCTATTAAAAATCAGTGAAAATAGGCACCTAAGAGCACATCCACGGTTTTATATTTACGGCTACGGCATAAAAAATTATGCCGATACAAAAATGATGGGAAAAGTTATTAATATGCGGGAGATATAAACAATGGAAATAAGAGAATTATTAATAGATCTAATGAAACAGTTTGATAATGAACAAAGAGCAGAGGAGGCAAATACAATTCTTTTAACAATGGAAACGGCTATGCAAGAGCATTTAACTGTGCAGCCGCGGGACACAGAAATATGGTTTAAACTTGGACTGTTGCATAACTACTGTGAAGACCAAATAGCATCAATTGAGTGTATGGATAAGATTCTTTCCTATGATCCGCAAAATGGGTATGCGCGTATTATGAGCGCTATTTTTATGAGCATTATTTCTGTTATAGACGAAGTGCAATTTGCAAAGCTAGACAATTTTGTTTCAGATGATAACGAAATTAACTCGATGATCGAGTACACAAAAAGTATATATTATCTTGTTTATGGTAATGATGAGATGGAAGAGCAAGTACTTAAAAAATCTGTGTTATGGAGCGATAAGCATGCGAAAAACCATGCGGATCTGGCGTACATATACATGAAAAAGGGAGATTACAAAGAAGCGTGTAGGTTATCGCTTATAGCTTTGTCTAATATTAAAAGCATCTGTAATCAACCATGTTGCTATGATTTTCTCGATATAGACCGGTTTTTAGATGCTTATGTTACTGGTATGCGACCAACGCTTAATTCTTATGGATTTACATTATATACTTTAAAAATGACTTTAAATAAGATGAATATTTTAAAAGGAACTTCGAATGATCAATAAAACCGTATTTTTCGCAGGGTTACTTTTGTGTGCAACAATCACCAGTTACGCATCGGAAGATGCAAAGACTATAGCACTCCATGCAGAAATTACTGCACAGGACGGTGATGAAGTTATTGTTACTGACAAAACAGCTCCAACATTGTGTAATCTTATTAGAGAAGTAGCACAAGAATTGAGTGTGAAGATGCCGCGCTATATTAAGTTGTACAATTTTGAATATTATTATGCGTACACCCATGGCACTACAAATAATGGTTTTTATAACAGTACAACTACAATGCATAAAGGGTATAGGACGGTGGGCGCAGCAACTATGATGTTTGGTGATATACAAATTTGTAAGCAACTGATTGCAGGTTTGTCATATAATGAGATCAGAGGTGTGATTGCAGTAGCTCTGGCAGCAGAAGTGCCGGGTATAATGGGTAAAGAAGCAGCTGCCGGTCTTCTTGTTGTTGCTTTAACAGCATGGTGGTCATATGACGTGTATAAAACATATGGCAAAACAGTTTTTCCACCGGCCAATCGTACTCATTACTCCAATACTGATACAGGAGAGTTTGCTTATAATATGGAAAATATAACAGCGACCCTGTACAGAACGGTGCTTTTTGGTGAGTTTGGTATGCTGGCGACACTCATTTCTGCAGCCATTGCTGGCAATCTAATATACAAATATACGCAAAAAAAGATCGATTTGGCCGCTGCAAGAGCAATTGGTAAAGAAGCTGTTGTTTCCGGTATAGAAGGGGTAGAGAAAGTGAAAGAATCGCTGTTTGAAGAAGGCGTTTTTTCTCGCATGTTAAAGGACATGCGCTTAAAATCATTTATTGATCGTCTTACCTATCCAGTGCGTGCATATACGCCAGAAGAACGTATTGCATATGTCATGCAAAAGACCGTGTAACTGAAAGATTACTCCATCGAAAAGTTCGAAGTGTACTCCATGAGTGCCACCAGTCTTTTGCTTATCCGAGTTTTCATACTCGATGGGCTATGCATTGCCTTATTCGCGTAAAAGAAGAATCAGATCCCTGCAAGAAATTGCGAGGATCTTTTATTGGTTAAGATATAAAAGGTCGAATTATGGAATCATCTGATAAAAGATTAAAATTGAAAGCTGTAACGGATCGTTTTAAGGATCCCCAAAAACTATTACTTCTGCGTGGATAACATGGTCTGCTTTTCTATCAAGTACATTACATACAGGAACTTTTAATCAATGCTTCACCCAATTTATTTATATATTAATATTTCAATTGACAGGTAATAATTAAAATAGCAAAATTTCATTCCAAAGTAACTGAATAAGATGCGCGAGAAGGACAAAATAGTGAACAGATTAAGTAGTACAATTGTAATGATGATAGCGTTTATTTTTTTATTACCAGCACTAGTACTATCAGATGACAACGCCAATCTAAAAAAACAAGATTATGAAACAATGCTGTTTCAAGCGGCTAAAGACGGTGATCTTGTAACGTTGAAAAGATGCGTAGGATTGGTTGATTTTAATATTTACGATGAACTAGGATTTTTACCTTTGCATCACGCTTTATTTAACTACCATTGGGACGTAATGACCTTTCTCGTGTTGCATGGTGCGAACATAAATATGGTACCAAGTTCTCATCCGGTTGCTGCTGAGATATTTAAAGGCCTTAATCCAAATTATCGAGTAAGTACAGTATTACAGTATGCCGTCGATACGGGGGATATTGGAATTGTTAGATTTCTTATAGCGCTTGGAGCAGATACAACAGTAACAACTGGGAGTAGCGTGACTCCATATAAAAGGGCATGTGTTGGTAAACATAAAGAAATATGTGAGATATTAAAAGCACACGGTGCTTACACAGTTTTTGAAGCAGCCTACTTTGATGACTTAGAAATGGTACAAAAATTTTTACCTGTGTGCGCTAATGCAACAACCGTAGAAGGCAAAACATTACTTCATATTGCTGCAGAATCGGGATCTCTAAGGATGATTCAGTTATTATTAGATAGCGGTGCAAATATAAATGCTTTAGATGACTATGGATATAGTCCATTCCATAGAGCTATTGAGAAATTGAACACAAAGGTTGTTAACTTCTTGATAGAAAAAGGCGCTGATATATATGCCCCAGCAGGAACTAATAAATTAACACCTCTTCATATTGCAGCTAAAGGAAACTGGCTAGTGCTTGGAGATAGAATAGAGATGATTAAAATTCTATTAAATGCAGGAGTCCAGCTTACTGGACGAGATAGAGAAGGAAAAACTCCTTACGACCTCGCATGCACTGTTGAAGGGGAAAGCCAAGAAGAAATAACTAGATTTTTACATGCTCTTACTACACATACTATGCGTGGCAGGCAAGACATGTTCTATGAGGAAGAGAAAATAAATCTTTTCGTGGAAGAATGCGTTAATCCATATTTTTTACATGAAAAATTATCATTACCGCAACTTGAGTCAGAACTCCAAAAATATAAAAACACTATTTTAACATATAAGATGCCTAACCAGATGTGGTATGGCGATAAGGTGCTCGCGATAAACGAAACGTATGATGCGATTACAGGAATATATGAGGAATTAACACATAATCGTGAACTTATGTTTAAATATTTGAGTGCTGGGGCAGTGTCGACTGGCATACTACTTGCTTTTGGCACAGTGGCATATGACTATCTTAAATCCAATACAAAAAATCTTGGAATAAGCGGTATTGCTTTATACTCTGCTTTTACACTGTTAGGTGGCTGGTGCTGCAAGAAATTTATTCAGCAAGGCCTTAATGCACGCAAGCGATATGCCATATATCAAGAACTGCGAGAAATTCAAAAAAATACCATTAAGCCCGCATTATTAGCTTCTGTAGAGATGGTCGATCAAGCAAATGCATATTTTGGCGAAGAAACTACCATAAAACCCATTGTCAGGACCATATCTCTCTAAATATGTTTTATTAAAGTTTTAAAATACCTTTAGCTTGTAGCTACTAGAGTAGTTTTTTGTTACACTGCGATCTTAAATTGATAATGTAAGTATCTATTGCTATTTGAGAGGACAGAATTATGAAAACACAGAGACTAAAAACAGTATTTGTACTAATGACACATATTTTTTTACTATCTGCACCTGTATTTCCATCGGAACAAACTACAGAAAAACCGGATTATAAAACACTGTTATTTCAAGCAGCCAAAAACGGTAATCTTGAGGTATTACAACAATGTATCGGCTTAGTTGACTTGAATGTATACGACGAAGAAGGATTTACGCCTATTCACCATGCCTTTTTTAAGGATCATTGGGATATAGTATTTTGTTTACTAAAGAACGGCGCTGATATTAATCTTCAAAGGAAACAAATGAATCCCGATGATCTCGGAGGATGGACGTTACTGCATCAAGTTGCAACACGCGGCGATGTTTTATTGCTTCAGATGCTTATATCGTGGGGCGCTGATATAACTCTACCAATAGAAGATAGTATCATAACGCCATATCTAGCAGCTTACCTTAGAGGAAATAAGGAGATATGTGATATTTTAAAACTCTATGGCGCTTACACCATCTTCGATGCTATTGAGTGTGATGATATAAAAACAGTAAAAGAGCTTTTGCCATTACATATACATGATGTAGGAATCAGAAGACGAAATCTATTACATCTAGCTGTCCACAGTGCATCTAAAGAGATGATCAAGCTTCTATTAGCAAGCAACGTGAATGTAAATGCGTTGGATATGCATGGAGAGACACCTTTATCTCTGGTCGTCCGGTATGGCAGGCTTGATATTGTGCGATTATTACTCGATAATGGTGCCAATGTAAATAGCACTTGTTGTCTGATCGGAAATACGCCACTGCATGTAGCAGTTCAGGCGCAGAACCCAGAAATGATAAAATTGTTATTGCTTGCTGGTGCTCGAACAAATACACGAAATCGGAATGATAAGACTCCGTATGATTTAACTGCAGATATGGAAAAATCGCACAGGAATGAAATAGTCGCAATATTGAATTCATCCAATTTAGATCATAACGATCACCAGTCTACTATTCTCCCGTGGAGCATTGGGACGGTTACTGCTGGATTACTTATCTATCTTGTTTGGCACAACTACGCACATCATGCATAAAGAATTATCGATAGGAAATGAGTAACGGGCCCAAAAAAACAGCGCGCTAATGAAAATATCGTAATTAATCGTTGCGCTCGCATTACTCTTTGTCTATCAGACAATGCCAGATTTCATACAGATCACCGAAACTCATTTGTTGCGCACGTAGCTGTAATGTTTGCTCAGACAGGCGGGAATAGTCGTACTGCGTTTGTTCTAAATTATTTTTAAAGGTACGGCGTGGTTGGTGAAAGCATTGTTTCACAAATTTCCAGAACTGTTCTTCATGAATAATCGGCAAAAGCTCAGCTTTTGGTTTAAAGTACAAAAGACGAGAATGTACTTTTGGTGGTGGGAAAAAAGCTTGCGGTGGCACCTTGTGCAATAGCTTCCACTCTGCATGATACTGTAGATAGATCGATGGAAACCCAAAGCCACGGCCCCCTTTTTGCACAATCTTCTGCGCCACCTCTTCTTGCACCATGATGACTCCCTCTTTAAACAATGTGTGATGTCTCATGCACATGTATAAAATAGGGAATGTGATTTGATAGGGCAAATTGGCAAGCAACGTCCATTGCCCCTGTTCTTGTAAGCGATGTAAATCGAGATCAAGAATATTTTCATTAAATACTTGCAGCCGCTCATCAGGGATAGTTTGTTGTACGTAGTGCACCCAATCGGGGTCAATTTCGAACACCCACAACCGCGCAAGCTGCTGCGCTAAAATGGCGCGCGTCAACACCCCATCGCCACAACCGATTTCTAACACATTCGATTGCGCATTGAGTGAAACCGCTTCCAGCATCATCTGAATAAACGTAGTATCGCGTAAAAAATGTTGGCCAAATTTTTTCTTGAGCGCAATACCATCAAGATAACTAGTCAATTGATTAACTCTTTCGTTGCTATCGCATAAGCGCTTCTTTAAAGAAGTCTAACTCTTCTAATACTTTACCAGCACCTTCTACTACTGCCAACAATGGCCTTTCTGCAAGGCGTACTGGCAATCCCGTTTCTTTGGAAATAAGGGTACCAAGCCCACGCAACAATGAGCCGCCGCCGGCCATCACGATACCGCGATCTACTAAATCTGATGATAATTCTGGAGGGGTATTTTCTAATGCTACCCGTACTACGTCAACAATTACTGCAATCGTTTCAAGCAACGATTCATGCACTTCTAAGCTTGTTAACGTTATTGTTTTTGGTACACCGGTAACCAAATCGCGCCCTTTGACTTCCATACTTTGCGTATCTAGTTCAGGCATAACGGTACCGATACGAATCTTAATTTGTTCTGCGGTGCGTTCCCCAATTAACAGATTGTATTTCCGTTTTACGTACTGCACAATGGCACGGTCCATCTCATCGCCGCCAACACGCACAGAACGACAAAATACCACGTCTTTAAGCGTAATAACTGCAACTTCGGTAGTTCCGCCGCCGATATCAATAATCATGCTGCCAAACGGATCCTGTACGGGTAATCCTGCACCAATTGCTGCCGCCATTGGTTCCATGATGGTATACACTTCTCGTGCTCCGGCTTGACGTGCTGAATCTTCAACGGCGCGACGCTCTACCTGCGTGATCCCCGATGGCACTCCAATAATCATGCGGGGACTAATAAGCATGCGGCGATTGTCGTGCACTTGCCGAATAAAGTAACGCAGCATACTTTCTGCCAACTCAAAATTAGCAATCACCCCATCGCGCATGGGACGACACGCAATAATACTTTCTGGTGTTTTACCTAACATCTCTTTTGCGGCTTTGCCCGCTGCAAGTACCTGATTGGTATTTGCTTTTACTGCCACTACCGATGGTTCGTCGAGCACTATGCCACGGTTGCGCACGTATACTAACGTATTTGCAGTTCCTAAATCGATAGCAATATCATTTGAAAAAAAACTAAAAATCTTTTTTGCCGGCCAAAAACGCATTGCCATGGTATGATTAACCTTTTTTTATGGTACATCTTTTAAAAACTGACCAATACACCCAACGATACACGATTTGTTTTACTCACCCGCTCGGCCAGGAAGAAATTAACTGGCATATCCCACATGAGTGTTACAATCGGTGCATACCAATTATCTTTTTTTACTTTAGCAAAATCATAGAAAAGGACAAAGGTCAAATATTCAGAAACCCAATCGGATACAGCGTTTATTTTCTTTAATTGTAATTCAGGAGTTCGGTCTTGTGCGCGTGGATCGCTAATAGCATCATCGCCGTGCACCACAACGGTATATTGCCCTTGAAGGCCGAGCCCATCACGAATATCTTCCATAGAAGCATAGGGCACAAAAATGCCGGTTGCTCCCGGGTTCACTTTTAATGGCCCAGCAAACGCGCCAAACAAAGGATGTTCGCCTGCTATCGGTACCCGTTCATGCATTGTTTTGGTTATTCGTTTATTACCACGCACCAAAAGACCCACCTTCCAATCTTCTTTCAACTCCACTTCGCAATCTATTGCACCATACACGCCAAAGTGTCCATTTCCGCCAAATGGTACTGACGCAGGGTTATCAATCATACGCGTGAGACCTGTAGGTATCATGATGCCAAAGCGTGCCCCTACATCGAGTCTCTTTAATTTATAGCAGTATTCCCATACCTTGCCTACGCGCATATAGGCATCAATATCAGAAAACCCCACCTTATTCCAGATGGGCGCCTGTAACCCTACCGAATCTTGTACCGCCGAGCGTAGTCTATCAAGTTCTAGTTCACGCTCAAATGAAAGGGCTAACGAGTTTTTAGCCAACTGAAAATGAATGCGTGAAAACGCATGCATGAAAAAGAATGACGCGCCAAAAGAAATATATTCATTAAACGCTGCGGGCCCTATAAAAAAAGCTAACCCTTGCGTTTCAATTTTGCCACGCAAATTATACGGCATTTCCCGCCCCGTATAAATATCAAAATTGGTACCAATAAACGGATTCGGTTGCCCCAGCAACTGAACCGCCTGTGCCAATTTATCTAAATCATACGTACCAAAAATTTCTGGTATACCTACATCATCTTCATCGTAAATGCCATGGCTGGCAACCATATAAAACAGATCGGTACTAAAAACCGATGGTTTTTCCAGCGTACGTGAATAAATATGAGGATATAACGGAAAAATACGATTATCATACGTCATGGCAAAAACTGATGCATACCAGAATGCTGCCACACAAGCGATTAACGGTATGTAAAACCTCATGCTGCTTTCCTATACAAGAATTATGAGTAACAATATTGGATAGGATACTGGAAATTTACTTTTTTTAAAGGATAGCAAGAAACTCAGTTACTTTGGGCACTATTTAGATAGCCACTGATCAACCGTGAACTGTTTTAATGCGCTTGCCCAATACGTAACCCTTACACCCTTAGCCTGCTCATAAGAAATGTCTGTTACGCTATCACGACCGCACACAATATAACTGCCAATCTTCCCTGTTTCTTTATGCAAAATTGCAATACAGAGATTGTTGCTATTTTGCAAAGCATTAAACTCTAATGATCTTTTTGAAACATTCAACTGAGCCCACGCGTCTCTTTCAGGATTCATCTGCGTATGCGTTGCTAAGTAATCAAGCTCCGCATTATTTTTCTGCGCAAAAATAAATAGCGGCGTATCTCGTTTAAACTTAAAACACATCCCAGACATATGCACATGAATAAGGTCATTACTTGTTGCAACATGAGAAATATCACTAGCATGCAATTGTGCATACAAAAGAAAAGAACTTGTAATGAATAGTGAAAAGATATGCTTCATAAAAACCCTTTATCGTTAAGCCATGCACGGTAGAATACTGCAAATCTTATTTTTTTTAAAGCGTAAGATCAGATGGCATACTCTCTATTCTCTTTACCAAGCAAAAGAGAAGTAACGTATGTATTTCCTGAGCGCTCATATCATCATACATCCAATAATCCCACACACGATTACTATACACCGTAATGCCATACACAACTGCAGCAATGACACTCAATAGACTAATCCCTGCGACAAATCCTGTAGCAGCAGCAAGCCATGTGAAAGTTAAAGGAATAGTAATGCTCCAGGTGATAGTGGCAATAGCCATAGGTACTGCAAGCATGGCACGCCACATATAGGGGGCATGCACCGACATACCTATAGCGCATAAAGCAGAAGTTGCTACCAGAGCATCACCAGTGATAAATAAAGCCATTAAAGGCAAAAACCCTTCAGTCCCTAAGTAAAGCACAAAATGAGGAGGCAAAATAAATGCAGCAAGCAACAACGCAAGAATGCGCTCATCTTTTTGATGAATTGAAATGTCGCCCGTGTTGTATGCTATATGCTCTGCACTTAAATCAATTAAATGGCGTAACTGGCGCTGCGAAAGTGTCGCCAGAAAAGGCTGATTCTTTTTGATTGCTGCGATATTATCCGTTTTTATTGCGCGTTCAAGAAACACAATGCTATCACTAGCTATGTGACTGCGATAGGCAGCTTGTACGTGTAGTGTCGTAAAAAACACTCCACAAAACAGTATTATTCTTTTCATAAATCCCTTATCCCTATAATAATATCATATATATCGATAGTATAGATTCTATGAAATAAAGCAAATTGGACTCTTTTTTCATATTTGACTTATTATATTCATGACAAAAGTATACCAATACTCTGTCACTGCGTTATCTCATAAACTACGGAACGAATATACGACTTATTGCTGCGAAGAATAGGTATTGAGTCATTATATGGCCTGCCATACGAAGCTTGCCGAGCCAGTAGGCCCGGATAGGCGAAGTATGGAGGAGAGAGTGGGATTCGAACCCACGATCCCAGTTTTAATGGGATAATCGCTTTCGAGACGACCGCATTCGACCACTCTGCCATCTCTCCACAAAAACATGGATAGTATAGCAATTTTTTATCTATTTCACCATTCATTTACTCAAGCACGCACCATCTTTTACGATTGACACACAGCGGCGAACCCAATACGCTAAACCGGTATACTGGCATCCTAAAATTTATCAGGAAATTGTATGAACGAGATTGCACATCATCAGCCATCTATCCAAGCCATTGTTCTTGCCGCAGGTAAATCAACCCGATTTAAAGGCAAAACTACCAAACTTTTAACCCCTCTTTGTGGCCAACCGATTATCATGTATCTCACGCAACTGCTTGAATCGCTCGATATTGCTACTACGTTAGTCGTGGGGCATGAAGCAGCTGCTATTCAAACACTTGTTGGTGCACAACACAAAGCGGTCCAATTCGCGCAACAAACAGAACAGCGCGGAACAGGCCATGCTTTGAAGAGCTCAGAGCCACTGTGGCATGCAGATCATTTATTAATATTAAATGGCGATTGCCCGCTCATTCATGCCCATACGTTAAAATATTTAGCAACTACTCACGCACAAAATAATAATGCTGTCACTTTCGTCACTGCACATCACCCCAATCCTTTCAATGCCTATGGCCGCGTGATCAAAAAAAACAAACGAATCTCTATTGTTGAAGCGCGCGATTTGCCCGATGATCCTACGAAATATGATACGGTTAATGCAGGCATCTATATTATGCAAACCGCTTTTTTAAAGAAATACATGCATCTGCTGGGCACCAACAATGCTGCGCAGGAATATTATATTACTGATCTGGTTGGCATAGCACAAAACCAGGGTCTCCGCGTTGGCACGATAAGCGCGTCGTTTGATGAAATTTGTGGTATTAATACGCTACCAGAACTAATGCGCGCCGAACAAGTGCAACGTTCGCGCATTATCTATAATCATATTGAAAATGGGGTCATATTTCGTTCAACCGATGTGTATATCGACACGCCAGTAACCATACAGCCGGGAACTGTTGTAGGTGCAGGTGTGCATCTTTTGGGCAACAGTACTATTGGCCAAGAGGCGGTGCTAGCCCCTTACTGCATTGTCGAAAATAGCACCATTGCTGATAATGTTACCGTACATGAACAAACCATAATTAAACATAGTCGCGTTGAAGCGCATGCGGCTGTTGGCCCATTTGCATTCGTAACACGCAGCACCATTGATGCACATGAAACAGTCAAAAGTTTTGTGTCAGTTGCAAATGATCGCGTCGGCACTGTATCAAATACGACAGTTCACGCCGAATCGCTCGTACAAGCGCCCGAAGTTACCCTTGCACAAACACAGCGCGTGCAGTTGAACAGTTAAGAAGTAAAGGAATAGAGCGTGATTCGTTTTATTCATACTGCTGATATTCATTACGGTATGGAAAATTATGGTAAAATTGACGCTGCAACCGGCATTCATTCACGATTGCTCGATTTCGATCGTGCGTTTAACTTTTGCGTTGATACCGCCATTAACCAAAACGTTGATTTCTTTTTAATTGCTGGTGATGCATACAAAACAACAAACCCCAGTCCAACACAGCAGCGATTATTTTTTAATGCACTGTTTCGGCTGCATGCAGCACAGATTCCGGTTGTCATTATTATCGGCAATCACGACAATCCGCTCAGCTTTGGCAAGGCCTCAACACTCGATATTTTAGCAGATATTCCCCTGCTCACTTTTCATGTAATGAGCAAACCGCGTGCGTTAACATTGCAAACCAAAAGCGGGCCAGTCAACATTGTAGGTATTCCTTGGCCGACGCGAAATACGATTGCCTTATCAGACAATTTCGGTTGGCAATCTATCCACGAGTTGAATGAAAAAATTACTCATGCGGTCAATACACTCATCAAACAACTTGCTCAAGAACTCGACCCGGCCTTACCGGCTGTACTCACTGCCCATCTAACCGTCAGCTCTGGTATATTTTCTGGTTCAGAAAAGCGGGCAATCTATGGGCATGATCCATTGTTTTTACCATCAGATCTCGCTATTGCACCATTCGATTACGTGGCACTCGGTCACCTACACCGGTACCAACAGTTAAATCCAGACAATTATCCACCAATCGTATATTCAGGCTCTCCGGAACGGATCGATTTTGGTGAACGCAAAGAACAAAAGGGATTCTGTTTAGTATCAATAGAAAACAAAAAGGCCGCCGTTACATTTATCGAAACGCCTCAGCGACCATTCGTACAACTGGAACTCACGTTAGAATCGGGTACTATTTCCCAAACACAACAGATTATACAAGCACTCAGCCGCTATACGCTTGATGATGCAATTGTAAAAATTATTTACCACGTGCCTGCTCAGTTAAAAGATACGGTTGATATTCAAGCCGTGCAAAAGGCGTGTGCCCCAGCCCATGATCTGATTGGCATTATCCCCGTACATGCACCAAAACAACGGGTCGCCCGCACTGCATTGCGCGTTGATATGGATTTTGAAAAGTTACTCGACAGTTATTTGATACAAAAAAATGAATCGGTTGAACGGCGACAACAATTGATCAAACGCGCGTTAGAAATTCAACAAGAGTTAGCTGATGAACGGGAAGAAGCGTAGGCTACTCTACCCAATCTTTTATTTGCGCCATCAAATCTTTGCATACACCAATCTTCTTAAAATATGCCGCTATAGCCATCTGTTCTGGCTGATAAGGCAGAGGAAGAACCGTAATGTGTCTTGAGCTATTTTTAAGATCCAATACGATACGACCAAGCCACTGCTTACTTTTGTTAAAAAACAGATAGCCTCTAGTGACACTTCTGTTTAATGCAATCACCGGCTCTGCAGCATCAATAGAATGTATCTGATCAGGGTGATTAAAAGGGAAAATAATAATTTTTTTATCGATAGGCATGGCTATGTACAATGCATCATTAGAAATACCCAAATAATCTCCTGGCATCTTTTCAATTGCATATCCTTGTTCATTCTTGAGACAGGGAAAAAATCTGTTCGTAGCAGTTAATCGTGAGTATTTGCTCAGATCATCTTGCGTGACAAATTGCCGTTCGAAGATTTTCTTAGCTATCGTGTCAGTAATAGAAATAGCGTTATTACTCATGCCCTTAGCAAGCAATTGCGTTACTCCTAACGTACCATTTTTCATGAACCATTCAACTCCATCCGTGGTAAAGGTTCGCGTAAGATATACAATCTTTTGCTGATTGGCTGACCAACCTAAAGAACAAACTCCTTGCCAATACTTTTGGTTTAACCAAGGGCACGGTGATTTATATACTGTCTGACACTCAGGTGATGTATATACTGTCCGAAATTCACTCCATAGTAGCCAACTCGGTTTTTTACAAACAGTAAGCTCCCCGCACATATTCGTAGCTAAGCGAAAAATAGGGCTTTCTATATTCAAGCAGCAATAGCCGAAATTTACTGGAACTCGTGCAATACTCTCCAGACTGTAAGAAAGGCATTGCAATTGCATGTACTCAAGTTTCTTTTTAAACTCTTCTTCTGTTTCATACGATGCATACTCAACGATAATTTTCTGTATATCAGATGGCAAAAAAACTGTGCGCAAAAGCAGTTTTTGATTATCAGATAACTGATTAATTTTTTCAGTATCAAACGATGTAGCTGAATAATCCTTGAACGTAGTTAATTCTAGCGCGGTATCTGACGCAGATACTATGCAATTGAACAGAACCAAAACAATCATTACATACATTTATAACTTCCAATCTTTTACCTGTGCCATCACATCTTTACATACCCCAATACGGGCAAAGTATTCAGGTATAGTGAGCAATTCTTCTTTGTGCGGTAAGGGATACATAGTAATATTGCGCGACTTAGTTTTTTCATCCAACACCAGATGCGCAAGCATGGTATTAGTTTGATTAAAATAAAGGTAGGGAGTACAAACATCTTTTATTCCCATCAGATCTCCAGATACCTGCTCGTCTTCAATAGTGTATGTCTCGTGAAACTTAGATGCTGAAAAAACGGTTATTTTCTTATAGCTTGCAACTGCTACTTTTTTCCCCACATTCGATACGCCCATCAAATAATTCGGCGCTTGTTCAACAATATCTCCATCACCTTCTCCAGAATTCTGCGCAGTAAAGACTGTTTTAGCAAGTGTTCTGTCAACAGGGATAATTGAAGTGGTTCTTTTACCAGGAGTAAGGCACGTAATTCCTATAACTGCATTCGTTACCCGTTTTTTCTTAATTTTCTTTTCTTGCACATGAAACGCCAGTGATGATCCGTTCGGTGACAATCCCATTCCTGCCATCCATGCCCCTATACCAGCATCTATTCCTAACCAAACGTTCAGTTTTTCCCATCTATTTTGTGGAGCTTCTCTTGTGAACTGGTGGTCATAGAACGTCAGCGGCAATCCATACCAATTTTTATGATACAAGAGGTGACACACATTATAGTGAAGATAGGCACGACAGCTAAAAGATGGCATTTGGAGACTAGATATGCTCTGCTGCTGCCATTTTATGGTGTTAGAATAAGCACGAGTTGCATATTCAACCGTTGGCAAACACAACTTCTCAAGCTTCTTTCTAAACTCTTCTTTCGTTTCATACCGTACATACGAAACAATTATTTTTTGTATATCTAAGGGCAAAGAAACGAGAAGCGCTAACAACTGCCGCTCAGACAGATTCGATCTATCAGAAAATTCTGTCAGTTCTATTTCATTGGCTTTCTGCTGCGCTCCCTCAATACACAGGCTATGAGTAAGCAAACAAAACAATACTGTGCTTACTATTGAATTCATTGAGCACCTCTCACAAAAATTACCGATTTGCATTACTGCATGTATACAATAGTGGCACCATCGAGTAATTTTGTACGATATTCGCTCAACAACTGTTCGAACTTTGGCTTGCGTAGAATTTCAGCAATTTTTTTGTATCGTTTTGCTAAGGGCACACATCGTTCTGCCTTTTTATTCAGCAAACGATAAAGATAGAGGGTGCGGGGGCCATCGACCGTTAAAATATCACCAATATCAAGCGATGGGAGTGTTGCTAAATCAGCAACAAGTTCACTTTTTTTCACCCAATACCCAGCAGACCATTCGACAGATAATCGGTCACCTCCTTCAACATACGCCGTAACCTGCCTTTTTAATTCTTCTCGTTCAGTCGTGTCAATAAAGGGCATACTTGCCGTTTCCAGTAAAAACGCGGGTTCTTTAACAATGGGGTGTGCGTTGTAATACGCAACCACTTCATCTTCGGTGATGAGTAAGTTTTGCATAATCTGGTGTTCAGTCATCGCATTAACTGCGTACATCAAACGGAACTGTTCGAACCCTTCAGCGTACGTGTACCCTTCTTGTGCGAATATCGTTTCTTCATCACCCGGTTTTAATCCAAAACCTTGCAACACTCTACGCAAATGCGCTTTTACTACGGTATCATCGATAGGCATCTTGACCCGTAATGCATCTTGAAAAATAAGCTCTTCACTAATAAGATCGTCGAGCTTTCTCATGCGTCCATCAATACCCCGCCGCTTGTATTCCAATTGCGTAAAAATACGGGACCGCTCAGGACCATGCACTACGGCGGCAACACGGTTAACCAATAGACGCTCTGCCTGCACACAAACAGGATGAATGATTAAAAGAAGTAATAATAAATGCTTCATGCAAACACCAACTCCACAAAAAAGATATGATTAGCAAAAAGGGATTTACTACTGATCAGTGGTAAATCCCTTTTATTAACAGAATACTGCTTTTATATAATCACAGCAATGGCTTATCGAGCAGTGTTAAAAAGTAGCTCCTTTAGAAGAAGATTCTTTTTCCTCTTCTTTCATTGCTTGTTCACGTAATTGAGAAAGATCAACTTCGCATTGTTTTTCTTTGTCATCAAAATATTTAGTATTTTCAACTACGTTCAGTTCTTTCTTAATTTGTTCAATACCTTTCGTGAACAGTTCTTGCATACGCAACTGTTGTTTGATCTCTTCTTTGAGTTCATCAAATGGACGATATTTGGTTGGCTCTTTGCTCAACGCTTGCACCACCCAACTCTTTGCTCCTCTGACCAGTTCTACCGAAGGGAAAGTTTTTACTGCTTCCAGTTTTTCACGTACTGCATTTTCTACTTCGGAGCTCTTAAGCTTTTTAACCGTTAGTTTCATATCTTTCGCTATCGATTCAAAGTTTGCACCAGCAACTTTTACTTTGTCGTAAAATGCTTTTGCATCTTCTGCTTTATCAAAGCTCACCCCTTGTGCATTAACGCCACCACGAGACAAGATAAGCGGTTGTACTTTATCTTTATTTTCATTATACCATGCTAATGCTTGTGCATCGGTAACTACGAGATTCGCTTTTTTAGGGTACTCTTCTTGGAAATATTTGAGTGCTAATTGACGCTTAAGGAGCTCTGTTCCTTTTTTCAGATCTTCTTGGTATGTCGCCGATTTATCGATGCCATTTTTTGCTATGTATTCTTCTAAAATAACTTCTATGCTGTAATTTTGGCACAATTCACGTTCTGCACGCGGCATAATTGAAAGAATCTGTTTAAATTGTGGCTGCATTTTAACAATATCCGCAACATATGCTTCATATTGCGCTACTGTAATTTTAGGCCTGCCATCTATAGTTAACAGTACATCAGAGCTTATTACTTTTGATCCTGGAGCTGTCGATTCTGTTGCAGCACTGGTTGACGCCTGAGAAGATGCCTCAGTTGCCTTTTGCCCTAACTCACAGCTGGGAAGCATACACAATGCAGGGACAAGAATAGAGAGTGTAAGTACGCGATTCTTCATGCAAATCCTTTCTTTGCCAATGACGATACAATAGATCAACAAAAACTTGAAAAGTATTCTAACATAGGACACCAGTTTATGCAAAGATACACTCAATACGAGCTCTAGATAGATTAAAGCAGAATGATACGTCAGGCGTTATTGCAAGAGATTGGTCTTATATCACTCGACACAGCACCGCACCATACAATTGCGCTGGCTTTGCGCGATATATTACTTTAGCCACTGCACGTAACGTAGCACCAGTAGTCATAAGATCATCGACAATGAGAATCCTTTTACCCTGTACCATAGCAGCATCTACCGATAGCTCGAACGCATCTGCCACATTCGTACCCCGCTTTTCTAGATTCAATGTTGCTTGTAACGCGGTACGCTTTTTTCTTTTAACCGCATGTACTACTGGTCTGCCACTGAGGGCACTTAACTGTTGCGCAATGAGTATACTTTGGTTAAAGCCACGCCATGCGTAACGAGTCCAATGTAAGGGAATAGGAACAATATAATCAAACTCAAGCAATTGCATGACTGGCATACGGCTCATCAGCTGTGCCATCTGTGTTGCAGCAAGTGAATTATTCCAATGTTTTGCCATAATAAGGCATCGTAATGGCTCCTGATAGTTTCCAACAGCAAATACTGGCATATGCACAGACTCGCGAATGCGCACCAGTTCAGATACTATCGGTTCAACCTTTGCAGCACAGTGCACACAGAAAATCACCTCTTCTGTTGCCACAAAGGCTCGGCAAAAGGGGCAAAAAGGAGGGAAAAGCAGGTGCAAGATAGTTTTATAGATACGTTGTATTAACATACGCTTATTTATTGATATACTATGTGTCAATTAAAAAGAACAATGCTTGGTCTTTAAGGGCTTATAAAATTGAATGTATATGAAAAAACAAAATTTGGCATCTTTCCCTTGGTTGATTGCATTTTTTTGTATCATGCTCACAGCTCCTGCAAAGGGAATGGGACAAGAGAAACAAAATCTTACCTGGCAACAATGGGCTGTTAATGCGGTTAAAAACCATACTCCACGTATTTCACAAGAAGTTACAGAGAATATTTCACCAGATCTTGATGACTTAAAACAAGCCTGTGCAGATATACCTTCTGCCCTCTCTTATCATGCAAAAGTTTCAAGCATTTCTACTGAAAAACTATTCGGTATTATTGTCGGCGTTGCGCAAAACAAGAAATTAGATTTAACCGATCTCGTGCTTGATTACAATAACAAAACACCAGTCAATGTATTAAATGCCGACGAACGAACACGGGTAGCCTTTGCTATTCTCAAGTTTGCACCGAAAGACATGCAGGGAGAGATCTTGTCTTGGTATATGCCTACCCAAAAAGAACTAATCGAGCTATTTACGAGCACTGAGGCAGAAATTACTCCTTTTAGTTTTTCTGAGCGAATAGTACGCACACCTGAAAATTTCGACCCAAACATTTTCACTGCCTTGCGCTCATTCGATTTATACCAAGTAAAAGAAACAGACAATTCCATTACTTATCATGATGCAAAAACAAACATCCTTCACATCGTATATAATAAAGGCAACGCTGACCAAAAACTGATTGCTTACGACGGCCCCAATGCAGATGGTACGCTGCTTTTTTCTGTTGAAACGCACCCAACCACGGCAGTGACATACGCATATAATCTACGCAATAAGCAATCGGTGCTGCTCGATTCAGCAAATGGGACACCAAATAGTTACGATCATAGGCTGAAAAAAGAGACCATGCGCTTTCCAAAAATTGCGCTCTGTCCTCACGCTAATGTAGCGGTAATTGGGCAACTCACCTTTACAGAAACCCTCGGTAAATTTAGTTGTACGCTTTTTTCGGGAGATAGGTTCGAGCAAGCAAGCACCTATACATTCACAAAACAATCTCCTTACCACTCGCATATAAGAAAAATAATGTTACCTTTTGAAAATAGGCTTTATTTAACCGACACAATAGGCGCAGTACATACATTTAACGTTGCCAAACGCGCTATGCATACAGTAGACGATGCTAATTGCTCCTTGACCATTAATAGCTCCTATCCATCAATAGCAGCAACTTTTGCACAGCAGCAATGCATCAAAGCGTTTGCTTACACTAAATTAACAAAAATTGCATTGCATGCTCTACCTAATATAGGGTCTTGTATTACGAACAATGTACTACCCAAAACCAAGTACAGCCGTTCGGATGAAGAAAAAGATTATTTCTTCGACTTACAGCTTTTTTTTAATGGAAAAACTATGATCGCTATACCCATTAATAACAAAGCCGATGCATTTCTTATCAATTTTGAAGCTACAAAAGATGAAACAACAAAAAAGTAATTGCTGCTGCAAATAGCCCAGCCAAACAATCGTCAAGAATAATGCCGGTTGCACCGGGCAGTTGTTCACAACGCGCTACACCGGCGTATTTGGTGATATCAAAGAAACGAAACAATAAAAAACTGACAAAAAATTCAAGCGGTTGTTGATTGACTAAGCTCAATGCTATGAGTGAGCCGATCAGTTCATCAATAACAATTTGACGTGGATCTTTGCGTGCATACACCGGTAATGTAGCAGGAATAGTTGCGTAAGCAATAGCTATCATGGTAGCCACATACGCCATACGCAGCGTAAAACTAAAACTCCCAAAACCAATACCATACGCTATCAGGTACGTAATCATACTGGCAATGGTGCCACAAGCAGGCAAGCACCCAACAACCCCCAACTGAACAACTGCTTTACACAGCCTTTGCATTATTTTCTGCTCTCATCATAGTGCCTATTATCCACAAAACACCAAACACAATATACATATCAGCTATATTAAAAATAGGCAATTGAAAAGCGTCGGGTAACAATGCAATAAAATCTACCACACCGCCATGTTGTAACCGGTCAAGGAGATTAGAAAAACCGCCTGCCGCAATCAGCATATACGCATATGGCGCCTCTTGCCACAACCGTAATCGTATCACCAGTACAATCAATAACAGATATACAGCTACGATAGCAAACGGTAGCAGCGAAGCATAATAATACATACCGGAAGCCCCAATACTGAGCGCCATACCCCGATTAAGGGTCGGTGCGCACGCAAAAGCAAAAGATGATATACGTGGCTTGCACAGTAACACATACCATTTGATAAGTTGATCAATTGCTACCAGCAATAAGCCCCAAAAAAAAGTGGTAATCGGCCCCATGTCAACAATACCTCACCGAATAGTTACTTGATAACGAGTCTTTAATTGTTCGATTACTATCCCATACAATGCATCCACTGCGGCCTTTTCCAAGGTGCGTGCATTGTCCTGCAACGCGCAACGCAGAGTAATCGAACGGACGTCGTGCCATTCTTGTTTTTCAAAGAAATCTATCAACGATACATCCACAATGCGTGTGTCTAACGTGCAAATAAATGTTTCTAGCTGCGCAACTGTTACCGCTAATGGTACAAGCATGCTTATATCAAATGAACTACTTGGGAACTTTGCAGGAGCTCGATACTGCTCTTTTGTAACAGGCAATGCCAAGAGCGCATCGACATCTATTTCGACAATAAATGGCTCTGTTTTCATACCAAGCTGTTGCGCTAATGCGCTATGCATAAGACCCGCATATCCAATAAGAGTTCCGCCATTCATCAGTTGTGCTGTTTGGTACGGTTGAAACCATGGCAGGTCAACCGTTGCTTTCTGCCATACAATAGGCAACTGTAATGCGGTAAATAAACTGTCCAACGTTTCTTTTTCGTCATAGAATGAAACACCGCGCTCATTGTACCAAAGGGCAGCGAACATCAGCCGCTCAATAGCCCTATCCCCTTCTTGGCGCCAGCATTTGTTTAATTCAAAAAAACGTAATAGTTCACCTTGGCCCTTGTTAGTAACCCAATTTTTGCATAGGTGCGGCATAAGTGAGGTAACTAAACGGTACGCTTGCGAAGAAATGGGGTTTATCACTGCTACTGCATTGCGTGGCTCAATCTGTATTTTCTGTAAAAATGGTTCGTCATACACGGCATAATTGAGTACCTCTTGTGCACGCATACCAAAAGCCGCATGCTTTTTAATATACGCAATGCGATCAAATGCATCAGAAATATGATTACTTTTCATTGCATGAGCAGGTAGGGTTGGTATTACCTGTTCATACCCCCACAAGCGTGCTATTTCTTCTATAATGTCTTGCTTTACACGGATATCTTTGCCAGCGCGCCACGAAGGAACTGTTACGATATAGTGTACCGCTCGTTTTATTTTTTTTATCCGGACACCAAATCCAATGCTTTTCAGTTGAGCAATAACAGTACTTTGTTCAACCGATTGGCCAATAATAGTTTCGATATATGCATGATCTACCGTAATCGTTGTTGATTCAGGCAATTGCCCTAAACTTACGAGTTGTATTGATGAGCGACGCAATACCCCTTCCTGCTTGAGCAACGCAACGTACCGATACAAACCGTGTAGGTTATTATGCGGATCAAGCGTCTTTTCAAAACGAGTAGAACTTTCGGTTCGTTTTTTATGCGCTAACGCAGCCCTTCGTACGGTTGGTGCGTCAAAGGTTGCCGATTCTACCAATACTGCATGCGTATGTTCCGCGATCGATGCACTTTTACCTCCCATAACACCTGCGAGCGAAAGAGGACTATGTGCATCTGCAATAACCATATCTTCTGAGCGCAACTGAATAGTGGTCCCATCAAGTAAGGCTAACGATTCATCATGATGAGCCATGCGCACCTGTAACAGGTTGCCTTGTATTGTTCCTGCGTCAAATGCATGCAATGGTTGACCAATATCAAACATTACGTAGTTGGTGGCGTCAACGAGCGTATTAATCGGCTTGGCATCTATGCGGGCTAGACGCAACGCTAACGATATGCTGGTAGGTTTGTTACGTACTGCAGGCAGACGCATAAGTGCAAATCGACTACATGCATTCGTGTTGCTTACCACATCTATCTTTTCAATGGCGCGAGCAATAGAAATATTTTTAAATAGTTTATTTTCGGGCAATAAAACACCATTGATCAACGGTGCAATCTCACGCGCCATACCACGATGACACCACAGGTCTGCACGATGAGTAATCGATTTATTATCGATATCAAAAATATAATCATTCGTTTCTATCGTTTTTTTCCAATCACCCGCTACTTGCGCGTCAGCACATGAAACGGCACATAGAAGCCCATCTTTGGTAGATCCGAGATCTTTTACGGTTACCCAACGCCAACTACCTTCATGCGTATACAAAAGAAAAAGATCATTCTCGCGCGCATCAGAGCGACCTGGTAGAGTAACTGATGCGTTATATTCAGGCAACAGGCCGGTAACAGAATCTAGTGAGCAGCTCTTTACGCGCATAAGCGTAAAGAGAGCACTATTAAAATGCCATTGTTCGCATGCGCCAATTTCTGCTACGGTGCGATTAAAACGATCGACCAGTCCAGTAACGTTAATAGAGTCATACGAGATGCCAGAAATATGATCTAACAACCATGCAAGGGATATTTTCATACCAAGAAACCTTTTATAGAGGTGCAATAAATCAGTATTTTCTAGCGTAAATAAAATAATAAAAAGGCGCAATTTTTGTTCATTTTTTATTGTTATGCACACAAAATCCTGTTATTATATTTGCCGCTGTGTAATGCTTTTTAAAATAATTTTAAACAATAGAAAATAATTATATGAATACTCAGCTCATTATTCTTTTCGGACTAACTGTCGTCTCGCCAGCCTGGGGAGCGCAAGAAAAAAACAGTCATCCTGGCACTGCTCTTGGTCAAATTATTTCCGACACGATCGGCCGGTATCAACAAAAATATCTTGAACTTGAGAAGATTACCCACGAGGCAACAACTAACCCACTCTCATGGCAATACGAATACCGCTGCACTCAGCAACAGGAACTTCACGAATTACACGCTCTGTTAAATTACGCAGAACAGTACGGAAATTCTTCTAATGGACAAACAACGCTCGCCATACTCGCCAAAGATCCAAATGCCGACATCGTACGATCGTTTATAATGCTACTTTTTAAGCCAGATCAACCAGACCCTGAGGATATCTTTTATACAGAACGAGCATCTTTACGCAGTCACATATTCAATCTTTTGATAGATGAAACGAATTTAACCTCAAAAGGAGAAGCCCTATTCAGAATTCCTTTACATACCTCTTCAAGCTTAGAGAAGAGAAAAACATACTACTTAGCTACGCTGTTCCAATTGAATCAGTGGATTGGACGGTCAAATGAGAAAATACTTCTACAAAGTAAAATCAAAGAACTTGAATTAATCCTAGCTGCTACAAAAGAAACAATAACCGATATAGAGCAAGCACATTCTTGTGCGGCTACTATTGAAAAAGTAAAGCTCCATGCTCAGAATACAATACGCAAAGAACAAATTAAAAACATAACCCTTGTCACGCAATACAACGAACTTGTAAAAGAGTACCACCAGGTATGCGAACAGAATCAGTATCCTTATATAGTTGATGAGTAGTATCGCCCAATAAAACATGATATACTAATGCAAATATTATTTTGTGCATAGGTAGGGACATGGTACACTCAATACTGCTTTTTTACAAATATACATTTATTAACAATCCGCACGATGTTCGGCAGCAGCAGCTGTTGCTTTGCCAGCAGCTCGGCCTTAAAGGGCGTATTTTAATTGCCCAAGAAGGCATTAATGCTACCGTTGGCGGCACTCCTGAAAATACGGCTCGCTATAAACAAGCGATGCAAGAACATCCCTTATTTGCAGATATTGATTTTAAAGAAAGCTTTGCCGACGGGGACTGCTTCCCTAAGCTTAAAGTAAAAGTGCGCACAACCATTGTTAATTTAGGTATAGACCCCGCTCAGTTAACTGCGCAAGAAGGAGGAGTCCATCTAACTCCTACACAAACGCATGAACTGATTAGCACCCAAAAGGATCTGGTTATTTTTGATGCACGCAACGCTTTTGAAGCAGAAATTGGCAAATTTAAAGATGCAGTAGTTCCTAATATTGAATATTTCCGCGAACTACCTACTTTTATTGATGCGCATCAAGATATGTTTAAAGATAAAGAAGTGCTCATGTACTGTACCGGTGGCATTCGTTGCGAACGCGCATCTGCGTATCTTAAATCAAAGAATATTGCCAAAAAAGTGTACCAACTTGAAGGAGGCATACATCGTTACATTGAACAGTTTCCTGATGGTCACTTTCGTGGCAAAAATTACGTTTTTGATGGACGCATTGCGGTAAACGCTAATGCTGATATTTTAGGCAATTGCATCGGTTGTACTGTCCCTTGCAGTGAATACACCAATTGCATTAATGTACAATGCAATGCGCATTGCTTGCTGTGCTCTTCTTGCACAGAACAGCTTGGGCAAACATGTAGCATAGCGTGTCGTGACAAGCTCAACAATAACACCGTTCTGGCACGCAACACTCCTGCAAAGACCGCATGTGCTCTTGATTGTAACCCCCGATAGCAAGCGAGAAAAGCGTTATGGAATTAGTACCCAGCTCTCTCGCACCGACAACTAGCATACCCTCTTTCATACAACAGCAGGTTCCTCTCAGCTCGAAAAATTGGTTTGGCACTGGTGGCAATGCACGGTTCTATGCTGAGCCTGTCGATATAACACAATTTAGCCAAGCGTTACTCTTTGCCAAACAGCATGCATTACCCATTTGTATAGTAGGCTCTGGTGCAAATATGCTTATCAGTGACGACGGATTCGATGGGCTCGTGATTCATCCCCTTATTACCACCCTCACTTTCGTAACCGAACCTGATGGAACATACGTGCGGGCCGGAGCAGGAATTACCATTGATGCACTGATTACGTTTTGCTTTGATAATGGATACCGCAACTTAGAAGAGTTTAGCGGCATCCCAGGCACCGTCGGCGGTGCTGTATATATTAATGTACATTACTTTGAGTTTCTCATTAGCCAATTTTTGCACCGTGCAACCGTTATAGAATGTGCTACTGGCGCCATATATACCGTTGATAATAACTGGTTTAATTTCGGTTATAACCAATCAACCTTGCAAAACAAACAGTTTTATCTCGTTGATGCATCGTTCCGCGTACAAAAAAGCTCCCCTGACAATATTGCTTTTGCTCGTGGCCGCGCACAAGAGATTATACGTCATCGCATTACCCGTTATCCAATAAAAAACACCTGCGGAAGCTTTTTTAGAAACTTCTTGCCCCACGAAGTTACCGTAGAAAGCAACGGCAAAAAAATGATTTATATCGCTTTCTACCTAGATAAGCTTGGCATAAAAGGCACCTTATCGCACGGAGATGCCATAGTTTCCCACCAGCATGCAAACATGATTGTTAATCGTGGCAATGGGACCAGCGCTGACATTATTGCTCTAGCGCGTCGTATGCAAGAACTGGTACATGGTTCTTTTGGCATTGTACCACAACCAGAATGTGAACTGATCGGCTTTGCATCATATCCATTACTCAAAAAAGAAGGAAAGACCTGTGTGGAATGAACTCATTTTTTTAATACACAGCATCATTGTATCACTAGGGGCTGTAAGCGCCTGTTTTTTTGGCAAGCAAGCGCTCACCAGCTTTGTGAGCATGTGCTATATCATGGCTAATATTTTGATCACTAAACAGATCCTTCTTTTTGGCTTTCATGCAACTGCTACCGATGCATATATTATCGGTTCTTCCCTTGGAATGAATCTTTTGAACGAATTTTATGGCAAGGCCTCTGCCCGCGCTGCACTGTATATCTCATTTTTAATGGCACTCTTTTTCTTAGTGTTGAGCATGGTTCATATCGCCTATATCCCAAGCGCAATTGACACATATCATGTCCATTTTGTAGCACTATTTACTCCTACACCGCGCATTATTATTGCTTCGTTTGTTTCTTACTTTATTAGCCAGACAGTAGAGTACACATTATACAATTATTTGAAATCACATTTTAAAGATACCTACTTCATTCGTAGAAACTGGGCAACCCTGAGCATTTCTCAGCTGATAGATACCGTTATTTTTTCATTCCTTGGTCTGTACGGAATATTGAGCAATATTGGTAGCATTATTCTCGTCAGTTATTCGCTCAAACTCATTACCATTATTCTGATGAGCCCGCTCTTGATATTGGTCAAAAAGCTGTACCATTCTATTGAGCAACCATGAGCTTTTTTAGTTTTGAAATTATTCATCAATCAAAAAAGTCGCGGGCGCGCGTTGGGCGCATTCATACGCCACACGGCATTATTGAAACACCTAATTTTGTCCCCGTTGGCACTAACGCTGCACTCAAAGCGATAGACAGCGCGCTAGTTGATCAACTCGATGTACAACTGCTCTTTTGTAATACGTACCATTTATTGCTTCAACCAGGAACTCCTATTGTTGCACAAGCAGGAGGATTACATCGATTTATGGGTCGCACCAAACCGATTATTACCGATTCTGGTGGCTTTCAAGTATTTAGTTTGGCCTACGGGACAGTAAAAGATGAACTCAAAAGCAGTGGTCAAAAAACATACAATAATACGGTGCTGAAAGTTTCAGAAGAAGGAGTACTATTTCGTTCATATATCGATGGTAGCCCTATTTTTATGAGCCCTGAATCATCCGTTCAAGCGCAAAAAGCACTTGGCGCTGATATTATTATTCCGTTTGATGAATTGCCACCCTATCACATCACTCCCGAAAAATTAAAAAAATCACTTGATCGTACTCATCGCTGGGAAGAACGATCTCTTATTGAACATAAAAAAGATGTGCGTGAACAGGCTATGTATGCAGTAATTCATGGTGGTATAGACAATGCATTACGTACCGCTAGCTGTCAATTTTTGTCGCAACTGCCCTTTGATGGCTTTGCCATTGGTGGCAGCATGGGCAAAACTAAAGAACAGATGATTACCATGCTTACCTATTTGATGCCACAAATGCCAACAAATAAACCAAACCATTTATTGGGCATTGGTGACATTGAATCGCTGCAACAATGTGTTGAGCTAGGGATCGACACGATGGACAGCTCACATCCAACTCGTTGTGCACGGCACGGTTTATTGTTTACTTCTCAAGGCACCGTAAAAATATATAACAGCGCACACAAAAACAGTTTTGAACCGATCGATGCGCAATGTACTTGTTACACCTGCACTCGTTACACTCGTGCCTATTTACGCCATCTCTTTAAAGCACATGAACTGAGCGCATATACCCTTGCCTCTATCCATAACATCCATTTTATGATGCAAACGATGGCGCACTATCGTGAACTTATTTTCCAAGATTTGATTTAGTTCTAAGACCCGTTATATACCACTCGATTTGCTCCATGGGTATTTTTGTAGGCATTAATGCAACCGCGCACACCGTATGAGCAAAGCTGTGCAGATTCGATGCTTAATCCAGCACAAACCAACGCAGACCCTATATAGACAGGTGCTAGGCCGCCATTTTGCTGTTGCAAAGATTGCCGCGCTTTTAGTGCACATAATCCCGTTGCAAGGCTAAACCCACATGAAACTGCATTAAAGAATGCAGTTGGTGCCGCATATACGGCACATGCATGCTTTAACCGTTGCCAAGCTGGTATATATTCTATCTCTTTTTTTATTTCTTTGACTGCTCGATCAGTATTATTGGTAAGAATGGTTTTTTTATCAAAATAGATTGTTCGTTTTTGCAAAGGTTTCCATTGTATTGGGTAAGAAAATAATTTCTGGCGCGCAAGCTCCTTGATGGAAGAATTTGTAAATGTAATATTGCGCGCATTTAATGCCTGTATATCACGTACATTCAAAACATCTATTGAAGAGTGGTCAATTTCTACGCCTTGAAACTGTTCAGAAAGCGTATGCAACGCTGGCAATAGTTGAGTATGGATCAAATGAGCGTCAGCAATCTTGAAAAAATCTTTCATATTATGTGGGCGCCGGTATTCATACGATAAGCGTAACGAGTCAGATCCTGTTTTGGGTACTGCTAAAACCATCCCATTATTGGTGATTGATTTCACAAAACAATGGTTAATCTTAAAAAATCTTCCAACTAGCTGCATTTTGGCGATATCAGTCAACTCAAAGTTATCAAACGAACAGTTATCGAAATGCAGATATGATTTATAAGGCATTACCGATGCAAGCTGCATTAATTGTTGAGAAGATGATATACCCATGTCACGCATGCACAGCTGGTACGGAACCAAAGCACTACCACTATCAACTTTCTGTATAGAATTGAACAGTACCGGTTTTTTGGATAACATTATTTCTTTGAGACCTACCTTGAAAGCATCAATTGAACAGTTGGTTAGATACGCCGGTACGGGCAACTGCACAAATGCATCCCAATCGAGTCGAGAGCACCGGCTGTTTATCGCAGCTACCTCATATGCGGAATATTGTTTGGCCATTAAACTCAGCAACTGTGTAGTAAATAAACCGCTGCGTAGAACTAATTTTTTTTTACCATCTATTGTATGTTCAGTTGACAGCGTAGTAATAACATCCAGCGTAAGCACTGGCTTTTCATTATTGGTCAAAACACCTATACACTCTTTTATTTTACACTCTTGCTGCAGTAAAGCACTCAAAGGGGTCTTTAAGTTACATCGTTCTATAACAACTGATCCAGAAATATCCATTTCATGCAATAATTTCGGCAACCAGTCAGCATTTGTAATAGAAGCATCTGCTATGGATACGCGAGATATGCGCCATGCATATTTCTTGTTTTGTGTTTTTAATTCTTGTATAAAGCTGTTACGCATCCACAGAGGAATCTTTTTAGAATGTGCAGAAGAAAATAACCGATGAACAGAATCTGGAGTATCCACTGGATCACGCCAAATAACAGTATATCCCGGAAGGATATGAAGAATATCTTTGCCATCTTTGTCTTTCTGTACTGCAGCTTGGATCTGCGAGGTATCTACTCCCCAATAATCCAATATGTTATATCTACAATCAGTGAACGCAGTTGGGTTAACATCCTCGCTCTTACTCAAAAATATGTTATAAACGTACTTCACTATACTGATACTACGCTTAATAAACTTATTCCAACGCCCCTTCTTATTAATAACATCTAAGATATGTAACACTTCTTCTATTTCTTCTGTGCTATAGCCGGGCTTTTGGTCAACATTCAAATCTCGCGTCATATCACTTTTTAGCTGATCATCAGTACCAATCCAGGCATATTCTTCTAAATTTCTAAAATACTCAACACGCCTCTTTAATCGTTCATATTCTTGCGTATTGAGCTGAACAGTTCCATTGGTACAAATAAAAGTAAATGCTGATTTATTTTTATTATTGTCAATATCCATACTCAGTGCCCCTAGTGGCACTAAAAAAAAGAATATAAAAAAAAATAACTTAGTCACGTGTTCTTTCGTTACTTGTTATTACTATTCAAAAGACTCTGGTATAGAGTGATCAAATCACCCGAATGCATTTTTATATCACCATTTTTTATATGTATGTTTCGTCGTTCGCCAAATTCGGATCTTAGTTCAAGCTCCACCGGATTCTGAGAAATCGGTTCTGCATGAGGAGCGATAAGCTCTTGCCTATCATGCATGAGTGGCCCATAAATCTTTATCCATACATTCATCCAAACCTTGCTGCGTTGTTTTCTAAATAATTCAACAATATCAAGCAACTTAGCTTCTTTGCAGGTTATGCGGCTCAGATAATGTGATTGAGATACGTGATCCTGCAATACTATTGCATCATGCAATGTGGCTACACTTACTTGAATATCTTTTTGTGTCATATCAAAAGTCTCATCATTGCCACCGAGTGGTACAAGGGATGATATTTCATTCTTTTCAAACTCTATTTCTTTCACTGCACTTTTCGTTATATAAAGAGAACCACCCAACGTGTGCAATGCCTGCAGAGCAGCCCAATCAAGAGTTGGTATTGTACTTTTTTCAATCTCTATATAGAACGGTTTCTGTTGCAATTCGTCCGCTAATCTCTGCAATGCTCTCCTTGAGACGACAAGACCTATCAACGTAAAAGAATCTGGGCGTCCAAAACCACCCGCGTTAAACTGAATGCATCGAGCAAAACCTTTCTTTAAGCGCAAAAGAGCTTCGCTGCGCGGCTCACTATCATCATACATAGGATCGAAAATAGTTCCTGTACATTTTTTTATATTCAGCGTACGAGACACGCGCAGTAATTGCATTAATTCGTTTAATGCGAGATTTAAATGGCAATCTTCAATATGTATAGCGAGGTCATTCGAACCAGCATTAAAAGGCATACCATGCAAAGCATAAAGCCCGCATAAGTGTCCATAAGAAACGCATTGCTTGTTATCTTGTCTTTTTTCTTGTGCGTCTTGCTGTTCTTCTTCATATAATTCAATAGTACGAATATAGCGTTTTCCTTGCTCTGTCCAATGAAATGTATATCCAGCCCTAAAGGAACCACCCTTGATAAAACCAATATATGGTTCGCACGATAAATAATATGCCAACTTAAAACAGTTATTTATTTGGGCATGGTGCTCTGAATATTTTTTTGTCGAATAATGCTCTTTTTCATTCGTAAAGAAATCGGATTTATAAATATCATAGGTGTTTAACAGTGTTTCAACATCTTTTTTAGCATACGCATATTCACCGCTGTTTAATATAGATACTGCACCATTGGGCATATTAGATACAAGAGTCTGTCTAGCAAAAAATGGAGTTCGTTTCTGTAATCGCGCATGCTGTTCATCATCTAAAGCAACTAGCCCATCGGTACATTGAAATATAAACCGTGGTTTATATTGTTGGAAAATTTCTTCCTGCTTGTCCGCGCCATGCATGTTCGATGATACACAGCATAAAAACAGGGCTATACATTTAAAAAATAGGCGCATATATTCTTTCGTTACCTATAAAATACAAAAAGACAGCAAAATTATACCATACGCCACGCTAAAAAAATACCTGATAATAGGCGCTTTTTTAACTTTATCGATTTTCGGGTATACTTATTGTTATACTATCTCAATTCAAGAAAGTTACTTTGTATGAAATTTGTCAGCGCTATTCCTGCTAACCAAGAACTAAAGACAGTTGCACGTTTAAAAGATGCCCATGAGCGTTATCAGAGAAAACAGTTTGTAGCTGAAGGGCTACGCACGTGCCAGGCCATTATTGAAGCTGGCGTAGAACCCAAATTATTGTTCGTCACTGACAAAATGCTTGAAAAAGTACCGCAAGATATCAACCGTGAAGTAGTACGGTTAATTAAAGAAGACGACTTAAAAAAAATAAGCCATTCTACTACACCAAGCGGCATGTTGGGGGTATTTCCTATGCCTTCCGCACCGGAACCTGCTCAGCTAACGAGCGGCATCGTATTGGTAGGCATCAGTGACCCGGGTAACATGGGCACTCTAATTCGCACCTGCGTTGCTTTAGGCAAAAAATCAATTGTGTTAATTGATGGGGCTGATGTCTTTAATAGCAAGGTAGTACAAGCCTCTGCTGGTGCTATTGCCCAAGCGCAGTTGTTTAAGCTTAGCTGGCAAGAACTGGTGCAATACAAAAAAGACCTGCCTCTTATTGGGCTAGTCGTTGAAAACGGAGAACCATTACACAAACTTGGTGCTATGCCCGATAGTCTCTTAGTTATTGGCAGCGAAGCCCACGGCATCCCCGGAAATTATATTCGTGATTGCCAAAAGAAGGTGACCATTGCTATGCCCGGCAATGCAGAAAGCTTAAATGCTGCTATTGCTGGCTCCATTGCCATGTATACACTGTGGTCTGCAACGGGCAAATAAGTGCTCTCTAAAAAATTAGCGTAGCGAGCAACAAATAGTTGCAATTATTCTTGACAAAAGGAGGCTGAACTTATACTATTTATACATCTTTTTTATGCTGTAATGGCCTAAAAATAGGAGCCGGTAGCTCAGGCGGTAGAGCAACAGCCTTTTAAGCTGTGGGTCGTTGGTTCGAGTCCAACCCGGCTCACCAACCTACGCCAAGGCTACGGTTGGCATGGCCAGTTAATTGTGCTTACGCTAACAAATAATTGCGTAGGTTGTCCGCCGAAGTTTACCGAGCTGGGAGGCCCGGATAAACGAAGGCTGGACCGGCACATGGCAAAGCCTGCACATTTGAATTTATACGTCCCTATCGTCTAGTCTGGTCCAGGACATCGCCCTTTCACGGCGAAAACAGCGGTTCGAATCCGCTTAGGGACGCCAGTCTTCGCTCGTTACACGAGCTTTCTACTTTGCTAAAACTTCGGTTGGCATGGGCAGCACTACTGCCTTTGAAAAATACCTTAAATCTTGCTCAGGGGTTGCATTTGCCAAAAAACGATTGCGGTAAATTTTGAGGATACATAATATGTATATATTAAATAAGTTCTTTAACACTATCGGCATGCTTTATTTTATCAGAATGCTGTTTGTTCTTATAGAAATAGTATGTGCCTGGGGTATAGGTAAAGCACCTCATTATTTAATGTATCGCGAATATGAAATTCTGGTATATGTGCTAATGGGAACAATCATAAGTATAGCTTTGGATCCATATATGGATGATATGTTTATTAATCACGGCCCCAATGGTCCCATGAAAAATATTTCTCCTGATACTGCGCAAGGCGAATATATCAGAACCGTGGGAAAGATTGGTTTTTTCATTGGCATAACAATTACCTATAGCTATATATATTATCTCGATATTACAATATTATTGGGAATAATATTTTCTATGAGTATCATGGGTGTACTCATGCAAGCCATACAAGATTACCGTAATAAGATATAAAAAAATCCAGTTAGTTCAAGATGTATTAGCAACAGGGGTTTAAGTTAAATTTGACACGTTCAAAAAATAAATTTTATGATACATGCATGATTATTCAAAAAAGTTTGTTTCTATCGATTATTCTTGTATGTACGTTGCAGTCTCTGTGCGCAGTGCCACTCGCAGAACAGTTCAAGCAGGCAGGGTATGTAGAGCTATGCGATACCGAGCATGGCACTAAGAACTTTGACTCTTTGTATGCATACTTTGACGAGTTCATTACATTTCTTCAAACAAATCCAGGCTTTGCACACAAATTGTACAGCGCAAAAGAACGGTTTATTCGCTCAAAAGTAAGGAATTATTATTCCACTGACTTTTTCGGTTTCTACGACGAATCTGCCATAGCAGGAAGGGGCCAGATCTCTTTTTATTATTCACCCCATTTTCATGAATTTATTTTTTCACATTATCCAGAACTAACCACAATTGGAGAAATCACCCGCTTTCTTCAAGCCTGCTTTGAGATTCAAAAACCGTACGGAGATTTGTTCAACAAAGCGGCTACCGAATTAGGCTTGGAAACGATTTTTTCTTCGCAGCACAGCCAGCCCCCTATCCTTTTCAAAGTAATCAAATATCTCCCTTCTTACATTGCCACAAAACCCCATTACGATGGAACTGCATTTTCCCTTTTTCTTGATAGCACTGACAACCAATCACTGCTTCTTTCCCCCTATAAATCATCTTTCACAGTTGATGATTTCTTTTCTCTCGAAAGAAAGTTTCCTCGTCGGTATACCCAAAATTCTATCGTACTCATTCCAGGTACGCTTTTGACGGAGTTTTCTATCTATCCAACACCGCATATTGTCACACATCGTGGCACAACTCGCTACGCAGCAATTGCATTCGCCATGCGGCCTCACTACAATGCGAGACATAAAGAACTTTCTGCTCTTCCACGCTTTAACCGTTGAATAATTATTTTTTACACCATATGATGCTAAAAAAATAGTAATACGTTTTTAAAAAAAGAAGAGAGAGAAATAAATGTGCAAAGGTAACTATTGGATTTTTCTTTTTATTTTCATTCCTCATTCAGCGTACTCCTTAACAACACTCCATGTTACCGCAAGCTCAGATAATAACCCAGGAGGCATGGGAGAGGTAGGGGATCTAAGATATTGTTTGAATTCGATGAATATCGATTTAAACACTATACCCGATGATTATGCTATAGTTTTCGATTTCCCAATGACTATTCAACTCAATGGAATTCTGCCGCTTATTAACAATTCTCCAAATCCCGTAAGTATCACTATTGGCAATCCAGGCCCTATACCCACCGTTATCATTGACGGTAGCAATGGCGCCTACAGTGGATTTTTTATTCCCACCGGGAATGTGACAATCCAAAACATACAGTTTCAAAATCTGTCTGCAAAAGGAGGGGCGGGTGGTGATGGCATTTCGGGCGGCGGCGGCGGTATGGGTGCTGGAGGAGCCATTTACGCACCTCACTTGTTTTTCAATAACCCGGACCCCGTAATCACCTTGATAAACGTATCGATCGAAAGCTGCTCCGCTATTGGTGGCAAAGGGGGAAATTATTTAGGTTCTTCTGCTACCGGCAATGAAGGAGGCGGTGCTGGTGGCGGTTTTAGTGGCAATGGTGGTTCTATTACCACACTAGGAATCACTGGCGGTGCTGGTGGGGGCGGTTTTGGTGGAGACGGTGGCAATGTTACTCTTTCAACCACCGATTCGGCGGGCGGCGGGGGTGGCGGTGGTGGGGGTATTGGATCACGTGCACCAACAAGCTTTACGCCAAGTAATCTAGGAACAGGAGGCTCAGACCAGAACTCCGGAAACAATGGAAATGGTCATGGTATCGCAACTAACGCTGGTTCAGGAGCAGGAGGTTATACTGGCGGAAGCAATGCGGGAGGTGGCGGCGGCGGAGACGACATGACAGGATCGGGAGTTATTGGCGGTGGGGGTGGCGGAAGTTTGGGATCGACTGGCCAGCAGCCTATCGGTACAATACCACCGGGCGGAGGCATTCTGCCTTCTGGTGGAGCCGGCGGAGATGGCGGCGGCGGCGGTGGCGGTGGTATTGTAACAACAAATACTACCAATGATATTGATGGACAAGCAGGAAATGGTGGCTATGGTGGTGGTGGCGGCGGTGGTGCTGGTACTGGCGCCTATGATAACGATTATACGGTACGGGGTGGATCTGGTGGAATCGGCGGCGGTGGGGGCGGAGGGGGCGTTAATCAATCGGGTATGACCTCAGCAGATGGCGGAAGCTCCCTTGGCGGAGGGGGTGGTGCTGGTGGTGGACCATCGAATGGCTTGGGGGAACTGATACAGGAAATTTAGGTGGAGGAACAGGAGGAATTGGGGCTAACACCTTCGGAGCTGGCGGCGGCGGCGGTGGTGGTGGCAGTGGCTTGGGTGGCGCTATCTTTATTGATAGTGGTTTGAACTTCACAATCCAAGCAATCCCCGGCATTCCAACCATTTTTAATACAGCAAATAATACGACACAAGCAGGGACTAGTGGAACTGGCGGCAATGGTGGCGGTACGGCTGGCACCGATGGATCAGCATTGGGAAATAGTATTTTCTTACGCACAGGTTCTTCACTCACGTTATTGGCACAAAATACGAATGATCTTTTGACGCTCGGCGAGCAAGTAGCGTTTACCGATGATACCATTTTTGGCGGAACCGGCACCAATATTTTTGTCAGAGGCAATGGGACTATTGTGTATAATGGAACAACCGATTACCAAGGAACTATTTTGATCGACAATGCGAACTTCAAAGTGAATGGAGCAATCCAGACAGCCCCGATCTATGTCTGTAGAAATATTAGCTTTAGTGCGCAAAGAGGTACCTTGAGTGGTGTGGGAGCCTTGACCGGGAATGTCTTTGCCAATTCTGGAACAATCTCACCAGACACAGGAGGAACGCTCATCCTTGGCAACTTGATTCTGAGTTCAGCCAATTCAGGTGCTCTCGGCAGTCTTGTGCATATCGAAATAAATTCGAGCGGGACTTCCTTAGTTTCCGTTACTGGGCCAGCAACATTAGCGGGCGTCTTGGAAATCAATCTAGATCAAACTACTCAGCCAGGAACATATACCATTCTCACTTCGTCTGGTATTACTGGCACTTTTGATGCGATCACCTTTACGGGAGCAACTCCGAACTATTCACTCTCATATTTGCCTATCGGAAATCCTACGTTCGTACAGTTCGATTTGTTAAGTCCACCTCCCCCACCACCTCCTTCAAACAGTGTAAAACCACCATCGAATTTTCAAGGGGTGCAAAAGAAAAATAACTTTGGGCTCGAATATGAACTCTATAACCAATTAACATGGACACTGAGCCCATCACCCCAGGTTACTGGTTATTTTATCTATCGTGATGGAAAGAAAATTGCAACAGTAAATAGTTTTACCGATACCTATCAAGATCATAACCAGCCGCTTGGTGTTTTGGCAGTGTATTTGTTAACTGCATTTGATCGCACAAGAAATGTAAGCTCGCCGGTTACCGTTACCGTCCCCTGAAATTAAAAGGATACGAGTGTGTATAAAAAAATCACCCTACTTTCTGCACTGCTTTGCACCGGAATTCAGTATGCATCTGATATAACACCACGGTTTAAAATAGAACCACCACTGCTCGAAATAAAACCAAGCTACTTCTTCTTCTGGGCATCCCCGATGAAGAAAATCTATAATAAAGGGGGCTTTGAAATTCAATGCAGCGCCTCAGCCCCCTTTTGCAATTATGTAGATTTGTATGGTAGCGTTGGCTACCGCACCGTACGAGGTCATGCGTTGAATAGTGGCGAAAGAACAAGCCTCACCGTAATACCTGTTGATATTGGTTTAAAACCAGTATTCAATTTCTGTAACCGCTTTTATTACTTTTTTGCAATAGGGCCGCGCTACTTCCACTTTGATCAACACAACAAATCACCCTATGTCGATCGCACCGTCAAAGGCAATTTCATTGGCTTATTTCTCAACACTGGATTTAACGTATTGCTTGCAAATTGCCTCTCATTTGGGATTTTCGGCGAATATTCATATGAAAAGAACAAGGTTCACCCAAAGATGGTCAATGTATACAGTAATGGCAATGTACAAATAGGTGGCCTTGCATTCGGCGGCAGCGTGGGCTATGCATTTTAAGCGGTGCTATTGGCATGTATCAATAACAAAACAAGTTCGACTGCAATACAGACATTGCCAAGGAACTCTTTTTGTGAATTAATAAAACTTATATCTCTCGACAAAAGCTCAAGCAATTAAAAAATTCTGCGTAACACTCTATTGTATATGCACTTTCTTGCTCAAATAGTAGGCTCGCATCATACATGATAGCGCAAATAAGCCTGTACCTGCTAAAATAATTAATGAACCAACAGGAAGATTGGTTACATAAAAAGCACTTGTGCCTAAAGCGCACGCTAATCCACCCGCGATCATGCTGAAATACACGTATTGGGTCAGATTAACACTGATATTTTTGCTCGTACTTCCCGGAATTGCTACCAGCGCAGCGGTCATGAGCCCACCTAAAATACGTACCCCCAATGCAATAACCAATGCTATGCAAAGCAAATAGATAAAATTATACAACGATACGGGAATCTTATTGGTTTGCGCAATATCTGCCGATATACCGATTAAAATCATACGCTTGAAGATATAATGGGTTATGAAAAAAATGATCAATGAACTCGCCACCGTGATCAAGCAGATGATGCCAGTCAGGTGCTTGATATTACCCAGAAGCATTGTTTCAGTCTCACTCTGCGGCAAAAAGAGAAATGCAATTGATACTGATGTAGTAAATACTATTGCCGTTAATGCCTCAAAAGGCAAACGCGTTTGTCTTTCCAAAAACCATATAATAACTATACCTACCAAGAGAAATAATAAAGCACCCAGCGATACATCAAAATGATATTTTAATGCTATAGCAATACCCGGAAGTGTTAAATGCCCCAAAGCACCGGCCATGAGCGTCATGCGATTGGTTATCATAAGTGAACCGATGTAGGCAGCCACCGTCCCAATCGAGATGCCAATCACCAAGGCATACCAAAAAGTAATGTCAGGAACTATGATGATGTTCATAAAAGGCTACATCCATATTATAAACTTTTTTTAATATTTCAGGCGTTAACGTGGTATCGGGCGGTCCAGAATGTATTACGTGTTTATTGAGGCACAATACCTGGGTAGCATGTTTCCAAATAATGGAGACATTATGGGTTACCATGATAATCGTCAAATTACGCTCTTTCCATAACCGATGGAGTAATGCATAAATAGTTTCTTCACCCCCAATATCTATCCCCGACAATGGCTCATCAAGAAATATAAAGGAGGGATTATCTATAATAGTCCACGCAAGCATCATACGTTGAAATTGACCAGTTGATAATGCAGCAAAAGGCGCAATAAGAATGGAAACAGGTAATCCAAAATCTTCCAATAATGCTTGCACTTGTTTTGTGTTTTTTGATTTAAATGAAAAAAAATCTTGGACCGTTAAAGGCGGCAAATTTTTCTTTAAAATTGTTTCTTGCGGCGGCAGATAGGCAATTTTTTGCTGAGGGTCAATATATATTTTTCCACTTGCCGGAATTAAGTTGAGTATGGCGCGCAAAAGTGTTGATTTTCCAGCACCATTCGGCCCTAGAATAGCTAAAACTTCATGTTCACGCACACTGAAATTAATATCTTGTAAGGCAACTTGATTGCCAAAAGTTACCGACAAGTGAGCAACTTCTAGTACTGGACGCATCATATATTCTCTTTTTTTACACCAATAGAATCCCCATCATCAGCAAATTACTACGGCATTCTAAAAAAATGCAAGAATTCTCTTCAACCTATAAAAAATAAGCAACAAAGATCATCGCGCATCAAATTCCCGTGTAATGGTTTGCAATTCATCTCCACGCTTCAAAAGCATTGAATTATAGCTATAAAAAAGCTATAATTGGTTCTAATAGTATTATTACAGCAATAATTTATAATTACACAGACAGGTCCCGCCGTGATTAAAAAACTTCTTGTGTTGCTTGCGTGTTGCACCATTTCTGTTGTACACGGGAAATCTATAAATGAAACATTTGTCTACAGACAAGAGCTCGATCAATTAAAAAGCTCTGCGCAGTACAACACGCTTTTTAATAAACATATGCCCGCTAGCTTGCAATATCTCCAGAGAGATATCTACAATTACAGCAAACTCACTTTCGCTCAGCGGCTCATCCGCTTTATTTTTTTAGCATTTGATACTATCGTTGTCACTCCAGAGACAATGCCTGCTTTGTATGCGTACACGCAGAAAGTGTGCGATGCGGCACATATACCTATGCCGGTTATTTTTCTTACCCGCGAGAATACCCTGTATAATGCAGCAGCGCAAAAACTTTTTTTAAGCACCGGTGGGATTATCATTGGCCAAGAACTGTTGAACGATGTTACTGATGATGAGCTTGAAGCAATAATCGCACATGAAATAGGACACATCAAGCATAATCATATCAATAAACATATGGCAATCAATATCGCGGTAGTTGCAAGCGCCCCTATCG
>JBAVOR010000007.1:0-20628 GCA_049692255.1 Candidatus Babeliales bacterium
CTGATAACCCATGGGAAAAAGCAACAGCAAGCTTGACTGCCGGATCTACCATTAAAGGCAAGATATCGAGCATCGCTGATTACGGCTTCTTCGTTGAAATTCAAAAAGGGGTCGAAGGCCTGGTTCATATCTCTGAAGTATCATGGACAGACCGTATCGATGATCTCCGCAAATACTTTAAAGTAGGGGACGAAGTCGAAGCATTGGTTGTTTCGGTTGATAAAGAAAACCGTCGTATGTCTTTGAGTATTAAACAGCTGCAAGACAACCCTTGGAAAAAACTGCACGAACGCTTTAAGGTGGGTGATCATGTAAAAGGCACCATCAGCAATATTGCTGACTTTGGTATCTTTGTACAAATATTACCCGGCATTGATGGCTTAGTTCATATTTCTGATCTTTCCTGGACAGACCATATTCATCATCCTTCAGATATGTACAAGAAAGGTGATGAAGTTGAGGCGGTTATTTTAAGCATCGATGAAGACAACAAACGAGTTTCATTGGGCATTAAACAGCTCACCGAAGATCCATGGGAAAAGATTGAAGAACAGTACCCTGTTGGTTCGATCGTTGAAGGCGAAGTATCAAAAATTACTAATTTTGGTGCATTCGTTAAATTACCAACACGCATTGAAGGACTCGTACATATCTCTGAACTGTCCAACCAAAATGTGGGCAAAGTAGAAGATGTGCTCAAAGTCGGTCAAAAAGCGCAGTTCAAAATTATTAAGGCAAGCAAAGAAGACCATAAATTGGGCTTAAGCTTACGTCTTGATGATGATCGTACCGCAAAGCCAGAAGCAAAAATGGCAAGCAAGCAACAGGCGAAACCATCAGCGGGATCACATAAGCCAAAACGAGCAGAAGAAGCAGTTAAGACGAAATCGCTCTTACAAATAGAACTCGAAAAGCATGCTGCTCGACAAAAAGAAAAAGATGAAACTAAAATGGGCGAGGAGTAAGCATGAAGGAAAGAACATTAGCTATTATTAAACCAGATGCAGTTATTGCCCGGCATTCCGGAGAAATCATTGAAATGATTGAAAAGCATGGATTTGATATTCTGCGTATGCAAAAAGTGCAATTAAGCGAAGATCAAGTTCGCTCATTTTATGCGGTGCATAAAGACAAGCCCTTCTTTGGCGAAATTACCGAATTTATCAGTTCGGGACCAATCGTAGTGATGGTGCTTGAAAAAGAAAATGCCGTAAAAAGTTGGCGTGATTTGATGGGAGCCACCGATCCATCCAAAGCATCTGCAGGAACCATTCGTGCCTTATTTGGCAAAAGTATTGGTAACAATGCAGTGCACGGGTCTGATTCGGTACAAAACGCGTCGGTTGAAATAGCGCAGTTTTATCCTGATCTGTAACGAATATTAAGCATGGCTCGGTATACGCATTGTATGCCGAGTCATCTTTCATTTAAAAAAGATAGCATGATAGAAAATTCGTATAAACGTATTGGTCTTATGGATTCTGGCATTGGGGGTCTGAGCGTACTCATTCCTTTAGTGCATTCATTGAGTGCCGACTTTGTCTATCTTGCTGATACTAAACACGTGCCCTATGGAGATCGATCGAGTGAAGAGTTGATTGCATTGGCAACAGCTAATGTACGGTTCTTACTTGAACACGACGTTGAGCTAATTATCATTGCCTGTAATACGCTTTCTACGGTGGCATTGCCTACTTTAAAAAAACGATTTCCCGGCATTCCACTGATTGGTATGGTAGAACTCATTGCCCATCGTGCAGCACAACAGACACGTACCAATACCATTGGTCTAATGGCTACTACGCGCACCATCGAAAGCGCTGTATATCAGGATTATTTTGCCCGCTGGTACCCACACATTACTCTCGTTCCCGTTGCATGCCCTGCGCTAGTGCCGCTCATCGAACAGCACCCGCAACCAACGTTGCGCATTCGCGCTGCACTCAAAGAATATACACAGCAACTGACTGCATCAAACATCGATACGCTGATGCTTGGCTGCACCCATTATTCATTTATAGAAAATGAAATTGCTAAACAGTTGCCCAATGTTAAAGCAGTAGTGAGCGCGCAGCAGGTGTTCGATGAAATGACCGAATCGATTATCCCTGATCAAACGCGCCCCGCGTCTGTAGCTTTTTTTATTACCGGCGACATGCAAGCATTTGTTGATAAAATCAGTATCATGCACCAGTTACCCGTGCCGCGTACAATGCAATCAGCACATATCCATATTTCTCTTTAGTTGTTTTTCTTTTTAAGTTGCATACTTGCTCTCTCAGAAAGTGATTTATGAGTAGGTGCTTTTCTTTTTATCTTAGCTATATCAACTGTTATCATCGTTTTCGATTTTGATACACTTTTAGGCTTCACTTGAATAGTGATAGCGTGATCGAGCATATTTAAAAAACGAAATAAGCGTTCAAGTGAAAAACCAGCGAGTTTGCCATTTTTAAGAGCTGATATCTTGGGTTGGTCAATTTGCAATAATTGGGCCGCCATCACCTGCGTTAATTTTTTCTTTTTGATTAGCATATTAATTTGCATCGCAAGTTCGGCTTTTGCTAATCTTTCTGCAGGGTTTTCAAGAGCTAAATCTTCAAAAATATTGTCAGAGCTTATTTCATACATATGAGGTTTTTTCATGTCTACCCTTTCCAATTATTTCTTTATATATTTCTTGTGCTTGCTGTAATCGGCTTCTTATCAGAGCTATATCTTCTTGAGATGTTTTAATCCCTTGTTTCGATTTTTTTTGAAACATATGCAAAACAAAAATCACTTCCGGCATTTGTATAGTGTATACTGTGCGATACGTTCCAGCAGCATCAGAATCTTTAAGCTCTATAACTTTAGCGCTACCAAATCCAGAAAGCACTTTTGCATTCTCATGCATTGCTCCTTTTTGTGCCGTATAAAGCCCATATCCAAAGCTATCTTTAATGTCTTCGGGAAGCTTTATCAGATCTTTTCTGCTCGAACCAAGCCAAATTATCTGTTTTGTTTTCATTACGATAACTCCTTTTTTATTTATACTAAATATAGCATAATTTTAGCAAGAGTAGTAAAAAAAGTCAGTCATAAACAGTGCAAGTAAATACAATTTTTGCTTTCAACTTATGATTTGGGCGCGATGGTAATAATTATTCCTTTTAGTTATGATACATTGGGACATACGTACAACAAGTTTTGCTATAACTATAGAGGATTTATGCGTCATACCCATTGCTTATTGATAGTGTGTGCTATTGCTAGTGAATTATTTTCTATGCAATCGTATCAGTATAAGCCAGGATGCGATATTGTTACGATTCATTCACTAGAACGTGCTATTAGGATGAATGACCGTGATTATTTGCTCCATCATCGGAGCAAGATACAGTATGCCTTTAAATATCTTACTCAAGAAGAACGTGCAGAATTATTGTATGAAGCTCAGGTGAATAAAGAAAAGCGTGCGGATCTGGCAGTAGATAGACAACATCAGCGCAAAATAAAAACATTGGGCGCGCTAGGCTCTATCGCATTAACGTGGAGTGTTATCATGCATTTTGAAAGTGCCTATGAGACGAATCTGTTAAAAAAGGCCTACGGTGTTTACCAATGGTCTTGGCAAAAAGATGTATCATCACTTTCGAATGCCGCGCTTTTTATGACGGGATTGGCATATATAATGGATTCCTGTTACCTTTCTGCCCATCATCCTGTCGATAAAGCTAAATCTATATACTCAGACATAGAATTTTTCAGCAAAGAAGCAGAGTTGGCATTGCGAGGAGAAACGATGCCAGAGGATTCATAATATACAGCCCGGTACGCTGCAGCAGCATTAGAATCTCTCAGTCTCCCCACAATGGGTTATTGAAATTCATCTGTCTTTTGCAACTTTCCCATTTTTGCTATACAATTAGAAATTAATATCTATAAATGGGGTGAATTTTCATGAAAAGCCATACATTATTATCTACTTATATCTCGATTATTTTTTCACTATTGTACGCCAATAGTTGTATCACTGGCATGCAAAAAATGCATGTACCTTCTATTTGGGCTCAAACCTATGCCACAGCATTCCCAAAATGGAAACATATCGATGCGCATATAACTTTTGATGACAAGAAGCAGCAAGTCAGCATAGGGTTACGGGCAGATTACAAAAGAGACCCTCTCAACAAAAATGTCGGCCACTGTTCTTACGCGGATATTCCATTACGAGGCTCCCTGAAGGAATTCCAAGAAGAGAGTGATGAGCAATTATTAAGGTTTGCTTACAATACTTCTCGGTCACAATTTTCTGATGTAAGTTATACAATGTCTGTGTACCACATCGACCGTCGATTTGGATCTAGGGTTCTCATCGATCGATGCAGTAACGAAAAACCAACTGTTGGACAAGCATTGAGAGGGATTAGCGCATGTATGGATTGGAAGTATAAAGCACTATACCTGAGCGCAGCTCAACCTCCTTTGATAACCCGCTATGACATGTATGGTATATCAGTTATATTAGGGAGCGCATCGTTATTATCACTTTACAAGTATTTACGAGCATAAATTCCCTTGTCTTTTTAAGGTGCATACTTATTCATGCATAGCGCATGTAAATACCATTTCGGTCCAAATTATTGACTGTCGAGACGAACATTCGATACCATAAAGATGTGGCGTGAGCCGTACTGAAAAATGGAGGATGTTATGAAAAAAGTTCTTTTTCTTCTTTTGCTTTTTACCTGTTGTGCCAAACAAAGTCTGTATGCTTATACTTTCACTATTCATAATGAAACGAACCGGCCTATCGATATACGGTTGATGATTGGCCGTGATGGGAATAATTTTACAGGTATTTTAAGCGAAGTAGGTGGGACTAACAATCCATTAGTTATCAAGGCAAAGGGGGTAGACGCCAGTCTTTGTTTATGGCGATTTCAGTGGAAACGTCATAATACACCCCAAAATCCAGTTCCAGATAGTGAGTATGCAGATATCTGGGTTAATTCCAACGAGCTCAATGACGGGCCCGCGCTGTACAAAAGAAGAGGGAAAAGAGTGCGGGGGTTTAATTGTGCTATTCGAGAATTTTGGGTCTATGACGCATGGGTAAACGAAAGTGGCGGCGAAGAACTTATTTCACCAGAGAAAAAAGCAGCATATAAAGCTAAATACCAAGATACATCGCCTATGCGCGATGATTGGTTTGCGCAACCAGGTAAATCATTTCAAGAGTTGCGAATGCGTGTTGCCCCAAATTTCATTTTATTCGAGTAGATTTTTGATACGCTTCGCCCATCGTTATTACGGGGGTATGATATGGATACAACCGCGCCAATGTTATGCGAATAGCCGGTTCATGGTGCGCCTGCATACGGCACACCAGCAATAGCTCTGCGGTGTCACACCGTATATTGTACCCTGCCTCTGCTTCTTCAGCTTCTTGCCCAATAATTTGAGCGTTGAGCACTAATTGATGTTCGAGTAGCTCAAGAGCAATGGCTTGTGCTACCGCATAATTGATTGTTCTAATATAGATAATTAACGTATTCATATACCGTAAATTCCCCTAAAAAATGGCTTTTATTAGTAATCACTCTTTTTAAACTGTAAAACCCAGCCTAAGAACAAATAATGCCCAATTGCAAGAGTCGGGCTCAAGTGGCACAGATTATTGATTTTTCCCTATAATATTGTATAATTGAATTAATAATAGGCAAAATACTCTATCTCTCAGCCTTTAAAAGGCCTATTTTTATGGTACGCTATGTAATAGAGATTTAAATGATAAGCTGTTTAAAATGGAGTTTTTATGGGTAAAATAAGCACAAAATGGGCATTTTTAGCTATCCTGGCCCTTTGGATAGGAGGAACAACGGTCCAACCTGTTCAGGCCTTTGATCAAGGGCTAGCAGCAATAGGGTTAAGCGTAGGTATTTTGGGCAGTGTTATACATTGGGTAGAGTATGTCTCTCTCGTTAAGCAATGTGCCGAATCTCAAGAAAGCGTTGATGACTGGCGTGATTTTGCCCAACACATTGCTTGGATGTTGCCCGTTTCCCCTGTGCATGAGGCTGGGTTAGGTAAAACTATACACGATGCTGAAGCAAAACTAGCTGAAAAGAAAAGAGACTATGAAGAAAAAGCGCCTGGTTATTGGCAAAAAACCAAACGATTTGGGCTTCTTGCCTTTTGCAGTGGTGCTTATGTATTTGCTAAACAATATGGAGTTATAGCATGAAAAAATTAATAGCAATCGCAATATTCATCGCTGTACTTTTTGCGAATCTATCATCTATTGCCATGGATGATAACAGTATTACGGTTGTACCCATACCTAATCCAATAAAACTTACCATGTTCGTAGGGGTCATATCCGTTGGATTTGGCGCGCAATATGCAATTGAATACGCAGTTAATCGATACAGGTATAGAAATCTTGCGCCCTTGTATACTAACGAGACTATTGCATTACACCGAGATATACAAATAAATGGATTTGATCATACAAATATTCAAAATGCTACAAGAGCTGCTACGTATAATGAAAATGGAAAGTCCGTAAAACAATGGAATAGTACAATGGCCAATACTCTAACCGGCACTGTCGTTTGCGGAGCATTAGCTATTGGTTCTTATTATCTGTTCAACAAGCAAATGAATGATTTCATATACCGAGTGAATAGTTCGTTGCTGAAACAGCACGGCTACGGCATGCTTTTAATAAAAACCTAAAGGATATAATTCATGAAAAAATTAATAGCAATCGCAACAGTATGTATGACACTTAATGCATGTGCCCCAACATTTACGATGCAACAAGATCATATGTCTTTTATGGGGCTTTCTGAAAAAGAATCGAAGCCTGCTTTGTGCTTCGCTTTTTCTGTAGTTGGCTTAGGCTACTATGCAATATCTTGTGCAGAAGCTAATGTTGAAAAAAACCAGCGCATCTCTCTTAAAAATAATTATCAAAATAATAGGAATTCTGCTGCTACCGCTCCAGCTGACATTGCGAAGAATGCAATATACACAAACGCTTCATCACAGCAAACACCGAAGGTCGAAAAGGCAGAATTATGGATGTCTGAAAGTAAAAGGCGCATGTACGCGTTTGGTGTGTTAGCAGTCGCAACTGGTAGCTATTGGCTTGGTAAGCGATATGGATATATTTCATGAATAGATTTGCAATACTTGTAACGTTCTTAACTGGGTTTTTTGTAAACTTACCATCAGTTGCAATGGATAATCAGGGATTTATCAATAACTCTTACGATTTAAATAAAAAAGAAATGGTATTGACCGCGATTGCTGGGATAGCGGGTACACAATTTATGTATTACACGCACAAGTATCTGACTAACTATTGCAATAGAGACGTTATTTTGTACTGCCATATGCAAAGTACTAAGGAGTTACATATTGATGTGCATTGCAACAAAGACAATATGAACGATCAATTAACTTCTGGAGCGTATTTCAATGAAGAAAAAAATACAATCACTGAGCTAGCCGACTGTAAAAAAAATATAACCCATGCAAAATGGGGAATGTTCGGATCTGCTGTCGTAGGTCTTGGTTCCTTGTATGGACTCAATAAAATGACGCAGTAAGTTACGAATGCTTACTCCACTACCCGTCCCGCTTTAATAAAAATCATATGCTCTAAATCAAACACCCGTTTTACCGCACGCCGTACGTCTTCAAGCGTAACCGCTTTAATTTCTTGCGCTCTGGTGACAAAAAAGTCATGGGGCAGATCATATGTATCTAGAAGGGTAAAGGTGTTAACGGTGTCCCTTTGTGTGTCGTAAGCTGCATGCATATCATATAACAATGCTCGTTGTGCTGCTTCTAATTCATCCTGCTTAACCGTATCTGCAACGGTTGCAATCACCTGTTCTATCATAACTTTTACTTCTTCTAGCCGTTTATTTGATACGAGTGTTCTTACGTATGCCATACCGGGTTGCTGCGTTGCACCTACTACTCCTGCACCTGATATAGCGTAAAACGCACCTGTTTGTTCACGCAATTGGAACAATTTTCCGCTGATGCCGTTAGAAAGAATGGTATTGAATAGCGCAAGAGGGACATAGTCATGATCAAAGCGGTTAACCGAAAGTCCCGCCCAGAGGAGTGCTGTTTGATCACGATTGATGCTAATGATATATTCAGCCTTTGTTATTGGCGTAGCGGGTGGGTATACGATCGGTTCTATTGTATCGCCAGACCATGTGCCAAATATTTCTTCAATTACCGTAGGAATATCGTAGTCACTCAAATCACCTACCACTATTACTGTTGCATTGTGTGGTGTGCTTATTTTGGTGTAAGACTCACGCACTGCTTCAGGTGTTAGTGTATTGAGTAGTTCCGGAGTAAGCAGATGACTAACGCCCCAGGGATGATTTTTATAAATAAGCTGGTTAGCCAGCATATTCACTTGCTCCTGTGAGCTATCTACAAAACGTTTATATTGATTCATAGCAAGGAGCGATGCTTTTTTAAATGATGCATCAGATAACTCTGCTTGTGTTACCAGTTCATGCAATAAGCGTAATCCAGGCACCAACTCACTCTTAAGCATATGCATGTACAGTGCGTTGTTTGCAATAGTAAATCCAATTGCACGTTTTTCTAATTCATAGCTCCACGATTGCCCGGGGTGATTCTGTGTGCCCTCAGTAACCATAGTTGCCAACAGTTGATACACGCCCCGCTGCTCATGCGGTTCATGTTCAACCTTAATGCCAGGCAGGCCGAGACGCACTGTTATTTTACTAATGGTAGGGTTGTGGTAATAGAGTATGCGTAACCCGTTAGGGAGTGTGTATTGCAGTGGCTTAATGCAGCGAATGGCGTCGCGTATTTGTGCATTAAATACATGAGCTGCACGTGGTTCTTCAACTGCCGATTCGCGCATGTGTGCTGTTAGAATCGTCGCATCTTTATCATCATACTCTAGTTGTGCATCTTGCCAACGCTGCGTGTCAATTTCTGGTAATGGCAACAGAGTTACCGTGTGTGTGCGGGTGGTGCTGTAATAATCGTATAGTAATTGTTGTATGTCTGCTTTAAGAGTATCTAAGTCGGTAGGAAACTGCAGTTCTAAGCAGCGTTCATCACGAAGAGCGGTGTACTGGTATCCTAACGCATATGCTTGTCCAGCAACTGATTCTAAAAATGTTTGATATGCGGATTCAACCTGTTTAATGCCACGCTCCAGCTCTTCCTGTGTAGGACCTTCCGTGGCTATTTTTTGGAGCTCCTCGTGAATCAATGTATTAATGGTTGCAATAGATTCTTGTTGGCAGGGCTCGTAGGTAATCATACAAATGTCTGTATCAAACAGTTCCCAATTTCCTGCATTAATAGAAGTGGCTAATTGTAGCTCAGTCACTATTTTTTTATATAAACGAGAATGCCTGCCATTACCCAGTGCGCACATCAACAGATCGGTAGCCCATTGGTTACTTTTTTTGAGTCCGGGTATGGTAAAAGCCATGCCCACCACTGCACGATTAACTGGCCTATAGATGGTTGCAGAGCGTGCAACGCATTGTTCTTGTAAAGTATATTCGTGCATCTCTTTTTGATGACCAGCAGCAATGGCGCCAAAACAATGTTGCACCTGCGCATATGCTTCATCAGGGTCGATGTCACCCGCAATAACTACTGTTGCATTATTGGGCGCATAGTATTGATCATAAAATTTCTTGAGTGTGCGCGAAGAGGCGTTGTACAGATCTTGTTGATAGCCAATGGTAGGGTATTGATACGGATGGCCTTGGAACGCTAAGCGCATCAGTTCAAGTGAAAGCATGCGTGTGTACTGATCATTATTCATGCGCAGTTCTTGAATAACCGCTTTTAATTCAGAGTTGAGCATGTCATCTTTAAGGGTGCAATTGCGCATGCAATCGGCCAACAAAGGGAGCACTTGATGCCAATTATCTACAGGCACGAGATAGTAGTAATGGGTCCAATCGTATGACGTTGCCGCATTACATGCAGCGCCCAGCTTTTGCGTGATAACCGGAATATCTGTTTCAGATAACATATGCGTTCCTTTAAACGTCATATGTTCAAGCAGATGCGCAAATCCTCGTTCACTTTCGTGCTCGTCTTTAGAACCTACGTTGTACCACACATCAACTGCTACTTGTGATACCCCATGAACCCGGCGTACGAGAAGCGTGAGGCCGTTATCTAACAAGTATTTATGGGTAGTCGGTTTGTCCGCAACAATAGTAATGCATATGCTCATGCACATGCTTAAGAACATTACTCTCAACTTCATTATTATCTTTCTAGTGCGCTCATCCCGAGTGATTGCAAAGCAATCGTATCGAGCGCTAGTTATATCGCTCAAGTTAAATTTTAAACTCTACCAATTCGGATTTTAACCAATGAATTCATATTGATCAAGCGACGGACTGCAGCAAGCACCTGATCGCGTGTTATCGCATTAATCACCGAGGCGCGTGTGTCAAAATAATCTTCAGGCAATCCAAAACGATCAAGGTACAAGAATGTTGACCCCATTTTTTGATTCGACGAAAAATTATCTACCATGCTATTAATAAGTGCCTGTTTTGCTTGTTGCAATTCATACTCTTCTAAGCGATCTGCCGCATGTGCTAACGCGTTCATGAGTGCTAATTGTGCTTCTTGCACGCGGTCCATAGATACGAGCGTTTTAATAAATACCATGCCGGGTTGTTCGTCAGCATGATATAGCAGTGAACCGCTTACCGTATAAAAAAGACCAGAACGTTCACGTAGTTCAAATAAACGAGAACTCATTGAACCGAGTACGCCACCGGCAAATATCTGATCAAAGATCAGCAATGCATCGAAGTCTGGGTTAGTGCGTGCAATAGATGGTTGCGCAAAGCCCAGAACCACTTGATCACGATTAATACGGTGCGTAACATCATGCGTTGATATGGGTTGTAACGGAGGGAAGATCATTGGCTGCACTGGCTCCATTGCCAAATCTCCCAATTGTTCTTCAACCAGTCGTAATACATCATATTTTTGTATGTCCCCCACGATTGCCATACGAGCTCCGTTGAGTGACATATATTTTTGATACGCTTGTTGTACATCAGCTGCGGTAATACGAGCAATCGATTCAGGAGTGCCTAACATAGATTTGCTGTATGGATGTCCTTTATAAATAGCATCAGATGCAAAATCAGAAACAAATGAAGTTGGCTCATCCCAATATTCTTTCAAGTCGGCCATCATTTGCCCGCGTACCTTTTCTATCGCTTCTGGTTCCAATGTTGCGTTGATTACCAACTCACGCACAAAAGAAAGCCCTTCTTTTAAGTCGGCGCTGAGCATGCTCATGCTGATATGGCCGGGTATAATACGCAACCCCATACCGCGCGATTCGATAGCATCGGCTAGCTGAGTACCCGTATAGTTTTTAGTACCTTCAATAATCGTGTTGGCTAACAGAAGACCCAGCCCTTGGAGCGGCTCAGGGTCGTAATATCCTTTGGTGGGCAATGAAATGAGGAGTTCTATTTTGTCCACATTACTGTTGTGGTAAGACAGTAGAGTGATATTATTCTTGAGTATATTTTTTTGTGCGCGTGCAAATGTAAATGGTTCCGGTTGCTGTACTGAAACGGTATCAACGTATACTCCGGGTTCTACCGCCTCTTCTCGTTTAACGGCACTTAACACCCGTGCATCATCTTGGTCAGAGCGCTGCTGTACGAGCTGCCAATAATCTTTGTCATGCTCATCTAACGGTTTTATATAGCCGCTGTGCATCAATGAACTTCTAAAATAATGGTGCAACAGTTGTTGAATTTCGGTACGAGTTTGATGTTCGCTGTTGTTTAAATAGTTGAACAGATACTGTTCATCAAGCGTAGCCAAATATGATTGCCCGATCACATACGCTTGCTTTTGATTGCTTTCAAGCAAATTTAAATACGTTGCTTGTGTTTGTTTGCTCGCTCGAGACAACTGTTCAGGCGATATGCCCTCTTTTTTGAGACGTTCGATTTCTCGATTAATGAGATCGATAATCTGCTGGGCTTCGACATGTTCTTTTGGTTCACAATAGATAAAGAATATACTGCTATCAAACATATCGTAACAGAACGCTTCTAAATCATTTGCTAATTGTAGCTCATCAACAATGAGATGATAGAGAATGGAACTTTTCCCTTGCCCCAAGATCCAGGTGAGCATATCGCAAAAATAATCTTTTTTTGCATGGGTGCCTGGTATTACCCAACCAACTAAAAACTTTTCTTGTTGCACGTCGCGAAAGATAGTCACGCTTTTTTGTGCGATATCTATGCCCAAAGGATGGGTTGCTTTGGTGTAATGTGGCGCTGCGCTTATGGCACCAAAATAATGGGCTGCTTGAGTAAATACCGTATCTGGCTCTACTGCCCCCACTACTACGAGCGTGGCATTATTGGGCACGTAATGTTTCTTATAAAACGCATGTAAATTCTGTGAGTTCACGCTCCATAAATCTTGTTTAAACCCGATGATAGGGTAATGGTACGGGTGATCGCTAAACACGGCGCTAAACAGCTGTTCAATTAATGTAGAACTATAATCATCACGGTACATTTTGAGTTCTTGAATTACTGCCTTCATTTCAGAGTTCAACAGCGGTTGTTTGAAGGTGCAATTTTGCATGCAATCGGCCATTAAATCAAGTGCATGGACCCAATGTTGTGCAGGAAAATCGAACAGATATCCGGTGTAATCATACGAAGTAAAAGCGTTGCAGTAACCAGATAATTTATGCGTGATCATATTAATATCAGATTCAGATAACCGCTTGGTGCCTTTAAAAATCATATGTTCAATTAAGTGAGCTATCCCTTTTTCTCCACTTATTTCATCTTTGGAGCCTACCCCATACCACAGTTGCGTGGACACTTTAGGAATCATAGCGTTAGGGCGCACGAGTACCGTTAATCCGTTATCGAGCACTGTTTTGTATACTTTTTTTTCTTTAAATGCGCCACCGGCCATTGATAAGCTCCTTAATAAAAAATTTATGAATTACAGTGCTATCTCATCTACAAAAGGTAACGAGGCTAACTGTGTAAAAAAACTGATAAGTATTGAATAACGACATAGGCACACTATACTTTATAATTGGGTACTCATATTTAAAGTATACTAGGAAAATTGCATGATCACCATCAAAAATACCCAGCGCTCCCATGTGCTTAACATTCCCCAGATCAGACGGACCCTTTCGGCTATATTGACTACTCTTGATTATGCCGATTTTGATATAGGGGTTTGGTTTACTACAGACCGTACTATTCGCTACTATAACCGCACGTATCGCTCTAAAGATAAACCAACCGATATTTTGTCGTTCCCTTTTTACCCTGAACTAAAAGCGGGCAAACGCATTACTGCAACAGATGAGGAAGAAAAAAACTTAGGGGATCTTATTATTAGTGTTGCCTATGTAACACGGGCTGCTGAAAAACTGAATGTCAACTTCGACAGTCATCTAACCATGCTTTTAGTACACGGTATCTGCCATCTGCTTGGCTACGACCATGAAAAAGATACCGATTATCGTGTCATGCGACGCAAAGAAGAAGCGATCCTCCGTTCACTCAAAAAATGAATGAACTGTTGACTTCGTTTATATAAAACGAGTACGGTAATTTTCAGGTATATCTGAAATGTAAAAAAAGGGAGATAAATACGATGCATATCAAACACATGTGTGCATTCAGTCTGTTGACAGCATTAGCGACTGCCAGCGGTGTGTCTGCTCATACGCCGTACAATCAAGAACATAGAAGTAGTTTGAAGGTGCGTTCTGGAGCATTTTTCCATACACCACAAAAATTCAGAAAAATATATGGCGTTGCTGGTGGCTGTGTAGAAGTTGAAGGTGCTTACGCAACGCATGCGAATTTTGAAGCCTTTGGTAACCTTGATTATTTTATTAGACAAAAAGGTCATTCAGTAGGGCTCAAAAATCCAACCGATGTACAATCATTTAATTTTAGCTTTGGGGTAAAAGTCCCATACGAAGTATCCCGTCACATAGAACTGTATCTGGGTGTTGGGCCATCAGTTGGTGGCATTTGGATAAAGAATGATTCGATTTGTGGTATAGAAAAAGTATCACAGGCTATTATTGGTGGTGTATTTAAATCAGGTATCTATTGTAATATCGACAGCCGTTGGTTTGTTGATTTCTTCGGTGATTATCTGTATCAACCAACCAAATTCTCTACATTTGCTGATGTCGGTGGATTCAGATTAGGTGCCGGCTTCGGGGGACGATTCTAAAACAGATACGTTTTTTTGTAATAAAAAGAGCACAAAAGACAGAATCTTTTGTGCTCTTTCGTATTTTTGGGCCTGCTTTCTTTCGCGTGCACAGTGCTCAAAAGATCGCGAGAGGCATACGCTCAATAAGACATGCAAAAAGTAGAGAATTTGCTACAGTGAATGTGAGTGATTATTGCAAAAGCATCTGGTATTTTTATATGATCAGAAGTAACAAAATGAGAGGTATCAAGAGTTCGTTCTGTAGACTTAAAGGGGGAGGTTGCTCATGAACAAGCGGATCGGTATTAATGCATTTATTGCGGCATGCATAGCGCAAGGAATGGTCAGCGCGCAAGAAGTCACATCGTTAAATCTACCAGCAGCGCCAACAGCAGTAAATGTTTCTTTTGTTAACAGTCCTTCTTATCCAGCGAACATACAAGTAGGCAATGCCTATAGCGCCCCGTATATGAACAGTGCCATTCAGCACGATATTAATGTTGCTGTTGCAGCGCTGACTAAAATGAATGTGCAAACCGGTGCTGCTGTTGTATCGTCTATGCTGAGCACAAGCAAACAGACCATTAAGGAAAAAGCGCAGCTCAGCGCCTCTGCGTTAACGCGGCTCAAAATAGGCATGTTTAATAATAAGTGGAAAACTATCTGCGCGACTATGGGCACAGTATATCTTTCTTGTTTATCTGTTCTGTTATGGCATAACTTTACCATGACACGCACATGCTATTGGGGTATGTGGAAAAAGGAAGTGCCTTTAGAGGTGTTACTGATATCTGACCACGATGCAATGGCACAAGAGTTGATTACCGCTATTCATATGCGGTATCACAAAAACGATGAACCAACTAATTTTTTAACGCCGTTACGCCGATTTATGGATGACATTGAACGAGAAATGGCATTTTTAAATCGGTATATTCACCTATGGGAATGGACGCAGACGATGCGGATTTCTCGCTTATTTCCTAATCAAACCAATGGGGTAACCCGTGCACGAGAAACGTTAAAGCGAGTACAGGTGCTTGCGGAGATATTTAAACGCTGGTGCGCGAGCTATACGTTACAAATACATGGAGTAGGGCAGGGTTAGCAAATCAAAAAATGCTTTCTATAATCTCTTTGGTTGCTACTGGCGATAAAGAAACATCGCTCTGCATATCTTTATAAAATGTCTCATCATATTCCCGTGTTTGCACCACAACGGGCATAGCAACCGCGTGGCCAATCACGAGTGCCTGTTTTTTAGTATCGAGCCCACTTAAGACCGTGCGTAATGTATTGCTGTTGTTAGCACCCGTTAAAACAGCTGCAATATCTTTTTCATCATTTAATTGCGCTACAATTTTAGTACCAATCTGCGAAATAATTTCTGGGTCAATGCCAGAAGGGCGTTGATCAACAATCAATAACGAAACATAATATTTACGCATTTCCCGTGCAATAACCCCAAAAATAGTTTGACGTGCTGCTTGAGGGTTTAAAAACTTATGGGCCTCTTCTACCGTGATCATTAGTTTTTGAGGCTCATCACTTTTTTTCTGCGTCGCTAAATAATGCTCGGTTCTTTTAATGTATTCGTAATGAATGCGCCGCGTGATAATATTAGCAATCAACAAGTAACAGAACGTTGAAGTGAAGTTGCCAAATTCAATAATAATCGAAACACCGCTGTTGATATATTCCATCATCTGATCGATGCAACTGGTGTACTGTGCTTGTGCGCTGGGAATAAAAAATGGTAACCGTTCAATGCGCTTGAGTTTGCGATACAACGCCGCAACCGATTCGGGGTGTGCGCCGATCTCCTGGGCAAATTCTTTAATAGATTCACCAGAGCTCAGCAATTTTTCAAGCCAGTTTTGTTTGTACTGTGCATGAATTAAATACGCAGCTTCCAATGCAGTGGGGTGTAAATTGAGCTCTTCTTGTAAGCACATCACATCTTCAACCTGAATACTGGTCAGTGGTATGGTAATAGTAACGTCGGCACTCGCCCCCCGCCGTCGCGTTGCATCGGGGTCTAAAGAAAATAGAGCAATAGCGGAGCCAAATAGTGTTTTGAGCCCTTTAACAAACGAAAGGCCATCACCCTCTTTGCGCGCTTGCAGCCCATATTCGCTGTGCATATCGAAAATTAAATTAACTGCTTTTTTTTGTTTGATAAGACCGGCAAGTACGAGTCGTGTAATAAATGTTTTACCAGTTCCTGTTTTACCAAAGATTCCATTACTGCGTTCCGTTAATTTTTCTAGATCGATGCACACGGGTGTTTGCATATCAAGGGGGGTGCCAACGGTAAAATATTTTTTTGAACTGTGCGCAGGATCACCAAAAATAAGAGAAACATCGCTGCTCGTTGCTTCGCGCACTGCTGCAAAATGGTTGGGAATCGTTTTAACGGGCATTACCGCTTGCAATTTGTATGCCATGAGCAACGCTTTCAGTTGCGCTGTGGCATACATCTCTTTTTTGCGAATCGTCTTATTTAATAACGTTTCGTGTGGCGATGGAGGAAACAGAACAATGTCTGGATTGGTAACATGCAATGCCAGATCGGTGATTAAAGAAAAAAACGTATAATCAACACCAGTGATGCACACAAATTTGCCCGTTTTGATCTGCTCTAAATTAATATCTGGCGCAATGCGCATCAGAAAGCCATCAGACAATGAACCAGAAATAATATGACCAAGGATGGTGCTCATGCGCTACGGGCAGCCGAATATACAACAAAGGGCTTCGGCTATGAGTGTGCCCGATATACATCCTGTTGCTGTTGTGCAAAAACAAACGCCCTTGTTTTGTGCTTGAATAACCGCTTTAATGCGCTCATGCTGTGTGAGTACATCAGTAATCTCTTGCTTGGCCGATGTGGTCAGTGCGCGGTTTTCTAAATACGCATCAATGTTATGTTGTATGAAAAGTTCATACTTTTGATCAGGTAATACAACACATGTTCGTCTGTCGTGGCGTGGTTGAATATTGTAATAGTACTCATTAAATATATCTTGGTGATGATTATCGATTATATCATCGAGTATCACATCATATGCTTGTTTTTTAAATTGGGGGTATTGATTAAATGTGCGGGTTGCTTCTAACATGGTCCAGGTTGTCCAAACGTTTTGCAGAGTTACTGATGCAAGTGGCGATGGTGCATCACCGTTCAGCGCCAAATCATTCGTGTTATTATTGTTTGGGTCTTGTTGCGTTGCTATTTCTAATTCTGGTATCTGTTTTAATGGGATATCGCCATACAACTCCATGCAACGAATAGGCGCGCAGCTGATAAGCAGTAATAACAGTAGTAACATATAATTCTCCTTAATTGATTGAACCCTGCAATAGTACGTATCGATTATAGACATCCACCAAGGCAGCAGCCCACCACACAGAAAATCTCAACCACGCCGCACAGATAGGTTCCTGTAGTTACACATACCGCTCTGTTATGGAGCTTAATTTGCTCTTTAATACGCTGGTGTTGCGTAACTGTTTTGAGAATCTCTTTTTTCGCATCTAAAGTCGTATCTGGGTGGTTATTGATATATGTTATAAGAGTGTTTTCTACATGGTTGTCATAATTATCATCGGGGCACATAGGGCATGCCTCGCCACTATGTTTTGGTGACCATGCATAATAGTAACCACCAAATATTTCGTCATGATGATGCGTAACAATATCTTCAATTATAACTTCAGATGCTTGGTTTTTAAATTGCGGATGTTCGTCAAATTTTTGCGTTGCTTCTAATTGTGCCCATGTTGACCACACATTGTTTATGGTAAGGGTATTGGGTATCGCTTGTGACGTATTTTCATGATCGTTGAGAGTAGCTGGAATAGAAATGAAATTATGAAGGTTTTGGAGCGATTCTAGTTGTCGCAATGGAATATAATCGTATTCTTCTTTTTGTTCCATACAATGGATAGACGCGCAGCTGATAAGCAGTAATAACAGTAGTACCATACATTCTCCTTTTTTATGCGTTCATCTAATCATTCAGTATAAACGTAATCCCTGTTCGTTCAACGTGTGCAATGCCACCGCTGGTCATAATCGTTTCTTGGGTGCCACTTTTGAGCGCAAGCACAATGGGCTGATGTGGAGTGAGGGTAACAATCGTAGGGATATGGTTTGCTTGTATTACCATATTGCCCGTCGCTGTTTCAAGCTCTGCCCAGTTAGCATCAAACGTTTGCGTTGCGTTGCTGGTACTAATCATCGTAATTTTCATGATGCATCAGCAAGTAAATGTTTCGCTTTTTCTTCTGCTTGTTCTAGGGTGCCAACCATATACAACGCTTGTTCTGGCAAATGGTCGCAGTGCCCATTAATAATGCGTTCACAATCGGTGACTGTTTTTGCTAATGGCACGTATGCGCCAGGAATACCAGTAAATGTTTCTGCGACGAACAATGGTTGCGTTAAAAACTTTTGTAATTTTTTCGCGCGGTTAACGGTCAGCTTATCTTCTGTCGACAGTTCATCCATGCCTAAGATGGCAATAATATCTTGTAAATCTTTGTACCGCTGTAAAATCTGCTGTACCGAACGTGCAACGGTGTAATGCTTAATGCCAATAATGGTCGGGTCAACCGCTTTTGAATTCGATTGTAATGGATCGATTGCCGGATACAAACCAAGTTCAACCAATTTACGCGAAAGCACCGTGCTTGCATCTAAATGCATGAATGTAGTTGCTGGTGCTGGGTCAGTAATATCGTCAGCAGGAACATAGACCGCTTGAATTGAAGTGATTGCGCCGTTAATGTTATTAGTAATACGTTCTTGGAATGCCCCCATTTCAGATGCCAGCGTTGGCTGGTAACCGACTGCGGAAGGCAGGCGCCCCAGCAATGCAGATACTTCAGCACCTGCTTGCACGAGGCGAAAAATATTGTCGACAAATAAAAGTACATCTTTTTTTTCTTGATCACGGAAATATTCTGCCATGGTAAGGCCAGCGAGGCCTACCCGAAAACGTGCTCCGGGCATTTCACCCATTTGGCCAAACACTAACGCGGTTTTTTCAAGAACTCCAGACTGTTTCATTTCAAGCCATAGTTCATTACCTTCACGGGTACGTTCACCAATGCCGGTAAAAACAGAGACCCCGCCGTGCTCTACTGCAATGTTGCGAATGAGTTCTTGGACAATAATCGTCTTACCAACACCGGCCCCACCAAAGAGGCCAATTTTGGAACCTTTTAAATAGGGGCAGAGAAGATCAATAATTTTAATACCGGTTTCTTGTATCTGTGCCGTTGTTTTTTGTTTAGTGAGTGGCGGTGCATCACGATAAATAGACCATTTTTCTGTTTGGGCAAGGGGGGCTTTATCATCAATTGTTTTGCCCAACACATTAAATATGCGCCCAAGCACTGCTTTTCCTACCGGTATTTTGATAGGGGAACCGGTATCGGTGACTGGCAGATTGCGACTGATAGTGTCGATACTTTCTAGTGCGATACAGCGCACAATGCCATCTCCGAGCTGTTGAGCAACTTCCACACTGGCTACATGGGGCGCCCCATTGGATTCAGGCAGATGAATAAGCAATTCATGTAAAATTGCTGGCGTATGCTCCAGCGGGAACTGTACGTCAATAATGGTATTGGTAACACGCAGGACTCTGCCGTGCGGGCTGGTTGATTTTGCGTGAATGGTTTGTGTTTCCATGGTCTACTTTACGCTATAAATGAGTATCATTTTATTTTAATTCTAATCACCCCCTGCGCTAAAGGCAAGCGGTACGCATATATCTTGTTATTTTTTACTTAACTTCTATATCGTTGCCCGCATGAATAGCGCCTCTTTTGATGAGCTCCCTGCATTAATAGGTGCAAGAGTGTTGACAGGCAAAAATGGTTCATCGTATGCTCATGAACATGAATACATACTGTATTTAAAAAAAGGAGATCATATGAATAGATACATGCTGCTAGTCGCACTTCTGATTACCCCCCCCCTGGCCGTTTCATCTCTTAATGCCAGTGATGGCACCTTAGACCTTTCATTCGGTGGCAGTGGCACGGGGTATGTAACGGTACAAAATGTTACCAGCACGTTCGTGTGCTATGCAATGGCAATACAAACAGATGGTAAAATACTGATTGCAGGAGTTAGTAATCAAATAGTACGCCTGAACCCTAATGGTAGCCCCGATACCACCTTTGGCACCGCAGGAACTGGGGTGGTGACAACCACATTAGCAGGTATTTTTGCTCTTCTTATTCAACCAGACGGTAGCATTGTAGCGTGTGGTTTTGATAGTTCAAATAATGGATCTTTGACCCGTTATACGAGCGCTGGCATTATCG
>JBAVOR010000008.1:0-54569 GCA_049692255.1 Candidatus Babeliales bacterium
GCTACTTTACAGTGATCGATATCACTACTGTCAGCTCTTATCTCATCAAATAGCTTTGTAAGAACACGGGCGCTATACGGTTCAGGATAATCGGGTGTTAGGAAGAAATAATAGTTTTCGTTATAAATATCATGCATCATTTGAAAAAATTCTGGGTTATACTTTTTTAAGATTTCCGCATTGCTATTCTGTTGAACGGGGTTGATAAAGACTTCTGCCAGTTTTTCTTTAATTAATAATGGCGTATCAGGGCTTTGTATGAGCTGTTTGAAAGGTTCCATACGTTTTCTAAATGTGCTCAGATTGCTTTTAAGCACAAAGTAGGGGCCATCAGGATGGGACAGGCCATTGTAGTGTACCATTTTTTTATCTTCGAAAATTGATTGAAGATGAGCAGCAAGCAGCTGTGCTGTTAATTGAGTGACATTTGCTGGCGATGAATGTGCTTGTGGTTCAATGGTAAAAGACTTAGTAGCGAATACTGTACATAGCATCGTTATTATGATGATACGATATTGCATAATAATTTCCTCTATTTGCGTTTGCTATTTAAAATAAATAGTTTACGAAGCCGAGTTCTCTTTTTTTTGGAACAAAGCGCAAAAAAATATGAAACACTTCAAAGGTTTTTGGATCATATTCTTTTATCATGGCAGTGATTGTTGGGTCTTCAAAAACCAGTTCAGATAATTTTATTTTAATTATATCTGATGCTTGCGTATCTTGCATTATTTTTCTAAAGGGAGCCATACGCTCTTGGAGCTGTTCTTGATTGAGGTACGGATATTTCAAATGAATGTGATTATAGTAATACTTACCTTCTTCTTGCAACACTTTTTGCAATTCTACGCATACTCGTGTGGCGTCTTCTGGCATACCAGCACATTGGCAATTTTCTTCCCCCAATACAGAAACTGGCCCTAATTGACTTTCAGGCATTGCGCGAGTGCATGCAACTGTAATGCTAATGCAAAAAAAGGCTCTGGTGTATACGCGTGATGTAATCATAATGTTCCTTGATACTTTATGCGGATACAGTTTGCAGGTGTACATTAATCTCTTGTTCCAGCCGCAGGCGTACATCAATGCTTTGTTCAAGCTCTTTTGCTTGATTATATAGCGCTTTGTCTTCTTTGTAGCGGATAATATGAAGCTTAAGATCTTTTGCTGCGTCGACCACGCGTTTACCGGTATAGAGAGCAAATTTACCAACAAAATAGGCAATGCTTGCCCATAGGGCTGTTTTAATCCCTTGAGTAACTGAGACTTCTTTGGGAACGGCGAATTTAATGGCATTTATTGTTGAGATTGTTGTCAACAGAGTTATGCAACTGCCTAAAACAAGGGCACCTGAAACAATTACGATCTTTTCATTGGTATGGCTATTTCTTTTTTCAAACTCATCTTTAAAAATCGTGGTCAATTGTTGCATAGTGTGGTAATCAAGTTGTTTTTTTATTTGCTCTTTTATGATCTTTTGGGTGAATAAGATCATACGGTCTTTAAGTTCTTGAGTAGCCACGGGTGTGGCATCATTGGTTGTTTTTCTCGCATCATCAAGGATTGCTCGTAGTTCTATGCATAAGGGATGTTGCTCAGCGACTTGATTATCTGTTTGCACATCAGCGGCACACGACGATACGTGCGGTGTGCTTGCAGCGATGAGTATTATTGCCGTGAACAAAGTATGTAATTGCATGATTTCCTCCATTTAGATCAAGTAATTATCTATTAGTCTAATTTTGCCAAAATACAAAGAAATGTCAAGGATCGCATTTAGTAATAGTTTTCAAATAGACATTAATACCCCGCGATGCGTTTGACTTGGCGGGGTAATCTGATAAAATCAAAATTGAATCAATTTTTCTATCTTTAAAATGGAAGGATCTCTATGAAGAAATTATTCATACTATTGGCAGCCATCATGGCTGGTGGTTGTACAATAGCTACCCCGCAGCCGATAAACATGGAACAGGTAGGGGAAATGGCTAACGCGTTTAAGCTTGTTGCCTGTTATGTTAGAGATGTTCAAGAAAGTCTTAACCATGCCGTAGAAGCAGGGGCACGAACAGACACTGATGCGTATCGTATGGTATGCGAAGCATGCGAGCAATTGAAAGAGAGAGTTGCATCTCTTGGCCAATATAAAAATGTACCGGGTTTTGCAATACAGGTATGGAATTTAACTGACGCATGGCGAGAAGTTCGCATTAATAAATTTTGCTTACCTGAATATCTGAATGCGTCGTCTTCTCAAGACGATCTTGATTATTGGGGGCTTCCAGCGACCTATGGTGCCATTGCAAGCATTGCAATGATAGTGAGCAATAACACAAACGAAGAGATTTTTCCTTACATACTTGCAGGTACTGCCGTATTATGGACGGGATACTTGACATCTGCTCGCGAAGTAAATAACAAGCTGATTGCTCTTGATATGCAGATTGATGCATTCAAAAAAGCATTTGAAACAGGTCCACGGGAACAAGTTCAACTGTCATTCAATGCATTGCTCGATGTAAGATAAATAATTACTGAAAGAAAAATGATTCATGTATAAAGGAGCAGGAATTGTTACTGCTCCTTTATTTTTTAGCAGCGAAAGGCTAATGCTTTATGAAACAATTATTACTTCTCTCTACAGCACTTATCGGCGGTATGGCGTGCGCAGTACCTGAACCAGTTAATGTTGAGCAGGTAGATGCAATGGTGCATGCGTTTGAGCATGTTGCGACAGAAATGAGCGCAGTGCAAAAGCTATTATTAGAAGCAGCGGGTGAGAATGCGCCGGCAATGAGTTTTGCTTATGATATACTTTGTAAAAAATGTGAACAGTTAAGAAGCGATATAGCACAGCTTGGTATGTATCAAGGCGTGCCCGGCTTTGCAAAGCATTGCTACGAGCTTTCTTCAAAATGGGTTGATGTTTTACCAGGACGGTATGCTATAAAAAAATATAGAGATATAGATAATAGTCATACGAATTGGTTTCTTGGATCTGCGCATTCATGCGTTGGTATTATATATAGTGGTATGATATATCTCGGTTGCACCAATCGTTGGGAACGAGAAAATATTCAGCCATATGCGCTTGGCGCATTAGGAGCATGTACAATTGCTTTGGTTTATACAACTGCTCGATTCAGCGGAGTAGATACTCAGCGAGATGAGTTTATTAACCGATATAATCAATTAAAAGAAGCATATGAAAATGGACCTAAAAAGCGGGTGCAGCAAATAATCGACGCATTGATTGATATGCGGCCATATTATTTGTAAATTAGAGCGATATAAGACTTTTATAGGCAGTAGATGCACAGGCGTTTACTGCCTTATTTTTTTGGGTGGCATTTTAGTTGGTGCCACAGGCTGTGGCACTTTTGCTAAGCTACATAAAATGATTTCATGTAAAAAACGTTCGCTCTAGAGAACCCATCCATGCCAGGGAATGTGTTGATAATTTGGCCAATAGATTAGTAGGAGTTTAATGTTTTTTTTCATGGTTGTTTCTATTCATTCGTATAGGAGCAACTGGCTTATCATACGGTTCTGGATTAGACACTAAATAATACAAACAAATGTGTTTAACGAACTCCGTCAGCACAAAAAAGCAGCCGGTGTAAGCAAAGATAATTAACAGATTATGTACTGGCACTACCACGAGTGAAAACCAATTTCTGCCAATGCTCGTGTACGGTAATGTCAACGCAATGGTGCTGACCAACAATGAAAGACCGGTCAGCTGCCATGACGGTGCAGAGCTGCGCCAGACCGGTTGATTGGTACGTAAAGAAAAGATAACAGCGATACCAGTAAAAATACTGAGCAAAAACCAACCCGATTGAATTACTGCCGGTTCAAGATGTCTAAACGTGTAAAAATAGATTACATCAAATAATGAAGCAATCATGCCAGTGAGTGCAATTAAGATAAATAGGTCCCGTATTTGGTACGATTCTTTTCTCTTTAAATCTTTGCGCGTAACATTATCGGTTGAAATAGCAATCATGGGTGCATCGGTGCACAAATTCACGGTAATCAGCTGCACCGGTAGCATGGGTAAAAAGGGCACAAATAACGAAATAATCGATACTGAATAGAAGTTGCCCATACTGGTTGAAAGGGTAGTGCGTACATATTTAAATACGTTTGCAAATATACGCCTTCCTTCTTGAATACCCGTAATAATTGTGTGAAGATTTTTTTCCAATAAGATAATATCTGCAACTTGGCGTGCGATATCAGTTGCTTCTGGCACTACAATAGATACATCTGCAGCTTTGAGTGCAGGTGCATCGTTAATACCGTCACCAACGTAGCCAACATGGTAGAAGCTTTTGAGGAGCGTAATAATTTCATATTTTTGTTCAGGGGTAATGCGAGCAAATACTTTTCTTTCTTTGACCGTTTGCGCTTTTTGTTGTGTGGTGAGTGTTGCAAAATCACCACCAGAAATCACTTGTTGTGCTGCATCGGTCACCAGCCCCACTTGTTGTGCCATAACGGTACACACTTCTGCGGTGTCTCCGCTAATAATTTTTACTTCTATGCCCATGGTGTGTGCTTGCCGTAACGCTTGCACGGCTGTTTTTTTGAGCGGGTCAATAAAGGTTATAATACCATTGAAGGTAAGGTTTCCTTTTTCATCGGCGATTGTGGGATTGTTATTGGAGATTGTTTTGTAGGCAACAGTGAGAGTCCGTTTGCCCATTTGTTCTTGCGTGCGGAGCCATTCCAGCGTTTGTTTTTGTTGTTCTGCGCTTAAGGTGCATTCAGGAATAATCGCTTCAGCCATGCCACGGGTAATAAGTAACATGCTGTTATCTTTTTGCATTACCGTTGAGTTGCGCCGACGATTAGAATCAAAAGGAAACTCTGTCACCAGCGTGTACCCTTTTGTTTGCTGCTGTTCTGCTGGTGTTAATGCATGCCAAATAACCTGGTCAAACCCTTTGTAAGTTATCGTGCTTTTTTCAAATAAAATAGATTCATTGGCAAGTGCTGCATAAAATAATGTTTGGCGTGGCTGATCGCTATGAACGTCTTGCAGCGTTAAAATGTTTTCTGTAATTGTACCCGTTTTATCGGTGCACAGTACATCGATGTTGCCCAGATCTTCGAGTGCCGCCATGCGCCGTACTACCACCTTCTGCTTAGCGAGTGCCGCAACGCCTCGAGCCAGAGTGAAAGTAACCACCACTGGTAATGCTTCGGGAATGACGGTGAGTGCGAGCGTAAGGAGAAATATAAACAGGTTGATAAATGATTTGCCCGTTGCGTGAAAAAATAGGACATTAATAACCAAGACGATTGCGAGTGAAACCAAAATGAGCCAGACAATAATACCACTCATTTTGGTAATTGCTTTGGTAAAATCATTTTGTTGTTGTACGGTGCTGGTCAATACTGCTACATTACCCATTGCCGTTGCCGGACCGGTAGCAATCACAACCCCTACTCCCTTTCCTCCGATGACCGTAGTTCCTGCAAATCCAATCGATGGTGCATTAAAAAGCGATGGAGTTCCAGTAACTGGATCAATATTTTTTGTTATTTCTTTCGATTCGCCAGTGAGTGTCGATTCATCGACCACGCATCGGTCTGTTTTTACAAAACGAATATCGGCTGGAATTATGGTGCCTGGATATATGTGAATAATGTCACCAGGTACTAATTCGGTTGAGGGGAGGGCTATTGGTTGCCCATTGCGTATGACTTGAATGGTATCTGTTAAATATTTTTTTAAGCTGCTCAACTCTTGTTCTGCTTTATATTCTTGATACATGCTTGCGCATGTGTTAATTGTTACGAAAAGGGCGATAAAGATACCGCTTTGCAATTCACCCGCTAAAAACGATAACACACTAATCAATAAAAACAGCGCATTAAATGGTGAACGGATCTGTCGCCAAAAAATGAGATACCATATTTTTTTTTCTTCGGTCAATACGTTTGCACCAATCGTTTTTTTTCTTTTTTCCACTTCACTTGTGGTAAGGCCATTTTGTAGAGAACTTTCTAGACGAGTGAGTGCATCTTCTGCGGTGACCTGTGCATAGATGCTATAGGTATACTCTTTTTTTTCTGTATTCATAGATCCCCTTTCAGTTTTAGGGTATCAAAAGGCATATATAAGCGTGGCGTGATGTACAGTTACGATGTGGTCCATAGAACTGTTGCAAATGCTTTACTTTGTAGTATGAATTTTTTTACCTTATAAATACAAGAGATAGATGCTTTTAAAAAAAGGGGGACCTGTCAGATGCAGTTTTTACGTACAATATTTTTTTTTATAATGATACTGTGTGGTCATATCGTATTACCGAGTCAAGTTGTTGAATGGTACAAAAAGGGGCAAGAAGTTACGAGCAAGGTGGGCCCCGACGCAACGTACAAAGATTATTTTGATTTATATGTTAACGACTGGAAAAAGGTAGTACATCAGCTTGATTGGGAAAAATTAAAATGGTATCTGCAAGAAGAGATGGGCATGTCCCGTGCTGGAGAAATTGCGCAATTGACTCCACTGCCTGCAATAATCAAAGACAAACCAACCATTTCAGCAGCCGAGCAATATGTTGTAGGTGGGCGTCAACAAATACGCGATGGAGCATTTCATCATTTCACTCATTTAAGAAATTCGCATGACGTAACTGTTGCGGTTTCTTGTGCTGGTAGCGGTTATACAGGAATGATTGCGGCAGCATCGTTTTTGGAAGCTTTAGAATCACAGGGGCTTATGGATATATTTTCTTATAGTGCGGCATCTTCGGGTGCTACGTGGGCAGTGGGTGCAGTTAATCTGTTACAATCAACGCGTGGTCCTAACTTTACCTATGCTAATTTTAAGGAAATGTTGTTACAAAAAGTAAAGGCAGGCACCTTTAATTACTTTGGCCTTGAAAATTTTGCGCAAGCAAAGAGTGAGCATGTTCGCCAATTTTCACTTTTTTTACGCAATGCATTGTGGCCTAAGATGGTGTTTGGACAAGTGGTAAGCTCCGTTGATTTTCTAGGCTATTTACTCGCGCAATTTCTTTTTGAAGATTTTGGTGATCAAAAATATGATCAGTACTTATCATCTATTGATCATGTGCTCAATAGTGCACCGGGGAGTTGCCCGTGGCCGTTGTTTACTGCTATTTCGATGCAAAAAGACGAGCAGAGCAATGCGAGCTATCACGTGTATGAATTTAACCCAAAAGAAGTGCGTAATCTTTCTTTGAATATAGGGTTTGAGCAGTTCGGATTTGATAAGAAATTTAAAAATGGATCAACGTTCTATGCAGCAACTGCTGCCGATCGCCTCATTGCATCGCGTGATATTGCACCAGAAGAATCTATTGGATTTATGCTAGGTATGTTTGGTTCAAAACATGCTGCCAGCTGGGAAGATATAAAGCATATGTTGTTGGGTGCACAATCAGCGCAAGAGATAGTTGCAAGTAGCTTTGGGCAGGTGGGTACTATGTTAAGTTGGGATAACGCGACCGCATTGCTGCGATCGGTTAAGAAGGGGCTACAGGGAGAAAGCAAGGAGATGGTTAGCAATCAAATTAATAAAATTCAGTCAGCTTTCTTAGTTAAAGCGATAGAGTCGGTTGGTGTATTTAATAATCCGATTACTATTGGGCAAAATAAGTTTGTAGTTGGTGGTACCATGCGTATATCACCTGCGCAAATACACAATCCATTTTATCAATACCCATCTGTTTCTGCGTGGTTGCGCATGCGCGAATATCTCACCTTTGTTGATGCTTCATTTTTCTATGATGTTCCCTTGTTGCCGTTACTCAGCCCTGAACGGAAAGTTGATCTCGTGTTAGTGTGTGACCCTTACGCTGATACTCTGCACATGGATGCGGCATTTGCGCATGTGCAGCAATTAAAGAATGTTTCTTATGTATCAACCGGCTCCGGTGCTGGGTGGCAGATATATAAACCAACCGTTTCCAAAGCAGGAGTAGAACAGATACAACAGTTCCCAGTGATTGTTCGTTTGTATCCGACAGGCGATGCGATATCAAAAATACAAGGCGCACGTAAACTCAACCCGATCGATTTTTCTTATTCGCTCGAACAGTTTACAGCATTGGATGAAGGGTGCCAGCAAGCAGTGCAAACAGGGTTGCCTATAATTCAAAAAGAACTGCGTGAACTGGTGCACGAAAGAACTAAACATACCGTTGCCGGCATTGGGCAATAAGCACACTCACTAGTTGCTGATTTCTACAAATGGGGTAGGATAATCTTTCTGTTATTCTACTCCATTTGTAATGTGACGATTCGAGAAGTACCATGAATTTTGTTTCCGGCGTTCAGTATGCGTGGCGACAGCCCAACTGTGCCATTGATGACTCTGTGCTTGAAGTGGCACGGCGCTATAATGTGTCTATCCCTATTGCCCAAGCGGTCTGTTCTCGTGGATTGCGCAGTGGGGCAGCGTTGGACTCTTATTTTTTTAGTGCTACCGATGCAGTTGCGCACCCTTCATTGCTCAAAGATTCACTCGTTGCTGTAGAACGTATTGAGCGAGCAATTGCCAACAAAGAAAAAATACTTATTTTTGGCGACTATGATGTTGATGGTATTACTTCCAGTGCATTAATGATGCTTTTGCTTAAACCCCTTAACTCAGCCATTAACTTTTTTTTGCCTCATCGCATTCGTGATGGGTATGGATTATCGGTAGACGTGGTAGAGCGTGCAGCGAAAAATGGGTATACGCTTATTATCACGGTTGATAATGGTATTACTGCATTTGCCCCTGCGCAGCGTGCGCATGAGCTGGGAGTCGATCTGATTATTACCGATCATCACCGCCCCCATGAAACGGTGCCCCATGCGATGGCAATTGTGAATCCTCATCAAGAAACTTGCCCATATCCCTTTAAATCATTTGCTGGAGTGGGTGTTATTTTCAAACTACTTTCGTTATTATACGAACGGTTAGGTAAAGAGCTACCTCCTAAAGCGTATGAGCTGTTACTGTTAGGAACGGTTGCTGATGTGGTACCTCTTTTGGGTGAAAACCGCTATTGGGTACGCCACGCGTTACGCCAGGTACAGCAACAGGAAAGTCATGCATTACGGGTGTTAAAACAGAATGGAAAACTTGATCGCCCCGTATTAACCGCTACTGATATTGGATTTTTTATTGCGCCACAAATTAATGCATTAGGGCGATTAGAAGATCCCCGTAACGGCGTTAAATTTTTGATTGGCACCAATACACAAGAAACGGAACAGGTAGGCAAGGTTCTGTTAGAATTGAATCAAGCGCGCAAAGAGATAGAGCGTGCCGTATTTAATGAAGTGGTTGCAGAAATAGAGAGTGGGCGCATTGATTTGAACCGTGAAAAAATTATTATGGCAGCAAGTGACCATTGGCCAGCAGGGGTAATTGGATTAGTTGCAGGGCGATTGATGGCAACGTATGGACGTCCAACGATTTTGTTACACATGCACAATGGTAAAGCGAAGGGGTCGTGTCGCTCTATTAAAGAATTTAATATGTTTCAAGCGTTGTCTGCATCACAGGACCTGCTCGATACGTTTGGGGGGCACGCAGTTGCTGCAGGCCTATCGTTGGCGATTGATAAGGTACCTGTACTAAAACAACGGCTTGAAGAGATGGTAAGCGCGCAGCTCACGCCAGAAGATTTTAAGCGTAAATTAATAATCGATGCACAGTTACCGTTAGGCGATCTTAATAAAAAATTTGTTTCAGATTTGCAGCTCATGGAACCGTTTGGCTGCGAAAATCCGCAACCACTATTTCAAATTTCGGGCGTAACGTTAATGACCAAGCCGGTGTTGCTCAAAGACGCGCATGTCAAATGTTCTGTGTTTGCTGAAGGGATTATTAAGCCAGTTATCTTTTTTAATAATCCGCGCGTGTATGAGGTGTTAAATCAAATTGGTGATGCTCCCTTTCATTTAGCAGCACAGAGTACCGAAAATCATTGGCAAGGGAAAGTTTCGTTGGAGCTGATCGGTTCTGATATTGCACTTATTTCTTGACACCTTTGGGTGCAGCTCTCTATAGTTTTGATATATTGTTATTCGTATTTTTTTAAGGAGAGCACATGGCAACACTATTGCGTTTACCCATTATGGTGATATGTATTGGAACTGCTGTTTTTTCTTATGCACGAGCAGAAAATCAAGAAAGTCGTTTACTTTCTCCCTTGCAAGCGCAGGAGCTTGACGCGCAGCTATCCGCTGCCTTTTTCGATCTTGGTTTTGATGCTCTCGAGTTAAACTATTATACGTTCGAACAGTTTAAAAATGCAGTTGCTGTGCTTAATACATTAAACAAAATGAACCCACATGCCATCACTGCATCACTGCAATTTAACCGTGAACGTGTAGCAATATTGGTCAATACGGTAGCAAAAAGATGGCAGCTTGATAAACAACTGGTACTCAACAATGGGCATCGCATAGAGTTGAGCTTGTTGCTCGCTTTATTGCGTGATCAGATAAAACAGAAACAGGGGTGGACGCTGTTTAGCAATAAAAATGAGTATGCCTTGCGCCAAATTATTGAAGCGCAGGCGCGGGGGCGTGAGCTGTTTGCATCATATTGTGTAAAGCTGTTGCAAGCGTCGCCAGAAGAAAAAGAAGGACAAGAAGATTTGGTCGAGCTCTGCATAGCGTTTGGTAATGCATTGGAAGAGCATAAGACGGTATTTGATTTAAGTTTAGAATAAAAAAGTGGCCGGGTAAGTGCCAAAGCGCCTACCCGGCGTACCCTATTTCTTTTTACGGCTGGTGCTTTTCTTTGCCGCTTTTTTTTCTGCTTCGTGCTTGCGACCATTTTTAGGAGCAACAAAAGGATCATTCATCAAAGTCTTTTGTAATACCTGATCCATAGTGTCGACAAAAATAATCTCTAAATCTGCCGGTAGCTCTTTAGCAACGTCCGCAATATCATCTTTATTTTCTAGGGGGACGAGCGCAGTGCGCATGCCATACTGCTTTGCAGCCAGCAGTTTTTCTTTAAGCCCTCCGACGGCCAATACGCGACCACGTAACGTAATTTCACCGGTCATAGCAATATCAGGACGTGTTGGATTTTTAGTTAAGGCAGAAATAGCTGCCACACACATGGTAATACCTGCTGAAGGGCCATCTTTGGGCGTAGCGCCTTCAGGGATATGGATGTGCAAATCTTTGTTTGAGTAGAAGCTTTCTTTAATATGTAAATCTTTAGCGCGGCTACGGATATAGCTGAGCGCTGCTTGTGCAGATTCTTGCATCACTTCACCCAATTGACCAGTGAGGGTAAGCCCTCCCTTGCCAGGTAATACGGTTGCTTCGATATCTAAAATATCGCCGCCAAACTCGGTCCATGCAAGACCCGTTGCCAATCCAATTCGTTTTTGAGTCAAATCGACGTTCGTTTTTTTGAACTTGGCATGGCCTAACCATTCGGTTAACAACTGTTCGGTAATAGTAACCTGCTTTGTTGCTTTATCTAATAAAAGCTGTTGAATCGTTTTACGCATAAGCTTATGGATAATGCGTTCTAATTGTCGTACGCCAGCTTCACGGGTGTATTGAGTTACAATGTTTTGTAACAGCGTATCGCTAATTATAAACTGTGTTGCTTTTAAGCCATATTCTTTAAGGCCACGCGGAATTAAGAATTTGCGTCCAATTTCCAGTTTTTCTGCATCGGTGTAACCAGATAATGAAATGATTTCCATACGGTCAAACAAAGGGAATGGAATTGTATCTATCATGTTGGCAGTAGCTACAAACATAACCTTTGAAAGATCATAATCGAGTTCCATAAAATGATCGGTAAACGCTTTGTTTTGTTCCGGATCGAGCACTTCCAATAATGCAGCGGCAGGGTCTCCACGCATGTCACGACTCATTTTATCGATTTCATCAAGCAAAATAACCGGGTTCACCGTTTTTGCTTTGCGCATTGCCTGGATAATTTTACCGGGTAGTGCGCCAATGTAGGTACGACGATGGCCACGAATTTCTGCTTCGTCACCGAGGCCGCCCAGCGATATGCGCACGAATTCGCGATTGAGTCCTTTAGCAATCGATTCTGCCAGTGATGTTTTACCAACCCCTGGCGGCCCGACTAAACAAACTATCGGTGAGCGAGTGAGAGTTTTAGAGAATTTTTTAGCTGCTAAAAACTCGATAATGCGCTCTTTTGCTTTGATAAGGCCTGCATGGTGGGCATCGAGAAACTTTTCTGCATCTTGAATGCTAATGTTATCATTACTCTGTTTTTTCCACGGTAATGAAATAATCCAGTCAATATAGGTACGTGAAACGACCGCTTCAGCAGACATGGGTGGCATCTGTTCTAAGCGCTTGAGCTCTTTTTCAGCCTTCTCATGTGCTTCCTCGCTTAGACCGAGCCCTTTTAATTTTGCTCGAATTTCATTGACCTCTACTTGATGGTCTTCGCGTCCAAGCTCTTTTTGAATCGCTTTGATCTGTTCTGTAAGGTAGTATTCCCGCTGGTTCTTCTCTACTTGCGTTTGAATGCGGCCACGGATACGGTGCTCCGTTTCTAAAATATCGATTTCTTGTGTTAAAAACTTACTCAGTTTGACCAGTCGGTCAGGGAGATTGCCTATCTCTAAGATCTCTTGCCGCTCAAAAAAAGAAAGGTTTAAGTGCACCGCAAGCGTATCTGCTATGGTGTCCATGTCCTCAACTGTCTTGGGAAGACTCATCAGGTCTGATGGTGCTTTTTCGTTGAGTCGGGCATACGTTTCATACAGGCTTTTTAAGTGGCGCCAGAGGGCTTGCAGTTCTGTTGTTAATTCAAGGCCAGTGCTTGGGATCTCTATGCAATGTGCATACATAAAGCCTTCCCCTTGCTCTGTAGTCACCATTTTTGCGCGCGATAGCCCTTCAGCGAGCATTTTTAATGAGCCATTGGGCATGCGCGTAATCTGAACTATCGTTGATTTGGTGCCATAGGCAAACACATCTTCGCTTGAAGGGTTGTTTACTTCAGGGTCTTTCTGCGTCGTGATAAAGATAATTTTGTCCCGTTTGAGGGCTTCTTCAACGGCGCTAATGGAGCTTGCGCGAGCAACCATAATGGGCAGAATGCTTTTGGGCAAGATAATAACATTTTTAAGGGGCAAAAGAGGCAACATTTCTGGTGCCGTTGCCAACTCTATTTCAACTGTTTTTTGTGCCATAATTGGGTAACCTCTGTGAAAAGGCGATATAATTTATAAAAATATTTCAGATATAATTAAAGTGAGCGCTCGCAAATAAATACTGCGATTATTTTCAATGGCTCTCCTTGGCCAATATTAGCATAGGATCGCAGTTGAGTAAATAATTGGATCGCCCAAAAAAGCGTAGTGGGGTAGATATACTCCAAAAAGCTGGTATCTTTAGTATACTTTTTATTGTACGGTAAGTTAAGCAATGGCAAAAACCCTAATATTGTATAAACATTGGGAGGTGGAAATTTTTTACAAATCATTAATTTAACGCTACACTAGCTCTTGTTTATGTGGTACTGTTTCATAATTTTCAATTCCTTTTTTAAAGGGTTCACTGTATGTTAAAGCGTATAGCCGCCGCGTTATGGGGTAACTTTGAAAGCACCGATGAGGTTAAGAAATTTAGCCTTTTAGGATCGCTCTTTCTGTTAATTATTGGTACCTATTGGGCATTGCGTCCAATTAAGGACAGTATTTTTGGTGCAATTGTTGGTATGTCGTATCAACCAATGGCAAAATGGTTGTCCCTTTTGCTCATTGTGCCACTCGTTATTGCGTATGGTAAGTTGATTGATAAATTTCAACGACAATACGTGTTCTATATTTTAACTATTGTGTATGCGACGCTTGCTCTTGTGTTCGCATGGTATTTTTCAGACCCAGTCGTTGGCTTAGCCAATAAAGTAGCAGACCCTTCCCGTGTTATTGGGTGGCTTTGGTATATCTATGTGGAAAGTTTTGGTTCATTAATCGTAGCGCTCTTCTGGGCATTTACTACAGATATTACCACAGAAGAATCAGCATCGCGTGGGTTTCCTCTCATCAGCTTATTCGGGCAAACAGGTAACATCCTCGGGCCCCTGGTTCTTAATGCACAACGTTGGGGCTTTTCACATAGTGGACCCATTGTTGCAGTAGTAGGGATAATGACTCTTTTAATGGGCGTACTTATGTGGGTATTTATGCAAGTGGTGCCGAAAAGCCAATTGAAAGGCTATCAAGCTGCTGGCGAAGCAACGCATGGTAACCATGAAAAAGAATCAGAGCCTGGATTCTTAGAAGGGTTGAAGCTCTTGGTTTCTCAGCCATATTTGCTCGGGATCTTTCTGATCATCACTATCTATGAAGTGATTGTTACAGTATTTGACTACCATCTGAAAACGATGTCAAAAGCGGTATATCCTAATGAAGTTGATCACGCAGCGTACTTAACTAACTACGCAATTGCAACGGGTATTGTAGCAACGATTTGCTTATTGCTCGGTATCAATAATATTCAACGTAAGCTTGGTGCTACTGCATCGTTAATCATGATGCCTATCTTGGTAGCAGTAGCGATCGTTACTTTGAAATTTAGCCCGGCGCTTGGGGTAGTATTCTGGATTATGGTATTTGCCAAAGCAGTTAACTATGCGTTGAACCAACCAACATTAAAGCAGCTTTATATTCCGACAACTAAAGAAACGAAATATAAGTCACAAGCGTGGATTGAAATGTTTGGTTCTCGTGGTGCAAAAGGGGCAGGATCAATTATTAACAACTTCCAAAAAGCGTTTATTAAGAATTACGGCGCACAGAATGGAATGGCATTATTCATTACGATGAGCTCTATCATTTCAATGAGCTTGGTAGTGGGCTGGTTGTTTGTAGTTCTGTATGTTGCAAAAACATATAATAAAGCAATTAAGCATAAAGAAGTTGTGTGTTAAGCTGAATGCATAACAGGTGTACACAACATAAGCAGCATGAATAAAAAATGGCCTTCTTTGCAACATAAGAAGGCCATTTTAGTATGGCGCTAAGTCGTTAATATGATGATACTGATTTTAAGGCAGGGGTTAGCATGAGTTCAAATGCGTGGCGTTTCTTTCGGATATTTAATACGACAGACACATACGAGCGATTAAAAGTGGTCCTATTGGCAATCACTTTTTTTCTGGTTATTGCTGCCTACACAGTGGTATATGATTTAAAAAATGCTATTTTTGTCAGCATAGTGGGCAAACAGTATGTTCCCTATGCAAAAATGATCGGCATGTTCATTTTAATACCAGCGGTTCTTTTCTATTCTTTTCTTGTTGATCGATTACAGCGTCATTATCTTCTCTATTTTTATAGTATCACCTATGCGCTGATTGGCATGGCATGTGTCTACTTCATTGGTCATCCCACCATCGGATTGCCGAATACAGAGGCTAGCCCATGGCGCCTTTTTGGCTGGTTTTTTTATTTCTTAGTTGAAGGGTTTGCCCCATTTGTGGTGAGTGTATTTTGGGCCTTTGCTAACTCTATTAATAGCCCTGAAGGTGCAAAAGAGAACTACGGAATCTTGGTAACCGGCTCTAAGATGGGTGGTATGATGAGTGCTGGCTTGGCATGGGCGTGGCTTGTGTATCGTTCCAGCAATTCTGTCGCGTGTGATGCGATCAATCATCAGATCTTGTTAGGCTTTTTCTCATTCTTTATGCTCTCTGTAGCAGTAATGGTGTATATCTTGATTTGGAAGTTGCCACAGCGCTACCTTCATGGGTATGAAGCGGTATATCGCTTAGAAAAAAAGATGGAGCATGAAGAGCAGGGGAATCCTGGTTTATTCAGCGGATTAAAGATGCTTGTCCAAAAGCCATATATACTCGGCATTTTTGGTATGGTCTTTTTCTACGAAGTATTAAATTCAGTGCTTGGGTATCAGCGGCTAGAGGTAACCAAAACCGTAGCGTCTTGTGTTTCTGACATGAGCGCAGAGTTCTACCGACAAATGTTCTTTATGCATTTGATCGGTTTTTTTATTTCAGTACTCGGTACCAATGCATTATTGCGGCGTATGGGAGAACGGTTTTGCTTATTGCTCATACCTGTTGCAAGCGGCTTGCTGCTCTTTTATTTCTGGCTGACCTATACTACCAATTCATTGCTATGGGTATTTATTACGCTCAAATCGATGAATTATGCCTTTGCGCAGCCCGTACGTGAAAGCTTATATATTCCAACCACCAAAGATGTCAGATTTAAGTCGAAATCGTGGGTGGATGCATTTGGTTCCAAGTTTGCCCGCGGTATGGGATCTATAATCAATTTGCTGTCTGATGCAGTAGGCCAAGGATGGTATTTTGTATTTCATGGCACCATATTTGGCGTGCTCATCGGAGCATGGTTGGGCACTGCATTGTTGCTGGGCAACCGGTATGTAAAAGCGATTCGCCGTAATGAAATTATTGGGTAGGTGCGGGTAATCGCTTGTAAATTACGTACTTTTTGGTATACTTCATTCAAAATGAAATTAATGTACTGATGTTATTGTATATGTATCAACATACCCTTGGAGTGATGCGGGTGGTAGCGGCATACGTGCTGCACCCAACAAGGGTATACGTAAAACCTGCAGGAAGGATCTATTCATGATCGATTTAAAACAGTTAGTTGCAGCGGGCGTCCATTTTGGCCATAAAAAGTCCCGTTGGCACCCTAAAATGAAGCCCTATATTTGGGGCGTGCGCAGTGGTACCCATTTGATCAACGTGGCAAAAACCGCTCATCAACTAGAACAAGCGGCAAAATTTTTGGAAGAAATAGCAGCACAAGGAAAAACTATTTTCTGGGTGGGCACCAAAAAGCAAGCACAGCCTATTGTAGCGCAAGCGGCAACAGCATTAAAATCACCATTCGTTACTCACCGTTGGATTGGTGGTACCTTTACTAACTTTACTCAAGTTAAAAAGTCAATTACAAAGTTGCTTCATTTAGAAGATGTGTTGCAAAAATCAGACCCAGCTCAATCACATTACACCAAAAAAGAGTTAGTTTCACTCAGCAAAGTAGTTGAGCGATTGGGTAAAAACGTCAGCAGCATCCGCGGCATGATTTGGCCTATCGGTGCAGTTGTTATTGTAGACGTTAAAAAAGAACAAACAGCGCTTAAAGAAGCGATTGCTATGGGTATTCCCGTAGTTGGTATTGTTGATACGAATACAGATCCATCATCAGTTGATTATGTTATTCCTGCTAATGATGATGCGCCAAAATCGATTGCGTTTTTAGTTGATTTCCTCGCGCAAGCAGTTGCCGAAGGTAAAAAACGCGCAACAGAGCGTCCACAAGAGCAAATCGAAGCAGAACAAAATGCTGCTGTGGAAGTCTCTAGCTTTTCAAATGATGAAGAGAGCGATGCAAGTAAGCGTCAGAAAAAAGGCAAGGGCGTTCGTGAAGTGGCTGCACGACCACGTCGTGGCGGTTCTTCTGGAGCACAAGGCGGACCGAGACGTCGCGCTTAATCGAAGAAATATCCAGGAGAGATGTCTGAGTGGCCTAAGGAGCACGATTGGAAATCGTGTATGTCTCGTAAGGGGCATCGAGGGTTCGAATCCCTCTCTCTCCACCATACTTCGCCAAGGCTTCGTATGGCAGGCCATAATGACTCAATTTGCGAAGTATGCCCTTCGTAGCTTTTAGCGTAGTAGGGCAATTAATCGCTTATCCGGGCTACCGCTCGGCAAGCTTTGTATGGTAGGCCAACCTTCGCCAGAGTTCGGATTGAAAATTAAGAGAATTTTGAACAGAGTATGGTTAATCTGCTTAGCGGCCTGCTCTTCGTAGCTACATAGTAGCGAAGTAGGGGCTATAAAAATAAATCGTAGGCCCTTCTAAAATTACGAGAGTAACAAAGAGGGGCTTTTCCATTGAAAGAGAATATATGAATATGTTGCGTGCAACCGTTGTGTTGATATCTGTAGCATTGAGTTCAGGATTAGAGGGTTCTCAAGAGGCAAGTAAAAGACCATATATGGATAAGTATATGGCGCAATCAGAATTGAAAAAGAAATGTGATTGTTATGATGCGGGGTTTCGCGCATATATTCCCTTTTGGTATGACAAAGAAAAAAATGCATGCGAAGTATTAGAAAAATTTCTCGCATCATGCAGTGAGATTTCTAATAAAGAAATACAAAAAAATGCAGCTGATCAATCTGTTATGAAATCGCCTGCAGCCCAAGATATACATCTTTCTGCTTTGCAAATAATAGCAGAGATAGCAGGTATGGAAGCAGTGTATAGGCAGCTTGAACAAGCGTATAATTTAAGCGTTTCTCTCGAGGTTTTACTTAAAGATATGTCCCATGATATAGCAGCTAAAGAAATAACTAATCTGATTAAGATTATGCGGAAAATAAACGAAAATCGCAATATGAGTAGCGAACAAAAGCTCGAAGCATTGCAGCGTTACGGGATCAGAAAATAAAAGAGCGCTTGGGTAAACGTTTGCCTAAGCGCTCTTTTTTATTGCAATAGCGAGTTGCATTTACTCAATACTTTGTTTCTTCTTTTCTTTGAGAGTCTGAGAGCGTTGTCGGCTCAAATCTTGATTTTTACGCAATCCTTTATCAACGTCAGTACCCCCATCTTGCTTTTTAAGCAGCTCTTGTTCCGCTTTGATTTCATCTTCGGTGTAAGATGTTCTGTTATAGAAACCGAGCATTGACTTGATTGCTGTAACAGCGTTATTACTATTGCTTTCCGGGAATTTTGCGAGTAAGGCTTTTATAATAGGAGTATTGCCTATCTTCATATGTTCCCACTTAGCAAAATGTTCCTTATCTAACAGATAATGATCCAATAGTGCAATTGTTTTGTCGAGTTCAGTGTTAGACGTGTTTTGAGCAGCTTCAGCAAGCAGCATATCAATCAGAATTTCTTGGACGGTTTTTATGGTATTGCCTTCGTGAATCTCTGCAGTAAATCCGTGCAGATTGGTAAAAGCAGTAAGATTGCTTGGTTCTTTCTTGTTAAGGACGAGCTTTAAGTTCCCAGTTTTGACCGATTCCATTGCAAAACTACTTTCAGATTGAGTGACGAGATGCTGCGAGTGGTTATTGCTATTGGAAACAGATGATTGTTTTTTATGCTTTGCAAAAAAAGAGAACCGATCGGTTTTTCTGGTAGTTGCCGGACTTTTTGCTTCTTTTTTTGGGGAGCTCTGTATTTGTGCTGCTTGGTCAGATGTCACGATACTGTTGTGCCCTATGCCCCGTCTGATTATTCGTGATTCATCACCTGATTTTGGGCTGGGTTGGTTTTCTTGTTCCATAGCCGAAAAGGTGTGTGCACTGGAAAATAAAATTAACAAACCGAATATATTTTTTTGATTCATAATATAACCATATATGTTTATAGTTTTGATAATTGACTCTTGGTAAGAGTATACGGAAAAATGCATATTTTGCGAATATCTCTATCTGCCTGTTTGATCTTTGGTAGAAAGAATGTTAGTATACAAGTAATTAATAAGTTTTAAAAATTGGGAACCGCAAGATCATCAACCACACCGAGTCAGGTCTGAAAAGAAGCAGCTCATGGTTACGATAGCTCTGTGCGATTCCCTTTTTTGTTAGTCATGGGTGATCATATGAATCTCAATTTAGCGCGCAAGTGGCGCTCCAAAACGTTCGACCAAATGGTTGGCCAAGAATTACCCATGAGCATGCTCAAAAATAGCCTGTATTCTAACTATTTTATGCCAGTCTATCTTTTCTCTGGGCAACGGGGGTGTGGCAAGACGAGCGCAGCTCGTTTATTTGCCGCGGCTATTAATTGCCGTACATTACCCCGGTTTCAAGAAAACCCTAAACAACAGGTCCTCCCTTGCAATCAATGTGATTCTTGTATAGCAATGAAAGAGGGGGTGCACCCTGATTTTATTGAGATCGATGCCGCATCAAATACCGGCGTTGATAACATTCGCACCGTTATCGAAAGCGCTACGTTATTACCTACGCTCAGCATAAAACGCATCTATTTGATTGATGAAGTGCACATGCTCAGCAAAGCCGCGTTTAATGCATTTTTAAAGATATTAGAAGAACCGCCAATGACATCACTTTTTATTTTGGCGACCACCGATCTGCATAAAGTATTAGAAACGGTACGCTCCCGCTCGTTTCAGCTCTTTTTCAAGCCGATTGCCATACCGGCATTAACAGATCATTTAGCATACATATGTGCCCAAGAGTCTATTGTGTATGAACGGGAAGCGTTAGAAAAGATTGCTTTGTATGCAGATGGGTCAGTACGTGATGCGCTTAATTTGCTTGAACAGATGCGTTTTGCATATCATGCAGTGCCATTGGCAAGAGTGCATGAGCTTTTAGGTATCGTACCAGACCAAGAAATAGGTACGCTGTTGTTACATGCGTTAAATCATGATATCGAAAAGCTCCGTTTGCACTGCGTACAGTTGGTGTTAGAACGGTATGATGCTGCACGGCTGTGGCAGACCATCTGCCAACTGTTGCGCGATATGCTTTTTTTTATGGGGTCAGGTTCTCCTGTCGCAGTGCGCCATGAATTGGTAGCTACGCTTTCACGCATAACAACGCAACACGATATGATGCATATTTTTGATATGGCCTGTGCCCACGAACATCTTTTTTTACAAACAACCAAGCCGCATCATATTATCGAATTGCTGTTGTGTAAAATTGCGATGCGTGGTTCTGTTGTGGACAGTGCGCCACCTCAGCGTACAGTACCACAGCCAGCTCCGGCGCTGTCTTCCGAATCTATGCAAGCGAATGTGCGCGTCAAAGCGCCAGAAGCGGCACCTGTGCAACCTGCGCAACAACGAGCAGTGAGCGCTGATGGGCCGTGGGCAGATTTTCTACAGAAAATTACCGCATTGGAGATTCCTTTGCTGTATTCAGTTTTTAGTCAAGCAACGTATGAAACATATGATACACAAGCGCACGTGATACGCGTGTCTTTTTCGCAAAATTATTCTTTTTTTCAAGATATGTTAACCAGTACACAAAAGACGTGGCAGCCTTTGTTGTATCAAACATATGGGCAAACGGTGACCCTTCTTTTTTCTTTTGACAAGCAGCAAGCAGCACCAGCGGTAACGAATGTATCGGTGCCGCGCACCGATCAGACAGCAGTGCGCACGCCAGCACCAGGGGTTGAAAAACCTAAGCCAGCATATGCCAATACTATAAAAGGGGGGCAGCGTATGAGTAATATAAAACAAGAGCAGGTATATCGATCCATCGATGTATCAGATGCTGCCAAATGGCCTAAAGCACAGTTAGTACTATCAGTTTTTCCCGGCACCATAGTTGAATCATCAGGAGAATCGCATGCATAATCTACCGACCGTCGCCATTGTAGGGCGGATGAACGTTGGTAAATCAACCTTATTTAATCGTTTAATCGGCGCGCAAAAAACAATGGCATTTGACTATGCAGGAGTTACACGCGACTTTATTGCAGATACCATGCAGTGGCAGGGCCGTTCTTTTACGCTTGTTGACACCGGAGGTATTCGTGCCCAAACCATATCTGATACACTCCAAGAGGCGGTGCGCACACGCGCTTTTCAAGTAATGAGTGATGCAGATGTGGTAGTTTTTGTTATGGATGGCGCCGTGGGACCAGTGCTTGAAGATCAAGAATTGGCCTCAGTGATTCGTAAATTACAAAAACCGGTTATCGTTGCGGTAAATAAAGTTGATACCGTTGCAGCAGAAGAGTATGTATATTCATTCCAATCGCTAGGATTTAAAAATATTATTGGTATCTCTGCGCAACACGGACGTGGTATTGCCGCATTGCTTGACGCTATTCTAGAACAGTTACCTCTTAAAGGGAGTAACAAAGAGACAGCTGGCGTAAAGGCAGCAGTGGTACTGCTGGGCAAACCGAATGTAGGGAAATCATCACTCATGAACGCATTGCTTGAAAAAGAGCGGATGATTGTTTCAGATATACCCGGGACCACACGTGAAGCAGTGAGCGAGCATATTCGTTTTTATCAAGAAACAATTCAGTTGACCGACACTCCTGGCGTGCGCAGAAAAAGCTCTGTCAAAGAAGACCTTGAACAGCTTATGGTTAAAAGTTCGTTCCGTGCGGTCAAACATGCAGATATCGTGCTTTTGATGATTGATGGCAGCGCAGGAGAGTTGTCTGATCAAGAGTTAAAATTAGCATTTTTTGCCTTTGAACAAGGCAAAGGGCTCATTTTATTGATCAACAAAGAAGATTTGGTGACAGAAGAGTTGCGTGCATCATTTGATAATCAAGCTCCCTTGTATCGACATCTATTGCAAAAGGTACCCCGCTTGTATATTTCTGCACAAACGAAAAAAAATATCGGTAAGATTTTACCCTTAGTTGATGCTGTTTATAAGCGCTATACACAGCAATTAGATAGTCATCAATTAACAGTTGATTGTAAAGAATGGCTTGCCAAGACCCCGTTATATGTGTCTACTAATCAATTGTTAGTGCGCGAAGCGCAACAGATTGGCACCAAGCCCCCAACCATTTGCATGTATGTAAATAATCCCCTATGGTTTGATGAAAGCCAACGGGCATTCTTTGAAAATAAAATGCGTAAAAAATATGATCTGCTTGGGGTCCCGGTGCGATTTTTGTTTCGTAGATCTAAAAAATAAGTAAAAAAAAGGAAGGATGTACACAATGGACAAACAGATAACATTCCGTTCAATGGATCATTCAGCTGCGATTGAAAATTATATCAACGAGCACATCCAAAGAATTGAACAGTTTCTTGCGAATGAAAAGGAACCTATCTTTATCGCGATTGTGTTGGAACCTTCAAAAACCCATGCCCACCATCGCGTTGAAGTTCGTGTTAAAAGCCCCGAGTATGATAAGATTTGTGATTTTGAAGGCCCAGAGTTCTATAAACTCATCGATAAATGTTTAGATACGATGCTGCATAATTTACGTGAGAAAAAGCGAGAACTGATCGATAAAAGGAAATCATAATTTTATCGATACAACAAGAGCATGGTATAATACATGCCAATTGCAATAGCGCTCGTAATGCATGCCATGCCAATGGTGCGGTCGAAAGCATGAAACCGGCTCGCACATAATATAATGCCTGCTATGCCGATGCTGATAATTAATGGAAGATGGTGGAGCGGATGGTGTGCTCCTGTTGCTAGCCAGCTGCCACATGCGATAATAGTGGCAACGGTTAAATAAAGCCAGCCATGGTACCAGTGCACTCGATAACGCCAGTGTAAAAGAATAATCCCCATTGCCAGTGACAAGCAGAAAAGTATTAAAAAGGTACTGAGTGCTGATGTGCGCTTGAGCCAACGCAAAAGCTGCCGGGCAGCATGAGAGTGCGTTTGCTGTTGCGACGCCGTAAAACATGGTTGTGCGATAGCAGCAACTGCATCTGCATACTGTTTATTCGTTTCTGTTTTTGTGGCGACTGATGGGTGCTGTAAGACGGGGACCGTTACCAATGGTGCATGCTGTTTATGATTGGTGAGTATGGTGCACCATACTGTTAATGGTATCGGTAATACTGCTTTTTCAGTGCGCATAGTTACCATGAATGATGCGCACTTATGCCACGCTAATAATGATCGCTTGCTAACCGGATCATATACCATTGTTGCTTTTTGTGCTCCGTGCCAATCTATGGTTACGTGTGGGTTGTTCGCTTCAAAGCGCACTCCGTCTGCATAGAGCAGTTCATCAGGTTCGAGAGATACCGTTATCGTTATTGTGAGTGCAGTATCTTGTTTATTGGTGATTGCATGATGAACCGTATACCCTTCCAAGAATCCCGTGCACATGCTTGTTATGCACAAAATAGCAAATGCTTTAATCATGAATGCTATTCTTTTGCTCTAGATCATGAGCAAGCTCAATGTACTGTCGCCAGTGATCTGTAGTAGGAACCTGTTGTTTGTAAGTACGTTCTAATGCCCTTTGGGCTTGTATAAATGGAGCGCATGCAGTGAGTAATTCATGTGCATATTGATCATCGAACGTACGAAGTTCCTGTGCAAACTGAAGCAACACCTCGGTACGAGAAGATACTTTTGTGTACTGCTGCATGGGCAAGTCTGTGTCGACAGTAATCAAATGAGTAATGAAACAGTTATCCTGCGTGTTATCGCTATATAGCGTAGCGCGATAATCGAGGAGAATATTGAGTAATTGTGCAGGATAATAGCTGAACAAAGTAATCGTCGAATACAGTGATCCATTCAAATTTTTTTCTTTTGTCTCTATCAGAGATCGCGCTTGATACAACGCTGTTAAGCACTCTTGCAGCTCATTAAATAAGAGCAATCCATCTTTGGAAGAGAACGGTTCCCCCCTTTTTTGTATAGCACTATCAAGGCGTGATGCAGCAGTTATATATTTGCTCGTTGCCTTATTGAGAGCCAAAAGAATTTTGGTGTCGAGAGTAGTTATTTGTGTTAATTGCGCGGTTACCTGGTTTAAAATAGTATCTAATTGTTCATTTCTTTTTTTCTGTAGCTCTTGCGATGTTGGATACATTTTGAGAAGATTGCAGCCAACAAATTGTTGAGCGCCAGTGCGGTACGTTTTTGTAATAAGAGTATTCATTTCGATGCCTTTTTTCAGCATCTTTCCCAGCCCCATATATTTTTTTGTTTCTTCTGGATTGGTCAGTAATTCTTTTAGGGCCGATTCTGGCACAATAGGGCTATGGGCAGATAAAAATGATGCACTGGTATTGCGAGATGCGTGCACTGTATTATGCATAGAAATTCGTTTTGTGGAAGGGCTGGTGGGTTGTGACAAAGGCCCATTATTAAGATGCTTAGTGTCTTCATGCGTAGAATCTAATAAGGGGAGAGTGTTATGCCCCAAAGATTTAAAATTGAATGAACGTAATCGCTGTACTTTGCTTAGTCCAGAATCAGTACTTTTTTTTGTTTTGCTGCTAAAAGAGTTGCTGCGCGAGCGAGGCATATTTGAACCAGTGGCATGAGAAGATAGTTGTTGCACTAACTGTGCTGCTATTCGTTCTATTGCTTTATCTTCTTCTTCTTTTTCTGCGCAAAAAAGAACGTGTGTAGTAGTACACACAATAGTCAATCCACATAAGAAATATAAAAACTGCTTCATGATACTCTTTCAGTGATTTTGATTGTTCGTGTTGCATGCAAATTAATGTACGACTTGCCTTGCTGGTGCAGAAAGCCATCTATTTTTTGTTTAAACTGGTTCCAGGCTCCTTTATCAAGAGTGGTGGTAAAGGGCTTAATGGTGATCGGTATGGTTGAGCTCACATATGCCTGTTCGCTGTGCGCGCGTATGTCTGAAACTGTATCAGGAAACAGCATACATTCGATAGTTCCTTGCGCGTCTATCTGTACACTGGTATTGGCGGGAACCGTTGCAAAGCTTGCTTGGATAGATCCATTGTTTGTTTTGAGGGTTAAGCAGTTGGCAGCGTCGTGTATGCTCATGTTACCAACTTCCCAATTGATTTGCTGCGTCCCGCTTACATTCTTAACGGTAACGGCACCCTCAGCTCCTTCAATCTGTAGATGCAGACCAAAGGGCACGCGGATAGTATAATCAACCCAAGCCTCGGTAGTGTGATTGGTGCAACTTGTTTTAAGTATGTTTTTAGTGCCCTGTTTTTTGCATGAAACTTGTGTGTTTTTTAATGCTTCATCATTACCCGTTTTGAGTGCTTCGATTAAAATACGCGGAGAGCTCCACCCCTCAATAGTAATATCACCACTCAGCTGCTGAATTAGTAAAGAATCGCCAGGCGCTGCGGCAAGTTCATGGGTAATTACCTCTTGGTCGTGTCGTAAAATAAATGAACTGAGAGAACGCAACGATGAAGCTGCATGCGAAACAGAGAAGCCATAACTGAGAACTATAAGAGATATGGCAGGTAAACGGAGTTGATTCATTGATGGTGTTCCTTTTTAAACAAAAATTACCTACAGTGGTGTATGATAATCAAAATAAGGAAAATATGCTATGCAAATCACGCGTGTTGATGCGAAAATACAAAAAACGCTCGAGATATTTTTTAGATTACATTCTCCATTACCACAGATTATTCAAGCAATTGCGCAGCACAACTGCACCGCATATTTGGTTGGTGGGGCAGTGCGTGATCTTTTGCTAGAACGTGCATTAATTGATATTGATATCGAAGTACATGGACTGACCATGGAACAGTTAGAAGTGGTGCTACGCCCCTTTGGCATTATCAATGTAGTAGGCAAAGCGTATGGGGTATTGCGTCTTGAACGTATGCCTATCGATTGGTCTATACCACGTTCTGATGAGCAGGGCCGAAAACCGCACGTGCATGTTGATCCAACGATGGGGTTTGAAGCAGCTGCGCGTCGGCGTGATGTGACCATGAATGCGCTGGGCATTAATCTACACACGTATCAATTACACGATCCGTTCGGTGGCATCGAAGATATGCGCAATGGCAGATTGCGCGCATGTGATGCGCATACATTTGTTGAAGATCCATTGCGGTTTTTTAGAGTGATGCAGTTTGTGGGGCGCTTTTCCATGCAACCAGATGATGAATTGAACTCAATTTGCACAACAATGGATATTAGTGCCGTATCGCGTGAACGCATTGAACAGGAATGCAAAAAACTGTTTTTATTGTCACAAGAACCGTCGCGTGGATTACGCTGGGTAATGGCAATTGGGCGTATGCAAGAGTTTTTACCAGAATTAGCAGCATTGGTGGAAATTGAGCAAGACCCGCGTTGGCATCCAGAAGGGGATGTGTTTGAGCATACCATGCAGGCAGTGGATGCAGCAGCGGTGCTGAATTATGAATCGGAACAAGAAAAATTAATTGGTATTTACGCCGCATTGTGCCACGACCTTGGTAAAGTAACAACAACAGAAATAAAAGAGGGCGCGATTACCAGCTATGGCCATGAAATAGAAAGTGCGCGATTGGCTAAACAGATGCTTAAGCGTATTACCCATCATGCCCAATTAATCGACGCAGTGGTATTGTTGGTGCGGCAGCATATGATGCCCGGGCAGTTGATAAAACAAGAAAGTGGTGATGCAGCATTTAAACGGCTTGCTATAAAATTAGCACCTGCTGTTTCTTTGCGCCAACTGGCATTGCTTGCACTTGCAGACACGCGTGGCCGCAATGGCCGTAGCCATGCACCGCTCACAGAAGATATGCCCGTCGTTGACGAATTTGTCTCGCGTGTCAAACAGTTAGGCATTTATGAAATGCCAGAGCCGCCATTAATTACCGGTAAAGATTTATTAGAAATAGTTGAACCAGGGCCTGAATTAGGCAAACTGGTAAAAGAGTTGTATGCGTTGCAGATTAATGAAGGCATTAGCGATAAAGAGATGCTCTTAAGCCATGCACGTGCAATGGTGGGCAAAAAAGAGTAGAGCTGGATTAATCAAGCTCGTCGAGTGATTTTTTAGTCGATGTTGATCCCAACTTGATCAATTGTTGTTTTGATAAGAATGGAGACTTATCACGCTCTTGTAGGTTTTGGTACAACGGATTTTTAGTAAAAAAAGAGTGAGCGCCTGTTGATATATTTTTCCAAGTTTGTTTGTCCCACGATTTGGTAACAACTTGCGGTATTTTGAGGGTGCTAGACAATTGGTCTGCTATTTCTCGTACGCGCGGATTATTAGATTGGTCATGATTCATTGAATCAAGTACATGTGTCTGTAATTTGCCGGGTTGTTCATGAGTACAAACAGTAATCCAATGTCCCTCGCCTAATCGTGTTAAATGTTCTTTTAATTCTCCCTTTGTTGGCTGCTCCATGGAACCAAGTATAAAAAAATGGCATGGGTATTTTTTATTATGCCAATTGTTCGCAATAGTAGGTATGTAGAGGGGTAACTCGTTCGTATCGCCTATTACAGTGATATAATCTGGAATTATATTTTTGTTAAATTGAGTAATGGTTTTGGTGAGGTTTTCTACTTCGACATTGTCTGTATATTCAGTTGTATAGTTCGACCAGCGTTTATGCTTAGTATAATATTCCTGCGCTATATTGTGAATTTGTTCTTCGTCAATCTGCAAAGAGGGATCATTTTCCAGCGATGTTTGAATATATTCATTAAGCTTGTTTATAAGAGTATATTGTTCAGGAACATTGTTATTGTCCGGATTATTCTTTTGCGCATCTTTTTTGACCTTGAAATATTCCGCAAGCCAAATAGTGAGAGATTGTTTATTAATAGATGTTTTGCCAGATTTTGATACTGCTATTTTTGCCATGAATGTAGCGAAATCCGTGAATCCACCTTGTATCATTGGTTTTGCCGTTCCTGGCTTAGATTCAGCTTCAATAGTGCTGTCTGAAAGCATGAAGACAAAATTGGTGTTGATCCACTTAAGAATATGTTGTTGTAAGGCATTTTGTTTTCGGTCTGTTATAACACGTTCTTTTAATTGAGGAATCATGTTGGTTTTAAATGAACTATTAAAAATTCTTTTTGATATTGCTTCGTTATCTTCAAGAGAAGCTTCTGGATTTTTAAGAAGTTCTTCGAGAATAGAGATACTATTATATGCACTATGGTAGCCACAAGTAGCGCCAACTTGTTCAAGGGTTTTATAATTCTTAATTAGTTTCGTAGAATCATCTTTAATTGAAGCTGGTGCTGTAGTCGGGTACTGTTCAAAAAGTCTGAAATTAGCAAACTTTGATGCAAGTTTGCTGAAAGTTTCCATACCCCATGCGCCCGATGTTGTCATCAGAAGGGTGGTCAAAAGCATTGCAATTTTTTTATTCATATTTTCTCCATTCATTTTAATCTTCATAACTATAGAATATCTTGTTTGTCAATTTTTGTCAAATTGGGGGATAGTTGAGGGATTAGGAGAAAATCAAAATCCCGCCTCTCTGTTGCCAGGTAAAGACGGGATTTTTTAGATATTGAGAAAATGGTTATCTGTTGCGCATTTCTTGGTCAATGCGCCATTTCAAGAACTCTTGTACTATATCTTTTGCTAATAAAATGGTTATTGCGCCTATTGCAGTGAATGCGGTGCCAAAAAGAGATAAGCTTAAGCCGCCAACCTTATTACTAACTTTCTGCATCTTTGTCTTACAGGTTTCTGGTGTGGTGCATACTTTATGCAGCCCTTTGCTCAACAAGATTATTCCGCAGCAGCCTGCAGTTGCGCCGAGAGTGGCGATACCGACTACGCGCGCATCATTACCTTGAACGCCTACTGCTGCGCCCCAAACATCATTGAGTGCAGGTGCAGGTTTTGCGGCACTGGTGAACAATAATGCAGTGAGCATTAACAGTGATATACGTTTCATACGTGTTCCTTTAGTTAATTATTCTATTTATGACATTCTCAGTGTTTTGAACAGAGCATTTTTGAATACATGCGCGTAATTCTTCAAGCTGTCTAGGCCACTTGCTTGGAGTAGTACATGAGAACGAAGCAAGTTTTTTTGATTGTCCAGTAAAGTGATACCACTGATAGTGAGACCAGCTCCTGCTACCGCAGCCATAGTGCCATAGATTTTGCTGCGATTTTCACTTGGTTTTCTGATGGCATTTATGCCCTTGTATAGGCATCCAAGACCAAGGACTGTCAATCCTGCGCCCGCTATATTTACTCCAGTTAATCGAGGATCATTTTCAGTAATGCCAAAGAACATTGTGTCGACAGCTTCTTTTAGTCCAAAAGTTTCTGGTTTAGCAGCAGTCGTAAGTAGTAATGCTGTCATTAATAATGCTATACGTTTCATAAGTATCCTTTCTTTTGCGTGCAATAGTTATCATTTCTAATAGAATATAATTTATAAGTTTGCTTGTCAAATGGGTGAATTCAGAGAAAGCAGCTAGCTTGAAGGGTTTTCCCGGCTTCTCATGAAATAGGTGTGGCTTTGTTGGGTAGGTGTGGTAGACTGTCTGCGACATCAAAAATAGTCAAGTAAAAGGGGCCCATCTGATGAATACCGTTCATGGTAATGCACTGTATCAATTACTAGCGCATTCTGATGCAATGACCAAGATTATTCTCTTCATTTTATTATTATCTTCTGTGATCTGTTGGACCATATTTTTATATAAAATTATTATGCTCACCATTCGCGTAAAGCAGGTGCGGTATGCGTTGATTCAGTTAAAAGAGGCTCGTACCATTGAAGAAGTGCGTGGGGTGACCATCCATTTTGCCAAAACTATGCCTGGCTATCTGATTAGCAAGCAGGTTGCTCTGCTCAAGGGCCTATTGGAAGCAAAGGGTAACCAACTCTTGCTCAGCCCAGCAGAGTTTGAACTCCTCAAAGAACGCATGGAACAAACGGTTGATGAGCTGGTTTATAACCAAGAAAGCTATTTGCCGGTGCTTTCTAGCAGTGCCGCCGCTGCCCCACTTTTGGGTCTTTTAGGCACTATTTGGGGTCTAGTCCACGCGTTTGTGAGCGCTAGCCAGAAACAGCAGGCTGATATCGTAACGATGGCTCCGGGCATGGCAGAGGCCTTAATTACCACCTTTGCCGGGTTGTTGGTAGCATTGCCTTCTCTGATTATGTACCATTACCTGTTTGCCCGTATTCGGTACCTAGAGCAGCTGTTATTTACTCTGTCTGACCGAGTGCAATGGATCGTATTAACTTCACTGGTAACCCATTAGTTTTTAGGAGGTAGCTATGAGACGTTCACTGCGCCGTCGCGCGCACCTGTTACCTGAGGTGGGTTTAACCCCTCTAATCGATACAACTTTAACGTTGCTTATCGTTTTTATGGTAACCACCCCGGCAGCCATAGAACATGCCATCAAGCTCGATTTACCTCGTGGTGCTCTGCAAGAGGGAGGCAAGCAGCCGCAAGAATATGTGGTGTCTATCGATAAAAAAGGTGCCATTTTTTTTAACAATCGCCCGATCAAGCTCGACCGTTTGGGTGCCGCTGTGCAAGAGTTAGTAGCGCATGACACTAAAAAGCAAGAAAAAAGCCTTTGGGTACGAGTGCAGGGTGATACCACAACGGTGAGTACGTTAACGGCAGTTCTTGATCAAGTAAAACTCGTTGGTGGGATTAAAGATGTTAAAATTGCAACACAAAAAGATACTCCAGCTGTGGTCTAGCCTATGGTCGAGCAGTGAGCGTATTATTGGCACATGCCTTATTGGTTCATGCATTATTCATAGCATCGCGTTGCTTGCCTTGTTGTTAACAATGCACGAGCAACCGTTGGCAGTATTTTTAAATACGCACATTGATATATCAAATATTGTACTTGTGCCATTAGCAAAGAATATGAATCAGTTGCGTACAGCACGCCCCGCTCATTCTTCTCCTGCTATGTCACACTCACTTCCAGCTGGGCCTGTATTGCAAGAGCCAGGAGCATCAATACACCAACAAGAAAAAATAGCAGCACCGAGCACGGGGACCTTTTTAACGCCGTTAGTAAAAGAGAAAAATAAAAAACAATCAGTAGCAGCAGCAAAGAAGAAATCTGAATTAGCGGTGCAGCCACCTAAGAGAAAAACGAAAAAAGAGCTGTTGCAAGAAAAACGAGCAGCGCGCCAAGCGGCATTAGCAGAGAAAAAGAAGCAACACAATAAGGAAGAGTTACCACCCAAAAGTAGGCCTATTGAGCAAAAAGAGCCGCGACCAGAGCAAAAATCGGTTGCTAAAGCATCACATGCATTACCGTCAACAAAACCAGGGCCTCAGGCATTAATATCGCAAGGTGCACAGTCAGCAATGTCAGCATCGGGTCCTTCAAGTGCATCAGCAGATACTGAGAGCATCCAATCGGCGTCTGCCGATGAAAAGATCTATGTAGGGCTGCAAGAATGGCAAGCGCTGCAAGTGGCACAAGAAATTCAAGAAGGTATTCGGAGCGCGTGGCACCCACCGGCTGGCATAGTGCCGGAAACAGTGTGCACCATTTTAGTAACCGTTGCGGCGAACGGTGCGGTGAGTGATGCAACGATACAACAACCATCAGGGGCATTAATGTATGATATCGCGGCGCGCAATAGTATTTATGCTATCACCTTTCCGCGCTCGGCGTATGGTAAACAGGTTATTATAACGTTTGATCGGTAAGGGGGTTTTGCATATGTGTACGTGGATAAATAAATTTTATATGAGCGCTTTTATTATATATTTTGGCTGTGTAGCGCAAGAAAACATGCAATTATCAGTCAGCGTGACTCCTGCCGCACCCGCGCGCAAAATGTCATTGGCGGTGATAACTATAGATCAAGCCGTGCAGCGCAATCAACTATTACATCAATTTGCACATGCCGTTGGGGCATTGCTACAGCAAGGCTGTTGGCAAAAGAGTGGATTTGCTGTTTCGTATGCATCTCAAGAAAACAAGCCAACGCTGAGTGCAGTGAAAAAATATGGATCACAGTATGATTTAGCACTTTTTTTTAATATGGCAGCTGATGCAATGCTTGAATGGCGCCTGTACGATGTGCGTACTGCATCGATGATTAAAGGGGGCAAAGGGCGTATGCAAGAATCGCTAGAGAAATATCAAGCAGAGCTTCTAGCTGATGAGTTGCAAACGGTGCTGACCGGCAAACAATCATTTTTTGCTACACGCATTGCATTCTGTCGCCAGGTGCGTGAAAAAGGGCGCGTATGCAAAGAGTTATGCATTAGTGCGCCATATAAGCACAAGGATATACAAGATCAAATAACCGTTCTTACACAAGGGTTCAATATTTTTGCGCCACGCTGGAATAAAGATCCGTACATGCCCTTGGTGTTTTATTCGCAAGCAACTGATATTAATGTGCGTTTAGTATCCATTAATTTATCAAGGCAAAAGCGCGTCATTTCCAATTTGACGGGACTTACTATGCAGCCAACATTCTCTCACGATAACCGGGAAGTGGTCTATTGCGTCACTGAACAAGGGAAGTTGCAATTACATCGTTACACCGCGCGTACCGCAGAGTCGCCCGCAATTATACGTCCTTTTATTAGTAATGAAGGGAATAACTTTGCACCGCAACTGTGCAGTAATGGGGATGTTATTTTTTGCAGTGATGAGTTAACTAAAACGCCACACATTAATTGGTATAGAGCAGCCAGTGGCACCATAGAATTAATTACTACCGATGGTTATTGTGTATGCCCTACATTGTGTGAGCAGACCGGTTTATTAGCCTATTGCCGCCGTGTGGCAGGACATATGCAGTTGTTTGTCTATTCGAGTGAATCAAAGAAGCATGAACAACTTACCTTCGATGCAACTACTAAGGATGAGTGCAGTTGGTCTCCGTGTGGTACGTATCTGGCATTTGCCGCTGATGATGGCAAATGTTCTCGCATAGCATTGTTGAATCGTATTACTAAAGAGCATATTTGGTTAACTCCAGAAGGGCAACAATGCACCTATCCATCATGGTCTGGCACGTACAAAGTGCCGTTGCGCGTATGAATTGCGTAGATGAAAATGTACAGGCATTACAATAGTTGCTATGCTTGGTGCGGTTATATATTTTTAACACAAAGGGCATTTTTATGATGATGCATCGTATGGTATGCGTGCTGACTCTTGTAGGTGGATTGCACCTGTATGCAACTGACGGTTTGCCAGAACAAGGGTTAGAGCCTGTCGAAAAACAGACTGAAAAGCATGAATCAAAGAATGAAAATAGTGGTTATCAACCAGGTAAAGCACTGTTCGATTCTATTAAGAAAAATTTGCAAAACTATGATTCACAAGAAATGCTGAACGTATCGCTTGGTGTGAGCGGTGCTTGTGCAATAGCAGAACTAATGCGTGGCCTAAGTCGCGCAGGTGCTGCCCTTGTTTCAGACAAAGCAGCGCAAGGTATGATTAAATCACCACGCATTTCAGGCTTCGGGCTTTTATCTACGGTAATGGCTGGATATGGGCTTACCTATGTTGAATGGGGAAAAGTACTCAAAGCAACCAATGGAGAAGAATTAAATGCGCTTATCCCACGGGAAACATGGGAAGCTTTTGGTGCTGCGGCATTAACTATGGGGCTGCGCGCATTGACAAAGCCACGTCTGTTGCAATTCGGTGTATGGGGTGGACTTTCTGCAGCAGCATTTGTGCGCGCATCACAACAAGATGATTCGATGGTGAACAGCTGGTTAGCAGCGGCTAAGCACAAAGGGCAGAATGTCCTTGCGCAGATTTCTGCAAAGATTGAGCAGTTGAAACAAACAAACATCAATTAATTTTTACCAATAATTTCTGTTAAAGGCCTCTCTGAATTACAGGGAGGCCTTTTTTGCTTTTGTCAAACTGCACTTTTAATGGTATAGTAGAGATATGAAATACCATATATCTAAAACGAGGTTATTGGCTGAAATGAAAAAAATAGCAATTCTGACCAGTCTCTTCTTTTTCTCATCATTCTTTATTCAGGCCATGGAAAATGAAAGTGGCAATTCATTGGTACGCCATAGTTTAAATCAACTCATTAATAATGAGCAATCATCTGACGGAGATGAATTTTTTGATGCCGAAGACGATAGTAATAAAAGCTATGGTCAATTTGGGAATTCAACCGGAAATGCGCTTGTGGAATATGCAGAAAACATTGCACATGAACGCAATAATGCACAAGATTCTGGTAAGGCGACTTTGAGCAGTTCTTCCGCTGATGGAATCCAAAGCGATGGTGATATCGTAAGGTGCTTTTGTGGAAAATTTCAAATGTCCTACCCACAAACAATGAAAAATCATTCAGCTGAGAAGCATTCTGTTGCACAGTGTGTTTTTAATGAGGCTTGTACGTTTCCGGCCTTATCTCTTGAACCGGAATCGCTTTTCGCAGCGTATAAAAAGCCACTCATTGCGGTTACTGGGCTTGCGGCCCTATTCGGCTTTTTGCACTATACCAAAGCAACCGTATGGTCTCCCTTTTCTGCCATCTCTTCTTGGTATGGGAAAAGCAAAAGTACCATGACCGGGCTATGGGGTTCGTTTAAACAAAGATGGTTTAACTCTCCTGTTTCTATGTAAGAAATCTTGTTATTCTTCCTATTATTACCTGTCTGTAGTACACTTATTTTTGATATAAAATTAGTTTATTTTTGGTGAAAACACGCACAACCGGTGCAATACATATTTATTACATTTTGCGTAAGGCATTATTATGAAGTATAAATTTTGGAATAGTTTGTCACGAGGGCCAAAGAACGTATTTATTATTGCGTTCATTTTTATGGCAAGCATTGCGGTACTGACTAAATTAACTGACTACACGCGACAGGTAAAGGTGCTCAGTTACTCGAAGTTTGTAAAAGCAATTGAGGCAGATACAGTGCAATCGGTACACGTTGCCGGACAAGAGGTGTTTGGTATTGCCCGTGATGGTACCCGCTTTGAAGCGACCATTGCTGAAAATGCGCCCATTTATGATCTGCTTAAACAACATAATGTTGAGTATTCAGTATCGTCTGGCTCCAATGCAGTAAGCCCATGGTACTTCTTTTTCTTAGTCATGTTTGTAGGGGCGCCACTTGCTGTCTGGTATTTTATGCGCCAGGCCAAGGGGTCAAATAATGGCGGCGGCATCTTTTCTATGGGTAAAAGTCGGGCACGCATGTTTACTCCCTCGATGATTAAAGCGAATTTTGATTCAGTAGCAGGTGCACAAGAAGCCAAAAGTGCCTTGCAAGACATTGTAGATTTTTTAAAAAATCCGGAAAAATATCAACGCCTGGGTGCGAAAGTGCCACGTGGTGTGTTGCTCGTGGGAGAACCGGGCAATGGTAAAACATTACTTGCTAAAGCAGTTGCCGGCGAAGCAAATTGCCCATTTTTTAGTATTACTGGTTCAGATTTTATCGAAGTATTTGTAGGTGTTGGTGCGGCACGGGTGCGTGATCTTTTTACACAGGCACGCAAGCAAGCTCCAGCCATTATTTTTATTGATGAAATCGATGCCATTGGTCGTTCGCGCGGCAGTGGGTTTGGTGGTGGTCACGATGAACGTGAGCAAACGTTAAACCAACTGTTGACAGAAATGGATGGGTTTGAAACAGCACATTCACCAGTTATTGTTATTGCAGCGACCAATATGCCTGACGTGCTTGATAAAGCATTGTTACGCCCCGGCCGTTTTGACCGCTGGGTGACAGTGCAGTATCCAGACACACAAGCACGTGAGCAGATTTTGCGTATTCATGGACGTGATGTACGGTTAGCAGAAGATGTTGATCTGGGCATAATTGCGCGTGACACTGCAGGCTTTTCTGGTGCAGATCTTGCTAATTTAATGAACGAAGCGGCAATTCGTGCATCCAAAAAAAACCAAGATGTCATTACCATGGAAGACCTCCTTGAAGCGCATAAACATATTTTACAAAGTCGTGAACATTCGGTTGGTTCAACAGGAGGCAATGCGTTAACTCGTGGCACGAGTAAGCCAAAGATGTTTGTGCCAGCCCAAGTAAAAACAAAATTTGCCGATGTTGCAGGTATTCCTGAAGCAAAAGAAGAGCTGATGGAAGTGGTAGATTTTTTGAAAAACCCAGAAAAATTTAAACGATTAGGTGCCCGTTTGCCAAAAGGGGTGCTGATGGTTGGTGACCCAGGTAATGGTAAAACATTGCTTGCTAAGGCGGTTGCTGGTGAAGCAAACTGTCCTTTCTTTAGTGTCAGTGGATCAGATTTTATAGAAATTTATGTAGGTGTTGGTGCTTCACGAGTACGTGAGCTGTTTGCCCAAGCCCGTCGCCACATGCCAAGCATCATTTTTATCGATGAAATTGATGCGGTGGGTGGTAAACGGAATAATGGGTTAGATGGTGGCAACGATGAGCGAGCGCAAACGTTAAATCAGTTATTGACAGAAATGGATGGCTTTAATTCTGACAATGCTCCTGTTTTGGTTATTGCAGCTACCAATAGGCCAGACATTTTAGATACTGCCTTAACGCGCCCTGGTCGCTTTGATAAACGCGTTGACGTACCGTACCCTGATGTAAGCAGCCGCGAAAAAATATTACACGTGCATGCAAAGCAGATTAAAATAGATGAATCGGTACAGTTAGACCGTATTGCGCGGGGGACTCCTGGGTTTTCTGGTGCAGAGCTTGCCCATCTAGTTAACGAAGCTGCCATTATTGCTACTAAAAAAGAACATGCGTTGGTAACGATGCATGATTTTGAGGAAGCACGTGATAAGATTATGTTGGGTAAAGAGTTGAAATCGGTGGTTCTTTCAGGGGCTGAGCGCGAAATGGTTGCCTTTCATGAGGCAGGCCATGCGATGATTCGACTCCTGTTGCCTGAAACGGCAGATCCGTTGCACAAAGTCACCATCGTTCCGCGCGGGTCTGCATTAGGGGTAACTCACTCATTGCCTGAGCGCGATAAATATCTTTCAACAGAGCCTGAATTACGCACGTTGCTCATGGTATGCCTGGGCGGACGCGTTGCAGAGTTGATTCAGTTTAAATTGCTCAGTTCTGGCGCTTCAAATGATTTTGAAAAAGCAACTGAAATTGCCCGCCGTATGGTCTGCCAATATGGAATGGACCCTGAATTGGGGCCAGTAGTCTATAAGCAGAACGGCGAAAGGCAAGCCTATTCACAAAAAACAGCTGAAAAAATAGATCAAGCGGTGCAAGAGCTATTGCGTGACTTACATGAAAAAACACGACAATTGCTTGAAGAGCATAAGGATAAACTTGATCGTTTAGCACATGCGTTGCTTGAGAAAGAAACTTTATACGCTGACGAGATCTATGCATTGTTAGGTATTGAGCCGCGTGAGAGTTTTCGCTTAGTAGATCAAGGAATAGGTGCATAAGAGTTGAAAAAATCCGTATTTCTAATAAGCTAGTAACGTTAGTAAGTTATGCATAGTATCGAAGGATCAGTCTATCATGTCAAGAATATGTGCTGTTTGTAATAAAGGGCCTCATGTCGGCAATCTCGTGAGCCATGCGAACAACCGAACCAAACGTTGGGTATACCCGAACGTCCACAAAGTCCGTTATACACTTACCGGACAAATGCCTAAAAAGGTGCAGCGTGGAGCGGTATGTACGAAATGTGTAAAAGCAGGTAAAATCGAAAAAGTTATCTAAAAAGATCGAAATAGGATATTTCTATGGCAAATACCGTATCAGCAAAAAAACAGGCTCGTCAAAATAAGAAGCGTCATCTTAAAAATTTGGCTCGCCGTACTTCCATTAAAACAGCAGTAAAAAAATTGCTTACTGGCGCGCAAGCAGGGATAGATGCACAAGAGGGGCAACGTTTGTTAGCTGATGCGCAATCAAAGCTGGCCCGTGCCCAAATTAAGGGTCTCATGCACAAAAATACGGTACGTCGCAAAGTCAGCCGTCTGGCGCGTGCCCTGCAAGCAAAAAACAGCACTTCAAAAGAAGCAGCGCGCTAAGATTTTTTAAGAAATCTTCAATTTTTCTCCTTTTTAAAGGGCTCTGGTAAAAACCAGGGCCCTTTTTATTGCAACCTGAAACAGTAATCTGATATGCTGCTAATAGTAGAGATAAAAAATAGAAGGGTATGATGAAAAGGAGAAAACTATGCGTTTTAAACAAGCACAATTTTTTTCAGGGATTTTGATAGGGTTTACCGGTCTCGTAGGGACTAAGGCTTTGGCTGTTTCTGAGTTTGTTAATGTAGGCGTTGAATTAAATTTGCGAAGAATGCTCAATGCAACAGAAATGACGGCAATAAATACGTCGTTGCAAGGTGTTATGAGCAAAGCGCAATCATATGCAGCAAATAAAGCGAATAAAGCAAATATACAGGCTGCATTAGCGCAAATTAGTAGTGCAGGGGCCAATATTGCTGCTTCTGGCGTGGCACCAGCTATTAAGAATATTACTGCAACGTTCACGGCAGTGGGTGCTGATATTGCGGCCGGTAACTATGCAAAGGCAATAGCCGATTGCAATACATTAAAGACAGCGATTATTAGTGCTAACCCAGTCAATCTTAGTGGAGCTCAATTAGCTACATTTAACAGCATTAAAGCGCAGATTGATGCTTGTTCAAAATTACTCACAACACTTTCTACGCTATAAAATAGAAAAAAAATTAGGTGCTGTGTTACCGATAAGTATAGGGATTTTGATACGCACAGAACTGATTTGAGAAGGATTTTGAGTCTGTAAATGATAAAAATAAAAAGGAAATACTATGAATAAATATTATATGTTGAGCTTACTCGTGATTGCTGCAGCTCATACTGTAACAATGGCGACAGGTGAATATTCTACGATGGGTGCAGAAACGAATCCAACGCACCAGAGCACTCCGACTAATCTGTCAACAGCAGATGCAAACGCAATTACTACGGGTTTAAAAAATATCAATAGCAATGTAAGTAAATATCCCGTCAAAAAAGAAAATAAGGCAAATATACAAGCTGCATTAGCGCAAATAAATACGATTACTGGTATAAGTGTGGTAAATGTTAATAATAGTTTTGGAGCAATTGGTACCCAAATTCAAAGTGGGCAATATGTGGTAGCAAAAGGAAGTAGCAGTGGGCTTCTTTCAAAAATAAATACTAATATACAACAAGCAACTGATGCAACGTTAAAAAATAGTTTAACCGATGCTAAGAATCAATTAATGAGTTTCAATGCTACGCTGGATGCTTTATCGAAATTATAAAGGAAAAGGAAAGTCATGAATTACGTTGCCATACTTTTGAGCTTAGCGGTACTGTTCGGTACAACAGAGCAGGTTTTGGCGGTGTCAGAATATGGTAACCAGGGAATGGAGGTACAGGACGCTTTATTTAACGTCACTACGCTAACTACCATTTCGAATTTTTTCGGTTCTCTTACTGATGTGAGCAATATTGGTAATGTAACTTCTGGCGTTCCCTATATCGATACCCTATGCGATACCATTGCACAATTAATTGCGCAGGAGAAATATACAGGGGCGCGTACGCAGATTATGGCGTTAAAGTCAGTATTCACGAGCATACCTCAACAAGGGCAAATAGAAACGTTACGCAAAACAATAGTTAATCAGATTGTTGCGTTGTTAGGTAAAGTACCACAGCAGTAAAATTACCTTTTGATTAGTTCGCGGTATTGCTGTAAAAAGCGCTTGGTGAATGCAATTGCTACTTGAGAAGAACCAACGTGTTCAAGTACGGCGACTAGTACTAAGGGCCGTTGGTTTGGTGCCTTGAGATAACAGACTGACCAACCATGTTCCAGAAACTCGGTACCCAAATCGCGTTTGGATAGATCGCTCACCTGAGCAGTTCCTGTTTTTGCATACAGTTTCATATCGGGTAGAAGAGAACGTAACATAATACCAGTGCCATGGGTTACTACCTCTTTCATGCATTTTTTTAAGAGCTTGCGCGTTTGTGGGCGAATACGCAACGGTTCGGTTACTATCTCTTCTTGTTCTAAAATTCGGGGTTTTACGAGATTACCACTGAAAATAGCGCTAATCATGCGGGCCATTTGAATAGGGGTAACTCCAAGATAGCCTTGTCCAATAACAACTGACAATGTCTCTCCAGACCACCACGGCTCATGTTTTACTTTCCATTTCCATGCTTTCGATGGAACTATGCCTTCATGTTCATTAAATATGACCGAACTTTTTTGCCCCAGTCCAAAACGGTATGCATATTCAGCTAATTGATCGATAGAGATGCGTTTGGCGATATCAAAAAACAGAATATTGCATGATTGGGCTACCGCTTGCTCAATAGTAACGACACCGTGTCCCGCTTTCTTTGCGCAATGGTATGCGCGATTGCAAAAGCGGGTATAGCCGGGACAATAGATGGTAGTCTCTGGTGAGATAAGATCAAGTTCCATTGCTGCGGCAAGCGTAATTAATTTAAACGGAGAGGCAGGAGGGTAACAAGCGTTAAATGCGCGATTAAGGAATGGTTTCTTTTCTTGTAGCTCTTTCCATTCGTTACTGTCGATCGTTTGTAAAAATATGTTTGGATCAAAAGTAGGGCGAGACACAAGGGCTTTAATGGCCCCCGTTGCAGGATCCATAAGAAGTAGCACTCCCAGCTGTGATTCTTCAAAGCATTGTTCGGCGATCAGTTGCAAGCGAAGATCAAGCGTAGTGACAATATCTTGGCCATCCAGCGCCTCCTTGATGGGTAATGTATTAAGCCGTGCACCAACCGAATTAATCGTAGTCATAAGAGTGCCATGTGAACCATGCAGCAACTGCTCAAGGATCTTTTCAAGACCCATTTTCCCATTGTTTTCTAAGGAGCTAATATACCCAATGATATGGCTAGCTACCGTTTTATGAGGGTAAAAGCGAGCAGCCGTCTGTTCTATATATAAATTAGGTGTGTGTGGATACTTTTCTAAAAGCTTTCCCATGGCGGCCAGTGGAACATCTGTAGCCAAGAGTCGTGTACGTGAATACCGTTCCGTTGCAGTGATCTCTTTATGCACATGCGCATCGAACGGCTGTTCTAAAATTGTACCCATAGTTTCAAGCAGGGCTGTTTGTTCTGTAGTGAGATGATGGTTGCCGGTTCCCTGCCAAAAGATATTAATAACGGGACGGTTCGTTGCCAATAAGGTGCCATTACAATCGAGAATATTACCTCGCTGCGAAGGAATAGTGACATAGCGAGTAAAATTTTTTTGTGCACGCTTAAACAGCTCTTGGTTGAGATAAATCTGTAAATAAAAAACACGCGCAAGCAGAAGGCAGAAAAAAAAGATGCCGCTGCATGCGATTAGTTTGCTTGATTGATCTAAAATAGTGCCATGGGTATTCATTTATCTTTGCGCGCCCCTTTTTTCATCATTGCGTTGAAGGGATGTTTTGTTTTGTACAGATGGGTAAGCTCTTGATGAGTAACATGCGTATACCGTTCTGTGCTCGATAAGCTTTCGTGCCCTAGTAGTTCTTGTACTGTGCGCAGATCGGTTCCTTCACTTAAAAGATGTGTTGCAAATGAGTGGCGTAACTTATGGGGGGTAAGTTGTTTTTCTATACGTAAATAAGCGCGAAACATTTGACACACCCGCTGTATAGATCGTGTAGTCATGCGCGTATGGCGATTATTGACAAAAACAGGTTCTTGCATGTCGCGATGAGGCAACCGTTCATGAGCGAGATATTGCATGATGCGCTCATGCGCTTTTTTGCCAAATAACGCATACCGTTCCTTTTTGCCTTTTGCCATAATTTTGATCCGTTTTTCTTCAAAGTGTATATCGCAAAAACGAATAGCGACCAGTTCTGAGCAACGTATGCCTGTCGCGTATAACAGTTCAAAAATAGCTAGATCACGATACGGTTTACGTGTTTGTAACTCATGCGCGGGTACTGTATCGAGCAACAGGCTAATTTCGTCAACAGTTAAATAGATGGGTAATTTTTTATCAAGGCGGGGACGCGTAATAGACAGCGTTACATCGAACCCCTCTCGTTTGATGAAACGAATATATGAGCGAATGCAAGAAACTTTGCGCGCAATGGTTGCCTTGTCATGTTTTTTATAGTGCAGCGCTACAAAATACCGTTCAATCATAAGTTGGAAAGGTAATTCGATGCTATTGTCACTGATGCTTGTTTGCCAGAAGTTGATGATCTGTTTTAGATCTGCACTGTACGCGCGTATCGTATGCGGGGAAACGTTTTTTTCAACGCGCAGAAACTGTATAAACCGTTCAACGCATGAAGCGAATTCGGCACTGTTCATCAAGCTTTCCTTTTTGGTTTAAGCTAACTAGTATTCGGCAATATTGTACTCTTTGCAGCGGCGATTGACAGAAGAGCGATTAACTCCTAAGAAGGTAGCAACTTTTGTCTGATTTTTAAACTTTTGCATGAGTGTAGAAAGAATCTTAGGATCTTTCAGCGCTTTTTTGCCGAGACGAGCGATGGTGACCAGTTCCGGATCAGTAATAGTGAGTGTAGGATCGAGCTGAATATCATGCACGATATTATGTTTTTGTGATTTTTTGAGTAGGAGATGTTGCACCTTAGAGCGCAGTTCATGCATGCTGGTAGGGCATGAAGCAATCAGTTTGTTTTTTTCGCGCTCAGTTAATGAAAGAAGTGATTGAAAGCTACTCGTTTGAATTGCTTGTTCGGTTAACTGGTCTGCCAACTCTACCAACTCCTTCTGTGGTAACGTAAGAAGCGGAGGGATGGTAACCGTAACATGCGTTAATTCATTGTAGAGATCGTTTGAAAATGTCCCTTTTTTCACGAGCAACGCGAGATGTTGTGTAGTAGAACAAATAATGCGCACGGTACTGACTAATTTGGTGTCGCTTTTATGTTGGTGATAAAACCCGTAGCGGATATATTCAGCTAAATTTTTTTGTGTTTCTAAATCGAGAAAATGGATATTTTGGATAAATAAGGTTCCCGTATTGTTGAGTTTATCTAAAAGCCCTTCTTGCGGATGATTTACATAGATAGGGTTTATGCCAAATAATTTAATGGCAATCTCATTATTTTGCTCTGTGCCTTGCAGTGTAAGTACATGTAAGGTTTCTTTTAGACTGATATGGTGCAATAATTCAACGATGGTTAACGTATCTTGCGCGGGTACGTCTAAAAGCAACGCTTTTTTGTGTAATGCTGCCTTAAGTAATGCAATGCGTGCTTGTAGGAGGTGTGGCCCGGTACCCGGAATGAGTTGTTTAATAAGAGTCCCCGACTTGGTTGTTTCCAGATACAACAAATAATCCCAGTCACTCGGATCTTTAAGTAGATCTATCTGTTCTTTAATGATGTCAGAAATCTCTGGCGAATACGCGAGAATAATAACTGTATTGTGTTCGATGTGCGGTACTGCCGAAAGCATTAAACGATTGTTATTATTGTCTTTTACCATTACTGTTTGTCCCGTCTTATATTCTTGCACCTGATGGGCAATTTTATGGAGGGTACGAGCAATCGGATGCCCCTCATGAATTTGTAAATTAAGCGGAATTAGATCTGTTGCTGCTTGGTTACCAAAAGAGAACTTCTTATTTTTATAGAATATGATGCCAATCTTTTTTTGTTGCGTATCACGTAAAAACGAACGAATACTTTCTTTGTATTGGTTAATTTCTTGATGTTTGTGATACAGCTCTTCTTGTAGTTCTTTATCTTTGGCAAACAGCCCTTGAATATCGTTGGTATGGAGTAAGTTAATGATATTACCTAAATAACTGGCAAAAACGACCAACTCGTCCCGTTCAACACTGCTATAAAAGCGGTTAGGGCGCGCGTCTTTATCTACCACAATATACCCCATCAGATTATTGCTTTGGTAGACCGGTAAAAAAAGGTCGGCGCTGATAATATCAAGAAAGTGTAGCAATGTTTTGGTTAACTCTGTTTCGTTGTAGAAATCGTTAAACGCGATTTCATCGGTAATAAGAATTTTTTCTTGCAGCAGGGTGCGGCGCATGTGCTCATACACTTTACCTTCCGCGTTAATGCTAAATTCGATGCGTGACTCAATAACGCTGCGTGCAGCTGTTTCCATGGGAATGGTGACAGGGGGGTAATGGGAATCCCGTTGGCGGATATATAAAGTAACGCGGTTATTGGCGATTTCAAAATTTGCTTTAAAAAATGATTGGGTAATATAGTTGAGTTCTTTTACGTTGGTAACCTGACTGAGCTGTTCAAGAACATCTTTAAAGCGTTCGATGGTGCTAAAAGATGTGGTAGGCAACACATGGGCCTGGAAATTTAGGAAACGGAGCCCTATCATTCGTTTTGCGCAGAAATAAAAGGCGAGGGTAAGCAAAATAGTTGAGATACTTACTACTGCGTAGTTGCTGGCAATAAAAGAAGGAAAAATATTAAAGGGATAGTTTTGAATAAACTCTGAAAGCAAGTGTGGGGCAATAAGCCATTTTATGAGTACTGTAAACTGTTTACGTATAATTTTAGGCAGCTGCGTATTGCGAACAGCTCTTAAGCCCATTGCTAAACTGATCAGTACAGGAAGAAATCCATACATTACGCTTATTTTAAGTACGAGATATTCAATAGATGGTCGAGGGTTGATATCATTGTAATGAAAAATTGCTGCATAAATATGAAAAAGTGACAACCCAACGCTAATGATAATAAAAATATATTGATACCAACGAACAGTATGTTTTTTTTCGATTAAGCTTTCAATAAACAAGCTCAATGCCTGATACTCGATAACGCACCATGCCCAGGCTAAGCGTAAAACAAGTAGTACTGGCTTGTAATCAACACCTATAAATATTTTATGAGTCAGCGAGGCAATCCATCCAGCGTCTGACATCATAGCGCCCAAAAGAACAAGTAACAAAAAAAACCATGGCCGTTGTAATTTTGATGCACGAAGTCCATGAATAGTGAGTGCTGCTAAAAGAATGCATTTTAAAGTTAATGCAATAATTTCAACAGTCAGCAAAAATGGAAAACTGCTTAGTTGATTAATTATTTGTTGAAAAAATGTCGATAAATAAAGCATATTCTTGAACTTATATGGGGGGCTTTGTATACTGAGGTCAGTTTATGTTTAACCTTTTATTTGTTAGTGAAGGCAAATGAAAAAACAATTATTTTCTCTGATTACCGCTTTGGTAGTTATTGGTTCCATTTTGTTGGACACGCCTCCGTTTAGTTAGTAGATTTCCCTTCTTAACTAATACAGTATAGCAGGGATATCTAATTATACAATTTGGAGTAAGGGCGAAAGTAGCAATGATTGCATGGATACCTTATTGGACAAGCAAGAAAAGATACACCGTATCATTTCTGTGTTAAAAGCCCAAACGAGTCAACTGGGCACGCCATTGATGGCACGCCTGAGGGAGCAGTTTGGGCATGATCCTTTTATAGTGCTTATTAGCTGCTTGTTGAGCTTACGCACCAGGGATACGGTAACGTATCCAGCGTCGGTACGTTTGTTGGAGCGAGCATGCACTCCTCAATCTTTGAGCCAAGTGCCAATTGATGTGATAAGCAAGATAATTTATCCGGTTGGCTTTTATAGAACAAAAGCAGCTACTATTGTAAAGATATGCCGTATTCTCGTGCAACAGTACAATTGCCAAGTGCCGAATAAACGCGAACAGCTATTGCAATTACCTGGTGTCGGGCCTAAAACGGCCAGTTTAGTGCTTGCAGAAGGGTTTGGCATTCCTGCCATTTGTGTAGACACCCACGTTCACCGTATTTCAAACCGCGTGGGTATAATTAATACCAAAACGCCAGAAGAAACTGAACGTGCTCTTATGGCCATTGTGCCTGAGCAGTACTGGATATCATGGAATCAGTGGCTCGTGTTATGGGGTCAATCGAAGTGTGTTGGAGCAGATCCGTGTTCATGGTGTTTACTTGATGCGCTTTGTGAGTCACCACCGAGTGGAAAAAAGCAGTCTTGTGAGCCCGCCCATGCTAACCGTTCTTCGAAACGCAAAGAGTGAAGTAAGAGGCTATGGCGTGGTTCTTGTCGTTGCATTGTATCATGGCTAACACGTGAGATGATGCAGGGGCGGCGGGAAAAGTAAAAAAGCGCCGAACACTACTATTCAGCGCTTTTTTAACATGCGTAGATTGGCTTACTTTGCAAAACCAAAAAGCGTTGCGACAGATTTTCTCTTCGCTGCACTTTTTTTAGTGGCTTTGCGAGCAGTTGACTTGCGAGCAGTTTTTTTTCTGCTGCTAGCTTTCTTCGCAGTTTTGCGAACTGTTTTGCGAGCAGTTTTCTTTGCTGCCGCCTTTTTTTTCTTAACAGCCATCGCTTCTCCTTTTTTTAAGGACTGACATATATACTACATCTTCACTTATAATCGTACGAGTTGTGATTGGGCAATGTCAATAATTTATAACAAAATTTGTAATTTTTTTAATAAATTGGGCCATATTTTGCACAAGCGAGGGTTTCTATTAATTGCTGAAAGTTGCTTTTGAATCTATCTTTTATACAGAATTCATGCCGCTCACCAACGCGATGAGTTCTGAAAGAGAAATATCCGCTTTTTGGGACCCATCAGCATAGCGAATGGTAACGGTACCCTTTTCAGCCTCTTTCTTACCCGCAATGACCATCAGAGGAATCTGCTCTAGTTGAGCATTTTTAATTTTACCACTGATTGGGTCTGACCCGTGATCAATTATTGCGCGAATGCCGTTCTGCTGCAAAGATTGATAGATTGTTTGTGCATACGGTTGTTGGGCCTCTGTAATGGTTAGAACAGTAATTTGTACGGGAGCAAGCCAGAATGGTAAGCGTCCCTTGTAATGCTCGAGCAAGATAGCAAAAAACCGTTCTAACGAACCATAAATGGCGCGATGGATAATAACGGGGCGTTCTTTGGTGCCTTCGCTAGAGACGTAGGTCAGGTCAAAATTGGTAGGCATAAAGAAATCTACCTGAATGGTGCCACATTGCCATTCCCGTTTTAAGGAATCAAGTATCTTAAATTCGATCTTAGGTCCATAAAATGCACCTTCTCCTTCTTGAATAACAAAGGGTACAGTACAAGAATTGAGTGCGTTTTTGAGTGCACTTTCTGCTTTGTGCCAAATCTCATCCGACCCCATAGCATTTTCTGGCTTCGTAGAAAGGCCAATTTTAATCGATTCGAATCCATATGCTTTGAGTACACGCTGCAACAACGTAATAGTGGTAATAATCTCTTGTTCCACTTGGTCAATGGTGCATATGATATGAGCATCGTCAATAGTGAATGAACGCGCACGCATAAGACCATGTAATACGCCCGAGAGCTCATGTCGATGCACTAAGCCAAACTCAGCCAAACGCAAAGGCAGCTGGCGATACGAGTGTGGTCGTTCATTGTATAATAAAAATGCACCGGGGCAGTTCATCGGTTTGATCGCGTATTCAGTTTCATCAATAGAGCAAAAATACATATTATCTTTGTAAAATTCATAATGCCCAGAACGTTCCCACAGTTCTTTATTCAAGCAGATAGGAGTGCTGATTTCTTGGTACCCATGCGCTGTCTGTTCTTTGCGGAGGAAATCGATCATACGGTTAATCACCGTTTTGCCCTTCGGGTGAAAGAACGGAAACCCTACCCCTTCTTGATGGAAAGAGAACAGGTCCATCTGCTTGCCTAACTTGCGGTGATCATATTTTGCTGCTTCTTCTCGTTGATGCACCCAATCATCAAGTTCTTGTGGGCTAAAAAATGCAGTACCCGAAATGCGCTGAAGTGCTTGATTGTTTTTATCAGCACGCCAATAGGCGCCAGAGATGCCGGTCAGTAGGGTATATTTCAAGAGGCCTGTTCTGCTGACGTGCCCTCCTTTACACAAATCAATAAAGTCGCCTTGGCGTGAAAGGCCAACCGTTTCTCCATCGATATCATTAATCAATTCCAGTTTAAATTGATTATGCGCAAAAAGTTTACGTGCTTCTGTTTTACTGATCTGTTCATGAGTAATGGCTAAATTGCGGCTAACCAACTCCTGCATTTTTTGATGAATCAGTGGCAAATCATCAATGCGCAATGATTCAAGGGGCAATATATCATAAAAAAAACCTTCTGCTGTGGCAGGCCCAATGGTTAAAATAGTTTTTGGATACAGTTCTAAAATAGCGTGAGCGAGCAAATGCGCGGCTGAATGGCGTAATTCAGTTAAAGTATGATGATGACTCATATATTTCCCTTTATGATCTATTTTCTTGCAAGAATAGTGTCCCTTTAGTATACCAAAGAGGGAATAAACGATATAGTCCTTACTGTTAAGTAACAAGAGAAAAAGAGTTAGTATGACAAAAAACAAGTTGTACCTGATAGACACAAACGTTCTCATGCATGACCCAGATTCCATTTTTAGTTTTAAAGGGGCATCGGTTGGCATACCGTTAATTGTTCTTGAAGAGCTAGATCGCTTCAAAACAGAAACCTCTGAGCGCGGACATAATGCGCGCCAGTCGATTCGTTATCTGGATACTATGCGTGCGCAAGGGTCTTTGCGAAACGGCGTTCCTTTAGCACGCGGTGGTACGCTGCAAGTATATTTCCCCCCAGACCGTTCAGCATTATTGCAGCCCCTTGATGAACAGGTGAGTGACAATATTATTTTGTTGACCGCCCAAGCATTAAAAGATCAGGGGCACGATGTTGTGTTTATTTCCAAAGATCTCAACGCACGGGTAAAAGCAGATGCACTTGGCATCAATGCACAAGATTATTTAAAAGGGCAAGTAAGCCCCGAACAGTTTTACCATGGGTGGGTGCACATCGAAGTACCAGCACTCTCGCTCAAATCTGAGCAACCTCCTGAGTTGCAGCTTCTTTTGATTGAACGGGGCGTTACGGTGAATGAATATGTGCTGGTTTCTAGCCGTTCTAACCCCTATAATTTTCGCATTTTCCGTTATACAGCGCGCCATGAATTTAAAGAGATTGGCATGCCCCATCTCGAATGGCCACTGGAAGCGCGTAACCCGCAGCAGCTTATGGCGCTCGATCTATTATTTGATGATGAGATTCAGTTAATTACGTTAATCGGTGGTGCGGGTACCGGTAAAACATTTTTAGCACTGTTGGCAGGCTTGCACCAAGTGTTGCTTGGCGGACTTTTTGAAAAAATGCTTATTTCGCGCCCCGTAGTACCCCTGGGGCCAGATATTGGGTTTTTGCCGGGTACTATAGAAGAAAAATTGCATAGCTGGATGCAACCAATTTACGATAACATGGACTTTTTAGTGCATTCGATTAATATGCAACGGCGCGATCTGCCTTCCTATGAAATGGTATATGCTGATCATCGACGTGGTATGCGTCATAATAATAAACAGCATCATAATAATCACAACGGTCACCATAAAAAAGATCGTCGTGCGTCCCATGATGCGCGTATGGAATCGATCGATGAACTGGTGCGTAAAGGTAAAATTAGTATGGAAGCGATCACGTACATGCGCGGCCGTTCTATCCCATACCAATTTATCTTAATTGATGAAGTGCAAAACGTAACGCCCCATGAAGTTAAAACCCTTATCAGCCGTGTTGGCGAGGGGAGTAAAATTATTTTAGCGGGTGACCCATACCAAATCGATTCACCGTACTTAGATTTTAGCAGTAATGGATTAATTGTTGCTGCGAGTAAGTTTAAAGGACAATCGCTCTTTGGTTCTGTGTACCTAGAAAGCAGTGAACGCAGCCAATTGAGTAAGCTGGTTGGCGAGTTGTGGTAAGCGGAGTATCGAATTCCGCTTCGCGACACTCAGGATGAGCGCTTTCTTTGTGCTAATTATCTAACATTACTCAGGTGTATGCAGATTTTGTATGCTTTCTGGCAACGAAGAAAATAGCTCTTTTATTGCCGGATTATGAGCAAACTTGATACGATTAGCGGGATTATTTTTGTTGTGCAGTAACAAGGCAATCGTAAGCGCTTGGGGTAATGACCATTGATTGCAATTGAGCATCGTTACTATTTCTGGATGCGTGCCATTGTGGCATTGTAAATTACCAATTATCGCCTTAGAGCCGTCCGGGCTTGTGGCTAATGTGGCTATACGAAGTTGCTTAAGATGCGCAAATGGCTTGTTAATCGGCATGCCGGTGTGCATGTCTAAAGTCACCGTACAATTACTATCGATGATTCCATTTTCCATAGTTAGATGGAACTCATGCGAACAGTTTGGATCGTTGGGAAAATTGCTATCAGTAGGTGCCATTTCTCTGAATTTAAACAGTTGCACCGTATCGTGCACAGAGTCGACAAATGGCTGAAATGATCCATTGAGAGAAGTTCCCGCCACTTTGTATTGCCAAATCTTTTTTGGTGCACCATTGATATCGTAACAGTGCAACAGATCAGGTTCCTGCTTTGCAAATAAATAATTTCCATTGGGCGAAATATCCCAAGGATGAAATGGGCTAGATGTTTGTATTGTATGCAAGAGGCTGTTGGTAGCTATATCCCATATTTGTAAATCAGCTTTAGTTGTAACAAATAGATGGTTTTTGTGAGGATGCAAGAGATATCTTAAGATGTTTCTGTGAGTAGCAAGAGGAACAGTTTGAGCTGTTTGCATGTTGTATACGCAGATTTTATTTTTTGCATGATCCCCATACACTAATGTGCTTTCATCGTGGGTAAATGAGACATTAGGAGTTGTAAGTGGGTCTACCGATAGTTGGTGGACTAATTTTCCTGTCTTTGTATTGTATATATGTATTGTTCTGCATACAGCGAGTTGAGCGGTATTTACCACCATAGCATACGTGTTGCAAGAACTAAAGCAGTTGCTCTTGTTTGAAGCTGCAGGGAAAATGGAGGCTACTAAGCACACATGTGCAAAATTACTATTCTCTAATGGTATTGTACTGTTTTTTACGCAATCAAGTATCATGCATTGTTCTTTTGTTCTTAAAAGAACGAGCGAGCCATCTTTGCTCATGCCGGATGGCATGATAGGGGAGGCGCCATCTATGTCTGTTGTTTTATTCTTATGCTTAATTTTGCAGCCATTATCGGTAGTAAAAATAATGGTGTTATTGCTGGCTATCCAATAATCTCCTATAGAAGAAATCGTTTTTGTTGGTATATCAAATTGTTTATAGTTATTACGGCTATTGGAAAAGATGAATGTGTTATTATTAATGAAATCACAACCATTCATATCAAAATCGTCCATAATAAGATCATCTATGGTATGATTGCCAACATCTTCCGGGTCACCATACTGTTTTTGTATGCTGTTTAATGCTACACGCACTCGTTCTGCATTGTTAATAGCATATGGGTTGTAACTCATGGTTTCTGATGATTTGTATGTGGCAACGAACTTTTTCAAATGATCAGAAGTTTTTAAATAGTGTGTATATTCGTGTAATGCGCATGTGGCAAGTAATGGTATTTCGTATTGTTCTCCAATGTTGAAAAGCTCTGCGGTAACGGATTTACTGTATTTTTTTATTTTTTTTTGCAGCGTATATTCGTCCTCATTTTCTAATGCATTATATAAGCTTTTTAGCTTTTTGTTTGTTTCTGGAGTGATGGAAAATTCTATAATCGGTTTTTGTTCATCATTACTTATATCTTCAAGGATGTTGGTCAGCACAGGAGATAATTTTATAAATCGTGGGGAAATTTCTTCCGCTATGTCGTTGCTGTTCCAACGAAATAGCCGTTTAGTAGGCGTCGATTGTTGGTCGAATTCTTGTGCATCGGTGATGAATGATACAGTACAATAAAGAATAATACAGAATATGTGCATAAATCTCTTTCGTTATATTTTAGCAGGTGGTTACATTGGCAATTCGTGGTGCAATGCTAATAGCGTGCCACCAGGGTACTGTTTTTTGTGGTGGTAGTTGGTCGCTATGCAATTTTTGAATACTTTCTGGCAGCGAATAAAAGAGCTCTTTTATTGCTTGATTTTGCGTAAACTTGATCCGTTTATCTGGATTATTTTTGTTGTGCAGTAACAAGGCGATGGTAAGCGCTTGTGGTAAAGACCATTGGTTGCAGCTAAGGCCATACAGATTTCGTTCATCATCAACAATTGCTAACGATGTATAGGCAAGATTTGAATTACAGCAACAAATAGGCAAGGTGCCAAGATGAGCAAAAGGGGCGTTAATGAGTTCGCCGGTTTGAAGGTCAATGCGTAATGAATATTCAGGAGAAATAATGGTTATTGGTAGTGGCGAAGCAATGAGTGCGAGTGCTTTTTGAGCAACCGTTTGAGAAATAGAAACTGTATTAATCTGTTGATACAGCTGCAGTGTATTGTGTTGCGCATATTGCATAAGAGGATATAACGGCCACCCATGCTCATTTCGTTGTACAGGAAATGTTCTTGCCCATAGGAGTTGAGAGTTAGTAGTGTTAGCATCAAAGCAAGCGATACCGTTGTTTATGGTTTCTGTATAATGCATGAGAAGATAATTGCTATCAGGAGAAAGTTCCCAATATACAATATCATCCTCTTTTTCGGTTGCATACGTACTCACTGATTGCCCGGTGGTGATATTATAAGCAGTGACATGTTTATTAGATGTTCGTATAAATAAGCGTTGATTATCGGGGTGTATAACAGTGAGCATTCTTAGGTGTAAATTTGGTATTGTTTTGTCTGGTTTAATAACAGAGTTGCTGTCTTTTTTGATTTCATAGAACGAAAATGCGTCTTCATTGATGATGATCAAATTTTTTTCATCGCGCGTAAATACGAATGGATTACGGTTCTCATTAGATAACGTTTTGAGCAGCACGCCTGTCTTCGTATCATGCAGATATATATTATTAATAGTATCTTGTAGAGCAACAAAGCTGCTGCCCCCGCTTATTGTGGTATATTCAATTTCATTACGTCCACCCTTTGAATCAAAGTTAATTTCTGTTGCTATTCGATTTGCACAATTAAGCAAGAGTGGCTTTTCTGTTTCGTATGTGTGTAAAAAAGCAATTGAACCATCAGGGCTGAATAGTACATCTTTTAATGTTTGATCGGTTGCATATACCTTTTTGTTTTTATAATACACAGTAAAGCCATTTGAAGAAGTATTAATGGCAGTATCATTACAATGCCATTCGTATGGACTATGTGTATTATTGATGGTGCGAGTGCTAAAGTCGTAACTTTTAGCGCAGTAATTTTGGTCAATAAATAGTATGGCATTATTATCTGTACAAATAGGATGGTAACCCTCTTTTATATGAGCTGCTGTTGTTATTGCATCCCCATATTGGCCGAGATAAGAGTTAAAAGCGACCCGTACTGTTTCTAGCGGTTGTATGTTATGTGGATTGTAGATCGCATGAGAGCCTTTTACTGATTGGAACGTATCTACAAATTGTCGTAATTGCTCAGGTGTTTTCAAAAGCCGAACATATTTTTCTAAGGCGCACTGTGCAAGTAATGGAATTTCGTAATATTCTCCAACGTAAAACAGTTGTGTGCACGTTAAAGGTGAGTAACGTTCCATTTTCTTTCTGAGCGAATATACATTGCTGCTTTCTAAATCTTCAAAAAGCAATTTTAATTCTTTATTTGCTTTTTGAGTAATTGGGAACTCTATTACTGGTTGTTTTTCTTTTGTATCTGCAAGCATGCTGGTTAGTACTGGTGAGAGCTTTACCAAGCGGTCAGAAATTTTATCTCTCTTGCTGCTGCTAGGAGAAGCTCTGAACAGTTGCTTCTGTTGTGGCGCTGATTGTTGTTGGGGCTCTTGTGCCGTAAGACTCGCTACAATAAACAAGCAATAATACAATGGATAAGGCAACTTCATACAACCCTAAAATAATTTTTGCATTGCAGTAACTCTATAGATATCGCGCGAATTAGTATAGCGCTACCGTACAGGGAATGCTATGATACTGCGTTAAATAACAAAATTGATAAATCAGCGTTGATATGTGAGGCTGCACGTGTGTTGTATGAGAGAAATAAATAAGAAGTAGGGGAGAATATCCCCCTACTAGTATGTTTTTATACTAAGCGATGTTTAGTATCAGGTATCAATGAAACTGAGCGATAAGGATCTTGCTTAAAGATATTGGTATAGCAGCTTGCTTCAAACAAGACGCTTTTATTAATATCGTTCGGATATTTTGTTTCTAACTTGGTCATGATTTCTGGTAAAAAC
>JBAVOR010000009.1:0-107815 GCA_049692255.1 Candidatus Babeliales bacterium
TTGTACTTTAACACTGTAGTCTCATCATAACTATGCTTATCCACTTCGTTATAATCAATAGAGAACCCTTGCCCCCTATGCTCTAATACAAGTAAGTCCTTAGGCAACAAATGAATCGTTGGCTTCCAATACTTTAAAAGTAAACTGCGCCCAGCGCTCAAAATAGCGAGCTCTTCTCCTTGCACTGGCCCATGCAACATATTAGTAATGAGCGCATCCCGATTATTCATGCCTCCCTCTAATGCCCAAAACGTTGATGCAGATTGAAAAACTGCAGATTTATTTTCTGGTGCCGCCGCAATGCAACGGATATCAAATTTCTCTGGAAAACGTTTATCAAATAATCGAATAGTAAATCGCCCCTTAGGGGGATTTACTGACCGTCTCGCTTTTTGCTCTAATTCACCAACTGTTTCGCATGAAAACGAACCCTGAAAAATAGCTGCGCGCGCTTGATACGCTTTAACCCATTTTCCTTGTTGAGTCGCATTCCACTTGCTCCATGTTTTCAGACTTCCCTGGTCCCACCCCAATGTATCACGCAATTGCTGTTCAGACATGCCAGCAATATCGTTCACAAAATAATCGCGAAACACATATGTTTTAACAAATTTGCTGCCATTAGCGGTTTTTACTTCGACAGTTTTTACTTTATCAACGTCAGCGAGACGTGGTGCTACTTGTGATGCGTACACGCCGTTGCCTGTTGCAAGCAGTGCTAGCAGCATGCTTATTCTTTTATTCATACCTATTCCTTTTTTATTCACTCTTATTGTATTTCAATAATCTCTTCTACATGCTCTAAGGGAAATGTGCGTACCTCTTTTGCCGTTACGTTCATATGCGCAAGCGTTACTTTTTTAAGCTGAAAGTTATTGTACGGCCGCCAGTAATATATTTTATTTTGCATATCGCATGCACTGGTCCACGTCGTATAATCAAATGCACCATTCGCGTCGCGCACCACTCCTTGCGGAATGTCAAAATTATGTAAAATATGGAACGCTTGTTTTACTGCCTCCTGCGCCTTTGACATGACAGGTGCTGCTTGTGTATAGGTAACGGCGCGCACAAAGCGAGACGGTGGTGTAAAATCACCCGGCAATCCATGCATACCAGAACCCATACCTAACGGTTCAAAGTGCATCTTTGCCATCGTTTTTGTGCTCGCATTAGTTGGCGAAAGATTAATATAGTTGCGCAGATTGGTCAGATGCCATTGAAAATCGGGCGCATTGGTAATAACTCCCAAGGGGTTGTCATGCAACTGCAATATCCCTTTAACGTATTCGATTACTACGCTATTGCCTTGCGCATCATGCACAATTAAATGAATGGGCGCGTGTTGCATAGATTGTGGCAACGAAGGGCCAGCGCCAGTAAACGGTACATCAGTCACCCAAAGAGTAGGTACGGTATTTTTTACTTCTGCTACGCTTGCGCACTGTGTTAAAACCCAGGTGAGCAGTTGCCACGCAGGCAACGACTGTGCGTACTGTTGTTGCGTCACGCTCTGGTACTGCGCAAAACCAGGAAAATAAAATATGCCACCCGCTAATCCTTGTTCATTGATACCATCAACAAAATTCGTTGAATCAAAAATATTAATACCAACGACCGCATGACGTGAGCGCCATTGCAAGCCAACGATCGATGAGTGAGGCGAAGCAGCGGCAAATGCAAAATTACGTGGCACAAACAAGACTTTTGATTGTAGATCAATACCGAATTCTAACGTACGTGCATAAATGCACGCATTGTCTTTGCTTTTGAGTAAAATGCCCGTACACGCATGCACAGGCAATACAGATATGCTCAACAGTAGTGCTATAAAAACACGCATCATGGTACTCCTTTTTTATTACGCGATAGCATTTCTATCTCACCGCAAAAAAAAAGGGAAAGCAACAATTTGCTTTCCCTGCACCATTTTTATAGTTAACGCTATATTTATTTACGCTTATTGGTAAACCAGTTCAATGAATTCATACACATCGATTTACCCGATGAAACCCACGAGTGTAATTTATTGGTGTATGCGCCATACGCAACTGTTGCAAATGTGGTCAGCACTATTCCATAAAACGGCCACCAACCATAGCTCCGTTTTACTCTTTCCAACTTTGGCTGCCCTTCAAATTCTACTGGCTTTTTACCAGTGACTTGTTTTAGCGCTTCTTCAAATTTACCCGGAGCTTTATAACGTGATCGTAATTGTGCAGCAGTAAGGGTCACCAGGTTGCCATGTACTTCAAATGAAATAGATTCCCCTTCTTGTAAAGTATTAACATACAGCTCGGGAATCCACGCGGGGAACTTCTTGAATTGAGCAGAGGTAATCACATCACCTCTTTTAATTAATTGCACAGGTCCAAAGAGCGAATGTACGTTGCTATACCAGTTATCAACACCAGATCCTGAAACCCACACACTCACTAGCCGTGTACCCGGTTGAACAGAAATTCCAAACGCTTTTTCTATATTTTCAATATTAGGGCCTGTCGATGAATTCCTCTTAGTATCTTCTTTCACGATAAAAGTACGATCGGGACAAATGATTATTTTTCCCTCTATTGGTTTTTTGTCCATTGCTTTGATAGAACCCATAACAGACAGCATTGCAAAAAATATGATTCGTTTATTCATAAGCACTCCATAAAAAATAAGTTCCTATGTATCTATTCAAATAATAGTAGCATATTGTTAATGTTTTATCTAATAGAAAATATTTTAAGGAGTTAGCGTTAGAACGTCACGTTTAACGTAAGCCAGAAGGAAATCACCTGCCCATGAAAATACCCTGCAAAAGAGGCAAGCCGTACTGTCGCTCCAGTATCAAAAAGTAAGATTAAAAATAAGCCATAATCCATTTGCCCAAAAGGTGGGGTTGTTAGCAAATACTATCCAACCACTGAGCCCAATACTTCCTGAACAATTAAGCAGTGGCAGACGCTCCGCTGTATACAGATAGATGAAATAGGGCGAATGGGTGATATAGCCAGGGCTTTTAATGGTCGGAGTAAACGGAACTATTACTTCTTGATTTGTGTAAAATGTCGGGTTATATCCAATTTCGAGAAAATGCTTACTCGTGCCATACTGCACAGTAAATAAAAAGTCGGTTTGATTGCCACGGGCAAACTTTGCGTCTTCAGGCAAAAGAGGAGCATATTTTCGTTTAAAAAAATGAGCAAGGCGCTCTTGAAAAATAAAATCACACTTCGATTTTTCCCATCGTAATAAATTCGCAACCAACTCTACCCCTTGCGCTAGCGCGTAACATCGGGTGCCTACGAGGGGCTCAAAGATGTCTCTTAATGAAATGCGGCGAGTACCAGGGATCCCCCCGGTCAAGTAAGGAAGTATTTCTATATCTTGGCAGGGATAGTAATCGTAGCCGATAGTAAATAATGAATCATCAAGCCCAAAGTGTGATGACGAGAGGCTTGTTGTCCCTTTAAGCGAAACAAATTCCTTTTCAGGTGCCACTGAAATTTCTCCCCACCAGTTTCGTTTATTGTCGTGATAACAAAAATTTAACATTGAACCAAATAAACTACGATTATTTTGCACATCAATCGGGTTATTAAACATACCAACGGTGAGATGCCGAAAACTTTGATACAATGTTGGGAAGGCAGTGAATGCATATGTAGCATCTGGTATAGATGTTTCGCTTGCCATGCTAAAAACACGCCTCGTACGAATCAACCATGTTATTGTATTACATTGTATTATGATATGATTACTCCACATACATGCAATCCATATAATACGAAACCATATCTTACTTTTCATCTCATCTTTATTATTCGATATCAACTGTTCTAAATAATTTAAACACCGCATCTTTATTGCGCCATGCATTGTTGGGTAATCCCGCTTTTTGTGCTAACTGATCAAGCATTTGCTCACGCGTCCAATGGAACTCGGTTGCCACTTCGGGTAAAAAAAGTGCAGATCCACCATCTGCTTCTAACACTACTCCATCGATGCCCAGCGCAATTCTTTTAAAAGATTTCACTTTTTTGAGCGGTGAAAGAATAGCGAGCTTTGCACTGATGAGCGGTAGCTCATCTTTTTGTGTCGATTCAAAGCGAGGATCATGGAGCGCCGCATCTTGAGTAACTTGTGCAACCGTTTGATACAATGGCTTATCGGGCTCTATGCGCCCAATGCAGCCACGCAGTTCGGATTTACCATTATTTTGTTTCATCAAAGTCACAAATGCACCGCGCTTACGCGTCACCCCATACGACAAAAACGGATAGTAACGCGTTGCATCAAAATCTTTGTCAAATAAATGGTGCAACGTATCATGCATCTGTACTGATAACCCCCGTTGCTCTTGCTGCGTTAATTGATAGCCAATAGGCAAAGATGCTAACCGTTGTTGGGTAAAGAGCCCACCTACATAGCTCACGGCATTTTCATCCGTATTTGATGAACGGTCATACGCAACCAACCGCGGTTCGACTGCACCAAACGTATCCATTTCAAGTAACGAAAGAAGAATCTTTAATGGATTAACACCACAAATGGTTGCTCCTGATTGTTGCACAAAATTGGCAAATGGGGTGCACTTCTTGTTTTCAATTAATTGCCACAGCTGCCCATCTAATGCACGCACTCGACTCACTAGCTCGTCAGTGAACGGGGTATATTCATAGCGTGGGCCATAATGGATAAAATCGGTGCTCACCACTACCAATGTTTTATAATTGATATACCGCTTGAGCACCCGCGCTACTTCATGCGCCTGCTCACACGTGAGTGACCCCACAATTAATGGCACAATTTTGGCATGCGGAAAATAATAATGAATCAACGGTAATTGCATTTCAATTGAATGTTCGGTGTCAAAAAGGGCATCATTGGTTTGAAAATTACGCTGTGTACGCACAGCTTTGGTTACTTTAGTATCTACTGCAAGAACTCCTATAGGCACTTGAAAATCGGTACTCGAAGGAACTGCTACTCCCTGCATGGAACCCGCATGGTCGGGGCCCATAATAATAATACGTTCAAAAAAACCTTCTGCTGCCAATGCGTATACCGCCGTTGCAACTGTTCCCGCATATTGATAGCCGGCATGGGGCGCAATGAGCACGCGAATAGAGCCTGCCTTAACATGCGCTTGATATTTTTCAGTTGCTGCTTGCTGCATAGAACCGAGAGACTGCATGAGCTTATTTTGATCAGTTTCATACCAGCCACGTAAATGAAATTTTTTAGTAACTGCCTGACAGCAGAAGGCAACCATAAGAAAATATCCAAAAGTCGCTGTCTGCCATAGCCTTTTATGCACCAAATTACTACTCCTTTTTGTCAAAAAAAACTACTTGTTCCTACCTAGCGTTAAAAACCCCCCATTACAAAGTCAAGAGATGAACCGCTTATTTGATTAAAATTATAAAATAGAAAATAATTCAATAAAATGTTGCATTTTATCTCTTTCCTATGATCCTATAAAGTGCGCACCCTGGGGGACTCCTTGCCGCATGGTACCGTTTTTAACTCAGAGTTAATTTCTCTTGAATATTATTGACTTATAGTAACAATCTTGTGTACTCTGAAATTAACATAGGGGCTTCATTGCAATAGCAAGAAGTCCCCTGATTGAACTGAGTTTAGCTAACTTTTTTTAAAAAAAGGAGTCTCATATGAATATATTTTATACACTCGTACTGGCAATAGCATTGATGTTTATTACCCCAGTACAATCAAGCGATGTTGCTGCAGCAAGCAAAACGGCTGCGTCTGCACAGCAACCTGCTACACAAGTTGCACAGAAAACAGATACCAGTGTAACTGGCGCTGACCTAAGCACCGATGATTCGAGTGATACTGAAGACACTGAAGATACTGATGATACAAGCACCGATGATGGTAGCGATATCGATGATATCGATGCTGATGATGCTAGTACTGATGTTACTGGTGCTTAAACACGAACAATTACCAAATGTAGTTTAAAAAATTAAAGAGGAAGCTTTTAACAGAGCTTCCTCTTTTTATTTTTACACATACAACAGAATTAACCAATTTTGATCAGTTCCACATCAAAAATTAATCCCGCGTGTGGTGGAATTACACGTCCTGCACCACGAGCACCGTATCCAAGGTCTGCAGGGATAAATAAACGGCGCTTTTCACCGATTTCCATACTCATAACCCCTTCATCCCATCCGGCGATTACTTGGCCAACACCAATCTTAAAAACAAATGGGGTGCCTCGGTCAACGCTGCTGTCAAATTGCGTTCCTTTTTCACCGTTATTATCAAGCCACCCGGTATAATGTACCGTTACCATTTGTCCTACTTTAGGACTCGCCCCGGCACCTTTTTGTATAATTTCATAAGAGAGGCCTGAATCTGTTTTTACTCGTTTCATCTGTTCTGTTCCTGTCTTCTTTTGTGGCACGTGGCACTGTTTTTTTTCTGAGCATACGCGCTTGCAGCATTCCTTATTACGCGCATAAACCACAGCAGCGCAAACGCCCAATATACCTATAATTGTTGCAAATCGTTTCATAGTATTTCCTTCTTTTTTAGGTTTTGTAGAAATTTTTTGCGCAACCGTTTTTAAGTTTAAAGCTTAACAAAGAAAGATCAAGAACCGCTATATAGCCTGCGCGTGCACCATACTCTCATACTCAGTACCACCAAAATATACCGATTGCTCACACGCAACTATCTGAAACCCTGCTTGCTCAAGCAATGTTTTAATCTGCGCATCGGTGTACCACACTACCGAAATCCATTCGGTTTGCTGAGAGCGTATAACACCGCTGCTGATCAGCTCATACAAACAATGAGTATCAGCCTGCTGTGCTGCCACATCAAAAAAATGACGCTTGGTTAATCGCACGCTGGTGTGCTCATCAACAGGAGCCGTGAGCGTTTCATGTACATCAACGGTAACGTCAGGAATAAACAGATTGAGCAATAGATCACCACCTGTGCGCATGTGCGCACGCATATTTTTTAATGCAGCCCGCATAACATCTGGGTCGGTCAACAGTTGCAAGGAACCTGCAGCAATAATAATCATATCGTAAGTATGCAGCAATTGCATCGTATGAATCGATTGTTCAAACAACAATGGCTGCAAATCCAACGAAGCACACCGTTGCCGACAGCGCGCTAGCATAGCAGGTGAATTATCCACTCCATCAACCTGATACCCTTGCTGCAACAAAGGAATTTGCAATCGCCCAGAACCGGACATACATTCAAGTATACGCACCTGTGTATGGGGAGCATACGCAGCATAAAAATCTACTTCTTGTTGTGAAGCATATTGCTTCGTTATATCATAAAAAAGTGCGCATAAGGTGCCATACGAAACTTGAGGAGCATCCATGCAAAAATCCTTTTAATAGTGTATATTCTCTATTAATATTATTATAATAATAGCATATATACTATAAAAGAAAATTATTTTGGGAAGCTATATGATTCTCCCCCGTTCATTCTATGCACGCTCTACGGTAACTGTTGCACAAGAACTTCTTGGAAAAAAACTAGTTCGTTCTATCAACGGTAAAACGGTTGCCGGCATTATTACAGAAACGGAAGCATACTGCGCCTCTGAACCTGCTTGCCACGCATATCGTGGGCAAACAAAACGAAATGGTGCACTGTTTGGGCCAGTAGGCCATTCGTATGTATATTTTATCTATGGTAATCATCACTGTCTTAACATCGTCTCACGTGATGTAACGCAATGCGCCGGTGGTGTTCTCATTCGTGCTCTAATGCCCATTGAAGGAATTGAGACTATGCAGCAATTACGCCATGGAGTAAGCATAGATCAGCTGTCCAATGGTCCCGGCAAAATCGGCCAAGCATTGCATATAACGCTTCAAGATAATCACATCGATGTTACCAAAAAAGGAGCCTTATATATTACTGAAGGCATTACTGTGTTACCAAATCAAATCCATGCAACGAAGCGTATTGGTATTAGCAAAGCCCAAGAGAGGTTGTGGCGCTTTGTTATATCTATTGCCACGCATTGATACCATCTCTTGTCATCGGGGGTGCGCATTCTTTTATAGTCCAATTACTTTAAAAAAAAAGGAGTAATAATGATCAAAATAAAACGAGCATATGAAAAGACGCAAAGAGGAGACGGATTTCGTATTTTAGTTGATCGTTTATGGCCACGGGGCATGAGCAAAGAAAAAGAGCATCTGCATCTGTGGCTCAAAGACATAGCACCAACAACAGAACTACGCGAAGCATTTGGTCATGAGGTAGAACATTGGCAAGAGTTCGTGCATGCGTATGTAAAAGAATTAGAAAATAAAACAGATCTGCTCAAACAAATAAAACAATTAGAAAAAGAGCATGGTACCGTCACCTTAGTGTATGGTGCAAAAGATACCGAACATAATAATGCAGTTGTTTTACAAAAAGTTCTTCAATCATAACAACCGTTTACTCGTACATTGATACCACTCTTGGCATCGTAAGCAAACACTTTTTTAAGTAGGCACCCCCGTTTGCATTAAAAAAAGATGGGAGTATCGTAGAGAGCAGTAATGAAAGTGACATAAGTTTCAAATCGTGAGATACAGCATCAGATAACCATTTTAATGCTCAAAGGAGGCACTCATGATCAAAAACAAAATCAACGCACAACCACGCGGATTTGCTGCGATGGATACTAAAAAACAGCACGAAATTGCCAGCAAGGGCGGCAAAGCCCCGCATGAGCGTCGTGGTTTTCAAGCGATGGATCCTGAACAACAACGAGAGATTGCTAGTAAAGGTGGCTCTGCTCCTCATGAACGGCGCGGCCTCCAGGCAACACACACCGAAAAACACCATGAAATCTCTCACGAAGGTAGCCATGCGCCCCATAGCGAGCACGAAGTGCGCGGAGGAACTCATGAAATACAGGGCAAAACGGTAAAAGGGGAACATCACCCACAGCATCACGAACAACCAAAGCCGCATGGATTTGGCGCGATGGATTCGCACACACAACATACGATTGCCAGCAAGGGTGGTCACGCATCACATGGCGGCGGACATCAGAAAGAAGAAGAGCCATATAACCCTGATCTTGAAGATTTTGAATAATTGATAACAATCGATATAAGAAGAAAGCCTCTCTCTTAATTACTGTATAGGGGGAGGCTTTTGCTTGAAGATAAAAACAAAGAGAGAAATGTTATTGTATTTTTTGTGTATGTTTTTGGGCATTAGAAACTATCTTGATTGCTTCTAATGCATACACCGCTGGTTGCTCTAGGGGTTGCAAAGAAAGATTTTGGCAGCAGATAACATCTTTTTGATTACTCAATGGGCATGCAGTTACTTCTTTACCCAAAGCTTGGCATATCCATCTTCCCGTTGTTTTACTGCATTGTTTAGTAGCGTGCGTAAACGCGCTATTAAAAATATGCTCCATACTATGGATTGATGAAAAAGAGAGCAACGCAAAGGTACAAAGATACGTGACTTGTTTCATACAGCTCCTTCAATTGTTTTTTAATAATTGTTGATGTATAGTATCGCAGTATAAAATATCTGTTTACAACAATAAAGGAGAATGTATGAAAAGTTATATCGGATTCCAGCTCTGCATTCTATTCATTGCAGCCGCAACAATACATGCAACTAAATCTAAAACCCTCGATGCTCAGCCATTACCCGATATGGATATTTTTTATCTCTATGCGCAAGAGCTAAAAACATACTTAGCAACGATTGATACAAGCAGTGCACATAACGACAACAATGCGCTTCGCACATTGTTACAACAGAAAGCACAAAATAGACCAGTTCACACATACCCTCTGTATCGTGCATTTACGCACAATAATACCAATGTAGCAACACAAACACGCTGCCAAAAAGCATTAGATGACGCTCTAGAAGAATTTATTATCCAAAAAAGCAATGAGTAGTGTAACCAAAAATACGCATTAACCATTCTACTGCAGGTTCAAAAACTTTTTGCCTATTGAAGCATTTAGATAAGGAGAATGTATGGCAATAACGTTTACGCAAAGCCTTTTCCTCTCGTCATTCTTCGCGTATGCATCAGTGTACGCTGCTGAATCGTATCATTGCGAGCTCGAAGATATGTCTACCATATCATTTGATATGTGCCTGAAAGAATTGAAGCAGTATTTATCTACTATTGATCTGACCCATGCGGTAGACACCGAAGATCTCGCAAGCATACTAATAGAAAAGATTAACAGGAATCCTTCATCAAATTTCCCACTTTTGTGCACATTCATGAGAAACAACTCTTCATTAAAAAGGGAATGCCAAACGATACTCAACCGCACTCTTATCGAATATATCGATCAAAAAAGCAAGGGTTATTATCAAGATCTCATTGTTTTTGCTACGCGCACCGAGAATGTTTTAATAGAAGAATAGCTTAATACGACCACTGCTCCATCCAGTTTTTACCCCAGCGGTATCCTTGAATCCAGCTATGGTTTTCGTGAATCATTTTACGTACGCCACGGCCTATCGCGTATGGGTCAATTGAGGTTACAACATTGGTAATAGATTTAAAGATCGATTTTGCGACTGCTTGTGGGCATACCAACGCAGCAGTACCTGCAGCAATAGTAGCAACCCCGATCACTTTTCCTATGTGCGTTGAAACCCCTTCAAGAGAGCGGCTTATTTTTTCTTTTACTTTTCGCAACGCAGGAGGCAATTCGGCTGTAGTTAATGCGGTAAAAAAAATAGCAGATGCGGCAGAAAGCATCATCGATTGCGCTATTGCGGAAGGGTCGGTAGCCCAACTGTAAAAACCTAACCCTGTTGTTCCTAAAGCAGTCAACAGCATAGTTGCTTGTGGTACAGTTATTTGAGAACCGAGACGTTCTCCTACCGAGTAAGCAATACCCATACTGATATTTTCAAGCGCAAGTCCGACCACTGCACGTGCACTTTCGGGACTTACAAAAGAAGCAATACATTCATACGCAGAGCTACCACTTGCACAGGAAAGAGTTACTAATATGGCCGCTTCGGTACCAAAAATAATAATAGCTGGGCTTTTGAGCTTATTGACTAATGTATACACTCCAAAATTGACCACCGATGCACCGTGTAATGCCACAAGATTTTCAGAAACAGGAGCGACTGCATTGCTTATTACTATGCTTGATTCAGAAGCATGCGCATCACAGCCAAGAAATAACGTAGTGATTAATATTTTTTGAACGATCTTCATAACCTACCCCTTTTTTTTAATACCCTAATTGTTAGGATAGAAAAAACGGCAGGAGAAAAGCAATACTATGCATAGGTCATTGGGAAAAATGCACTATTAAACAAGTGCGCAGTTATTTATTTTTTCTTTCAAAAACCCGGGAAGTTCAAACGATATAAGTTGCGCATCTGCCGCTATTACCAAATCTTGCTGCACAGCCAGCTGCTGCGCAGGCACAGCCATGCCTTGCGGTGATGTAATAATAGCACGCAAAAGCTGTTCATTAATACGTTGCAATGCTAAAGATTGCCGAAGCAATTGGGTATTTCTTTCATGAAATCTCATATGCATAGCTACAGAAACACTCGTAGCAATGAGAGGCATCAGTATTACTGGCCGGAAGATAAACTGTTTTGTGCGATACAAAAATGTTTCTTGCTTTTGGCTAGTTGATGCGTGCCCTGTTGATTCAGGCGAAGATGAACGCAAAGGTTGTGATGTAACCTGAGAGACTACAGGAATTATCACTTGATTATTTCCTGGTAGTTGCGCCTCAGGGGCCATGGATAGCTGCATGTTCTGTTCTGATGATATACGTTGATCGCTAGAAGATTGTTCAATGCTTGCGCGTTGAGACCAGAGTTGATAGCGAAGCAGAGTCTCATCTTTTTCCCCCATACCCGCACTATTATTGGTGATACACAGTAGTATTAAAAATGTGCACAAAGTACGATAAATCATTTCATTCATCTTTGCTTAAAATTGCATAAATCTGTTTCGATAGATCCAATACAGCAGGAACTTCGTCTGTTTTGGTAGATAGTTTTTGTGCCAATGCTACTGCTGAAAGACCAATGGTATCATCAGCAGGCATGCAAAAAGTCTTATCTGCATTACCCTCGCGCCATGCAATAAATCCAACCACTGGATATCTTTCAGTTGAACATTCATTTGCTTCAATATCTGCAACCCCTTTAACTACTTTATTCTTATCTGCACCCGAGGCACACAAAAATTTGACCATAGCAACATTAGCTTCATGGATCGCTTCATGCAATGGTGTGCGATACACATCGTAATGTATGCCATCTATGGTACAGGCAAACCGCAGATAATATTTGTCCAAATCAGCCACATATTCTTGTAAGCATAATTTTTTATGCGCGTACCACATTGCATTTGCATGAGCGAGATACAACCAATCATTACGACCAAAATGTTTGGTTACGTTATACAGTACGGTGCCTAGATCGCAGGGAGACACGATCTGGGATTCCTGAGCGTTGATTGATGATACACACATAACTGTTAACAAAATTGATATAAAACTGTTCATACCTATTCCTTTTTGGCAGAAAAATTCATTCAAATGTATATCCGTTAGGGCCATGACGATACTCCCCTTTACGAACTTTTTCTATGATGCCTTTTTCAAGAAGCCACCCTTCATCAAACAGATGCCAATTAGGCTTTTGCTTAAAGAGCTTAATTTGATTGGCTAATCGAACTTCAAATGACACAGAGGTACCCATAGCTTTCTGATTGCACGTGAGTTCAATTTTCTTGTTGTCCACAGAAAAAACCAACAGTTCCCCTTCTTTTTTATCTTTCAATAAGCTTAAGGGAAGTAGTTGCGGGAATTGCTCGAAATCAGGTAAATAAAGATCGCATACCGATGAATTTGTTTTTATTAATCCATGTACGGAAACTAGTGGATCGTTCGGTTCCATTTCGATAGACAATAATCTGTGTATACTTTTTTGCATGAATGGCGAATACATCAACGATTCATGGCCCTGAATGACCAAAATGCCTTGAATCACATACTGACTATCATCAGCATCTTGCTGCGTTATCTCCATTGCACAACTCGATTGAATACACATCAGTGCCAACGCATACCGTACACTAAAAAAACAGTTCATTATTTCTCCTCATCAAATTTTCCCATTTTTTTATTCAGTATAGAAGCTAATTACTGCTCACGCAAGGCAACAGCTCAGTTTCAGTACACAGCAAATTGACTTTGTATATCAACTTAAATTAGAGTAAAAAATATAAAAAAGTGAAATTTTGATGTACGCAATTAATCAAGACTATCAAGCGTTTGTATAAATGCATTGTATTGTTCACTTTGCTTATTGGCTAGCTCTAATCGTCTGCCATTAATATACGCCGATTTACTAAACTTGTACGCATGATATACACTGCAAGCACTCAAACATGCAGTACCTATCGCAATACTTTGTTCTTTAGGCGCGCCTTTTACTTCCTTCATTATCCCGATTGTCGCACCAAGACATATGACAGAACAAAGAGCACTCCCAGTCGTCCATATTGCGTCATCCAATCTCTGCCACCACGCAGCATTTGCGCTATTTCTTAATGCTTGTTTTGCTTGAGGAACTATTTTATTTTTCCAGCTTTTTCTTTTAGTAAAATCTAATTGGAACCAGTCACTTATAAAAACTGGTGGCTGATAATAAGGAAGCGTTTGTGAATTGCCTCTCTCTCTGATTTCTCGATTATCAAACTCAATATTGCTCATCTCTGTATCAGTAGACTTTTTATACAGCTCTATATGATCTTCATATTGCTCCACTGGCAAACTGATTCCGGTTTTAAACCAGTTCGGGAAAAGCAGATCATCTTCATAACGACTCATCGGGTCTTCTAATCTTTTTCTTTTAAGTTCTTCTTTTTTTTGCTGTATTTCCAGTTGTTGCAACTGCTTCTTGGTTTCAAATTGAAATTCCTGCTGTTCAGTTTCTAATCTTATCTGATTAGCCCGCTCATTCGTTAAATTTGCCTGCGCTTCACTCTCTTGCGCCTCTGCATTATTTCTCTGCGCTTCAGATAAATCTTTATATTGTTTCTGTGCTTTCTCATCTCCGAAAAAGAGAATAAACCAGTCCATGCCATATATTTGATAGCTTGAACTTGTGAGCAAAACCAGTAATCCAATACTTTTGAAATTCATATTTTAGCCTCAATAAAAAATAGATATTATATGTAATTATAAGCATTTCTTATAACATTAGTCAAAAAAAGCACTCTTTCTAATTTCTGTTATGAAAATTTATTTCAACTAACGGAGTTAGCGTGACCAATCGATGACGGGCAATTGATGTTTTTGTAAAAACGCATTCGCCTTTGAAAAATGATGGCACCCAAAAAACCCATTGTATGCCGATAGTGGCGATGGATGCGCCGATTTTAAAATAAGATGACGCGTAGGGTCTAAATGCATATGCAAATGCTCTACTTTTCTTTGCGCATAAGAACCCCAGAGCATGAACACTGTTGGGTGTTCCCGTTTTATTAACTGCTCAATAATTGCATCAGTAAAGATTTCCCACCCTTTATTTGCATGCGCCGCCGGCTTGCTCTCTTCAACGGTCAGCAATGCATTGAGCAAAAGAACTCCTTGCTGCGCCCAGCCGGTTAAGGTCCCATCACGGCGAATGGGTATACCTAAATCTGCATGTAATTCTTTAAAAATATTTTTGAGTGACGGTGGTTGTGGCACCCCAGGTGGCACGCTAAAACTTAGCCCATGCGCTTGCCCTGGGCCATGATATGGGTCTTGGCCAACAATAACTACGCTCACCGTATCGAATGGCGTTGCGCGCAATGCCGCAAATATATTCTTCTTATCAGGATAGATCACCGCACCGGCCGCTTCACGTTCTTGCAAAAAATGGACCAATGCGTCAATTTCTGGCCTACTACAAACTTGTCGCAACGGTTCTTGCCAAGAAGTAGGTAATGCTTTAAAAAACTGTTGTTGTGCCGGTGTCATGTTAAGCTTTTCTTTATTCGCGTTTTCCCTATCAGTTCCGCATAAAAAGAATAGCAACTTATTCGTCATCAGACAACCTGGAGACAGCCAATTATATTCGAATAATCACTTGACTTATGTTACTAAGAATTTCTACATTCTTGCTAATGCAAAATCATAAAAAAGAAAGTGCGCCATGAAAAAAAGAGTTTTAATTACTGGTGCCGGTTCAGGGTTTGGTGAAGGTACCGCAATTGGCCTTGCCAAGAACGGTCATGACGTAATCGCTGGTGTGCACATTTGGCCCCAAGCAACACGACTGCGCACTGAAGCAAAAAAACTTGGCCTAACCAATTTGCGCATTGAAAAACTTGATATTCTCGACCCGCACGATGTTGCCAATGCATTAACATGGGATATCGATATTCTGGCAAATAACGCTGCAATTGGTTACGCAGGACCTATGTGCGAAATTCCACTCGAACTCATTCGTACTACATTTGAAACCAATATTTTTGGTGGTCTTAATTTGGCTCAAAAATTTGTGCGTAAATGGGTTGATGAAAAACGTCCAGGTAAAATTGTATTTACTAGTTCTATTGCTGGTTTATATTCCGGAGAAGGCCTTGGCCCCTACTGCACATCAAAACATGCTTTAGAGTGCATCGCAGAAACATTACAAGCTGAGTTAAGGCCATACAACATTCAGGTGCAAACGATTAATCCTGGGCCGTATCGAACTGGATTTAATGATACGATGGCAGAAACAGCATCTCACTGGATGGATGATAAGAAAAATTTCCACAAAAAAGCGGATGTTAAAAAGATGTTGGAAGCAAAGTTCGAGCAGCAATTTAATCCACAAGAGATGATCGACGCAATGATTGCAATTATTCCTGCCGATTCAGGAAAGTTCCGCAACGTTGTTCCCAAAATGGCAGAAGATTTTATCAGAAAATCACAAGCCGATGCCTGGGAAAATAACATATGATATGGAATAAATTTGTCACCTATTGTTTTGCGCGCAATTGTATCATTAACTGTAGTTATGGTGAATAAAAGAAAAAGGACCAGGGGTAATCCTGATCCTCTTTATTGTTATAATCTGAGCAGTGCACTTTATTGCATATTTGCTTCGAAATAGCGCTCATCGATAGTATCAAAAGATGGCTGATAAGGAATAATATCCTTAACGCGTACAGTAACTTTTTGAAAGATAGAATCTAACCCTCGCACAATAGAGGTAGAAAGAGAGTTAGGTGTCATTGTTTCTGCTTCCTGTACAAGATCTTTTGTTGTAACTTCCGATACCACTGTTTCTACTGAATCACTCGCTACAACAACATCAGATTTTTCAATCGCTGCCGGTTGAGTAACGGGTCTCATTTTTGCTATCATCAAAATTATGAAGGCGCTTATGGCAAAAATAACTGCAGGCTTTAAGTATGCTTTTACCATTTTTCCAGTAGGCACAGCATCTTGTTGCTCAGTTTCTGGAGTGTCAATTACCACTGCCTCTACTTGGTCTGTCATAGCAACAATATCAGCTGCTTCAGCCATCAGTTGCGTAGAATTTAATACAATTATTCCTGAAATAAAAATCGATGCGATTAGTTTATTCATGTGAAACCTTATGATGAATTAAAAATACAACTAGTCTGTATTGTATACAGTATCACTATGTTTGGCAAAAATAAGATGTTTGTTATTATTTTTGTAGAGAAGTTAATTTTTTTACTATCGGTTTATCCTGCTCCAGGATATCAAAAGAAGCGAGAGAAAGTATGGGCACCCATTGCGTTTGTAAATGCTCATGCAACACTATTTCACCAATGAATAGCGGCACCCAGTACGCCCGCATTTCGTATGCGTTTCCTTCGTAGGTAAAAAAACTTGAACATACATAGTCGCCAACCGTGGCGCGGATACCAAACTCTTCAAATAACTCCCGTTGCAAACATGCTTGCTCCGTTTCTCCTACTTCTAATTTGCCGCCAGGAAATTCCCATTTGCCGCGCATCGATTCTGGTCTACTACGTTGTGCTATGAGCACCGCATCATTATTGGTCATGATTGCTGCGATCACTATTTTGGTGTTAGTGTTCTGCACTTATATGTACCTGCCTTACCTTATTATTTTCAATCGTCGACAATCTGTCGGCAGTTCGCACTCTGAATTTCAGTTGCCGACAGATTATCGACAGCTCAAGTTCTATTATTTTTAATTCGCAATATCAACCTTAGTATTCAAGGCGCTTTTACAACAGTTTTTACACAACTTATCTTTACGAACCATCACATACTTATCGCGATTGTCTTTACTCCAGCGAGTATTTTTCATATTCTCTTTTTTATTTATCCAACGACAATTGCTCAGCTCATAATCTCCATCAGGATCAATTCTATCAACTTCAGCTCCCTTAAACGGTACATCTCCTAAATCAGCGAAATAATTTTCAAACCTATGCCATCGCTCACAAACCTTTATTCCTCTTCCACCATATTGAAAATATCGAGAATCATTTACATCATTACATCTACGCAACATCAGATACCATCGATTGTAAATAGATGTACTAGACATTCCCAGTGTCCCTTTACTGCTTGTTCTTCTTATAACGTCACAAAGGCGACAAAATTTCGCATTACGGGACATAGGATTTCCACATTTGCAAATCACTCTCAAAACCCCATTAGAATTAACAAGACAAATATAAAAATCGATATCTTTGTTATTTCTTGCATGAAATACCCCTAAGACAATGTGGATAAAAATTATAGAATTAGTATACCATAGTAGCGATCAGATCGCACATATCTTTTTTCTACAATACCCTGCGAATATTGTTTTTGTGATACTTCTTGCATGCTATCAAAACAATTTTTAGGCAGCGCAATTCCTTCATGCAACATCTTAGGTATTACCGTAATAATGCATTCGTCAATAAGATCATATGCTTTAAACGAAGCGACAAGTTCTGCCCCACCCAACAGCCATACTCGTTCGATACGGGTATTTTTACCAATGATTGCAAGAAACTCTTCTATGCTGGAAACAAAAGTAACGTCAGAGCGATCTGTCTGCATAGGTTCACGAGTAAATACATACATATGCTTACCGTCATATGGCAAATCAGGTACTAGACCAGATTCAACGAATGAGATAGTTTGTAAAAACGTGCGACTCCCTTGCGCAATAACATCTATTGATGCCAAGAACTTTTCAAAGCCAAAATCTTCACCCTCTGGCGCTTCTTGAGGCAGCCAGTCAACGCTTCCATTTTTATCAGCAATAAAACCATCTTGACTGATTGCTATGTAAAGAACTATGTGCGCCATAGATAATCCCTTTGCTCTAACACCCTTTGTATTATTGGTCATTAACGATTTGATATTATTTAATCCCCAAAATACAGAAATGCCTCTAATTTTTCCCTGATTGTGTCTATATTTTTGTTCATTTCATCTTTACCAGTAGTACTAGCGCTGGATAAAAAGGTGGAGGCATTCGTTATTTGTTCTGTAGTAGAGTTAATAAAATTTTTTATCGTTAAGTTATATCTGATCTCTTTGATGAAATTTTCCCATAACACAATCTGCTCTGGTATGTCTCTATTAATCGTTTTACTAATAATCTTCAAGCTTCCAAGACCCTTGAGTAATCCGGACAACCTTTTGTAATAATTGCCTAATTCCATAGGGTCATTTTGCATCGACTGAAAAAACAATTCTTTCTTATCAATAGCAAGCTCATCAATCTTCTGAACATTCGTCACAGAATCTTTACTATATACTTGGAAGACATTGCTCAATAAGCCGTTAAATATCTCCGAATAATCATTGAGTATTATTAGTATTTCTTCTGCCTTTTTATTTTTAGCTTCTAACTGCTTTTGACGTTTCCACAGGAATATTGATCTAGCACCAAAAATGGCAACAAATGATAGAACAAGAGTTCCTATACCACCTAAAAATGTCCCCATATTACTTGCCCGTGAAGAACCCAACCAATTGATCAACTTCAAAATAACTTCTATCAGTTTCATATTATTAATTCATTTTATATTATATAGGCCATCTCGTGCTAATATTACAACTTAAACTATGCCAGCACGCTATCGACTAAGTGTAACAGAAGACAGACGCCTTGCTAAATAATCTGATTTACGGTACTTTTTTAACTGTATTGTATGAACAATAGCCTACAATCAATTTCTTATGACATTTCCCGTGCCCGTAGCTCAGTAGGATAGAGCAACGGATTTCTAATCCGTAGGTCGCTGGTTCGAATCCAGCCGGGCACACCATACTTCGCTCGTTACACGAGTTTCGTATGCACGAGCCAGTAAAAAAAATCAAAAGGCGGCATGAGTTATAAAACAAACCTTACAGGCCAGAATGTAGCATCTTTTTATTGCCTTATCGGTGAAGCAATATGGATGATTCAACATCTAGAAGAGGCTCTCAGTCATTCAATCACCATTAAGAATGATGTTAAATATCCTCGTAGAATCTCCGAGGAAGAAGCAAAAGGTTCTTTGGAACGATATCGCTCACTTTCACTTGACAATGCCATTAACTTTGCAAATAACAATAACCTATACTCTGACATTTTATATAATGATTTAGCGGTTTTCAAAAAAGAACGTGATTGGTTGGTTCACAAGCTCTTACGCAATAACTTTGAGGATATGCATGCCGCACCAACGAGAAACAGGTTATTTCATAGAATTAAAGCCATTTCGAACAAGGCAAATATGCTTCAAAAAGCCATAGAGGTTGATTTGATACAGTTTTCTGAGGCCGTAGGCATGAACTTGCCTACGGTGCATGCCGCGACCAGGCAGTATTTCCATGAAGACTGAAAGCGGAAACTAAAAAATCGATTAAGTACCGTTTCCCCCACTATCTCTTTAAAGAGGACTCGTGCACAATTTTTGCGAGTGTTTTAAGGGTTGGACTACCACCTTTTGACAGAGATACTTGAATAATCTTTATGAACTAAAAAAGCAGAGCGACATGCTGTACACGCCGCTCTGCTTTTAGAATTATTGGTGGAATTTTTTTTGTGAATCTATAATTCTTTTTTTACTTATAAACCGAATGCTACTCCCAAACTATTCAATGCTTCTTGAACTAACGCTTGTGCATTGCCGCTTAATGATCCGGTTTTAGAACCTACAGGGCCGGTACCACTGTTAGTACCTTGAACGACCCATTGCGAACCAGAGAAGATGACGACTGTAACGCCATTATCTACACCGCCAGTTGTTCCACTGCTCGGGATACCAAGCATGCTGGCTGCAGCAGTGGAAGCTTCGCCGAGTTCACGTGAATCGTTGTCAGATGTAGTTTGACTATTCCCGGTCTGTGTATCACCGAATATCGCGCCGATGACCTTACCGTTGTAGAAAATTAAAGCGAACTGAAGACCAGTGATATTGTGTTCGCGATAGTAGAAATGTTTGCATGGAGATGTCTTGTCCCAACAGTCTGCACCCAATACGTAGTAAGGAACATGGTGTGCTGCCAACTGAGCACCGCTGCTGTCTTGCCATGCAGTCTCATTTTGATGGTCAGGATCTGGATCTGGATCGCTGCCGTCGTCGTCGATGGCCATGCTCGAAGTGTACGCGAAAACGCCAGGGGCTACTTGATACACATTCACATTCATCGCTCGAGTCATTGTATTGATATGAGGCAGTGTGTTGACTTGAACAGCTGCTGTCATATTCGCTTGCACTCCGGCGATGATTTGTGCAGCAGTGTAATTTGTGGTGGAAGCTAAAGTCGTGACCGACAGTGCAGGACTGTGTGCCGAAGAACCAGCAGCATCAGTTGCAGCAACGGTAAACGAATAAGCAGTATCTGGCGATAAGCCGCTAATCACGGCAGTGGTGGTAGCAACTGTTGCTGCTAACGTGCTGCCATTGTAAACAGTATAAGTAACCGAACAGTTCGCCGGAGGAGTCACTGCATTCCAAGACAGATTTACACTGGTGCTTGTCTGACTTGGTGAAGAAAGCCCTGTCGGTACCGCAGGAGGAGTAGTGCAAGTTGTTGTTGTAGAAGCAGCAAAAGTGGCGCTAATGGAATGGTTGGCCTGCACATTCGAGAAGCTGTAAGTACCAATAGCCCCTACAACTGCGCCATCAACAGTCACGCTGTCAATCACATAACCAGTAGCTGGAGTGATAGTGAATGATTGATTAGCTCCTTGCGCCACAGAAACAGTACCTGTGGGAGCAATAGAGCCGTTAGTCATGGCAGTTGCAGTGATGGTAAAAGAAGTGACAGTGCCGCTACTGCTTCCCGTTACTTGAATCTCTTTTACAATCCAGTGATAAGAAGTGTCAGTTGTGCGAACTTGTCCAACTACGCGTGCCCCTTTAATGCCACTGACTGCGCTTCCAGAAAATGTGTACGTATTACCGCTCGCATGCGAAGAATATGGATAAGCAGGATTGATAGTCCAACCGGAGTTTTTCCAAGTAGTACCATCAGTTGAAAATTGGAGCGCACAATTAGCAGTTAAAAAACCATCACCATCTTTTGTTACCGTGCCGTTAATAAAATCAACAGCGGTGATGCTCACCGCATTCGCCCAGATAATCCCGGCCGCTTCCCAAGCATTGGGCTTCTCTCCATCAGGTTGTATATCAATATCTTTCGACAAATTGTTATCATTGAGTCCTGGTTGAGCAACTCGATTATTGTTTGCAGTTGAAGAGGTCATTTTTGACCAGCTATAGGCAGTACCACTCGGCGCAATGTTGCTCGCCTGCAACATACAATGCCCGGTAGCAATAACAGACCATAACAAAATAGATTTAACACTCTTACAATACATAGCACTCCTTCATTAATGGTTTTTTGGATTCTTCTTCGTTTTTTTGAGTTATAAAATGATTAGTAAAAAAAGTAAAGGGGGGTAAAAGTTATCTTAAAAAACAGTCCCCAGAATATACATTTTTGATGGCGTCGAAGCTTTGGCAAAGTCTTGCATAACGATGCCCTTCATTTGCAAAAGGGGGCATGTCAAAATCATTGCATTGAGCTATCAAAAAATAGTAGCATTGAGAAAAGTATTATATAGAAGCTTGTTGCGCCCAACTACTCTATGTGATTGAAGCGCATCGCAATTATATATAAAAAATGGGGGTATTTACGTGAAAATAAAATCAGTTATTTTTGTGTTCATTTTTGCATGGACCGCTCGAACGCAGTGCTTACTGACAGAAAAACTAGCCGCGGCTAGAAACGAAATCACTACGATAAAAGAGTCAGTTAAATTGGATACGCTTGAGGCAAAACATTGCAAAAGATACCAATGCGCGATAAGTGATCATAAAAAGCGGAAAACAAAATTAACCAAAGAACAGGTAATTACCAAGGTTATGAACTATCCTATGACCGATGTAATCAAAAGATGTCAAAAAGATTTTGGCTATACCGCTGCTGATATGAAAATTTTAGAACAAGAACTTAAGCGCTATTTTATACTTACTATCCTTTTTCCTCGTTGTAACGTTAATATGTATAGCGAAGATGTTGATAAGCTATGGCATAGTTTTATTCTATTCACCAAAGATTATTCTTTGTTTTGCAAAACCTGTAGCGGTTCTTTTCTCCATCATGCCCCAGAAACGGATACGGTTGTAACCCCTGCGCAATCAACTCAGAATTATGAAGATTTACAACGATTTGTAAAAACGTATGAAGAGATTTTTAAAGAAAATACTCATCCAATTTGGTTTTTAGATATGTGCTAAGAATGAATAGAAGAATAGTATTTTATGTTTATACTATTCACTAGTTATTCTATTTTTATGTACTATATGAGTTATTAATGAAAAAATTGATCAGCGGTTTGCACAAATTTCAGACCGAAGTGTTCCCGATTCAAAAAGATTTCTTTCAAAAATTAGCCAAAGGCCAAGAACCGGAGATTTTATTTATCACCTGTTCAGATTCACGTATAAATCCTTCGTTAGTAACGTCAGCTGACCCGGGCGATCTTTTTATCGTACGTAATGCCGGTAATATTATTCCCGCTTATGAAGTGCGTAGTGGCGAGGCTGCCACTATTGAGTTTGCTATCAATCATTTAAAAGTACAGCACCTTATCATCTGTGGGCATTCCCACTGTGGTGCAATTGAAGCTGCCGTGCATCTTGATACGCTCAACAATGAGCCTCAATTGCATGCATGGATCGATGAAAATATTTCTCCAACTCTTGCGCTCCTGCACAAAAACTATCCGACAATAACAGACAAAGTATCTTTGGGTGATATTCTTTTACAAGAACATGTTCTACAACAGATTGAAAATGTAAAAACGCACCCTACTGTAATCCATGCCATAGCACAAGGTACTTTAACATTGCATGCCTGGGTGTATCGTTTTGAAGAAGGAAACATTTATTCATTTAACCAAAATAATGGGCAATTCGAACTAATCAAACATCTTTAATGATTGCATTGTATATTCATCATGTTTCTTTTAACCACCCATAAACAGGGACAAAGATCATATACTTGCAACTTATAAATTATCGCCTGTATATTATATAATAAGCAGGTATTTCTTAAAAAAGGGAGGTTATATGAAAAAACTGTATATTCTTTTTGTATTGATGCATTACATACCCAGCAACACATTCGCTACCATCAACATAACAATCTCTAATAAGACGTCAGATAATATAGTTATTCACCTTGTTAGTTGGTTGGGTGGAAAGTCACAAAACGGCGCCCCAATACCATTATCACATATTTCTATACCGAGGTCATCTAGTGGTGCCTTATCATTACCCTATGCTTCTATAGGGGGGACAAAATTCTTTGGTATTGTTATCAATGGCACTGTTCAATCTGTCGGCTTTATGAAGGATGGAACCCTTATAACAACATTTTACGTAGATGCATCTCCCAAAAGCATGACTATTACCAAAAATGCTAATGGCACATTTATTGCCACAGATATGGTAACTAATTAATTAGATGACGACTGAGTAATATGCGAATACAACCCTGAGATTGTCTCCTGCACAGCTCCTTGATTACGCTCTAAACATGCTTGTACAAAACCTAAAAACAGCGGATTAGGATTTCCTAAGCGACTCGTAAATTCTGGATGTGCTTGAGTAGCAATAAAAAAGGGATGATGAGGCAACTCTAAGAATTCCATCAACTGGGTATTATTGCGCATACAGGTACCAGAAAAATACATACCATGCTTTTGTAACGTTTCAACGTACGCCGGGTTTACTTCGTAGCGATGGCGATGCCGTTCGGTAACGCTCTGCGCAGATACTCTGTTTGCATCATTGTAGAGTGCATACACTTTACTGTGTGGGGCTAAAACCGCCTGATATGCACCTAAACGCATGGTAGCACCATACGCTTGTTGGCGCACGATATCTTTCTGCTCTGGTAATATATCGATCAATGGTGTACGTGTCTGTTCATCAACTTCGGTAGTTTGTGCATCAGTAAGCCCACATACGTGACGCGCAAATTCTATTGCTGCTAGCTGCATACCATAACATAGCCCTAAATAAGGGATACGATTGTTGCGCACATATTCGATCGCAGCAATTTTACCTTCAACGCCCGAATTACCAAAACCTCCGGGTACAATTACTCCATCAAAGCGCGATAACTGCTGACGTGCATCTGCATTAGATTCTAATAATTTTGCATCGATGCCTTCGATAATAATACCTGTATTGCATGCGGCACCTGCATGAATTAATGCTTGATAAATACTCACATAACTGTCGAGCAAATGAAAGGTGCCACTGTTGAAATATTTACCCACAATAGCGATGGTAATCTTTTTTTGTGGCTTTTTAATGGTAGTGACCAGCTGTCGCCAACTGCTCCAATCAGGAGATCTGTGTGGCTGCAATGCTAACTGCTGTAATATCTTCGTGCCCATCCTTTCTGCTTCTAAATCAAGGGGCACTTGATAGATAGAATCAACGTCCGGTGCTGAAATAATACGATCTGCTCTAATATTGGCATAGCACTCAATTTTTTGTTTCCGCAGCTCATCTAACGGATATTGCGCGCGGCAAATAATAAAATCAGGGCTAATACCTTCTTCGTTGAGCATTTTAATTGCCTGTTGTGCCGGCTTTGTTTTCATCTCTTCTATGTGTGATGCAATGGGAAGATATGCCACCAATACATGCACCATGCTGTGTTCACCTAGCTCATGCGCTAAGCTGCGCAGTGCAAATAAAAATGGTTTATTTTCGTAATCACCCACGGTGCCACCAATTTCTACGATAGCAACATCATACCCTTCAGAGGCGTATTTAATGCGCCGCACAATTTCATCAGAAATATGGGGAATGCATTGCACGGTGCGACCCAGATATTCACCCCGCCGTTCCCGTTCAATAACTTCTTTGTATACTTGCCCCGTAGTGATATTATTTTTCTTAGGCAAATTCTCATCTAAAAATCGTTCATAGGTGCCTAAATCTTGGTCTATTTCTCCACCGTCTTCGGTCACCCATACTTCGCCATGTTCTGTTGGCCGCAATGTTCCCGCGTCGCAATTAATGTATGGGTCTATTTTGATAAGCGTTGTGCGGTAACCATATTCTTTAATAATTTTGCCAAGTGACGCGGTAATAATACCTTTGCCCACTCCAGAAATAACGCCACCTACTACCACAACAAACTTAGTCACTTTCAAATCTCCCATACTCAAACATCGTTATTATGCATGTATATATTTTTTTTAGTATAGTGCGTCAGGGAGTTTTTAAAAGCGCAAAAGAAGCGTGTTTCTTTTTTTTCTTATTGAACAACTTCTTGCTATCGAAAATATACCTCAAAAACTTACGCGCCCCAATGCTGCTGCTACCTTATTAAATGCATCAGTTACTCTTTGTAATGCTGCAGTCAATGCATTGGGTCTTCCAACGGTGGTGTCTTGTTTTGGTTCAGGTACAGGCAAATGATACCACTCTTCATCGTCACCTGCTGCAAAATCTACCCACGTTCGTTTGCGGTCTTGATCATCATAGATAATATTTTCAAGCTGTTCTTTAGGCACTCCTTTGCGTAACGCTGCACGTACTTTCATAAGTATTTTGCCCAAATGATTCTCACCCTTGCCATCTGCGCCAGCACCATAAAAAGAGTCATTCTTGAGCGCATTTTCTACCAACACCTGCGGATAGGTGGCAACAAGCATGTCAGCGAGTTGTTGATGTTGATAAAATTTATTTTTAACTGCGTTCATCATGTATGCCAAACTTTTTTGCTGCCAATCGGAACGTATATCTTTTTTATGCCGTTGTGCAAAATCAAACGCATCATGTGCCATTATAATTTGTTTAATCTGATTCTGTAATCGCGCATCAGCAAATTTCATAGCTTGATAATAATGTTCTGTCGTAGGCCATTTGCTATTATCAATAGTCACGGGGTAGCCCGCATGAAAATTAGTAAATTCATAGAAGGGCTGATTGCTATTATAAAACAGCAATAATGTGTTTGATGATATCTCTTGCCATGAATGCGGTTTGGGCACAGAGGGACTATCTTCTCTACTAGCTACACCCACTGCAAAACCACTTTTGCCCAGTCGTTCCGCAAGCCACTTGATAGCATTCAGTGTAGCGCCATCAATCCAAATTCTGTCATGCAAAACAGAGTCCAGAACAATATTTTCAAGTTCGGGGTGCCCATCTAAAGAGACTGGATCTGACACATATTCTGTTCGCAAAGGAACCAATTTAACAGCATCATACTGTGCATCCGTATGCCCTTCTTCTATAGCTTCTTGCAATGAATCAGACAACTCTTTTTTTGTAGTGAAAGCGACAGGAAAAAAAATAAATGTCTGTGAGGCATCTGGTTCATAAGAGATAAGTTCCAGAGGTGCAAATAGTTTTTTATGCGAAAGTTGATTGCTAATCGATTGTTGTATTACCAAGCCGATAGTCGCTGCTTGCAAAGCACTTTCTATAGGAGTTTGACCTTTACCAATAGACACGTGCTTAGTGTCGGTATCAAAGCTTTTATATATATTTATGTCATCATGTGTCGCATGGAATAGAAGCACATTCAATGCCTTGCTGCTCTCTTCGCTTCTTTCTTGCACGCACATAATATGCACTGGAATTACTTTTTCTTCTTGTGCAATAATGGCGGAGCAAATAATTATTTGCAAACACAATAACGCACAAAAGATCGCTTTACTATTCATTGCTTATCTCCTTTTTTAACAAGACATGAAAAAGCTGTTTACTATTCAGCAAACATGGTATGAAACTCGTGCGCTACGCCGCGTATCTTTTTCTGCAGTTCATCTGAAAGATCTTTGGTACGCTCAATGGCAGTGTACAATTCTTGATATGTTGAGCGCACATAACTCACAAAACGATCTGCATATGCATGTACCTGTGGCAACGGCAAGCTGTCTAAGAAGTTCTCTTTTAACAGAAACAACATAAGTGTTTGATCGATAAATGAATAGCCGCTTAGAGGCGCTTGCTTGAGCAGTTCTACTGCCAATGCGCCACGCTGCAATTTTTTTTGCGAAACGGTATCAAGCTCTGTGCCAAACTGCGCAAAATCGAGCAGTTCATGGTACTGTGCTAACTCTAAACGCAATGCGCGAGTAACTTTTTTAATCGCTTTTGTCTGTGCAGCACCACCAACACGCGAAACCGATAGTTCAACGTTTACTGCTGGGCGAATGTTTTGATTAAATAAGTTGGAATCGAGAAATATTTGCCCATCGGTAATAGAAATTAAATTTGTTGGCACGTACGCAGTAATATCATCGCTTTGAGTCTGTGCGATCGGCAGTGCAGTAATTGAGCCACCACGCATGAATTTACCCGCACGCTCAAGTAAGCGCGAATGAAGATAGAACACGTCGCCCGGATACGCTTCACGCCCCGGTGGACGCCTTAGCAAAAGCGACATTTCGCGATAGGCAATCGCATGGTTTGATAAATCGTCATAGATAACCAGCACGTCATGCCCTTGATCGCGGAAATATTCAGCTATTGTGCAACCAACATACGGTGCTAAGTACTGCTTTAACACGGCTTCAGATGCCTCCGCACTGACAATCACCGTATAACTAAGAGCATCTTGCTGCATCAATGTTTGCATAAACCGAATGAGTGATGATTGTCGTTGTCCTATAGACACATAGATACATAATACATTCTTATTTTTTTGATGAACAATGGCGTCTAAGATAAGAGATGTCTTACCGGTATTACGATTACCAATAATCAACTCACGCTGTCCCTTGCCTATTGGTACGAGCGCATCGATAGCAGTAACGCCCGTTTCTAATGATTCATTAACGGGGCTCCGTTCAACAATACCAGGAGCTGAAGCTTCAACAGGGCGATACTCATGTGCATCAATGGAACCAACATTATCAAGTGGTTTACCGGTCACGTCGATAACGCGTCCCAGCAGTTGCATGCTGACCGGTATTTTAAATACGGTACCCGACCGCTTTACCATTTCTTGCTCAGACACTGCAATGCTTGCATCAAATAAAAATACCGATACCGAATCTTCATCCATGCTCATGACGATACCGCGATTGCCGCGATCGAAATACACAAGCTCTCCAAACAGTACGTTAGTAAGCCCATAGACACGGCAAATACCGTCTCCTACTTGCATTACGGTACCAATTTCTTCAAGGTTAGCCGGGGCTACTTCTTGTAATGCTTTTTCAAATATTGAAACAAGATCAGCATTTTTTTCTATCATGCATATCCTTTGCGAACCATCTTAGCACAGTCATTCAATCGTTTGCGTATTGAGTCTTCCCATAACACGGTTGATGAACTGATGCGAACTCCTGCTATTAAAGCAGTATCTACCTTTGTGGTATATATAATTTCTTTTCCAGCCATTTTTTCAAAAAAATGGGCAATCGTTTCATATTCTTGCGATAGCACCGGACATGCCGTTTCTATCGTACAACGGAGCATATCATGCTTTTGATAATAGAGAGTGACTATAGAGTGCGTTACTAATCCCAATAGCTGCAACCGCGCATGCTGCATTAATAGCATAACTATTGCTAGCCAACTCTCTACTGCGCATTGTTTTGCTAATCGCGTAAACCATTGCTGCTGCAACGCTGCTGCGTGAGGGAATTTAATGAGAGCGCGCGCTCGTGTATCATCAATAAAAAGGCGCGCCAACAGTTCCAATGTAGCAATATGAGTACGATCGAGCGTATGCCCATACACTCCCATATACGCCTGTGCATACAAACGAGCAAGTTTTTGTTGGTTATTCATCAACGACACCGTCATTTTTTCATAGTTTGTATAACCTGATGCGTAAACGTCTGGCACGCTTCAGATGATTGAAACTGTTTTCCCAACTCTTCTGTTAACTGCGCAAAAGCTTCCTCTGTTACTCGCTGGTAAGCAAGCACTTGTGTATACTCCTGCGCCGTACGACGCCGTTGTTGTTGCCAAGCAGCAAATGAACGTTCAGTGGCAGCCTGTTGTACACTCATGCGTTGTTGCTCATCAGCACGCCATTGATCAATTTTTATCAATAACGACTGTGCTTGTTGTTCTTGTATGTGCGCTTCTTGCTTTGCTTGCACATAACCGTCTTGTAGTAATTCTTTTTGTTGCGCCAACAACTGCTGATGCGCCGCTTCTTCTTGTATGCCCTCTGCGAGCGCCGGAATCACTTTTTTACGCACGAGGTATCCAAATAACCCAATCAATATCATAAAATTGATAAGGCGAAAAAGAATAATCAGTATTTCATTCATGAATTACTCGTTTGTATAATGATCGCTTACACGATTCAACAAGCCTCATATCAACTGGTGCCTCTTGCAATCGCTCTGCTGCTTCTTGCGCAACTGCCAATGGCGCTAAGTGCCTTGTTATCAGGGGTGCACGCTCACGATAGGCCTCTTTGGCTCTGTCCCATGCCTGGTGGGTCTGCTGCGCAACGCCATCGATTTCCTGTTGCGTGCGCATGATACCTTTTTTCAACTCCGCCTCATGCGCTCTTTGTTTTAAAACAAGCGCAACGGCTGTACGAAGAAACAGTCTATCGATAATACAATAGGCAATAAATAAGTGTATCATTTGTACAAACAGGGTACCGTTAATCATTGCGTTCCCTCAAACGTCTCTCTCTCTAGGCCATGCGTGCCATGAGCAATATAACGAATGCTATCACCAAACAGTAGACGGCAGACGTTTCAATCATAAACAATGCTAAACCCATTGCTTGGCGGATATCACGCACGCTCTCTGGGTACTTACCAATATTTTCACAGGCTTTTGCCCCAACGAGCCCTTGCCCATACGCAGGGGAAATGCTCCCAATGCCCATCACTAATGCCGCGGCAATAAATGAAGCCGCTTTTACCATATACACACCGTCTGTCATAATATCCTTTCGCAACAATAAAACTAATGCTAATTAATCATTTTAGCCCAAGAACGTTATATTGTTCAAGCAGAAAATGATGAACGGCCCACTAAACAGTAAAAATCACCTTTCTATTTTTGCTAAACTGAGAAATCTGTGATAACGTACCTCTACTTAAATTAGTGCATAAGAATTATCACTCTATTACCATATTTGAGGGAGTAGAAGCGCTCCATGAATAAAAAAGGTGTATGTCTCATTCTACTGCTTTTACACACAAGCAGTACGTTACCTAATAAAAACTCTTCTGTCAGCCATTATGACATTGAACAGGAACTCGAGGGCCTGTTTGATGACGATTCAGATGCGGATACGCTCTTTAACGAGCCGCCAAAAGAAGTGACCGCCGAAATAGTCTTGGGATATATCACGCGGCGGCGACAGACAGAAGCAACCCGCGCCGAATGCCCGACCAGTCCCCAGACCATCATTGATGCCCAAAAAATATTACGGGAAGACTTGTACTTGTATACCCATCCGTTTAATCAACGGTCTCTGTTGGATATGCCACAATTTTATTTTTCAGGGTACCGCGACTGCTTACGAGCAGAAGGGCAACCCTGGCAGCTTACTTGTCAATTCTTTTACAACCAGATGGACAGCTCTTTTTTTACCAATACCGATCATCATCTCAATTCTTATTTAGCACTGGACAACCCGAACTTCATCCCTGATATCGACGATCTCGGGTTTAATATCAATTTATTGAAAGTTTTTGAAATTGTTGGCGGGGCACGCGTTACCCAATATCGTGCTGGTGCTATGCTCGGGGCACAGTATTTAAAGGGTAAATGGCTTATTCAATGGTGGACCCCCATAGAATATTTATTACGCCATTTCGATTTGAATGTGCTTGAACAAGAAGATCTTACCCAAGAGCTTCATCAAAAGGAGCGTGATAAGGAAGAAGAATGGGGATTTGCCGAACGACATTTAATTGCGGACAGGGTGGGGATGGGAGATTTCCGCTTAGACGTTGCATATCGCTTTGTTCATGACGATTATATCAATTTCCATGCAGGCATTGAAACAACGTTCCCCCTTGCATGGGCGTTTAAAAAAGGATTACTTGGCAATCATTTTAAAAAGAATATGTCAACACCTGAGCTCGATTTAATTGATCTTTTGAATACTGCCTTAACTGATTTAACGCAAGCACAACAAATAGGCACCAATTTCTTGCTTGCGGCACTCAATAGGCTTTCGCGCATCCTCCTTGAAGATGGGCTGGGCAATAACGGACACGTGGGGATGGGACCATTCTTTTTGTGCAATCTACAGGTATCTGAAAAGCTCCAGTTTAAAACACGGGCAGTTGTCGAATATCTCTTCCAAGCACAAGAACGCCGCTATTACATTCAAAAGAAGGATATTGCTGCCTTTGACGCAGTCTTGAATCCGGAAGTTGTCAATTGCGATGCAGAGCTCACCTTTTTACAACAGCAACTGGTCAATACTCTATTCCCGCAAGGGTTCGATACGGTTGTATTCCCTGGTTTCCTTACTAAAATTACTACTGCATTAACCGGTGATATGGCAGAACGATGGCGCCTCACGCTCGGCTACGATTTTTGGTATCAACAACAAGAAAAATTAGGCAACATCGATGCACCAAAAAATGAAAAAGAGCTACTCAAGAAACAACTCGCTCGCTGCACACCAGCATTTCAAAATAAAATATTTGGTGGCCTCAGTTACATACGCCCGTACAGTAATCTAGATTGGGCGCTAACCGTCTGGGGAGACATGACCTTTATGAATATGGGCATTGGTAAAGATTTTAATCTCGGTCTCTCATTCGAACTGTTATTATAACGTATAATGGTTTATCATTATTTTTTATGTACCAAGGAGTTTTTATGAAGATGCACAAAAAACATCAATACCGTATTACTGCGCTCATAGCACTCAGTAGCGCATTGGCATACGCAGGAGAAATACATCATGCACCAAAAGATTTACCCATCAATGTGCCATCCGTTTTTGACGGCACCCCTTTAGGCATTAACGATCATAAAATAAAGCAGTTGCTTTACATTACTAAAAAAGTTGAAGATCTATTATACGGCGTGCTCGACCATACTACCAATGCACGTATGGGCAAATATGTGTTCCGCTCTAATAATCAATCGATACAATCGTTGACACGCTTAGAAACAAGTGACGAACTGACTGAACAAGAAATGGAAATGTTCCGCCCATTACTCCACCAAGCGATAGAAGATTTTATTAAAGTTGCTACCCCATTTGTTGCCCAAGCACGTGGCGTCAAGATTATCACTCTACGCTTTATTGATGAATGGGCACACAAGCATCATCGCACACACAGCTATTTACTCGACTGGAGCAGAGAAGAAGATGGCAAAGAGTTAGATGCGTTCAGAAGAAACGTGCAAACGTTTAGACAACTTGATGAATTCTGCGTAGACTTAGTAAGCTTTATTAGCGATCTTATACGCAGTTGTCCGCAAGGGTGGCAACAGTTTCTCGAAACACAAAAACAGCAACGTAGAAAATAAACAGATTATATGACTCCTGTTGATCAATTGCAAGGCACCATCGACCGTATCCTTTTCAATAACCAAGAAACAGGATTTTCGGTATTTGTTATGGTCGGCACTAATAAACAGGAAATCATTGTAACAGGTACCCTGCCTACACTTCAAGCAGGCGAACAAGTAACGGTACAGGGTAGTTGGGTAATGCACCCAAAGTTTGGTAAACAGTTCCAAGCAACTACGTGCGTAGCTCAACTACCTACCACTGTTGTGGGCATTGAAAAATATTTAGGCTCTGGCCTGATCAAAGGCATTGGTAAAGCATTCGCAAAAAAAATTGTCGCACGCTTTGGAGCGAATACGCTCACCATTATTGAACAAGAACCGGAACGTCTTGCTACCATTGAGGGCATCGGCACCAAACGTATCGATCAAATCAAGCACGCATGGCACCAGCAAAAAGCGGTGTCAGCAATTATGATCTTTCTGCAGGAAAAAGATATTTCACCGGTATTTGCCACAAAAATTTATAAACAATATGGTCAGAACGCTATTGCTCTTTTGCAAGAAAATCCCTATCGATTAGCAGAAGATATTTGGGGAGTTGGTTTTAAGACGGCAGATACTATAGCGCACAAGATTGGTATTGCCAAAAATTCGATCCAACGAGTCAAAGCGGGGTTACTGTTCGTATTAAGTCAGGCTACCAATCAAGGACATCTGTATCTGACCGTTGATCAACTAAAAGAACAAGCAATTACCTTGCTTGAACTGGCCGGTGCTGATGAACAGTTATGCAAAACTGCACTGCATGAACTATACGAACAAACAAAAATTAAACTTATCAGTCACCAAGATGCCCATTACATTGCGCTCTCCCAATATTATTTTAGTGAAAAAGGGGTAGCACAACGGCTTAAAAACCTTCAAGAAACAGTCTCTGATATCGTGTTCGATATTGCATCAATTTATACTCAATTGCGCACAGAAACGTCAGGACACATAGAACTCAACGAAGATCAACAACGCGCTATTTTAACCTGCTTACAAAATAAAGTAACAGTTATTACGGGCGGTCCCGGCACGGGTAAAACAACGCTCATCAAACGATTACTTTCATTACTTGATGCGCAGCATTTACAGTACCATCTTGCTGCTCCCACGGGACGTGCGGCAAAACGCATTATTGAAGGGACAGGAAAATATGCCGCAACCTTACATCGATTGCTCCAATTCGATGCAAGCAATTTTAGCTTTATACACAACGAAAAAAATGCACTGAAAGGCCAGTTCTTTATTATCGATGAATCTTCAATGATCGATATTTTCTTAGCTGCAGCGTTGGTTAAAGCGATTCCGTTACGCGCCCATCTCATTTTTATTGGGGATACCGACCAACTACCTTCTGTTGGCGCGGGGAACTTTTTATCAGACTTACTCAAAACCCCTTCCATTGCTCACGTACGCTTAACTCATATTTTTAGGCAAGCAGCAAACAGCCTTATTGTGGTTAATGCCCATAGAATTAATCGTGGTGAATTTCCCGTCTTTCAAGCACCCGATACTAAAAAAGATTTTATTTTTATTAAAGAAGAAAAAGTAGAGAATCTCGTTCACCATATTCATCGCTTTTGCCAGAATAAATCTCTCAATCCGTATGTTGAAGATACCATGATTTTGACCCCTATGAACAAAGGGGTTGCTGGCACCCATAATCTCAACCATCAATTACAGCCATTACTTAATCCACACGAAAAGCCAAGCTATACCCACATAGGAACGCAATACAAGGTAGGTGATCGGGTCATGCAAATTCGTAATAATTACGATAAGCATGTTTTTAATGGTGATATTGGGATTATCGAAGATATTGATACTGAAATGCACACTATAACTGTTCGTTTTGATGAACGGGAAGTGACATACGATACGCATGAAATGGATGAGCTGGTGCTTGCGTATGCTATCTCTATTCATAAAAGCCAGGGTTCAGAGTACGGGGCTGTGATTATTCCTCTGTTCATGCAACATTTTATGTTGCTGCAGCGCAATTTACTGTATACTGCAATAACACGTGCAAAAAGGTTATGTATTATTATCGGCCAACCAAAGGCATTGGCGATTGCCATCAAGAATAATAAGACCGTACAAAGACAAACATTTTTAAAAGAATTTTTAAGTTCAGATTTAACATGTCGTTAACCCGTTTTTTTATTTTTCTTTGGTGTTTATGCACCTGTCTTCATGCGTCTGCAGTACGTATTATGCTCCAGGCAACAAATACCGGTAGCAATAGTACCTATGCGCTGAGTATATGTCAGCAGATCAAAAAAAAATTGGAACTAACCCCAGAAGTTACCGTTATTATTGCACAAAAGAGTAGTAAAGATAATGAACTGCAAGAGCTAGCAACACTAGCCAATACGCTCTCAATCGATTTATTTGTAAGCATAGCAGTCATGGAAAACCATGGAACAGCAGATACCATAGATATCTTCACGTTTACTGCCATGTCTGATGCAACAATCTGCCTAACCGATGATGCTCATCCGTGGATTAGCTATGCGGATGCCCATAGGCCCCAGCAAAAAAAGAGCAATCACTATGCACACGTTATAGCAGAGAGTATTGCGCAAAATGCGCGATTTCATTTTGCATGCTTTGGCCCTTCTGCTATTCCCTATAAAATATTACAAGGCATACAAGTGAGCGCATGCGCTATCGAATGTACCGTTAAAAATAGTTTTTCATGCGATTACCTAATCGAAGAAATAGCTCTTGCGTTGCAAACAGTTATCCCCCTCTTACAACCATCATGAGTATGAAACAACGGTTATCTCTTATTTTTTGCATATGCGCGTGTATTGGAGGGGTAGGGTACTATGCCTATCACAATAGCATAATAATCAGTATGCCCCGTATACAGCGCGGCGATAACAACCAGCATAGCACCAAAAAACTGGTTCTTTATAATTACTATAACGACCAATGGCATACAGAAACGGTGTCTGTTACTTGGACAGAAAAAACTGAAGAACAGATGAGTACCATCGTACAATCTTGGTTGCATCAGTACCAAGAATTACATAAACAGGCTCCCTCTCTTACGCTCCAAGCAACAACGGTCACTCCGCATCAAGAACTGTTCATCTCTTTCGATCACAATCCGCTCGCACATATGCGCACAACACGTGAAAAATGGTATTGGTTAGAATCTCTGAGCAAGACTATACACGCACACGCAGAAACAGTACAAAACATTGTGCTCATGGTCAATCACGAGCTCATTGACGACACCACACTCATCACACAATCGCCATGGCCCATTGATGGTTTCTTGAACAAAAGCAATATGAACTCTTGATTTTTATTTTTTATGCAGGATAGGGTAAATGCATAAAGATTAATTAATCTCTATTAAAAGAAGGAGTTCATATGAACGGTGAAACTAATTTCCCTTTAGTAAACAAAGAGTTCAAAGGGCTTGTATTACTGATTCTGGGAATTATTCTCTTGCTTTACACACTCAATATCTTACAGCTTTGGCTTAACGGATTTTTCATCTTTCTTGCCATCGCTCTTATTTTTTACGGATCATATGAATCAGGCATTCTCCAACGGCTCTGGGCACTGCGCGGAAAGAAAAAATAGTTACCTACTCTTTCACAATTACGCGTGTTGGTACAGCAATCTTGATATTCTCTTCACGTAACGCTTTAGTAATAGCAAAACGAATATCTGAAGCAATATCCCAACGACGTAAGATATTAATATTACTAATAAAGCCCCGTACTAAAAACACGAATCCATATTCACCCAGATCTTCAAGTCGCACAATATATTTGGGGCTTTTCAATACATCGATATTTTCTTCTAATACCCGTTGCACGATCTTTTTAACAAACATTGGATCAGCCGCATAGGGAATCACAAACGTGATATCATCAAATGCAATAAAGTTACGTGCATAATGCCAGTTGCTTACTGCGTGGCTCAATACCATTGAGTTGGGCACAATAATACTAAAGCTATCTTTACGCCGCAAAATAATAGAACGGGGTGTTATTTTACGCACGACCCCCTGAATTTCTTCAGTGAGTGCAATGTAATCACCGATCTGTATAGGGCGCTGCACTAAAATAATAAAATAGGAAATAAAGTCACCGACCGGTTCTTTCGATATATAGCTGATCGAACCGATAACGATACCGATACCTAACAACAACGTACCAAGGCCAGCCCACTGAAATCCTACGTAAATAGAGATCATTACAATAAGATATCGTGCGATGCTTAAAATAGTATTTTGTATTCCCAGTTCAACAGGAAGCACTTGGAATATACGCTGCAGAACAAATTTATTAAACAATACTGAACTAACAAGTCCAAATCCAATAAACGAAAGTAACAGTAAAAATTTACGCGGAGTAAACCAAACGGTCTCCCCCTTTTCCACGTGCGTAGAAAAGAGGTGAAAATCAAATGCTGCCCAAAAATCATCTGCTGCAATGGGAAGGCCCCAAATTTTAACTGCAATGATGACTCCTAAGCTTGCAAATAATATAAAGAAAAAGATAACTGCTATGCCATACCATGTACGTGCATACCCAAACCGTTCCCGTTTGAGTTCGTCATCTTCTACAATGAAAAATATTTTTTCAGAATATTTCTTCAGATATACATGCAACTCGTACAGAGCCCGCGCTACAATTAAAGAACATACAATACCCCAGACTAAATACGAGATCAGATTGCCATAACCACCAATGTACGGGTCGCTTAAGATCATAAGCATAATAACCGCCATGAGCAGAAGGTAATAATAGTTTTCGATAATATATTCGACCCAATGCCAAATAAAGCCGCGCCGTGACACTAGTGCTAAAATCTCTTCCTTACCAATCGAAAAGATCACAAGGGCACGTAAAATAATAGAATATATCGCCATTAAAATGTTCGGCAATTCAGATTTATGAATAGTGGCGTATGCGTACGCTTCACGGAATAATAAGATGATAATTGATGTATACGCAAATAAAGAGATTACTATATAAAAACGTCTTTCAAGCGGTGGACTAAAGAACGGGAAATTATGGGTGCGGTTGTAGTGCAATATATGTTCAATAAACAGATGGGTAATATAGGTTAGGTACACGATCGATACAAGATAAAAGATAACCCGCACAAAAAGATCTATGGCGAAATAATGCTGCCAATACATAATCCAAAAAATAAACCCCCAGCAATACAGGCCATTTAAATGGATTCTTACGAACCGCAATGCACAAATGCTTGCATGGATAAAAAAGTTAAGCATTGGCTGATTCGGCAACCCTCGCATTAAATATTGCTCAAATGCACTCAGGCGAGTACGCAAGAAGAGATAGCCCATAATAAGCAAGAAAATGGAGATGATAACAGAAAGAGCACGTCGCATTGGCACAAACGCATGCGCAATGTTGGCGATCTGCCCTTTGATTGAAAACTCATGTATGTACGAGCGCCCAAGGTCATACACGTCGGAACAGAAATAGATAATATCGGGGATAATATTACGAATGCCGTGCCATGAAATTGCATAATGAGAACGTTGCCATCTGCTTTTACCATGCAGCTCATTAATCATAAATTTAATTTCACGCAACGTATTTTGGCGTATGTTAGTAATGGTATTGTTCGCCTCTAACAGCTTACCCGCCACTTCTGCTTGCTCACTCATCACTTTTTCTGCATCAGCAACATTCTGCATGCACACTTGGTACCGCAATGGATATTGCTTGAACATGCCATCTTTTTCATCTTTAATTTCTTGACTGACCACATGCAAGTTAGCAACCTCTTTTGACTGAAAATTCAAAAAGTTCGCAATTGCCTGTTTCTTATCTTGTGATGCTGCAAGATCTTGCGTTACCTTCACTTGGCGGTCAGAAAACTCTTTAGAAACCTGTTGCAATGTTTCAGTATCAACCGTTTTGTGTTGCAGTAATTGATACCAGGTTTGCACTACAAGGAACTTTACCTGCTCATGCTCTATCTGTTCATCTTGTAAATCTTTTTGTGCTTGCACATATTCTATACGCTTTTCCAGTAACTGCAGTTGCGCAGTTTTAGTGCCGATTTCGCACAATGAACTGTACCCATCAAGGGAACGATTTTCTATGACCCACAGGCCAAATTCTTCTTTTTTCGATTGCACAACTTTATAGCGTATAGTAAGTTGTTCAATCTCTCTTTTAAGCTGTTCGCGCTTAGCAGATAAATTTTTGATCTCTTCAAAGAGTGGCACGCGCGTTGCTGACAGTTTTTGACGGTCATGCTCTAATTTATTGCGCGCTTCCCCTACTTCTGTTTCATTAATACGCAACCCGACGCGCGCCCGTTCAAGATTATTTTTAAAAATTTCGAGTTTTTGATTTTCTATAATAATACGCGCATTAAGAAACATAATTTTTCTATTGATCACCGTAATGCGTAGCTCAGCAAGCTGCTGTTCATAACGCGCAATCTGTTCATCAATGTCTAATAATTCACGCTTATGTTTGTATGTTTGATCTGCCGCTTGATAGCTGCGATGCGCAGTACGCGTAAACTCTTCCATCTCTTTTTTGCGTTCTTGGTAGGTTTTAGTGGCAATAGCAACCTTCTTTTTGCGGTTTTCAAAATCGGCAAGGGTATCACTTTTTTGCGTCTTAAGCTGCTCAAGGCTGTCTTCTTCATCAAACACCCGCTTAAAATCACTTTGCACATCGCTAAACGAATAAAAAGGGCGCGGCTCACGTACTAATCCTTTGAGCACCGTATCTTTTTTAAAACTTTCAAGCAGTTCCACATGTTGTTTTAAAATACTCGGTTGCTCTTCATACGTCATGCGCATAGTGTAAAGCGTTTGATACAGATCATTGGCCCGTGCTAAAAAGCGAGTTAGATATTCTTTTTCTGTACCATGTACCGTAGCCAAATCTGTTTTCGTTTGATTTACTAAGGCTGTTGCTTGATCAAGACGTTCTTGAATAATACGTAAGTTTTCTTGTGTTTCTTCGCGAACCGTTTGATACTCTTGTTTTAATTGCGTTAACTGCTCTTCGCGCTCATTCCATTGCGTCATAATAAAACGAGTAGGATCAACCAATGGACCAGCGCCATACGTCAGTGCGCCACACATACCGATCATCAACCCCAGCAAGAACACATTCTTTCTATTCATTTGCTCACCCTACCAATACTTTAAATTTTTCTCTTTGTGGATGCACTTGTAAGCATAACTGTATACACATACGCAATTCTTCGTATTTACACTCTACCGCTTTATGAATCATTAATTCAAGAGGTAATACAAAAAGAGAGGGTATATGAGGATATTTCTTTACTGCTTCCTCTGCATACATGCCGGTATTCCATAAAAATCGTAATATAAAAACTAACTTTTGCATATTATTCCATTGCTTACTATGAGTGTAAAGCATACCATAAAAATCTGCAAAAATAGGAACTGCGCTTTGGTTTTCAACGAGCCCATACAAACAGAGCTCCAATACCGTATGCAAAAATAGTATATCATTACGCCCCAGCGTAAGCGGTGCATCATAAATAGAAATCTGTTCTATGCAAAAACCATATATTTTCTGTGATAGTACATATTCTAACATAGTGCCTGGGCTCAGGTGCAGCTGTTTTTTGCAAAATGGAATGGCTACTATTTTTCCATGGCTTTTGTCTAATAACAATATCTTATTTTGTTTTGAGAGCTTCGCTTGCAAAACAATACCATATGAATGATCCATATCTTTCCTATCTCAAACAATACACCCTTATTAGTGTACCTCATTTTGCTTCGTATTTGTGAAGAAACTTTTTTTGTTGACACGCAGTGTGTGAATGTGCTGTATTGTTTTCAAATCACCGTTGCAATAAAATATAAAAAAAGGAGAACCTATGAATAAATCATTACTTCTATCTTCACTCTTAATCACTACACCCCAGATAATCAACGCACAAAACGGCACTTTAGAGGTGCATAGACGCCCTAAGCTTACTATCATTCCCCGCTTAGCAGTGTATTCTTTTGATGCAGAAAGAGCACAGATTAACGGTCCGGTAACGGTAAATGGGCCGATCAAAATTGAAGGAACTCTGACAATCAATGGTCAGCAACTGAATCCCAGTGGATTGCTACAGCTCCCCTTGTCTATAGCCAATGGTGGCACCAATGCAACTTCAATGACTAATGTTGATGGTGTAGTGTATTACGATGGCACAATATTGAATACCACTACCGTAGGAACTGCAGGACAAATACTTACTTCGCGTGGGCCTGGGCTGGCACCTCTTTTTGTAACAGGTGCTGGTGGGTCGGGTATATCGAATATTGATGGTAATACTGGCGCAATTTCCGGTGCAACCGTGACCATGCAAGGTGGCAATAATATAACCACATCGGCTACTAACAGCACTACCATGACTATCGATCTTGTAGCCCCAGTAACTATTGCCAATGGTGGCACCAATGCAACTGCGATGACTAATACAGACGGCGTGGTGTATTACGATGGCACTAAATTAAATACCACTACTGCGGGGACTGCCGGTCAGTTGTTAACATCGAATGGAACTGGCAATGCGCCAACTTTTCAAGCATTCACAATTAATACACCTGACAATACAAGCTCTGTCACGGGCAATTCGTTAACGTTAACTGCAGCAGGATCTGGTTCTACAGTGAAGCTTTCGGGATCTGGTACCACAATAACTCTTACAATGACTGATGTTAATGACAATACGGTAGTAGGCGCTGGAGCTGGGAATGCATCTATGACAGGGTTTTTTAATGCAGTGCTAGGTAATTCAGCGGGATCTCAATTGACTTCTGGATCCTCCAATACTGTTATAGGTAATTCAGCAGGAACTCAATTAACTTCTGGAGTCTCAAATATTATCATAGGGGCAGCAAGTGGGAGTAGCTTGAATGCTATTGGCAACGATAACATATGCATAGGATTACCTGGTGGTAGCGGAGATAATAGTACGCTTCGTATTGGCAATCCAGAGACCATTTCTTCTGCTTTCATTAGTGGTATACGCGGAGTTACCACAGGGGCAAGCGATGCCATAGCAGTGCTCATAGATTCGAACGGACAGCTGGGTACTGTTTCTTCTTCACGTAAATACAAAGAAAATATTCAAGATATCGATATACAGGAAACAAATCTACTTAATTTGCGTCCTGTCACCTTTAATTATAAAAAACATGAATCGACCGATATTCACTTTGGACTGATTGCAGAGGAAGTAGAAGAACTTATTCCTGATCTCGTGATACGTGATAAAAATGGTGACGCACAAACGGTGAAGTACCATGAGTTACCGGTACTGCTGCTTGCACATATTAAACAACTGGCTGCAAAAAATGAAGAATTGGAAACACGTCTGACTGAAGAAATTACTGAACTAAAATCATGTATCGCTGCACTAAAAGGAAACAGCGCTATCGCATAAATCGGATTGGTGTTCGACAAAGTCAAATGTGTCGACGTGTCCGTCGAAGCCTTCTGCTCCACCCTTCACGTTTCAAAGAACAGGTTGGTGAAGTCGAAAAGATACCGAGCGATAAGGAGAACCTATGAATAGATCATTGCTTCTATCTGCACTCATAATCACTACACCTCAGATAATCAACGCACAAAACGGCACTTTAGAGGTGCATAGACGTCCTAAACTTACTATCATTCCCCGCTTAGCAGTGTATTCTTTTGATGCAGAAAGAGCACAGATTAACGGTCCGGTAACGGTAAATGGGCCTATTAAAATTGAAGGCACGCTGACAATCAATGGTCATCCACTGAATCCAAGCGGATTGTTGGAACTCCCCTTGCCTATATCTAATGGGGGTACGAATGCAACTGCAATGACTAATACTGATGGCGTGGTATATTACGATGGCACAGTATTGAATACAACAGCAGCAGGTGCTAGCAATACCGTTCTTTTGGGCAATGGCACTAGTGCAGCGCCGAGTTTCGGTACGGTGCCTAACGCTGCATTAACAAACAGTTCAATTACGCTGACCAACGGTACCGGTATTAGTATTACAGGTGGTTCTCCGTTATCACTTGGTGGTAGTGCAACAATAACTTTATCAACACCAGTGTCTATAGCCCATGGCGGTACGAATGCAACTGCGATGACTAATACAAACGGCGTGGTCTATTACGATGGCACAGTATTGAATACAACAGCAGCAGGTGCTAGCAATACCGTTCTTTTGGGTAATGGCACTAGTGCAGCACCGAGTTTCGGTACGGTGCCTAACGCTGCATTAACAAACAGTTCAATTACGCTGACCAACGGTACCGGTATTAGCATTACAGGCGGCTCTCCGTTATCACTTGGTGGTAGTGCTACCATAGCTCTCTCTACCCCAGTCACCGTTGCTAATGGAGGAACGGGAGCAGGTACGTTCACAGTAAATGGTGTTTTGTTGGGAAATGGGACATCGGCAATAACTGCAACAGCCGTGGGAACTGCAGGGCAACTATTAACTTCAAATGGAACTGGCAATGCGCCAACTTTTCAAGCCGCCCCTGCTTCATCGATTACTATTACTACTGATTCAGGATCTGTTAGTGGCAACTCGTTAACATTAACTGCGCCACTAGGATCAGGTAATGTGGCGGGATCTGGCAGTTCCGTACAATTTACAGGTTCTGGTACAACAATAACTTTGGCAATGACGGATGGCAACGGCAACACTCTAGTAGGAGCAGGAGCTGGAAATGCAAGCATAACTGGGAATACGAATGTGGCATTTGGGCAGAATGCATTACCAAAGGTGACTACGGGACGGAATAATTGTGCAATTGGGCAAGATGCATTATCTGGTTTAGTCTCAGGAGCAAATAATATTGCCATAGGCCAAGGAGCAGGAAGTGCTCTTAGCGGTGCAGAACAGAATAACATATATATTGGCTCATCCGGTTCTTCTGGAGATAATGGTGTAATTAATATCAATCCAGCCGCATTATCTGCAACGATTGGTGGTATTGCCAACACCACCATATCGGGTTCGCCTGTGCTTGTATCTTCGGGTGGAAATCTGGGTATTGCTTCTTCTTCTCGTAATTACAAAAAAAATATCCAAGATATTGATCCGCAAACAACCAAGTTACTTGAGTTACGCCCAGTCACTTTTAATTATAAGAAAGAGAACATGGCAGATGAACTTCACTTTGGACTAATTGCAGAAGAGGTGGAAGAACTTATTCCTGATCTCGTGATACGTGATAAAAATGGTGACGTGCAAACGGTGAAGTACCATGAATTACCGGCACTGCTACTTGCACATATTAAACAACTGGCTGCAAAAAATGCAGCGCTGGAAGCGCGTATCGCTGTATTAGAAGGCAACAGTTCTGTTGCCTGAATCAAAGCAAAAAGCAGGGTTGCGCTCTTGTTAGCGCAACCCTAAATCTTTAAAGAACGCATCCGCATTCGGTGCTCTACCCAAAAAGGTTCGTAGCAGTTCGTTAGGGTCTTTGCTGCCACCGGGCATTAGAATCTCTGTTGCATATTTTTTGCCAGTAGTCGGATTTAACAACCCATGCTCTTTGATGTAATAGAAGATATCGAGTGCAAACACCTTAGACCACAAATAACTGTAATAGCCAGCCCCATAGCCCGTTAAGTGGCCAAATGACGCAGGGAAATGGTTTTCTGGATCATGATTAATATAGGGCATTAATGCGCGTAAATACTGATGCATCAACCCCATAATATCTTTTTTCTGCCCCGCCAAATGATAGCTCAATGAAAGCTGTGCGTATACCATCTGCTTTAATAACCAATCACCGGTAGCAAAGTTTTTGAGTGCAATAATTTTTTCAATTAATGCGGCTGGTAATGGCTTTTTTGTTTCGTAATGGCTGCTGACCATTGTTAAAATTTCAGGATTATATAACCATTCTTCCAGCATTTGGGAAGGCATCTCTACAAAATCTGTTTTCACGTTCGTGCCTGCAAATCCTATCATACGCGTAGAACCTAATAATGCATGGAGCGCATGCCCAAACTCATGGAAAAAAGTGTTCACATCGTTAAACTTTAACAATGCTGGCTTGTCATTACTCGATTGCGGAAAGTTTGCAATCACTGCCGAAAGACCAGGAACGTTTCCTTTGTCTGTTTTGTGGGCAGGAATAATAGTCACATGGCATGCGTGGCCATATTTGTGCGCACGTGGGTGTAGATCAAGTAATAAATAGCCCATAGGAGCATCTGCTTGCCCATCAGCTTCGTACACACTTACCAGGTGCACATCGTCATGCCACACTCCCTTTATTGTTTCTTTCTTGAAACGAATAGAAAGGAACTTTTCGTATACGCTCAGTAACCCGTGCAAGGTTTTTTCTAAAGGAAAGTAGGTGCTTACTTCAATATCGTCAACCGCATATTTCGTTTTTTTGATATGCTGCCGAATATAGCCAGTATCCCACGGTTCAAATTTTCCATCGACTAATGCAATTGATGATGGGGTATATGCCTTTAATTCTTCCACTTCACGCGCCGCCTTTTTTTGGCTCGGGGCAACCAATGATTGCAAGAACTGTTCGACCGCTTCCGGCGTTTTCGCCATTTCATCGCTGATACTCAACGCTGCGTAACTATTGTAGCCAACTTTGTGCGCTAATTCATCACGCAATGCAATAATCTTTCCTAACAGTTCTATATTTTCAGGATACGCACGGTTATTAAATAACCGATATATCTTTTTTCGTGTTTGTGCAACAGAACAGAACTCTAAAATAGGAAAGACCGTTGGATAATCGGTCTTGAGTATATAGGTACCATCATCTGCTTGTGCCAAACTCGCAATATAATCATCATCCATGCCTGCTAACTCTGCACGCGTTACGGTAATCGAACGCATGTCACTTGCAATATTCTTGCTAAAAGTAATGCTCAACTGTGCCAATTGCTTCATGAGTTGCACAATAGATTCCCGCTCCGCTTGTGGCAAATGGAGCCCGCGGCGTCTAAATCCATCCATTATCTCATGCAAGTAGTAGCGTTCTTCATCGCTGAGCTGTTCGACCTGCCCCTGATGCGCGATATAATCAGTAAATGCCTGATATATGGCAACATTTTGACTGAGCGTATCAATCGCAAATGCAGACAGTTCTGCTTGCAATGAATTTGCACGGTCCCGTAACGCATCATCGGTAGTTACCATCGATACAAGGGAAATAGTATGTGCTGGCACGCTAAAGTGCAGACTTGCTATAGCATCATATGCACGTGCTGTGTTCTGAAATGTTCGTTCTGCCGGCTTTATTGCAAGTAATGCATCTATTTCTTTTTGTACGCGTTTTTGCGCATGCGCTGCTAGCTGTTCAATTTCATATACTGATCGAGGGAAATAAGAGGAGATTTGATCTGTTCTCGTAATTATATAATTAGACTCACTGTACGCTTTTTTTGATATCATGATCATCAGACTCGTAATAATTATTGCACCAATACATACCCGGATTATCATCTGCTGTTCCATATACGCATCCACCCTTTTTTTATTATTTTTCGTTTACTTAATTTTTTTAAGAGTAAGCCATTTTTCACGCAATGCAATTGCTTTTTCAAAATCCAGCGCTTCCGCTGCTTGACGCATCTCTTCTTCCAACTGGCTCAGCAATGCCATTCGTTCAGCTGATGACAACTGTTCTTTTTTTGCTTTATTTTTGGTACGCGAAGATGCTTGCGCAATAGCTTCTTGCAATGCAATAATTGCTTTGCTTACTTCACGTTTTACCGTACGCGGTATAATACCATGCTCTTTGTTATATGCCTCTTGAATGGCGCGGCGACGTGCCGTTTCAGTTAATGCTTCGTGCATTGAATGGGTTGTTTTGTCTGCATATAAAACAACTTTTGCTTCACTATTACGCGCAGCACGTCCAATGATCTGAACTAATGAACGCTTATCACGTAAAAAACTTTCAATATCTGCATCCATAATAGCAACCAGTGCTACTTCAGGAAGGTCTAAACCTTCGCGCAACAGATTAACACCAACCAAACAATCAAAGGTGCCTAAACGTAATTTATGCAATAGCTCGGTCCGTTGTGGCGTTTTTAATTCGCTATGCAGATAACAAACTCTCACTTTTTGTTCTTCTAAATAATGAGCTAACTGTTCTGCTAGTTTTTTGGTCAATACCATAATAAGGGTACGAAAACCCTTGGCGGTCGTTTCTTTAATTTGTGCAAGCAAATGCTCGATCTGCCCTTCACGCGGATGTATTTCAGTTATTGGATCTAACAAGCCGGTAGGGCGAATAATCTGCTCTACCGTATGATCGGAATGGGTCAACTCGTAATCACCGGGTGTAGCAGAAACAAAGATTACGTCATTAAAATATCGTTCAATTTCTGCAAACGTGAGCGGACGGTTGTCACGCGCCGATGGAAGGCGAAACCCAAATTCGATTAATACTCCCTTGCGCGAACGATCTCCATGATACATACCCCGTAATTGAGGCACTGCAATATGGGATTCGTCAATAACCATTAAAAAATCTTCTCCAAAAAAATCAAGCAAGCAAAACGGCGGCTCACCCGATTTGCGTCCGTCAAAATGGGTCGAATAGTTTTCAATACCCGAGCAGTACCCGGTTTCTTGCAACATTTCAAGATCATGGGATACACGTTGCTTTAAACGCTCTTGATAGACAGGGTTTTTCAGCTGCGGTAGCCACAGATCTAACTCTGCTTGAATACTTTTAACAGCCGCATCTTTTTTTTCTTGTGTTGTCACAAAATGCTTTGCGGGAAATATAATAGTATTATCAAGTGGCATGAGTGTTGCGTGCGTTACTTTATCTACCCACGTCATGCGGTCGATTGTATCGCCAAACAGCTCTATGCGTAACTTTTCTTTTTGATATGGCAACACCACATCAATTAAATCACCGCGTACTTGAAATGTACCAGCACGCGGGTCCATGTCATTGCGTTCATACTGAATAAACAGCAGTTGTTTGATAAGGTCCATGCGCTTGTATTGCATGCCTACACGTAACGGTAAGCTTAATTCACGATAATCGGTCGGGTTACCCAGCGAGTATATACTAGAAACCGAAGTTACCACGATAGTATCTGGTCGGTTAATTAACGATGCAGTTGCTTCGATGCGCAAACGCTCCAGCTCGCTATTAATTTTTGTTTCTTTGGGAATATAGATATCTTGCGCGGGCAAATATGATTCTGGCTGATAATAATCGTAATAGCTGACAAAATAACAAACCTTATTCTTAGGGAAGAATAAGCTAAGCTCTTCGTACAACTGTGCAGCCAATGTTTTATTGGGAGATAATACCAATACTGGCTTATTTTGCTGCGCAATAACCTGTGCGATCGTAAATGTTTTTCCGGAGCCCGTGACGCCCAACAAGGTCGATTTGCCTGGCCGCAATGCGCTTAAGCGTGCAATCGCTTCTGGCTGACTTCCCTGTGCTTCATACGGTGCATGTAATTGAAATAAACTCATAGATATATGATACCACGGTTATTGCAGGTTGACAAATTTCAAAATCGCCGGGTATACTAAGCTTCTTTAAAGTGCAGCTATTGCAATACCATACAACATTGAAAAAACAACTATGTTTAAATCTATTTTTAGATTAGCAATTATTATTATGCCGTATATGTACTCCCTGCAAGCTTGTAATCACCTTGCTAAGCCCACCATTCAAGAGCATATAGTACCGCAACTGAGCAAATTAAGTCTCCTTGAAAAACATGCAACCCAGTTGTGCACTTTTGGCCATGATCATCATTTGCAGCTGCATGCCGTAGAATATGCACTTAATACTATTGGCGATTCATTTACACAACCTACTGTAGAAGTAAGTAATATCCCATTAACTGTTGAAGTACTAAGACCCATTCTACCTTTTTGCAATCTGTTTGGTGGCCTTTTGCAAACAAAACCTTTATCAACAGACGGTATTAAAAGTCATACTTTAGATACGGTCACCTGTGCACTGCTCCATAACATATACCATAGTTATGCAGACTCTGAAAAAAAACAGTTCGATACATTAAATACTCATGCTCTTCGTGCGCAGATGGCCTCTGGACTTATGGCACAGTATATGGTACTTCATGCGCTTCCTAAACAGTATCTCTTTACCAATAAAGGCCTGAACTACTTAAACACTCATACCAACATATTGTTTCTTATGACACGCATGCTGGGACATGCATTGAGCAGCGCGGTAATTCCCGCAGGCAAAAGAGGAACAAGTAGCACAGAACTTCTTGAGCTCTACCAACACCATTTTAATATACCTGCCACACAAGATATTATTCCCCTTACCTCTGATGTGTCAGAGGGGATCTCTCAATTAAATAATACAATAATCACCGCGTATCACGATTTGCGGCTAGCGCAGCAAAAAGCAATGCGCAGTTATCATGACCACGCATTACTCATGTCTTTGCGCTTAGTGCCTACTCACCCGAAAACTCATAACAGAGTATCCAAAGCAGCTTCTAATAATACCAAGCTCAATGCGCTCAAAAAGAAAAAATATTCTTATCCCCCTCATTTGAGACCTGCATACAAAGAGATGATGCTTCTTGAAAACGAAGAATGATCAAACAAGCGAATACTTGCCTGCTTTGCTTGCGTGCTCAACTGCTGCAATTGTATACGATTAAAAAAAAGCATACGTATCTGTTGCCCCATTTGTTCGGGTGTATCAATGAGATAGCCAGTATGTCCATGCGCAATATAATCGATTGCTCCAGGGGCCCGTTTGGCAATTACTGGCACCCCACTTGCTAATGCTTCAGCCAATACAATAGCCTGGGTTTCGGTGTACGAGGCAAATACAAACAGGTCTGTCATCTGATAGAGACGATACACCGTATCGCGCGAAGGGCTCTGCACAAAACATACCTGCGCCTGATTCAGCTTACACTGTTGATAGGCATAGTGCTTTAAATAATCATAATAAAAGCCGTATCCTGCAATAGTCAGAGTGACAGGCAAATCACGTACATAACAGAGCGCATCGAGCAAAAAGGGAATATTTTTTTCAGGCACCAGGCGACTCACACTTAACAAAGCAAGAGGCTTCCTCAAGGTGCTATGAACAATGGGCGCACGAGTCATATAAAAAAAATCTAACTCAACGGGAGTGGGTATTACCGTAACAGAGGTCTTTTGCAGTGCAAGTAACGGCTCTAGTTGCTGTGCAATGCTCTGGCTCGGGACAATGAGTGCATGAATAGCACTAAACACTGTTGCCAATCGCTGCTGCAATAAATATAAACACAAAGACCCTGCCATAGGTGCATGGTACAGATATTGATCGTATTGTGTATGGTACGTAAACACAACAGGAACGTTGTGCTGTTGGCCCCATTGCAATGCAGCATACCCCAATAAAAAGGGGTGATGAATATGAATAATATGTGGCTTTAATTGGTTAAAAATTGCGTCTAACTGCCGATACAGTAAAAACGGCATGACCCCAATTTGTGTTTTGTAAAAAAAACGGAGTGGTGAATACACACGAATAATATGATGCGTTTCATCTGCAACCGAGATAAAGGGAAATGTGATAATGCGCGCATCATAGCCTTGACGCTGCACTGTTTGATAGAGCATATGCACCGAGCGCGCAACGCCCCCTTTGTAGGGAAAATAGTTATTAGTTACCAGTGCAACACGCACAGCAAGAATCCGCTTTACGGGAAACGAGCGACTTTGAGCTTTTTCCAGTCCGCATTAAATTTTTGCATACCATCTGCCGTTAGCTCATGGGTCAATAATTCGTGTAATAGCGCGGGAGATACGGTAATAACATCTACACCGGCGCACACTGCCATTAATACATGGTCTGCATTGCGCAATGACGCGGCCAAAATTTCGGTTTTAAATGCATAGTGCTTAAACGCATCACACACTGCTTCGATAAATAATGCTGGATTTTCACCGTTATCTTCTAAGCGTCCTAAAAATGGTGAAATGAAACGTACTCCTAATTTTGCCATGGCAATGCTCTGCATCAGGCCAAATATTAGTGTTACGTTCACTGCTATGCCATCGGCAACGAGCTCTTTTATAACACCATAATATTCTAATGCCCCCGGTACTTTCACCACTACACTTGCGTGTATTTTAGCAATAGCATGCGCTTGTGCTAAAACCTTTTCTGGCGTAACTTCAGTCACTTCAACGCTAATAAACGCACCGGGCAACGCGTCACAAATTTCTTGCACTCGTTTAATTGGATTGCCACCAGCATGTGCCAAATGAGTAGGGTTAGTAGTAACCCCATCAATTATGCCGTATGGCGCCCATGCACGAATAGCCTCTATGTCTGCTGTGTCTAAGAAAATCTTCATCACACTCCTTTTATCAATTACTAAGCACCCAACAGTCCCTCTGTGTTACATTTTTTCATTACGTCCACCATAAAAGTATAGGCTTGCATAACATGTAGGGGACTTGTCTGAAGTCTATTAATAGTCGCATCTCGATTAGTATTCATGTAATAAGATCATCTATTATTGTATTGATTATGCAGTTACCTCTTCAGAATCTTTTAACAACCCCTCACACTCACATTTATTAACGATATCAAACACAAGCGCGGCCCCTGATATATCTTCTATGCATCCATGAATGAACCAGTGAATCATTCGCTTACAGTCTTCTTGATCGGTACGCAATTCTTTTATGGTTTTTACCGCTTCTTTAAATGTTTTCTTCACTGCCTGCTCATCGATAGATTGATCTTGTGTATAAAAAAATTGAAATTTATCTATCAGATAATTATTCTCTTTTTCTTTTCCTATGTTTAAGCCATATTCGACAGCCGCATTCAGTTTAGCAAATGGTGTTTGTATAACAGAATACACTTCAATATATTTTTTAAATGCTTCTTTAGTAGGATTTTCAGCTTTTTGAATACCATTGAGATCAAACGAGAGTTCTTTTCCTTGGCTATGCAAACTACAGTCAATGCCCATCAGAGCATCTAACACATTGTCCATGCCACTCAGTTTCACCGTTGACCCTACCATAGCTGCCAGTAACACTATTTTTATACGCATCGTATTCTCCTTCTTCTCGTGCACGCTGTGTACTACTTGACTACAAAATTTATCAAACGATTAGCAACAAATACAATACGCACTATTTCTTTATCTTTTATATGGCTTGCAACTAATGCGCGCGCCGCTGCTTCCACATCGGGCTGCGTAGCACCACGTGGCACGGTAAGCTGCGCACGGAGTTTGCCATTCACTTGCACCACAAAATCAATATCGTGCGCTATTGCCAATGTTTCATCAACCGTTGGCCATGTACAATCACGCAACTGTTTATTACACAACTGTTCTAACAACTCACTAGTCATGTGCGGTATTAACACTGATAAAGAGACAAGTAGTTGCTCAACTGTTTGTTTGCTCAGCTTGCTTTGTTCTTGATACGCTTCGTTTAACCATTCCATAGCGGCAGAAATAGCGGTGTTCGGTTTGAACTGTTGCAAGCGCTCTTGATACTCTTTGGTGAATCGTGCAAACCGTTTGGTAACGGCACTATCTTCTTTTACACCGACAGGCAACTGATGTGTTTCATCGGTAATAAATTGCCACAAACGGTGTAGAAATCGTTTCATGCCTTCCATGCCATTGTCTTGCCATTCGCAATCAAGTTCTGGTGGCCCCATAAATAACATATATAAACGCAGTGCATCTGAACCATACTGCTGCACCATATCATCGGGGTTTACTACGTTCCCTTTTGATTTGGACATCTTTTCGACAGCACCAGATGCATCTGAATATTTATTTACCATGCCTTGGTTAAACAGATGAGAGAACGGTTCGCTGAACGGTAAATACCCCAAATCATGCAGTACATGTGTGTAAAAACGCGCATACAACAGATGCAAAATTGCGTGTTCTATGCCACCCACATACAAATCGACTGGCAGCCAATAATTAATATCTTTTGTATCGAACGGCTCATTTGCCAACTGCGGGTTCGGGTAACGCAAGAAATACCAGCACGACCCTGCCCACTGAGGCATGGTATTAGTTTCTCGTTTTGCTGCGCCACCGCACTGCGGGCAACTGACGTTTACCCAACTATCTACATTCGCTAACGGTGATTCACCGGTACCGGTTGGTTGGTATTTTTCTACGTCAGGCAATAGTACGGGCAACTCAGATTCTGGCACCGGCACAATGCCGCATGATGCACAATGAATTAACGGTATCGGTTCACCCCAATAACGCTGGCGAGAAAACACCCAATCGCGCAGTTTATAACTAGTTTTACGTTTAGCAAAACCTTTATCTTCCAAATATTGAATCAACTGTTCACGCACAGCCTTCCCTTTTTTACCGGCAAATGGTGCTGGTTCTAACAAAATGCCAGCGTGCGCGTCGGTAAAACAGATTTCTAAATTTTTAACTTGCTCTGCCAATTTCGGGTCTTCGGGAACCATGGCTACTTTAAGGGGAATATTATATTTTTTAGCAAACGCAAAATCACGCTCGTCGTGCGCAGAACATTTGACAATACCGGTGCCGTACTGAGCAAGCGCAAAGCTGGCAACCCAAATAGGGAGCTCCCCATTGCCTAACGGATCGATAATATAGGTGCCGGTAAAGATACCTTCTATTTCTGGCGCTATGCCATGATGCGTTGCGCGTTTTTCAACTAATTTTTTACAAAATGCAAGAATTTCTGCCCTATTTGGCACCCCTGCTAATAACTGTTCGAGCAGTGGATGATCTGGCGCAATAACCACAAACGTGTCTGCATAACACGCTTCAAAGTGAGCTGAGAATGTTTCGATAATTAATGACGAATCTTTAACCGGTGCACTAAACACGAGACCTTCGCTTTTGCCAATCCAGTTGCGCTGCATCGTTTTCACTTTTTCTGGCCAGCTCAGCGTATCAAGCCCATCGAGTAGCTTTTGCGCGTAGTTGGTAATTCGCAACACCCATTGGCGCACTTTACGCTGTTCAACTTGCGTACCGCATCGCTCGCAACCGCCATTAACTACCTCTTCGTTAGCCAAGCCGGTCAAACAAGAAGGGCACCAGTTAATTGCTACGTACGATTCATACGCTAGACCCGCTTTAAACATTTTCAAGAAAATCCATTGGGTCCAGGTATAATAGTGCGGATCGGTAGTATTAATCTCTTTTGACCAATCGTACAGACACCCTGTTTGGGCCAATTGTCGTTTAAAATTAGCAATGTTACGCTCAGTTGCCTCTTGCGGTTTGATACCTTTTTTAATAGCATCATTTTCTGCTGGCAACCCAAACGCGTCCCACCCCATCGGGTGCAAAATATTAAATCCTTGTAACCATTTCATGCGGGCAATAATATCAGACAAGACATAGCCACGCCAGTGACCGACGTGTAAGCCAGAGCCAGAAGGGTAGGGGAACATATCAAGACAATAAAATTTTTTACCCGTGTGCTCTGCTTTGGTTAAGCCGTCCGGGTTATGTGCCCATCGCTCCTGCCACTTTTTTTCAATCGCATGAACATCGTACTGCATACATGGAACCTGTTTTTAATGAAAATTTTTACTTAAATTACCATTAAGATTAGCGCACCGTTGCAAAAAAGTTAAGGGGACGGCACACTCAATTTAAATAGCACGAGTAAAAAATTATTCCTCTGAAAGGATCCCACATGAGTACACTGCAAACAGCGCAAACGCAAACACCCATACAAACTCTCAAAAAAGATGAAGATATTTTAGTAGTCTCTCGTGCCGATATTTTCTCTCTTACTCCGGCATGGTCTGGCTTACGCACAGTCGATTTTGCACACTATTTATCGCTAATAAAAGCTAAAAAAGAGTTCTTGCCCCGCTCGCTCATGGAACTTGACCCGCATTACAAACAGATTATTCCGTACCTTATTTTTACCCACAATAATCGTTACTTTTTAATGCAACGCACTGCACAGGCAACGGAAACACGCTTGCAAAACAAATATTCGTTGGGCATTGGGGGGCACATTAGACAAGAGGATATGCAAACCGATTCATTGTTTGATTGGGCATTGCGGGAATTTCATGAAGAAGTGTCTTATGCTGGCAACGTTACTATCGAACCATTGGGCATTTTAAATGACGACTCAAACGAAGTAGGCAAAGTGCACATTGGCTTTGTGTTCTTATTGCATGGGGACTCAGATGCCATTGCAGTAAAATCTGAACTCAAAAGTGGTACGTTATTAACGATCGATGAGCTTAAACCGTACTTTGCATCGATGGAAACATGGACACAGATTGCTTTTGAACATGTATTAGCAAAACAGTAACGGTGTGGCCATGTGGTTGAGTAGCAAAAAAGCGGTTGAAGCGATTCATGCAGAAGCGGTAACAGTGCTTGACGTGCTGATACACACCGCATTAATCGGGGGCATGTTTTTAACCCACACAAGCGTCACCACCTTGTTACCCCATTGCTATGCACTGGTGATGCAAGCGATAAAGCATTATTTAGAGGCAGAAGCAGCACCAGCGCAACTCACCATATTCGTCTATTGCCCATCCGAGTGGGTGCCCTCGCTCAATACCATTATATTGTTTCTTGGTGTTGTATGGGCATTACTTACCTATCGGCAGCATCTGAGCAAAAGCGTCCAACATACCCTTCTTTTGCTCTGGTCTGTTTTATTTCGTTTGATGGTCATAAGCTTGGTCTGCTTTGCAGTACTAGTAACAATAGTAGGTGGTTATTACGCAATTGAACTAGTAGCACTCAGCAAGCAACAAGGACCTTCAGGGTCTGTACTGCTCCATCCACTTAAATATCTGCTGAAGCTGACCGGTAGCTATGATACGGTTAAAGAAATGTGGGCAAAAATATTCAGATTACCCAAAGCGCAACTGTTATTTGATCAAATTAATGAATGGAGCCTGGTCCTCTGGTATATCTGCCACATAGCCAGCACATTCGCCACCGTACGCGTGGTAATGCTCCTGCGCCGCAGGCTCAAACAAGCAGAAAAGCCACAAAAGGCAATCGAATGAAAAAAACTTTTCTGTTATCTCTCATCGTTTTAACTGTTCATGGTACTCAGTACGCGCAAGATCAAAACGATGCGCAACTAGTGCCATCAAACAGGCAGGTGCAGCCATATATTTTTGGCAGAAGTCTCATAAACGTCATGAAAAATAGCCCATACAACATTGTGACTGGTGCAAAAAAGATTTCTAAGGATATGCAGGACAGCTGGAATGACATAAAGCCTGCTCCTGTATGCGAACTTTCATCAAAGAGTGAGTGCTTTAGCCGAGAAGTCTTGCTCATACCTGTCTTTTTTTCAGGGGTTATTGCTGGATGTGCGGGACATTTTACCTGTGGTGAAAAATGGAAATCATCGAGGAGACATACAATAGTTCGCTCGACAGCCCTTGGCGGAGCACTTGGTCTTTATGGTATTGGCTTCTCCTTATATAACTCACAAAATAAACTTGAACCGACTACAAAAAGAGCTGCCGAAGAAGCGATAGCTTTAGGACATATTGCAATGCTTGCGCGTCAATCTAACGTTTCATGTATTCAAGGGCCAAGCCTCGTTGATTTCGTTGTCACGAGACGTGTGTATCGTAATTGGAGTACCATATTTTTTGCACTTTTAGCCGGTAATAGCATCATGCATGCATGGCTGATCAAGTAAAAATTTATCGGCATTTTTATATTTTTAATGCCGATAAACCACCGAAAAAGGGAAATCGAATGAAAAAAACTCCTTTGTTACCTCTAATCTTTTTAATGATCTATGGGGCTCAGTATGCGCAAGATCAAAACGATACACAATCTACTCTCACAAACACTCAATTAAAACCATACGTTTTTGGCAATGGTATTTTTGCCTCTGCCAAAAATGGGCCGCAGACAATTAAAAACGATTTTTATGGCATATTTCAAAAGTACAATCTAGGACTCGAAGTCCAACTGCAATGGACTGTCTTTTTATCAGGAATAGGAATGGCTGCATCATGCTTGAGCTACAGGGAAAAATATCCTCTCAGAGTGATCACCTATTCAAAACTGCCTATTGCACGAACAGCTGCAGTTAGTGCAGCGACTTTGTATGCAAATGGCCTCCGCTTATCCATCAAACGTGAGCGTGGAGCTTTAAACCCTGATCAAGAACGAGCATTATATGAATCATATGCTCTCGGGCATATAGCCATGCTAGCAAATAGAGTAGCCTTTGGGGCACGCTTTTTTAGCCCGCTATTTTTTAGCTCACTTGCTATTTTAAACATATACCAAGCCATACATGCGAGTGACTCACTTGACCACCATCATTAATTCCTGATATCGCTTGGCAAGCGCATATTTTCTTCCCTTATTAGAAAAATCGACGATCTCCAAAAAACCCGTATCAACCCATTTTTTACACAATGCAGAACTCGTGCGCGGCTGCAAGCCAAACAAAGCGCCAACTTGCTTAGCGGTAATGGCCACGTGTTCCTCAAATAAGGCAAGCACATGGCGCTGCTTTTGGTCAAGTGAGCGGATCAGGTTGTATTGATCGGGTAACCCACGAACCGTAGCTTCATCCATTCTTTTAGACACATTTTCAAATGACACCGCCATACCTTCTATAAAATAGTTAATCCATGGGGTAATATCCGCTTCAGCTCTACCAAAGTAGTAATTATGAGAAGGCCCAATACTGAGCGCATCGTAATAATTACCCAGATTACGGGCATAATATTCTTCCAAAGCATACAACCCTTTTAAATCATAGCCGCCTAGATGTAAAATTAATGTAGTGAGCAATCGAGCGGTGCGCCCGTTGCCATCATAGTACGGGTGAATAGTCACCAATTGGTAATGGACAATAGCGGCTACCAATGGAACAGGAAGAGTTATAGTATCTTTAATCCAGGCAATCATGGCGCGCATAAGACTAGGCACATCATCTGCTTCTGGTGGCAAATAAATAATTGTTTTTGATATGCCATCCCGAATCACATTTTGACCGGTGCGATACGGTGTTGGTTTTGTCTTTATTTTACCATCTGCTACTACGAGTGCATGTATTGTCTGTATTATGCGCTCAGTAATAGAAATACCTTGAATTGCCCATTTCTCTACCTGGTCAAGCGCAGCATAATAACCGAGGACTTCTCGTTCATCCCGTTCACGACCTGGAAAATGGCCCTCATGTTTAAGAACCTGTTCTATCTGATCCAGGGACAAGCGATTCCCTTCAATCATGGTAGAATAATGGGTGGTATATAACCTGGCAGATTCACGCAAAGAGCTTAACACCGTGCTCGTTAGAGAAAGATGAACTACTTTCTCCCGTACTGCTTCAATGCGCATCAGGTTCTGGGCGATCTCTGGAGTTATCTGATAGTGTGGTAAAAATTTCATGGTTTTAGCTCCCTTTTACAAATTTATCGGCACCTCTTATATTATTAATTATGCCGATAAACAGCCGATAAATCAAGGTAACCCTTATTTTCGCTATTTCAATGAAGGGGCTTAACAGCTTTGCCATTGGTTGTTTCGTGCGCCATGAAAAGTCTTTTCGTTAAAATTCACCACCAGATTTAATTTTATACCGATAAACAGCCGATAAAGGCGAGTGCGATTGCTCTTTGTAAACAGTTTTCTATTTGACAATATTTGGTATTTTGGCATACTGATAGTTAGTTTAATGAAAGGAAAAATTATATGAAAAAGTTATTACTCACCGTTCCCTTAGCTATGGTTATGACTGCTACAGCAGGGTTCGGCTCACTTGCAGAGAATATAAGAAACACATGCACTGAACATCCGGTATGGGCAGGAATCTTCGCAGCATCAACAGTGGCAGCGTATAAAAATACATATCTTCCATTATGGGGCGTTTCTGCTATGCAAAAAGATCTTGCAAGCGGAACATACACGTCCAGCAATTTAGGGAAAAAGAGTCTGTTCAAAGGAGCTGTAACAAAGTGGGAAGCCTTTTTTAAAAATGATGAATATGAAGGTGGCTATGAAGAAAAAGCAGCATGGTACGTTTCATGGCGCGCAATCGGCTTAGCAGAAATGGCACTTTCTGGCTCAACGCTTGGTCACTATCTATGGCAAAATTTGAAGAAATAAAAAATGGAAGGGTATTCTATGATTAAAAAACTGATACTTTCTACTCTACTGGCTACCGTTTTGCTTGCACCATCTTCACAATCTTATGCTCGCACACAAACAGTTATTAAAGAAAACTTTAAAGAAATAGTGCTTGATTCAAAAAAGCCGGTAATAGTTGATGTCTTTGCGCCATGGTGCCCGCCGTGCAAACATATGATGCCATTGTTTGAAGAATTGGCAAACGAATTTTCTGAGCAATATACTTTCGTAAAATTGAATGCTGAACAGTCAGAAGAACTCGCTGAACAGTATACCGTTCGGAGCTTCCCAACGCTGCTCTTCTTTAGAGATGGCGTTTTACAGGGTCGCCATAGCGGTTATTTGAATAAAAAACAGATGATGGAAAAGATCAACGAAGTTTTTGCACAATAAAGCAGTTCATTTGCCCACACAGAATTCATGGAACACCGCATCAAGCGTTGCTTCACTGACCGATTTACCTGTCAGTTGTGACAGCTCTTGCAATGCATCACGCACATGCACCGACACTAATTCGTAGGCACGTTCTGTTGTTAATAACTGTTGCGCCTGTTTGATATGCTCTTGCACCGCAATGAGTGCCTTTGCATGGCGCGCATTGATTGCAAATGGGGTATCTGAGCGATGCAGTAATAAATCTACGCGTTTTTTGAGCGCATCTTTGAGTATGCGCATCGATTGTTCATCATGCATAGAAACGGTGTAATCGGGCGCACGCGCGTCAATTACATGCGTAAGCATTGCACAATCGTGCTTGCTTGCTATCACCAGGATGCGATCTCCGTATACTTGTAACAGTTCGGTGTAAATTTGATTTTCTGCTTCTGTCATTGCACGTGATTGGTCAAACACCAGTAATACAATATCAGCTATGTGTGCTTGTTCGCGCGAACGACGAATACCTTCCGCTTCTATGCGGTCATTAGTTAAGCGTAAACCTGCTGTGTCAATCAATGTCCAATAAAGGCCGTCAACGTAGAGGCCCGCTTCGATAGCATCGCGCGTAGTACCGGCGATGTCACTAACGATAGCACGGTTATCCCCAACTAACGCATTAAATAAGGTTGATTTTCCTACATTCACACTACCGACAAGCGCAATACGCACGCCAGTACGAATCTGTTTTTGCGTATCATGCGTTGCCAACAACTGTGCTGTTTTAGTAATGGATTCGCCCAAGAGCGCGCTCACTTGTGGCGCAAATTCGATTGCGTCATCATCTAAAAATTCAAAACTTGCTTGAATAAGCACATCAGCATGCACCAACGTCTTTTCTAATCGTGCTAACTCAGCTGACAAGGTACCCTGCAGTTGCGCTAGCGATTGCTGCATTGCCCGACCGCTGGAGGCAGTAATTAAATCATGCACCGCTTCGGCTTGAACCAAGTCAATTTTTCCATGCAGTACAGCACGTTTACTAAATTCACCGGGCGCTGCTAATCGAGCACCAGCAGAAACGAGTGTGGCAATAATGGTATCAACAATAAATTGATTGTTGTGGCAAGAAATTTCTATCGTATCTTCACCAGTAAACGTACGGGGTGCGCGCATTAAAAAGAACAGTGCATAATCGATTGCACGTGCTTGATCATCAACAAATGCACCATATTCAATGGTATGTGTTGGGCAATCAATAATGTGTTTGCGCGATGCTAAATGGACGAAACGATTGATCAAATCGAACGCAAAAGCACCCGATACACGAATGAGCGCAAGCGCACCAGCCCCTTTGGGCGTGCATTGGGCGACAATTGTTTCTTGAGATTCTATCGTATACATATAACCACCATTTAGAACGCGTTTCTTATTCCCGCACTAACACAATTTTAAAGCCATGCAATGGGCGCTTGAACTGTTTTTTGAGCGCTTGAAGCAATAAGAATGACATGTTACGCAAAATAGTACGCTCCTGCTCGGGCGTTGCCGCTAATTGCGTGTCAATTGTTACGCGCAAATAATAGTTATTCGTTTGTGTGGTAAACTGCGCGTTCTGTTTTTCCATTTCATCCAGTACACCACGTACCCATGCAGATGCCGCTTCCACCAGCCCTGCAGTCCAAATTTCACGCGGCGGCTTTGGCGTTACATTTGTTTCTGGTGTAGCTTCACCCATTTGCTCCTGATTCATTTCTGCACGATCGTTCATAGCATGATGTGGCAGCTGTTGCCGGCTACGCTGTGCGCTCGAGTGAGTGACATCTGATGGACGATGCTCTGTGCGCTCAATACGTTCAGGGCGCTGAGGCCTATCTGACGTAGCTTGCCGCGTTTGTGGGCTTGAATATGGGGATTCTGCGCGTTGTTGTTCAGAAGCTCGTGTGTCTCGCTTTTCAGTAGCTTCATACATTGGTCTGCGTTGTTGCGGCGCAGCAGGGCGTCTTTCTTCTCGTTTTTGCGCATATGCCGAACTATCGCTCGTGCGTCTACGAGAATCAAACGATTGCGAACGAGCATCTCGTTCTTTTTGTATTGGTGCACCAAATAAGAGTGCTATTTTTGCTGATTTTGTGGTAAGTCCAAAGAAATTTCTTTGTGCTTCTTCAAATACTTTTACCGTGAATTCTTGCGGCTTTCCTGCAGCGGTCCATGCTTGCTCAATTGCTTTTGCTACGGACGAAGATTCTTGGATAATCGATTTCATAGAATTAAAATTCCAGTCTGAATATTAAAAAATTGGTATATTAGTTGAACTATAGTCATATTAAAGAATTCGGTGCTTAAAACAGCGTATCATGAATAGATGGGGCTTTCAATGGCACTACTTAACTCTTCGAGTTTCGAAGCGCATGCGTGCTCTATGAATTAATGACTTTTTATTTTTATAGCCCGACTTCGCACATCACGTCCCCATTTTCCACGGCCACCGTGCTACGTCGTGGCAGCCTCCGCAATCTTACTATTATCGCCAATTCCTTCAGCTGGCGTGCCCAGCCGTAGCCTTGGCGGAGGCTGGAGCGGGAAACGGGATTTGAACCCGCGACCTTTGCCTTGGCAAGGCAACGCTCTTCCGCTGAGCTATTCCCGCATATGGCTTATTATGGTACCAAACAGTCACCAATTGTCAATGGGACTTTAGAGAAAATGTACCCTGACTTTTCAATTGATCTAGCCGTACGAAACTAAAAACACTCAATTAAATTTAATAGCCAAGAAATCCACACGTGCAGTGCAGTTGTACAAAATGGGCATTATCGTTACAGTAAACATGAGATTGCATAACTGATGCTTAAGGAACTGTGATATGATTTCGTTACTAGAAGGCACCGTGCAAACGGTATATGATAGTGCCATTACGCTGATGTGTCATGGGATTGGCTTTGAACTGCATGTACCCAATGCTACCAACTATGCTCATCATGAAAAAATTACTGTACATACGTACGTTCATTGGAATCAAGAACAGGGTTTCACCTTGTTTGGCTTTCGTTCACTTGAAGAAAAAAAGATATTTTTATTGCTGATCAGCTGCCAGGGGGTAGGCCCCAAGCTGGCACTGGCAATATTTAATGAGTTAACTATTAATCAACTGATTGATGCACTCGTGAATCGCAAGAATAGTGTACTGAGCAGCGTAAGCGGGATCGGCGCTAAAAAGGCAGAACTGATCACCTTGCATTTGCATGAAAAAGTTGCACAGCTGGTTGCTACCGGGCAATTGCACGCAACAGAAGAAACAAGCCATCTGCAGCAGTTGACCCAAGTGCTCAGCTCGCTCAACTATTCACGGCAAGAAATTGCATCAGTTATCGATCAACTGCGTAGCTCTATTAACACACAAGAATCATTCGATCAGTTATTGCGCAAAGCGCTCAGTCTTCTATCTAAAACCCGCGTATCAGGAAATTAAGCATGATATTCTCTTCCGTTATTACGTTCTGCTTAACGTATGGCGCAGTAGCGCTTTGTCAGTTAGCTGCTCTTACCACCAGCCTGCTTGTACTCACTGCACTTCTTTTGACATATCTATTAAAAGCGCCTCAAATTCGTGCAATACCCCGTTTTTGGCATGTCGTACGCACTGGGGTTCACCATATGCATACGCAATCGGTACACATGATCAGTCCCTTACAAGCACTATTTAATGCCATGTCAACGTCAATTGGCATTGGAACCATTATTGGCCCATCGATTGCCATTATTATCGGCGGCCCGGGAGCATTGGCATGGCTTGTGTTGTATGGATTGATAGGATGTGTATTAAAATTTGTTGAAGTAACGCTTGCTCTGCAATATCGCAAAAAAACCGCGCATGGCGATGTGCTCGGTGGCCCAACACAATATCTTGCCGCCATACATCCGTGGCTTGGTGTATGGTATGCGTATGGCACTATTATTTTATTTACCAGTTGGTCGAGCGTGCAATCAAACGTTTTGGCCGATGTGCTTGCGCAAGAGTCTATACCACCCGTTTTTACTGGCTTTCTCACCGCACTCTTGGTATATAGCATGCTTAACGGTGGCGCACGCCGTATTGCTGCGCTCAATGCCAAGCTCCTGCCATTAATGTCCGCTTTATATGTCAGCTCTGCTGCATATATTTTATTGATAAATAGCAGCATATTACCCACTATTATTGCTGATATTTTGTATTACAGCATTCATCCTATGAGCGCCGTGGGAGCATTTTGTGGTGCATCTGTTATGCAAACAATGCAAGCGGGTATTTACAAAGGGGTATATATTACAGAGTCGGGCATGGGAACTGCCGCTGTGCCCCATTCATTGGCAAACACACATAACCCTTCAGATCAAGGCATCTTAGCAATGATCTCTACTTTTGCCGATACCACTATTTGCACTCTTTCAGGGCTCATGGTTTTAACTACGAATCATTGGCAAACAAATACTATCACCAATACTTTGATGTATCTCACGTTCCAAGAAAATATGCCTCTCTTTGGACGCCCTATTTTAGTAGTTACTGTTTTCTTATTCGCCATTGGCACCATCATTGGAAACAGTTTTAACGGACGACAAACATTTGCTACCGTTACCCGTTACCGCTTTCTCAATATATATGCAGCATGTGTATGCACAGTAATATTTGCCGGCGCGCTCATCGAAGTACCCGTAGTATGGCAAACGGTCGATTTTTTATTGCCGCTCATTGCCATACCCCATGTAATCAGTTTATTGCATTGGACACTTAAAAAACGTGAGCTATTTGTAATTGCAAAACACAGCTAAAAAAAGATGGCATCATTCAATGGTCCTCATAAAGCGCCAGCGTTTTTTATGTTCCCGTATCACTTGCAATAAATAATCAACGGCAGGGCGCAGCGTTCGTTCTTGTGTTTTAAAATCGACCGCGTAGATGCCATGCTTGTTTTCGAAACCGTGAGTCCATGCATAGCAATCAGTAAGAGTCCAATAAAAATAACCGCGCACATCATAGCCTTCTGCAATAGCACGCGAAATAACATAGAGATGTTTTTTTAAATATTCTGTTTTGAGTGTTACATCATCGGTTGGTGCACCATTTTCGGTAATAAAGATCGGTATGCCCAATTTTGCAGCACGAACAATAGAGCGATATAACCCTTCTGGATACAGTATTTTAATACGCTCTTCATTGTCATGCATACAAATTAATCGATCTTCCGGCCGCGCTTTTGCCGACATAGAAAATAGGCCAGTTTGTTTAATAACTGTGTGCGTATAATAATTGATACCAATAAAATCGAGCGTTTGTGGTGCACGAAGATCTTTGCCAATGGCCCATGGCCTATTAGTCCAGCGAAATTTTCCCGTCTTGAAAAACTGAATGGTGGTTTCGTTTACCAAGTAACTTAAAAATTTGGTTGCCATTTTTTCTATTGGGTTATACGACGAATAAGCATCGATCGGCTGACACATATGGGTAATGCCGACTTTCACTTGTGGATCACGTAGCTTGAACTCAGTTGCAATTTGTACATGCGCGCTCAGCTGATGCCAAATTACCGTTCCGGTTAGTCTAAAATTTTTTTTGCATGGCGGATAGTTCCCACGAAAATAACCCGCCAACGCGTAAGCAGCTGGTTCATTGAGAATAATCCAATAGGGCACTTTCGCATGTAAACGATCAAATACTTTGAGTGCAAAGCGTTTAAAGTATTGAATATTTTCTTCTGACTCAAACCCTCCCTTTGCTAAAAACCAGCGCGGCAGCGTGTGGTGAAATAAAGTAATGAACGGAGTAATATTGCGGCGCAGCAATGCATCGACCACCTGTTCATAATGATCAAGCACCGCTTCATTAAATTGTCCCTCTTGTTCTTCGTATTTGCACCATTCAATAGAAAAACGGTCTGTATTCATACCAATAGCTGCAAGAAGATCGAAATCCGATTCGTACCGCACCCATCGTTGGCATCCGCGCCCAACGCGATCTTGTATATTTTTTTCTTTTTCAAAATCGGTCCAACTATTTTCTACCAATCGCCCGCCAACTGTTTCTGCTCCCTCAGTTTGTGTCGCTGAGTCAGAACATCCCCATAAAAAATGTTCTGGAAAAGAAATATGCGTTTCTTTTATTTTTGTCCAATCCCATTGAATTTCTCGCGTAAAAAGCGCAGTTGTGGCAACTAAAAAGCCAAAGAGGCACACGCATTTCTTCATCACATCTCCTTTTATAGGTTACAAAATGGTAAAAAAACAGTAAGCTCAGAGTGCTTTAAAAGCTGTTTGTAAATCAATGCTAGTACTGATATAGCACACTATTTATAATTTGTAGAGATATCCGTAAAAAACAGGATCTGTGATGACTCTCGCCCCAAAAATACTCATTTTATCGTGCCATGGCGGTGGCGGACATATGTCCGCAGCAACAGCACTGGAACAATATTTATCCGAACACTATTGCGTACAAACCATCGATTTTGTTGGCACTACCCTTGCGCCCTACGATCCATTGTACATTATTACACGTACGTATACGGGGCAAGATATATATAATGCCCTTCTGCAACGCAATGCAAAACGCATCACCAATTTTTTCTATCGTCTAGGCCTTTGGTTAGTGAATCTAAAAAGAAAAACATTAGAACGCGCTGTTACGAATCATATCGCACAATACCAACCAGATATGGTAATTTCGGTGATTCCTATTATTAATGATATGATTATTAATAGCTGCAAAGAACTGGGCATTAAATGTGTGGTAGTACCTACCGATTTTGACACCAGTACTTTTATATCGCATCTGCCTCCCATTCAACCGCACAATACGCGTATTTGTATTAGCATGGATTATGCGCTTATTACTGAACGCATCCCTGACTCTATTTGTAAAGATGCGCTGACCGTCACTGGGTTTCCTATTCGCCCCACCTTTTTTATGCCGCGCAATAAAGCTATGCTTAAAAAGCAGTACGGCATATCTCATGCAGTTCCAGTCGTATTGCTTGTGATGGGAGCGGCGGGGTCGCAACATATCTTACGCTATCTGCGTGAACTTTCTACGCTGAGCGTCGCGTGTCACTTAATTATTTGTATCGGGCGTGCAACGGCACTTAAAAGTAAAATTCATCGTTTGTATATGCCGTACCACATTACATACACTATCATTGACCACAAGCACAATATTGCTGATTACATGGCACTTGCCGATCTGTGTATTACTAAGCCAGGGTCGGTAACCTTTGCTGAAATTATTTACATGAAAATACCGGTGCTGCTCGACAAGACCGATGTCCCATTATTATGGGAAAAGTTAAATTTAGAACTGGTGCAATCGTTTCAAATTGGTGAATGTATCAATCATACTCGTGATATTGCACCAATGGTTGCCAGTTATTTAACCGATCAATCAAAAATTATTGCGTGCAGACACGCGTTGGATCAGATCAAAAAAGAAGATTTTGGCAGAAACATTCATCTTCTGGTTGCTGCTATGCTTTCATCGGGCCCTCAGACAATCCCCGAATGAATTGATACAGATATGGATTATCTGACTGCCACACCGTTTTTGCATCACCTACATACTGAATAACGCCGTTGTATAATAACGCGACAACATCACAATAGTTAAAAATATCGGTATCATGCGAAATGACTATTGAGGTAATATTGAGCTTTTGTTGCATATCAAACATGAGTTCATGAATAGCGCGTGCGGTAATAGGATCTAAACCTGTTGTTGGTTCATCGTATAAAATAGTAGTAGGATTAGCGACTAATGTACGCGCAATACCAATACGCTTACGCATACCACCAGAAAGTTCCGACGGGTGGCGCCATAAAATGTCAGTTGAAAGTTGCACGAGCGCCAACTTTTCTTTAACAATTTCCAACACGCGATTCCGTTTTTCTCCTTGTTCTATGAGCGTAATGCCTACATTTTCAAACACATTTAATGAATCTAATAATGCAGCAAACTGAAACACGTACCCAAAAGAGTGGAGCTTCTGGCGCACTTCATGCGCGCTTTTGTTGACGATATCTGTGCCATCAATAAAAATGTGGCCATCTGTCGGGCTGATTAGTCCAATGAGCTGTTTGAGTAGTACCGATTTGCCTTCGCCCGATCGCCCAATAATAACGGTCATGCGCTGGTCTTGAATAGTTAAATTCACCCCGCGTGAAACCCACGTATCACCAAATCGTTTTTTAAGATCTACTATTTCTATCACCGCATATCCCTTTTGGTATCTTTCTTATTCGAATAACAATGCGGTTAAAAAATAGTTCGCTATTAAAATAATAACCGAACTGATCACAACCGCTTGTGTCGTTGCGATACCAACGCCTCGAGCTCCTCCCTGCGTACGATATCCTTTATAACAACCAACCCATGACAGAATAAGACCGAATACTGCGGATTTAATGAGCCCATTTTTAATGTCAGAAAATTCTAAGTAGCGGGCAATCCCTTGGAGATACTGTTCACCATTTAAATGGAGCGCGTATACCGCAATAATATAGCCCCCAATAATGCCACAGATCATGGTAAAGATAGTTAAAAAGGGCAAAATAAATACACTCGCGAACATGCGAGGAACCATGAGATATTGCCATATATCAATGGATAACGTACGAAGCGCATCTATCTGTTCAGTGATTTGCATAGTGCCAATTTCAGCAGCTATAGCAGAACCGGCACGCCCGGTCACCATCAGTCCTGTCAGCACAGGCCCCAACTCACGAGTCATACTTAACGCTACCAAGGGGCCAATGAGATCTTCACTACCAAAGCGCTTGAACCCTATATAACTTTGAAATGCTAAAACAGCACCAGCAAAGGTGCCGGTCAGCACTACAATCAGACACGACCCTACTCCAATGCGATCCATTTGATAGAGTATTTTATTAAACTTAGGGCGCGTGCTTACAGAAATCTGCAGTACTGTTGCTAAAAATAATACGAATTGCCCAACCGCATTACAGCGGTCAAGCACTACCCTTCCCATAGTATCCAGGGCATACTGACCCCATTGCCACATCCTTTTCATATGCAGTTCCTTTGCATCAGCAATAGCGTATAACTATTGCGCCTGCTGTTGTGTGATAGGATTTGTGTTAAGCAAACGGGAAGAATGGTACGAACCAGTAGTGTACAGTGAAAGCAACAGAGACCCGCCCATAAAAAGTGCGCCTAATACCCAAGTAATTTTTTGGAATAAGTTCTGTCCTCCCGAACCACCAAATAGCACTTGCGCACCGCTGCCAACTGCACTGAGACCCATATTTCCTTTACCTTTTTGTACCAAGATAAGGGGTACCATGAGCATACAAATAATGACAAACAGTGCACGCAAAAATCCGAGTAGATAAAACAGAGCTACGATAAATATCCCTAATCCACCTAAGAAAGTGGTACTTCCCAATAAATGAACCATAATTAATCCTTTTGGTTTATGATTGTATACACGCTGCTCTAAGTTGCTGCTGTTATTCACAGAACCTATGCATCGATAATACTATTTTCTGAAAGCTTTGAAAATCAGTAGTTGCGCGTCCTACCAAAAAACCATCGAGCACGGGGTACGAAGAAAGGGTTCCGCTGTGCGCATCCACCGCTCCCCCATACAATAGCCTCGCCTGTATACCTTGAGGCAATTCTTGAGCAATCAATTCTCGTATGAGCTGAATTCGTTCATTCAGTGTGCTTGGTTCTGGCATCTGGGCAGCACCAATAGCCCATGCAGGCTCATAGGCAATACATAGTGAAGTGCTCTGTGTGTGAGCCCTAACCACGTTAGCAATCGATTGTAACTGTGCCCGTATTACTCTTTCAACAATAGCTTTAGTAGCGTGTCGTTCTTGAGCCGTTTCACCAATGCAAACAATCGGAGTCAACCGTGCATCAAGCACACAGGTAAGTTGAGAGCGTAATACGGTTTCAAAATCTGCGTACAATGTCCGTTGCTCGGTATGCCCAATAATGCAGTAGGCACAACCGAGTTCTGCCACATTCAGGGCGCTCACCTGACCTGTATAAGGGCCACGCAACGCAGGAGCACAATTTTGCGCACCAATGGCAATGCCACTCCCCTTTACCGCTTGTACTACGGCGGCAATGGATTCAAATGATGGGCAAATAACCAAAGAAAGAGCATCGGCGTGGTTTTTAAAAACAGTGGCACACTGTGTTGCAAGAGCCACGCTCTGTTCAAATGAAAGATACATTTTCCAATTTGCGATTAATAACTGCTTCATAGAACTCTATCATTAAAATTTGAGAGGTGGTATTATACATGCTGTCTTTACCATAGCAAAAGCCATAAGAAAGGGTAGTATATGAGAACACTGCATATTTTTACTGTCTATCTTATATGCATAATCAATACCATTTTTCCCAGCGAAATAACATCTAATAGCCATGCTGATCCACTATCTCTTTCTTTATGTGCACGAGGGTTTGCACATCTTATCGACGCAGCTCCATCCATTAATGTAAAATTTAAGCAAGAAGTGGATGACGAAAAAGTAACTATTGGTATGCAATGCCTGCTGAATGCACTAAAAGAGGAAGAGCAAGAAAATCCTGTAACAAAAGTAGTTGCGCGTAACATTATCGATTTTTTTCTGCTGGGAGAAATGCCCCAGTTTTTGCTCATGCATGGTTATGTTGATACATTATTTAATAGCATGCCACACAATGGTCCTGCCGATTTTAATCTCAAGACACCTTCATTCGATGACAAACGAGAGAGTGGTGTATTGCCCTGTAACTCTTATGTGTTTAGTCTCGGTCTGCATAAAGCATCACCGTTTCCGGTACTTCAACACCGTTTGACCTGTACTGTACCAACAGATATTGGCAAGAAATTAGTGCGCTTATCTCCTGATCATCGAACGCTCACCTGCATTACCACTACCGGTTTTGCAAAATCTGCAAAAGAAACAGTTAATACGTATGCCATTGATGCAGACAGATTTCACGCGCTGTGCGTTGGCACAAAACGATATGCTCTTGTTCATAGGGACACTAACCATAAGATGAATATTACACTCAAAGGATCCACATTTGCTGATATAACAATCATTCAGACACCATACGATACTCCTATTGATGTGTTGTTATCTCCTGATGAATGGAAAATTTTATGCAAACCAGAGCCCTGGCATGATGCAGGATATCGCGTGTATGATTTCAGCACACGTCAATGGCATTCGCTCTGCATATTTCAATCAGATTGCAGATGGTTACCGAGTCATGAAATGGTCTGGAATAAAGAGAACACGTGTATTGCAGTTTATTCTTCCGATAGGCATCGTACCTTCACTTGGAACATTCCTCATCACGAACCTCGAATAATTCTTATTGATAATACTACCGCGCTCAAAATGGCACTATACGACAACTGGCTCGCAGCACTCAAAAGAGACTGCGCTCAAGAAATTAATATGCACACCATCTACGCACTGCGCCGTATGAATACCATGCCGTGGCCCAAAAAACTACCGCCGGATTATGTGAAAATGAAAAAAAAAGAATGGCACACATTTCTCTTTGAAAATGGAGCAAAAGAGGTAGTCGAACAATAAATAATTAAAAAAGGATAACAATGAAAAAGATGTTTCTTCTATTTTTCATATGTATTTATTTTTCTCATTCAGTCTTCTCATGCGATAATAGCACACAGCATTTTTCCTATTCTCAGGCACAAGAGCAGTGTAAACTGGGGCTCGTATCGTTAGAAAAAAGTGTTACTCCTAATCAGGGATATTTTACCAAAGAAATACATACGGAACATATAAAAACGGGTGTTCGCCATCTGTTACATGCGTTGCGGCAAGAGAAACACGAGCAACCAAAATCGCCAACCGTTGCACCTACTATTATCCAATTTTTTAAAAACGACCCACTAGCACAGTTTTTACTCATGCATGGATATGTTGATGAACTATTTAATAGTATGCCACACAGCGGCCCTGCTGATTTTGATCTTATCACACCAATATTCAACGATACGCAACCAATAGCACTGCCCGCAAAAAAGCATTTGAATATTAATTTCTTACGTAAATCTTCGCCATTTCCTTGGATTAATCGCACCAACCAAACAGACACTATCGAAACGGATACGGATAAAAGAACGATACATCTTTCTCCCGATTGTCGTTCGTTCACCTGCATAACGAAGGAGAAACGCTCTTCAAAAGAAGTAATCGGACAGTACCCACTCCATGCGGACTCATTCGATTCGCTCTGCATTGGAACGAAGTGCTATGCATTGGTAAACAAAGATGAAACAACTAATGCATTACATATTACGCTGAAATCAACGAAAAGCTTTTCTGACAGAGAAACTATTATAACGCCATACTCGAGTGCTATTAAAATACAATTATCACCCGATGAACAAAAGATTCTCTGCATAGATTATGCATCGCATTACGACAAAAAGCATCGTGTATACGATCTGAACACAAAGCAATGGTACAAACTCGATTTTAGCGAGTTCGCCGCACCGCACTCATTAGTAAAGAATCTCTTTGATACATTGACGCATAGTGAAATCGGCTGGAGTAAAGATAGTGATAGCATCATAGCCCGATCACTTAACTTAAATACGTATTCATGGAAGTTGCCTAACTATGGAGATCATTCTTTGATCGATAATACTACTATGCTCAAAGTGGCATTATATAATCATTGGCTCTCGTCATTAAAAGCACAGTATCTCAAAGAGTTCAGTTCAGAATCTATTCATAACCTCAGACGGTTTATGTCAGTTTCATTACCACCTCAAGTTCCAGTACAGTACGTGACATATAAAAAACAAGAATGGGAGGCTTTCATGAAGGAATATAAATTAACGGACATTGTATAAAAATAACAAAAAAGGGTAGAAATGAAGAAATGCATAGTTACCTTTATCAGCTACAGCCTGATAATATCTTGTATCTCTCTCCTTACGCATAACAATCAATTAATCGCCAGCGAACATAAAAAAGATCTGGTTGCCAAAGGTCTGAATCAATTAACAAAGACATTAGTGCAACGCAGTTATGCGGTTATAGGGGAGAAAACAACTACTTCTGCACAGCTATCTCCATGCGAACTCTGCGATCAGGGTCTTGAACAGTTATCTGAAAGTATAGAGCCTTCCAAAGGTAATTTTAAACAGGAAGTCAAAAAAAATGAACTTGCAACAGCATGCGCAACTTTACTCGCTGCTTTAAGGCGAGCAGAAGAGGTAACTCAGATCACCAATAACAATGCGCAAGAAACAGACAATGCTCATAAATTGGTCGTCCAGAAGATTATTACATTCTTTAAAACAAACGAGCTGTCACAATTTTTATTGATGCATGGATACGTAGATAACGTATTAGCCGCATTACCTTACACAATACAAGATTTTGATCTTACAGATCCAATTCTGAGTAATGATCAAAACTTACCCATCTATGCTAAACAATATACCTCGTTTTTTGATAGATTACACAGAGCACCCGCATGTCCGAAGGTCAATAAAGAGATTATGACACACGCGGTTAAAATCGACGGTGGTAAAAAAATAGTGCGTCTTTCTCCTGATTATACCACCCTTTCATGCGTCACCATGAAAAAAGGAGAAGAGAAAGAACAGGTGCACAGTTATGCGCTCACGCCATCATTTTGTTCAGCTTATATTGGCGCAACAGGATATTTGATTACAGAAAAAGATCCTAGCGCGTACGATTCGATACCCCGTATATTTACTTATATATCCCCCACACTTACCTCAGTGGAACAAATACAGGCTCCCTTCGAAGATATTACAGAAATATATCTATCACCCGATGAACAAAAAATTTTATGCGTATCATCACTCTACAATGATAAACCGAACCATGTGTATGACATAAACACCAAACGCTGGCTCACATTAGAATATACCAATAAAATGAAACAAAAGAGTGTACGGCTTCGTTTCAACTGGAACAAAGAAAGTAGTGCCATTATAGGCGATTCGATATTAGAATATCCCGAAAGTACATATCTATGGAATGTAACGCAACACAACCCGTGCATCACAGACAATAGATCCAGAATTAAACTAGCACTGTATAACCTCTGGCTTGCTAATTTAAAAAAAGATTGTGAAAAAAGTATTGATGCATACATCATCGGCAACGCACGTAGGTTCAACACCATACCACTTGCTATGCACGGAGTAGATTCCGATTTTATCACACAAAAAAAGGAAGAGCGGTTAGCATTTATACAAAAATACAATTTAACCGAACTTATAGAAGAGTAATGCATAAGAAAGGATAGCAAATGAAGAAACGCATATTTATATTGGTTATCTCTTACATGGCTGCATTTTACATCACGCATAACAATCAATTAATCGCCAGCGAACATAAAAAAGATCTGATTACTAAAGGATTGGAGCAACTATCAACAGCATTCACTGCTTCTAACGGTCACATAGAAGAAGAAATAAACAATAGGCATCTCAAAAATGCTATTGAAACACTCACTAAAGCCGCTCAAAAAGATAATAAAAAAACAACAGAGCAAGTAGCCGGTTTTTTAAAAAATAACGAAACAATGCAACTATTGGTTGCCTATGGTTTTGTTGACAAGCTTTTGCAAAAGATACTGTTGCAGCCACAAGACCTTGCCATCGAACCATTTGTTGTTTCTCATTGCGCCGTTGAGCCACAACAATATGATTCAAAACTAAAACTAGCGACGGCAAAGCCATTTGAATACTTGTTAATCAACGATCCATCGCAAGAAACCGATACACTCACCTGTACAACCGAAGACGAAACATATACATATAGCTATCGCATAGCGCCTAATTACACTAATTTAACGCGTGTTACTGAAGATAAAAAAACTCACAAAGAAGAAGTGCTAAACTTACCCTTGACCCCACACACATTTCTTTCAATTATTATTGGCAATACAAAGATTATTTTTGTTAGTTCGCGCGATAAACAGACGTATACAGTTGATATAAAACCGCTTACCTTGGACAAGAATATTATTTCTTTTACTAAGCAATATAAAGATACGAAAGAGATTATTAATCTCCAGTTATCTCCCAATGAACGCTTTTTACTTATTCAAGGAAATAATAGAAAAAATTATAGCAGTGTAATCAATGATTTAAGCACTGGCGCTAAAGCGTATCAACTCGTATCCACCAAACTGAAATGGTCCAAAGAAGATACAGATGCAATTCTTCCCAAAAGCCACTGGAGCGCTGACGGTAAGGCAATTGTTTCGTCACCGTATCTATGGCTCTTGGATACGGTAACAACGAGCCCCACCACACAACTCAAACTCGCACTGTACCATCACGCATTTACAAAAATAAAAGAAAGCGATTTAACAAAGCTCAGCACTCAAGAGCTTCATAAATTACGGCGAACCCTACTCATACCATTGCCTTCCGACATACCAAAAAGAATACGCGAAGAGATAATAAAAACACGAAAAGAATTTATCGACGCTGCAAAGTTACAAATGCTTCTGAAATAACCAATCATCTTAAAAAAAGGGCCGATCTTATGAATACACGTATGCTTTTGCTTACTTGTTTAGTAATGGCACAATACACTCATGCCGTTATTACTGAGCAAATCGAATTGGTTGATGAAGGAAATAAAAATACTTCGCACGCGCTTTACGCAATCGGGCTACAACAACTACAAAACGCTTTGAAGCCGTTCGATGGACATATACACAATGAAGTTGATAGTAATGCCCTTAAGCTAGCACTTAAAACATTAACAAAAGCAATTAGCGAAGACGATGCAGTATCTCACCCAATCGTTTCTTATTTTAAAAAGAACGAGCTTGCACAGATGATTGTTCTGCATGGATATGTAGATACGTTACTGCCATACATTTCTTGCGAGGCCTCAGATTGGGCGATAGCAAAGTTTAGCCCACCATCCATCCACGTTCCTGTGACACAACCACTGCTTATGCCGAGTGTAGCTCGCCCATTCCCTTGTCTGACGAAAACAAATAGCTCTTGTATCGTAGAGACAAACCAATGCAAAACAACCTATCGCCTTTCATCTGAATGCGATAATTTAACGCGCATAATTGAACATAAAAAACAGAATAGTAATGAAAAAACAGAGACAAGAAATATCCCTTTAGATAAAAACACGTTTCGCTCCATACTGATTGGCAATACAAACATTGTTTTTACAACATCAGTAGATGATCAAACGCACCTTTTTGATGTTAAACCTATTTCTCTTAAAGAGGCATCCCGGTCTTTTAGTATTCCCTGCTCAGAACCTATGCAGATGCCTCATATAGAACTATCCCCCGATGAAACATTACTACTCTTTCAAGGCATCGGCAGAACTGTCTATAGCAATGAAATCATACAAATAGTTAATGGAACACAAGAATATAGGCTCTCACAGCTCAAATCTAAATGGGACGATAGGGAAATGCAAAAGGTTTTTTCTAACAGTCGATGGAGCGCCAATGGTAATGCAATCGTCTCATCGCCCAACGTATGGAATTTTCAAACAGGACAAATGAGCCCAAGTACCAGTTTAAAGTTAGCGTTGTATACGCATTGGTTCGAGAAATTAAAAAACGAAGATCTTAAAACTCTCGATACACATACTATTCATATGATACGCCGCATCATGCACGTGCACTTACCTAAAGATACGAACCCTAACATAACGGAAGCACTGCTCCAAGAAAAAAAAGAGTTTCTTAAGAAGCATAATTTAGAAAACCTGTTGTAGCGACAATAGCATTAAAGAAAGGCCTATCCTATGAATATACGCTTATCTTTGTTTACTTGTTTAGTAATAGTGCAATGCACTCATGCCGTTATTACTGAACCCTCTGATACAAATAATACATCGAATATATCTCTTGCAATCTGTCGTATTGGCCTACAGAAAGTAAAAGAAAGTATTGTGCCAAGCGATGGTAATTTTCTTAAAGAAATTAATCAAAAAAAGCTTTCTGCTGGTATAGCCGATCTGTTAAAAGCAATTGAAGGTGATTGCGCAAGCAACAGTGCCCACGTAATAACCGTTAACCAATCTATTATTGATTTCTTTAAGAATAATGAATTAGCACAATTTTTAATATTGCATGGCTATGCAGATCCCGTATTAAACACACTCAATTGTACGGTGAGCGATTTAGGTGTCCCTCTGTGTGACACTACGTATACCGTTCATCCGGGATCAGCCCCGTTCGTTACCCATTTTGCTCCCCCATGGCCAACACTGACGCCAGACAATACTAGTACTGTTGTTAAGACCAAAGAGATCAAAACAACCTATTATCTTTCGCAACTATTGGATGTAGTCAATTGCGTAACAGAATATGTACAACCCAACGCACTGCTCAACAGTAGCACGCAAGCATATCCATTGAATAAAGGCAAATTCCATTCATTTATTATTGGCAATAAAAATTGCATATACACCTATGAACTTACTGATAAGGACGAATATGTCATCGATATAGTGCCAACTCAGTTCCCTGAACACGCGGTTGAACCATGGAACTCTCTTACAAAAGACAAGAGCCTCTATTTACAACTTTCTCCCGATGAAAAGAAATTATTCTTTTTAACGTCGCGTTATGATAGTCATTATGATGAATATAAGATATCTAATGCCGTATTTGATATAGAAAATAAAAAAATAATTCACCGTATTGGCCTTAGCAACAAATGGTATCCTTCATTTGATAATATACGTTGGAACTATACAGGCACTGCACTTCATTGGAGTGGCTACGAAAGCTCTTATCATTGGCCAATTGAAAGTGTGTCACAAGATACTGCTACCCTCCTTAAATTATCGTTACATGCGCATTGGTTGAAAAAATTAGAACAAACAAATTTTAAAAACTCACCTGCCTTACAAGACATTTATACCCTTCGTCGCTTTATGGGCTGCCCAATACCTAAAAATATTCCTGTATCGTTACAAAGCTCACTAGCAGATGAAAAGAAACACTTTACGGACAGTAAGAATCTACAAAAGTTATTACCGTAACTAGTATCAAACACATTTACTAAAAAAGGATACTGCAACCCATGAACAACATGAACATAATCAATAGCATCGCATTACTTACTAGCGTCTATCAGATGTATGGAAGCGATATGGTTTCTGTACGCCCTTCTCTTGAGCTTTTTACGAGTGGGCTTATGCACCTTTTTAACAGCGTGCCCGACCATTGCGCAAACGTGAATGAGGTAAATAAAAAAGCGGTAGCACAAGGCATCAACACGTTGCGCAAATCAATAAAATGTGAAGCACGTGAAAAAGAACAAGAATCTAAACAAAATAAAACTCAATCAAACTCTTTTGTGTCTGTTCCCTTAGAGCGTGTCGATATACGCCATTCTTTTTTGGCATATATCGGTCAACAGAAAAAAATGCAATTCTTGCTCTTACATGGCTATCTAGATCCACTGTTAAAACAGATACCGTGCACCGTTGCAGATTTTGAACTCCAGCCCCCTACCATTGAGTTTATCGAACTTGATTGTATGCATAAACAAGTATCGAATAAAAAAAATATGCACCCATCTTTTCATATTCTTTCATCAGAAAACAAGGTATGCACGCTCCAATTATCTGAAGGGAAAAAAATATTTCGCCTTGCACCCACTATGAATACAGTGACTTGCAAAACTACTGATAAGCAAAAACAGGAAACGATATCTAATTATCCAGTAGACGCTCAGACGTTTCATTCTATGCTTGTCGGTAATACTAAGCTCCTCATTCTCACGCAAGGGCACGATAAAAAATATAACCTCCATGCATATACGCATACTTTTACCGATGAGCAGTATCTGCTGCGTTCGGTTCATGAGTTCATTCAAATGCAACTTTCTCCCGATGAAAAAAAAGTGCTTTTTATATCAAAAAGACAACAAGGAACTATCAATGCCCTTGTTATAGATATGGAAAGAAATCAGAGTTTCAAACTTAACCTCGATGATTATACTCGCACACACGCTAGCCATTCTACTACAATACACAATAGAACCGCTCAATGGTTTTCACCAGACACAGTGGCTCTTCCTGATCATCACAACCCCAACAAAAAATATCTCTGGCGCGTAGACAATGAGGTAATTACACCAGAAGCTATGATCAAATTAGCGTTCTATACCCAGTGGCTACAGGAACTAAAAAAGGGGAATTTGAACTTCGTAACAGAAAGTACACTCAATGATATAAAACTGTTAAATACGACATCGCGCATTAAAAATATACCCACCATATATAAACAACATATTCAAAAGAATAATGAAAAATTGCTTACAGAGCATGTTTTAGATAAGTTACTATAATTAAAAATGGAATAAAGCGAATAAAAGGAGAATCGCTATGAAGCGTTTTTTATGTACTCTGTTGCTTTCTGTATTCCTACTTACTCATAGCGCAGCGACAGTATATGCCATGGAAGAAAATGGTGGAGAAGAACAACAAATAAACGGTGCCGCACCAAACGCACAGTCAGATAAAGTGCCCAGCTTGTATGCGCTCGCATTACAATGCGTAGCGCAAAAAGTCACCATGCCCATCGACTTAATGGGCAGATTATGTACGTCAAAGCCACTGCCTATTGATGCATGTGGTGCTATTGGTCTTGCAAAACTAGAGCACGCTTGGACCGCTAGCAATGGTTTTGCAAATCAAGAAATTATATATACCGAACTCAAAGGAGCATTAGCATGCTTGGTCAGTGCTCTTGAAAATAAAGGCAGTTCTCTCGAAGGTATATCCAAAAAAATTGTTGATCTTATCAAACAGAAAGAATCGATACAATACATGCTTTTACAAGGCCACCTAGATCAAATTCTTGAGTATATCCCACCAGAGCAGCTGCGATTCGAGCCCATAGACCCAACAATAACTCTTGCTACCGTGTTTCCTCGCACACCAAATAAAAAACCGAAGCTCATGGCTCCTGCAAGTAATTTGCTTAAAAAAGCATCTTATATTGCTGAGAATCAAGAAGAACGTACCGTGATCAAGGCCCGACGGCACGATCAAACGCGTATACTCACCCGGTATACACGTGATAAAGTGAATAATAGCGACGCGGTCAAAACATACATCATAGGTTCTTCTAAATGGGAAAAAAGAATATTACCCGGAAAGAACGAGTGGATATCTTTTGAAAAAGGCATGCATCATGGGTATCCTGAATATACTGTTGCGCTATATCCTTATGATAACAGTCAGTCATGGATACTGATACGGTACGCGACAAAGAGTGCACATTGCTCATACAATGAGACAAATAATAAGTTACTCTTTAGCGCAAAAGATACGCGCACTGATGCCGTTATAGCCGGTATTTGGGATCTGACAACATATACCAAAACGCATACATTGGTAATTCCTGATACCTGGTCAAATGTGCGTTTTTGTTGGACTCAGCAAGGAGCAGTTTATTGTTCTAGCTTTTTTTCTCACTTGATATGGGATATCGATCAAAGAACAGAGAATATTAAGTTGCACTATTTTAATCATTATTTAGAAAAATTAGATGCAGAGCAAGATCTAACAAAAAGCCTTCATATGGCGCGAAGATTGAGCACAAATACATTATGCCCAGAACTAAAAATAGCACATCAAGCATTGAGTAAAATAATTAAAGAAAGAAATCTAGAAGAATTTATCAATACATAAAAAAGGAGTAGTACCTATGGTTAAAACTATTATTACTGTCGATGTCAATAAAAAACCACAAGAACAGCCGATGCCTTTGCATAACCGTTGGCACCCCGACGTAGAGCCAGTGGTTACGGTAGAGCCAGGTGCCGTATTCCGTATCGAATGCATCGATTGGACTGGCGGCCAAATAAAAAATGATGATAGCGCTGCTGATGTAAAGAATATCGACCTGACGCAAGTGCATTATATGAGTGGCCCCATTGCTGTGCGAGGAGCACAACCAGGCGACTTGCTCGTTGTTGATATTCTTGATATTGGCGCATTGCCCACAAACCAATGGGGGTTTACCGGCATCTTTGCTAAAGAAAATGGTGGAGGTTTTTTAACCGATTATTACCCGCAAGCGCACAAGGCTATTTGGGACATTGAAGGAATCTACGCGCAATCCCGTCATATTCCTGGCGTTCGTTTTATCGGACTTACGCACACCGGTTTAATGGGCGTTGCGCCATCACCTGAGCTGTTAGCGCGTTGGAAAAAACGAGAAGAAGCGCTGGTTGCCACTAATCCAAACCGTGTGCCTCCATTAGCTAATCTGCCTGAGAAACATGGCGCGCTGTGTGGCACATTACGCGGCGAAGCGGCAGACCGCGTGGCACGAGAAGGAGCACGCACAGTACCACCACGTGAAAATGGGGGCAACTGTGATATTTCAAGCCTTACTCGTGGCTCACGCATTTATTTTCCGGTGTTTGTAAAAGACGCACTGCTTTCGGTAGGAGATATTCACTTTAGTCAAGGCGATGGAGAAATAGCGTTTTGCGGATCAATCGAAACGGCAGGATGGGTTTCGTTAAAAGTTGATATCATCAAGCAAGGCGCAAAAAATTACAACATGCAAAGCCCCTTATTCCAATCTGCGCTGATTGAATCTCCATACACGCGCCATCTCGTTTTTGAAGGAATTTCTGTTGATGACAACGATCAACAATATTATCTTGATGCTACCGTTGCCTATCGCCAAGCATGCTTGCAAGCAATCGAATATCTCAAAAAATTTGGCTACAGTGGCGTGCAAGCATATGCACTCTTGAGCGCTGCTCCCATGAAAGGGCGAATTAATGGTATTGTAGATATTCCGAATGCATGCGCCACCGTGGCATTACCAACCGATATATTTACATTCGATATTTTGCCATCAAGTGGCGGTGCTATAAAACAGAATATTAAGCGCGATCTGGCGTAAACATAAAAAGCGCTACAATATCACGAGCGGTTGCGGTACACCGGCAATGCCATTTGCAGTAACAGCGCTCACGGTAATACCATTAAATGGATTAGTTTTATTGCTGCCACAATAGACGAATTGATACGTACCAGAACTAGTTGTTGCACTAAGCACAAACTTACTGTTTAACGTAGAAAGCAGTGGCTGATTAACAGGAATAACTGCCAACACCGTACCGTTCTGCGCAATAACATATTCTGCCGTCGTTGGGTCAACGCTTGCGGGAAATGTTGCCTGAAGCACATATTGTGTTTTATTGAGAAACTCATTATTAATGACAGTCCCAGTAAAACTTGCTGGGGCGACTGGACCAACGGTAAAAGTAATTGCGTTAGATGCAATGTTCAGATCCCCATTTTGATAGACAGAAACTGCGCGTGCTGTGTAAGTACCGCTTTGAGTAATAGTAGTAGTAATGCTCCAGTTATTGGGATCGGTGTGCGTACCTGCTTGAGTCACTCCATTCAACACAATATATACCATAGAAGGGTCTTGCGCTTGGCCAGCAAATGTTATCGATTGACCGGTTGAGAACAGAGAGCCTGTTGCTGGTGAACTGATCTGTGTAGCAATGAGCGTAGGGCTACTGATATATCGAGCAATCAGCCCGTTACTGTTACCATTATCTCCTGCAATAAGAATATACCCATTTGATTGCAATGCAACAGCTAATGCTTCTCCTACTGGCATTATTACCGTTCCATCACTATTCGTACCAAATGCAGTATCTATTGTACCGTCAGTCTTATAACGGACCAGTTGTACATTAGTATTGATGCTATCCTGCCCCACTGCAACTAATTGGCCATTTGCCTGCAAGGTCACATCAAAGAGAGTACCTGAAATGGTGGCATTGGCTCCGGTACCGTTGTAACTAGGGTCAAGCACCCCCTCCGAATCAAACCGTGCCACTTGAAAAAAGCCACCCGTTGAGTCGAGCCCTCCTACAATACATTTACCATCTGTTTGGATTACAATAGAGCTCGCTATACCAGCGGGCATTGGAGTACTGGTTGCTGAACCAAACGAACTATCTACTGACCCATCGGTATTATACCGCAAAATCTTAAAGGTAGAATTCACTTCACTAGCATCAAATAGTGCCACCACTGCTCTGCCATCTGCTTGTATAGCAACATCATGCGCATATGCATTGGTTATCGTAGATAAAGATGCGAATGTAGTATCAACAATACCGTTCGTATTAAAACGCACAATCAGTGGATGGGGACTGCCTTGTGTTGTCTGTCCTACTGCAATAATTTTTCCATCAGCTTGCTGCAATAATGAATAAAATTGAGTTCCTGTTACTGCAACAGTGCCTCCCTGAAAAGTAAAATCTGGAGAACCGGTGCTTGTATACCGCCCAATGCTTGCAAGAGTATTTTTATTGCCTCCTGCAACAAGAATTTTGCCATCTGCTTGGATAACTACTGCATTAAGGGCAAATGGAACCGATACCGTTCCAGTACCCCCGAAGCTCATATCTTGGGTACCATTTGGATTAAATCGGATGAGTGATCCACTAGAATTTACTGTTGGGCGATATCCAGCTATTATACTTCCATCTGGTTGCACAGCAATGGCAGGTGCAGTTACACCCGAGCCAAAATTAACATAACCAACACCGTTAAATGAATTGTCGAGCGTGCCATCAGCTGCATAGCTATTGGTAATTAACAACAGTGGCATAAGGCGTAAAAGCATTCTTACTAGTACCTGCATATTTTTCTCCTATTTTTATACATATTTTTACAAAGTGCTGGTATCTACTTCAATCCAATCTGCTTCATTACCGATATCTATCCATACTTTATGCGACAAAGCGCGCGTTTGAGGATTAAAATTCAATTGTAACCCTTTATATGTAAAATTCTTAAATAATGTCTCCATAGTTTGCATAATTGCCATATCAGTAAATGGCGGTTTTGTTTTTTTCATCGCTTCTATAAAAAGCGATGCGCCAACGTACCCCTCCAACGAAAAAACATCATAAAAATACCCTTTAGTATCCATTTGATTCCTATACTCTTGTACTATTTGCAAGGTACTCATTTTGGGATTAGGAACCACTTGCGCAAAAAGCATATTTATTCCTTGCGACTGAATGAATTTACGAAAAGCTGACTCTGCTAAAAATGAGATCCCAAACAGTGTCTTACCTAAGAAAAATTCACTCCCTAATTGGCGCATGAGTTCTTGCGTTGCAGATGATATTGAAAAAAATGCAACAATTTGTGGATCTGCTTTATGAATAGCTTCTGCAGCTGATTTAAAATCAAGCGTTGTACGATTATAGGGTACATCAACCCAATCCGTTATGCCTAATTTCTTCAGATATGCGTGTGCCCCTTCTAAAGGACCAATGCCAAATGCATCATCTTGATAAAAAAATGCAATCTTCTTTTCTGGACGCTGCGAATGAATGTAATGCAATAACCCTATTACCTCATCAACGTATGAGGCACGCAAATGAATAATATGCTTATTTTTTTCGTCTCGAAATTGCGGGCCACCAGTGACAGGAAAAAATACTGATACTTTTCCCGATTGTACTAATGGCAAATATCGTTCCAGCGTGGGACTTCCTATGGGCAATAAAAGTGAATTAATTTTCATTGAAATCATTGTTTCAATATTTTTCATAGTTTTAATCGGTTTATATTCATCGTCCAAAATGAATAACTTAAGCATCGTATGCCCAATACCGCCGCGCTCATTTTGCTTGATAAAGGCAGTATTCATGCCTGATTGAATATTCTGGCTCATAGTTACTACCCCATGGCTCAAGCTCAGAGAAGAACCGACCGTAAATGTCTTATCTATCGTTTTTTTTTTATCGGCGTGGTATTTGATGCCTGTAAAAAAATCGCGCCATACACCTACTTTAAAATCAATAGTTGATCGGGCTGCATCATTGTTATAAATAAGACGCATTTTGGTATCAGTAATCTTTTTTGCTACTTGAATTTCAATGAATGCATCTCTTTGGAATTGATAATATTTTTCAAATACTTGTGTAGGCGTAGAAGTAATTATCCAGCTCGGTGCTCCGTGAATCGGTTCTCGCTGATCAAGCCCCGTAAGGATACTGCCTTGAGTATGCACCGGACTTTCATCAAAAAAGAGTACGTCAGCTTTTTGCTCTATAAGTTTTTCGATCGGATATTTTTCATACACGGGACGGGAACAAAAGAGCGCCAATTTAGTTTTTTTATTATTAGTTATGCCTAACCACATCGGCAATAGCGCAAAAGTATCAGCAAGGGATGGTTCTAATTTTTGTAACCCATATGCTTCAAGCTGTTGACCTAATGTTTCAAAATGCCAGTTATGTTCTTTTTCATACATACTTGCTAGCATCAAACAGTTGTATGGATTAGCTGCGGATAATAAACTGAGCGTGTAAAGCGTTTCGAGTCCATACGCAGATCGGTCAGCAAGCCCACCCATAAATATAAAATAAGTATCTTCTTTAATAATTTTCAATTTTTCATCAATCACATTTTTATTCAGTAGATAACGCAAGGTGCGTATTAATGAATGCCATCCGCCATGCAATGGCCCCCAAACAAAAAGAGTTGTGGGTTTCTCTAACTCCAGCATGACTGCTTTTTCGATACCAAACAGATGGTCGTGTACGGCATGATTAAGGCGCACTTTTTCAAGTAATCCGATAAAATCATTACTCATCCATGGTGGAATTTGAGAAATATGCAACAACCATGCTATTTTTTGAAATACACCTGGCGCCGTGCGTTCAAAAAATTTTTTGAAATTCGGATTTTTCCAATCCAATTGTGCATCGTGAATAATTTCGGGCATTGCATACGTCATACGTTCGAGATCACTAAATAATGGTGCCTTGGCAAACAAAGACACAGCACTGATCAAGTAACTACTTAATATGATTTTTTTTAGCATGATTTATACCCCCCAAATCAGAAACAAATAGAGTAATATACTATCCACTATCGCATGCATGCTTACAATAAATATCTTTTTGAAAAAAACTGATATTTCACTCACAAAAATTGAAAAGAAGAAGGTACAAAATATAGCCGCTAAGATAACAAAGAAAATTATATCTGAAAGCATAAAATAGCCCACATTCGGGGAAATTGATTGAATAACAAACTGGTACGCAAGCAATGCAGTAACGCCACCAATCGGTAAAGACAAAACGCTTTCAGGGTATTCAACATAGTCGATGGAAAATGCACCAAGGCTTAAAAAGAAAATTAACAACAGTGGCAATAATATTGATAATGATTGTCGCATACTACTGTGTAAAAAATCAACTGAAAATAATGCAACTGGACGTTCAATAACTTTATATTCATCACTCGAACCCAGCGACGTTCTGATATAGCCATCAACAGTAGCTTTTCCTACCATATCCCATCCCAACATACTCATGTCAATATCAATTAAAAAGTTTTCTGGCTCGGCAACAAACTGTACTTCATTAGTATTGAGCGCATTATTGTTAAGAATAAAATAAAGCGTGTGATCATCTAAAGGAAAGCCGCTATATTGTAATGGCTGAATAATGTGTACTTTAATTGAATACCATACAAAAATAGTTTTATTATCAATAATCTTGGCATGTGGTTGAGAGCGCTCAATGGAAATAGCACGTTCAAATGAAAATTGTTCCAATATCGCAAGCGAAACAACGGAAGGGTCAAATTCGAACCATATAATCCCTTTCAGTTCAAATTCACCTTTAACTATATCAAATCGAGAAAAATCATTAATTACAAAACCAACTTTAATGTTCGATGGTTGCCCTCCAAAACGTTTAATATCAGCAGGCGAAATAGAAAGCACTTCCGGCTTCAGATCAAGCGCATCAAAACTCTGCGATGAACGATATGCGCCAAATATTAAAATAATCATGCTTAATAACATCAAAAATAGTTGAAATCGAACCGAGACATGATGTTTAGATGTATCTGTTGGCATTATTATTTGTTCCATATGGCACTTTCTTTTGATTACTATCTTTCTTGTTAGTAATTACCATACACACATGCAATATGATGAAGTCAACTGTTTTTAAAAAAAAATAAATCAAGTACACTCTCTGTTCGTATATAAATACCATAACAATGACACAATTTAAGATTTTACTTGAGAAAAATTATTGCTATGACATATATTTCCTACTTATCACAGCTGGAAAATACATTTTTTACGTAATACGCATGCGCAAAAAAGCGCCACTATCAATCCTAACCAATCTACGAAAAGAAAAGTATGAATGATAGGAAGAATCAAAAAAAAGAAAGTTCACGCAATGCGTATAAATGAAACAATAAGAGAATATCTTCAAAGCATACTATTAATTGGTATGTGCACTGCTTGTACACCTATTGCATGGGGCGCTGAGCAGTTAACAAAGATAAGTGAAGAACTATACGAATGGGACGCTTTACAATCGAATGAAAGCGCATTTGAAGAATTTTTGTTTACTAGCCTGCCGCTCTCAATGGTATTAGAAACCGATTCGGTCACGTATCAAATTGATACAAAAACAGAAAGCGAAGGAAAAAAATATTACTGCCCTTATTGCGTGGTTGCATATTTCAATCTGCACGAACAGCACACTCCTATGAACAAAAATATTCTTGAAACTTTTGCTATACATTCACTCTCTACATTTCACGCGCACTTAAACGATACGCATTCTATCGAAGGCTGGCTCGCCCACATTAAAATTGCCTGCAAAAATGGCTGTTCCAAAAAGAAACTATCGAAAAAAAAAGAGAATGGACAAGACACTATATTTACTGGATACCATTCCTGGATCAGACATTTTCGCAAATCACATTACTCAGAAGATATTAAACTTGATCCTTTAGACAAGAGCTGTAAACGAAAAACTCAGAGTTCTGCTAAATCCAACAATGATTCAAAAAAGCAGAAATTAGAATCTAAAAAATGATTTACATGATGCAGCAACGGAGTTAATTTTTTTGCAAAAAAAGGGCAAGGAGGACTCTCCCCCTTGCCTTCAATATATCTTTATGATCTATTCAATAACCAGAACCCCGTTTTCTAGTTTCAGATGTATTTGGGGTGTTTTAGGGGTGCGCAATAAAAATTGAGCCAAGGGAATGGTAATTAACTGCTGAATTGCCCGCTTGAGTGGCCGTGCACCGAACTCTTTTTCATACCCTTCTTGCGCTACCTTGGCAATCACGGCTTTGTCGACAGTGAGCGTGCAGTTCTGTGCTTTAAGCTGCTGTATCAGTTGATCTATCTGCAACCGCGCAATCTCTTCTACATCGTGCTCTTGCAACATTCTAAAATAGACAATAGCATCGATACGATTTAAAAATTCTGGTCTAAATTGTTTATGTAACAATGCATTGATCTGGCCGCGAACTGCTGTATCGATATTTTTTGCTTGTAGAATTAAATCTGAACCAATATTAGAGGTCATAATAATCAGGCAATTTTTAAACGAAACGGTACGTCCTTGCCCATCGGTCAAATGACCTTCGTCTAAAATTTGCAAGAATATATTAAACACATCTGGGTGCGCTTTTTCTACTTCGTCAAAGAGTACTACGCTGTACGGGTTATGGCGTACACGCTCGGTCAATTGACCACCTTCTTCGTAACCCACATACCCTGGTGGCGCACCAATTAAGCGTGCAACTGCATGCCGTTCCATATATTCAGACATATCAATACGAATCAATTTTTTGGGATCATTAAATAAAAAATCGGCCAGCGTTTTTGCTACCTCTGTTTTACCTACGCCTGTCGGTCCTAAAAACAAAAATGAACCGATCGGTTTATTTGGATCAACTAATCCAGCGCGATGCATTTGAATTGCATGAGCAACCGCAGCAATTGCTTCATCTTGACCAATAACGCGTTGTTTCAAAATAGATTCCAAGTTGAGCAGTTTAGTCTGTTCCGATTCTTGGAGTTTTTGCGCAGGAATGCCGGTCCAGCGAGAGAGCACTTTGGCAATATCAGTCTCATCGACCTCTTCTTTAAGCAAGTGGCTTTTAACCGCTTTAATTTTCTCTTGTTCTGCCTCTAACTCTTTTTCAAGCTTAGCGAGTGTACCATATTTAATCTCAGACGCTTTAGCATAATCGCCTTGTCGTTCTGCTTGTGCAAATTGATTTTTTGCCTGTTCAATTTTTTCTTTGAGTGTATGTATTTTAACAAGCGGTTTCTTTTCTGCTTGCCATTCATTCATGAGTTGTTGATGTCGTTCTTTCACTTGAGCAAGTTCATGCTCTAAGTTTTTCAAACGGCTTTTTGATGTCTCATCGGACTCTTTTTCCAACGCCACTTTTTCAATTTCCAAACGCCTCATTTTACGTTCTAGCTCATCAATTTCTGCTGGATGAGAATCGATAGCCATACGTACTGCTGCAGCAGCTTCATCAATCAGATCGATCGCCTTATCTGGCAAAAAACGATCCGGAATATATTGCGCTGATAACTGTACTGCATCTACGAGCGCTTGATCTTTAATACGGATACCATGATGCAACTCATACCGCTCTTTAATGCCACGTAAAATAGAGATCGCATCTTCTGGCGTTGGTTCAGTCACCACCACTTTTTGAAACCGCCGCTCAAGTGCCGCATCTTTTTCAATATATTTTTTATACTCTTTAAATGTGGTAGCACCAATACAATGAAGTAGCCCACGTGCCAGCGCCGGTTTTAGTAAATTGGAAGCGTCCATGCCACCTCCCGCTGCACCAGCACCAACGAGCATATGAATTTCGTCAATAAATAAAATAATCTCTTCGCTGTTCTCTTCGATCTCTTTTAAGATTCCTTTTAAGCGCTCTTCAAATTCACCTTGATATTTGGTACCCGCAATTAACTGTCCTAAATCGAGTGCATATATTTTTTTGTTTTTGATGCTTTCTGGTACGTCATTGGCAATGATACGTTGGGCAATGCCTTCCACAATAGCAGTTTTACCAACACCCGGTTCTCCAATTAATACGGGATTATTTTTGGTACGGCGTGAAAGAATTTGAATGACGCGGCGAATCTCTTCGGTGCGACCAATAACAGGGTCTAGCTTCCCTTCTCGCGCGAGCTTGGTAATATCTTTGCAATATTTCTCTAGAATCTGGTACTGCTTTTCTGCATTTTTATCTTGCACCGTTTTTCCTTTACGAATTGCAGTGATATGAGCCATTACTGTTTTAGCAGTAACGTGCGCAGCATTGAAAAAATCTTTTATTGCCGTAGGCAAATCCTGGCCTGTAGCCCATACTAAGAAAAAATGTTCTAGGCTGATATACGTATCACCTAACGCTGATGCTTCTTTTTTTAATTGCGCAAAAAATGTTTGTAATGAACGGTCTGCGCTGACCGACCCACCCTGCACTTGGGGTAGTTTTGCTAATTCTTGTGTTACCACCTGTTCTAACTGCGGCAATAGTACCCCAACAGCCTGGAAAAAGGGTACACAAAAAGGGTCGTGCAACCCTGCCGCGAGCAAATGCAACGGAGTAACCGTTGGATTCGCATGCTCGGTGGCAATTGTTGCTGCCTTATTAATGAGTTCTTGGCTAGCACTGGTAAATGATTCGGTATTCATGATATCCTTTCTAACGCTTTTTATTCTGCGCTCGTCCTGAGCCCGTCGAAGGATATCGAGCGCTCATGTCCCTCGACAAACTCCCGCCGTCGCATAAAGCCATGGTGCGCAGGCGGGTTGAGCGCACTTATCATCGCTAATCAGGATTTAACGCTTTTTTACGGCGTAAGCGGTGATATGAAATAGCAAAATGGTGCGCATAATCTCGCAGAGCAATAAACAGTTTGCCGATGCGACTATGTATATCTTGTACTATACCATGAGAGTCAATATCAATAAACAAACGTTCTTCTCGTTTGGCTAAGCTGACTATTAACGCTCCTGGCAATATTTTCTTAACGGCATGCAATTGCCCTTTGCCTCCGTCAATAACGATCAAGTCGGGCATATCATTTGGATTTGCATAACGGCGCGCAACAATCTCTTGTAATGCTGCATAATCGTTTTGCTCTGTTAAACTTTTAATACGGAACCGACGAAAAGCATTGCGATCTGGCACCCCATCAACAAACCGAATACACGACCCTACTATGGATGAGCTTTGAAAGTGAGAAATATCAAAACAATCAATCGTGCGTATCGGCTCTGCTGTTTGCAAAAGCGCTTGTAATTCATATGCCAGCTGCTCATCTCTTTGTTGTCTTGGACTTACTGGCGCCGTTACTACCGATGCTTCATCAGCATATTTACGTTCAGAAAACTTTGTTTGTAACGTCGTAAAAATAGTATGCAAATTACGCGCATATTCATGTAATGCACGCGCCAATTCAAATTCAAACGCAGCGTTATATTTCTTAATCTGCTGGCTAATCGCACTCAACGATTCTTCGTAGCGTCCCTTGAGCAACTCTTGTGCTAGTTGTAAACGGAACAAATATGCGTCCGGAGTAAAAGAAGGACGACAGTTACCAACACACAGATCCAGATGGTATCGTAAGCACCCATTTTCAATTTCGGTGTTACACCACTCTAAGCAGAATGTTTTGAGTAAATAGGCATAGGCACCACGCGCATGGTTCTTATGCAAAAATGGGCCAAAATAGGTGCCTTTTTCTCGCTTGTTGCGTACTAGTTTTACCTTACTAACTGGCTCTTTGGTAAATAAGATATATACAAACGGTTGGCCAGAAACAAGCAATACATTAAATTTAGGCTTATGTTGCTGAATCAACTGCGCTTCAAGCAGTAACGCTTCTTCTTCGTTATTTGTTTGAATACATTCGATAGTGCACAATTCTGTTAATAAAGCATCGATCTTCCAATCTTTACCTTGTTTATGGAAATAAGACTGTACCCGCTTTTTAATGCTTTTAGCCTTGCCAATGTACAGCACTAATCCTGCGGCGTCTTTAAAAACATAAATACCTGCCTTTTGCGGCAAATGATCAAGAGACGGTTTATTGGTACTCTGCATACTGACCACCCTGTTTTAGAGTACAAGTAACAATTTCATATCTATTTTAACAAAAATTACTCAATTTGTAAAAATTAAAGAACTCTGCTTGTTTTCCTGTAAAAAATGCAAAAACCTATAGCTTTGTTCTTATTTTAAGGTACGCTACTCATCGTATTTATGCCACTGCAAGTATTTACCCTCTATAAAAAGGAGCTTATCTATGCAATTAGTATTCTATATCCCTCTACTCCTGCATCTCTTCCTTATCTCTTCCGGCGCTCTTGCGGCGGAAACGAGCAGTGCTTTTAATCATAGTAAAATTACCGAATGCAAACAAACAATTGAGGCTATAAACAGCGCAATTGTCGCGTATGGGCAGATGATGTGTGAATTGCAGCGAACACCACCAAAATCAAATAAAACTTCCCGTGAACAGGAAAGATTGGTAAAAACGCTCAATACTCTCAATAAAACCATAATGACACTCGAATTAAAAAAGTTCTCTTGGGAACTAGAACTTACTGCACTAGAAAAACAAGCAAAGAAAACTCCCTCTACAGAATGCCCAAAAGATTTGCCTTTAAGCCCTTTTACAAAGGAAAAGCAATGAAACACGTTATTTTCCAATTATTCATTGCATGCCTTGTGTGCATACCATACAGTCCATTATTTGCTGCAAATCTGCCTGATAGCGAAGAAGAGGGCATTAGCCGCCACTCTCAGCATGCGCATGCAAAATTTCTCCCTGCTACTATGACACACGAAAGTTATGTAAGTGATATCAATAATTACCAACAAATCATTAAAGCGCTGGAAACGAAGGCTTTTCTTCTGACAAAACAAAATACCATTATTCTACAACGCTCAGCTACTCTCTTGCAGGACAAAGAAAAAGATACTATTACCATTCATACGCGCACAGCAGAATTAAAAAAAAGTAAAGAAACCATAGCCAATTTGGAGCACTTGCTTCTCCATGCAATACCACTCAATAGTCATAAAGAGTATGTTCATAGACAACTCATAGCTCTTCGCGCAACTAATAAGGAACAAGAAAAAACAATACAACAGTTGCAATTACGAGAAAATGCGCTTGAATCAAAAAATGCTTTTCTTAACATGCGAATCAATAACATTCTCGAAGCAGCACGCCAAAAAAAAGAAGAAGAGTCATTACAAAAAGATGCCCCTACCCCCCCTGCTCCCCTGCAATATACTGCGTTTTCTTCTGATCAGTATGCCACCACAATACCTCTCTCAACAGAAGAAATACAGGGTAGAATAAGAGAAGCATCTCAAAACTAAAGTTTGCCCTATTGCAATACATATGCTATTATATTGCTAATTAGAAAATATTAACTCGTTAGGGGGTTATCGCATGAAACGATTAGCAATATATACCTTTGCATTATTCTTGATGGGTAGTTATGCCCATGATGTAGGAGCAATGCAGGAGACCGAAAGCCCGTTAGAAATCGAGATACTCAATAAAAAACAAGTAAGCAATGATACCCGCGAAAAAAGCATAGCCAAGATGGCGGATGCTTTTGAGTTGTTAACTGAAGCTTTCCGCCTAACACAAGATAAATGTTATGAAAAATCAGAACAGTTATCTAAAAAAGATGCAAAAATAAAAGCATTAGAAGCCGAAGTGCAGCAATTAAAAGACGCAGCAAATGTATTCATACCTACGACCCCTCTACTCACCAGAATGCGCAGTAAGAGTTTAAATAAATCGAATAGTGCAATAGACGTTAATTTTGATGCACTTAAAGAAGCTAAAGATCAGCAATTAATACAGCAGCTGCAGGCAGAAAAACAAACTTTGACAAAAGAAACAGAATCTCTCAAGCAAAGCAATACAATGCTTGTGAAAGAAAAAGAACACACCAATCGACAACTAGAACAAATCACGCAAGAAAATACCGAGTTAGTAAAATATACAAAGGAACAACTCGAAAGTTTTCAAAAGTCATTTACAGCGGCAGCAGAGCAACATGCTATTTTGCAAGAATACCTAAATAATAGCGAAAGTTCTCAAAATTTTAAAAATTGGCAAGAAAATGTGCAAAAGCTCAAAGAATTACGCAGCACAGGTTATGTTATAGAAAGTATGCGTACAGGCCTTAAAACAGCAGGTAACGCATTGCATACCGCACATGAAAGCAAAGCAGAAACGTGCTGGTATCAATCACTTGCATGGCTTAGTGGCGGGCTTACTCCCCCTGCTGTTATTGCTGCATTTTTTAAAGAAAAGCTTTGGCATGACCGCACAGCGCAGTTCGCCTTTGGTGCTTCATCGGCATGGGGCGCATTCAGCATATACCAAGCAAATAAAGCGAATAACGCACGTAATAATCATCTACAAACAGCTGCACATATTAAACAATGCCTCGAGGAACTTGATTAACAATCACATGCCCCAAGCTACTTGCCCTGCAGTTGCTTGTTTAGTACGTTCGAGCAAGCTATCGTGCGGTAACTGATCATCCACTGTTGGACCTTGCACTGTTTGTTTTTGTGTAAATGGTTTACTTGCAGACACCGTAACGGTTGTCTGTGCTTGTGCTGCACGCTCCTTGGTGCTTTCCCCTTTTTTCGCTGCCGTTGTATAAAAAGTTGCTGCTGCATTTACCAACCCGTCCAGTTCTGGTCGCCGTGCGCCATATACACGCATGTACGTATCGAATGCTTTTGCTCCGGTTTGATACCCTTGATCAACGGGCGTTGTGCTTGATTTCGCATAGACATTTCCCGTGACTACACTTTGGATTTGATCAATTGCATCGGTCAATGGTACACCCACAACACCAGCCTTATCAACTGCCACTACGTAATCATACATTTCATGACCGCTTGTATCTTTCTTTGCTTTACCGCTCTCTTGAAGCAGCGGATCTGGCGATACTAGCTTATACACAAAGAAGCCGCGCTCAAAATCTGCCGTGCTTACCGGAGACAGCGTGAATACACCGAAACTAATCGGCTTATTCAATGACTCAACTATTCTTTTTCGCTGTGACTCTATACTGCTTTTGAGCGCGGTGCTCAGAGTGGTTCTCGATTGCATATATGTATGTGCAAGCGTATGGTCGGTGGTAATATAAGCACCATTTCGGTCATACACTTGCCCTGAAGATAAAGATGCCATAACAACAGAATCAGATTCAATGATCTTCTGTTGTCCCGTGGCTCCATCCACCAATAACGCTGGTGATGCGCCCAAATTACTTATTTTTATGACACCTGCTACGCTCGCTTGACTCCCCAACACTATTGATTGTAGCTGCGTGCCATCACTATTTTTTAACGCATCAGTAACTGGGCTATATACAAAGTTCCCTTTAAGCATGTCTTGCTTAGCCCCTCGCAATTGATAAGAACCAATAGTAGGGTTTAATAACTCATTAAGCGCCTGTTCACTTGCTTGTTCGCGCGCCTCTTCTGTTGGCCAGGTAACTGGAGGGCGTACCTTCTCTACGCGCTCTATCGCGATAGTAGGCGTAATAAACTGATATTCAACGCTCGCCCCTGATGAAATGAAGCCGAGCATCTTCCGTTCTGTTTTTTGTACGGCAACGGTCTGCCAGTCTGGCTCACTATCACCCTCTTTAAAGAGTTTGTACTGCAAACGATTATCTGTTAAATGCGCTTTAATGCGATACCATACACCACACGTAAACAGTGGCCCTGGTGGTTGATCAAGCCATCCTCGCCCCTCGTGTTCATACACTTTTACCGCTGGTTGCCGCTCAAGGTCACTCAAACGATACACAATCATTTTTGCTAAATGAGCATGATCGATATCAGCTGTTTTTGTTTTACGTATTGCTGCTGTATCAAGCGTATGGCCACCCAAATAAAGACCAACAATAAAGTTTTTAAGTACCAATATGCCTTTAAAGCGGACCTCTACTTCTTCAAATGGCTCAGCCATAATAACGGTCTCTTTTTGATTAAACCAAAATTTACGCGTCTGTTGCTGTTGCCCGCTGGCAACCGCTGGATATACCGGAATCTCTTGGCTAAAGGCATTGCGCCCTTTTGAATATAACGCAAACCCTTGTGAAGGATTTACGTTGAGCACACCAGTCTGATCATTCGTTCCTGTTTTAAATCCGTATAATGCGCCAACATCAGCAAAACGAAGATGCGCATCCCCTTGCGGCTCCAGCTGTGGCGCTAAAAAGCTTCCCATATAAAATGAAAGTTGATTTTGCGTTTGGGCCAAATATCCTTGTAAAAAGTTCTGATAGAACCCAAGCTCACGCTCCTGATTAATAATTTGTGCATTAAATTTGGCGCGCATCTCTTGTTCAAATGTTTTTTGTGCATTGGCCATAACTATTTCATTGTTTTGCACAAATTGAGTATAGCGGTCGATCATATCGCGCTGCTCTTGTTTATTGCGCTTTTGTGTTTCATCATCTTGAAATCCACCAACGATACTTAAGCCCGACGTACCCACCGTCATACCAATATTCATCGCTAATGCGGGCACCGCCGCACCATCGGTTGCAACAGCGAGCCCAATCATGAGCGCGTTATTGGCGAGATTTGCAATAAATCGCTTGTGATCCCGCACTTCATCCATTGCTTTTTGAAAATTGCCTTTTGCATCGCCAGCAATTTGGGCAATGCCATACAACTGTAACGAAACTTGATCAATAACAATTTGTGTCACTGCAAGCGTTAAGTACCCAGCCAATTTAATAGCATCTTGCAATCCGGCCACTGCACGATCGACAATCAAGAAAGTAATATTATTCACTACCGTTGCCATAACCGTATTGCCTAAAAATGCTAAACTCCCAACCACGTCAGTGCCCCAACCGGAGTAATTTTTATCAACTGCTTTTTCGATAGTAGAGAAACATATTTGGTTAATCACAATCTGTAACGAAAGTGGCAATGCAATGAGCGCAGGAATAAATGCTGCTTCAATATCTACATAGACCAGCTCCCCAAAGTCGAGTATCGTATCGATGCCCGATTCGATAACACCGGCAAGTGAATCTGCTAATTCTTTATCGGTGGTAATTGCATTAAATACGATTGCACATGAATCTGCCAAAATAGAAGTCGCATCAGCTGCAACTTTATGCAGCGATTGTAATAAAGAAAGCATGTCGGTATTAATAGTTTTTATATTATTGACTACCGCTTTGTATAACTCTTGTGATTTTTTGAAATGCTCTACCGCAGATTTTGGGTTATCTGAAACTAATAATCCTACCCCTTCCATTTGGTTCCATGTTGCCAACGCACTATTTTCTACTGCATTCCATGCATTGGTTGCTATACCTGCGATATTGTTTCCTGCTTCTTTTAAATGGGACCATGCATCTTCTGCCTTCGAAGCAATAGTATTTGCACGATCGGTAACCCAATTTTTAAAATCTTTTTGCCAACTGCCAGACCACCAACCCGCAATAGATTGGGGGGTAACGCCCACCGTTTGTTCTGGCGGCGCGGGCAGTTCATCGGGTGGCGCAGATTGTGTCTGCGCAGGAACGAGTGCTGGTGCGGGAGAACTTTTCTGTTGCGCGGGAGTTGTTGTTTTTACACTCTTTTTTTGGGGTGCTTTTGCTACTGCTGGTGTTTTCTGCGGTTGCGCTTTCGTACTTTGAGCTGGTGGCTTTTGTGCCAAATCAGGGTCATTCGTAGCGCCTAGGTGAAAGAGATGCTGCACATACGCCATATCTTTTAAATACGGTTCGTCTTCTGCTATGAATGGAATCACCTGAGGACGTACTGTTTTAAATGGATCAGTGCCTAACACGTCAACGGTTTTCTCTATTGTCGCTTCACCAAACAACGCATGCAGAGACGCTTGCACACTTTTAAGCATACTAAAACAGATGAGCTGTAGCTGTGCTACCGGATGTTTCATAAAATCTTTGAGCGGTGCTGGAATGGCGGCAGTAGAAAACTGTTGCACGTGTAACTGTTCTGCACTATTGAATGCACGGAACTCCCCTGTCTGTGAAAATGCTCGTGCCTTATTATATATTGCTACTGGATCATTTGGCTTAGTACCTTCTTTAGCGTGTTCACTCCAATCGATGCAGTCACGCGCATAGCGTGCACGCAGCACCTCTTGCAAATCTAAGTTCATGCGAAACAGTTCGGCACTAGAACGAATGTAAGTAAAATCACGGTGGTAATAAGTAAGCTCCATATTTGGAACAAAATAAAAGAGACGCATATTCGTTTGCGCTAAACTCTTAAGCATCTGTTGCCCTTGCTCAAATGATTTAGCGATAGCAAACTTAGTAAGAAGTTGCCACAGACGCGAATAAACGAGATCATCTTGCGTTAGAGGAATATGTTGCCAAAAATCAGACCCTGGCACCGCACTCCAAAGAGTGGGCATTGCTTGCGCCATTGCTTGCTGGTACGCATCGTCACCAATGGCAGCAGTATGTATTGTATCGGTTATATGTGCATCTATTTTTTTAAGTTGTTCAATGAGCGCACGCCACCCGCCCTGCTTTAACACTGCATCAGCATCAATGGTGTGTTGTTTTGCTGCCATATAATAAAATGCTGCGTGGTCAATGCGCGTGAGAAATTCAAGATAAAAATAAAAATTTTTAATATACCGTATCAATGTCCCATCAACGGCAAAACCACCTGCACCAAATACAGTATCTACTGCCTTTTCATTCAGCGACTGAGTGGGATAGGGGTTCGGTTTATTATCAGGTGCTCCTGTGGTGGGATTAAATAAAAGTTGCGCAATCTGATTCGTTTGATTAATTCTTTTCGCTTGTAACGCCGCCACCTGTTTTGGTGATTGAGTGGCGACCGTTTGCGCGAGTACCGACGTTGGTTGGTCTTCTGGTTGTTGCTGCTGCGGTTGTGGTGATTGTTGCGCGCAAAAAAGCGAAAGAGAGAAAAGGGCGCTCATCGCGAGTGATTGCGCAGCAATTGTATCGAGGGACATGAGTGCTCGTACCCTTCCGACTACGCCAAGGCTTCGACGGACACGTCGATACATTCGACTTCGTCGAACACTCAAGACGAGCGCTGAAGGCTTGTTCCTCAGATTACAATTTTTGATCATACCACGTTACTTTCTTTTTTTAAATGCTTCCCGTTCTGCTTGGCTATACACTAACGCTTCCGGTTTTTTAATAACAAAAGATGCCTGACACCCGATCGCCATAAATCCAATGCCATGAAATCGATACAGGTAATCATCCAATGAACTGATGGTACCGTTATACAATGCAGTTGTTTTAGTCGCATCTCCTGTGTGATACTGCACATTAATATCACACGTATTCGGTTTATTGGTTATGCGAAATACAAAAGTAATCGGGTCAGTTTTAATGATATTAACCAAGGAAGGGTCTAACTTCTTTTTGATTAAACCATTATTTTTGACAATTTGTTCGAGCGGAGACACGAGGTTGCGTTTACCTTCCGTGTCACTTACCATGCGCAACTGTGCCCCATCAAGCATCATGCTAGCAGGTGCACCAGGCGCCCCATAAACACCCAGTAAGCGATACCACCACAACCGTTCGGGGTCTCCCGAAATCCAACGCCCGCGATTAAAAACAATCCCTGCAAAAAAAGGATATTGTGTTGCAATGAGTGTACAATCGATTTCGATATCATATTGTCCCCCTTGTGTTGCGTATTCAGTAAAGATATGATGCACACTTGGGTCTTGCGTTAACAAGTTACGCTTATCAACTGCTAAATCCCAGAATACTGGTTGTGGCCATTGCGTTACACTATTTTGGCAGAAGGTATTTTGGGTGCTATCATAGCTCCAATCATCGCTCGTAAATATATTAAAAATATTATGCCATACCGTTGATGATGGCACCCGCATGCGCGATGTCTCAAAAAAAAGATCCCACTGAACCCATGATTCTAAACATTGTTGTACCGGTTTATCTAAATTAATAGCACGATTAAGATACGCAATCTCTGCTTGTAATCGCTTGCCGCTCAGCACAAAAGAATCATCAATTTTTTTCTTTGCCGCAACAAATGCATCCCCTAACTGGCGCAAACCTTTTCCTTGATCTACCTGCATTTTCTTTTGAAACTCATCGTATGCGCGCGAAGCGTCTACCTGTTTTTGTCCATACTCTTTCAGTTCCCGTTGATCTTGTTCATCCATGCGTGAAGTAGCAAATCCAATACCTGCCATTAAAATAGCTTGCACACCAAATGAGACGAGTGGGTTTGACAAAATCGATTTAGTAGCAGATTCAGCAACCGCTTTTTCAATGGTGCTCGACAATGCACCAGGCAACTCGGTAGCAGGTCTGATAGCAGTTACTAACGAATAAAACATATCATGCACGCCAGAACTAATCCCCTTGACTGCCGTTGTTGCACTATCTTTTATGGCTGAATCCAACCCTTGTGATAGTGCATTAAAACTAAATGTATTAAAAACACCACTTGTAAGAAAATTACCGAACACTGAAGATGGCGCTGATTGCAACACTGATTGTGCGGCTTTGGCAACACCCACTGATTGCGTTACTACTTGAGCCGATTGGATAGATACCGTGATATAAATGTAAAGAAATGCACTCACAAAAAAATATATTCTACATCTCATGCAACATCATCCTCCTCATTAACACTCCCCTTTTACGTAGTCATCGGCGGTAAGTCTGGCGTCCACAGTGGCAACTCCCCTGCACTACTACCCGTGGCTGGCTGTTCTGTTTGCGGCACTGGTGGCGGGGTCCCCTTAATCGTTTTTAAATAGTTAATGCATTCTGTACATTTCGTTTGCACTGCATCGATTGGAATACCAGCAGTAGCAGCAGCGCTCATAACAATGCATGCGCTACACGGGTCTAAAATAGATTCACGCATTAATAGGGGGTCGCACAACACACTGTAATCTCCCAAACAAGCACGCATCATAAGCATCACCCCTTCATAACTGTTGAGCCATTGCGGTTGTTTTTTGATCTCTTGCGCATAGGGCACTGGGTATGCAGGAATATGCACAAACAACTGCGTCGCACCTTGTTGGGTTGTTGTTCGGCTCCCTTGCTTGTCAACCAAATACGCCCGCGTTAAATTACTAATAACTTCACCATTATTATTCTTTAGCGGCGTACTTTTTACTGCATCACTCACGACACGCTCTGGCCAAGGGACCAATGCGCTTTTTTCAGGAATATTACGCGCAATGGGCCCCACAATAGCAAGAGCTCGAATAGTTTCTGAACCGTATAAAAAGAGGGGGGGATTAATCGTTTTTGTTTTTGTCGCATCAATTGCTTGGGTTACTGCTTTTGCATTGGTATGGGTACTGCCCTTGATTGCTTTTTTATCGAGTTGTTCTTTAATGCCGCGTGCATACCGCGCGCACACAGAACCAAACTCTGCATCCGGTTGTTCGATAGTTTTCGTGTACGCATTAAAAAAAGCGAGATATTTACTAAAAATGGTATTATATAACGTTCTTCTGTTCTTATAAAACTCTTTGTCATTGGCACTGTTGAGCGTGATTAAATCATCAGATTCCACCAGTGTATATAAATTAGCACCGAAATCGTTGCGTAATAACAAAGGACCCATGCGCGTTGAAACGTATTGGGGCAGATGGGGGAACCGCATTTGTACTGATTGATTCGATTGTTCTTCAATGACGTTGAGCAGATGCCCTACGATGAGAATTTTGTTATTGAGCCCATATTGCGCTTCCAATTGCACATAATCGTGCATCGTTGGCGCAGGAGTTAATAACAGGTTTGTGTATACGGCTAACAAATGTTGGTACAGTTCCGTTAAAATAGTAATCTGCAGACGCGTAAAATAGACGCAGAAATAGTTGTCTTTCCCTAACTTAAACCGATCTTGCGCTTGCACGGTACTCATCGGCTCTACGCATGCCAAAAATTGATCTAGTTGCTTTGCTAACCCACCATTACCGGGAAATAGTTGAGCGCCAGTAGGGTGATTTAAATGCACAATTGAACGCGTAATACTTAACTGTAATCGTTGCGCGCTTGCACTGGCCCCATTGGGAATATTATATTTATTCTCTTTATTTTGTACCAACGGGGAACCATCAGGTGCTTTATTCACTTCGAATAGTTGGCGAGAGTCGAGCGGCGGCAAACCGTTAGCAATGAAAAAACCAAACATTATGAGCGCATGAGCGACACGATTCATTGCGCATACACCTCTTTTACTAAAAAATATTGTATTTCATTATCCATCACTCTAGTGCAGCAAGAAAAAGAAATGCAATATTTTACGCATCTGTTTATGGATAGAGTTATTATGCCTGCTTGTTATACTAAGATTTAATGGACCCTAATGTAAGAAATGCTACACAAACACTCATGGTGAGTGATTTTGAGCGTAGCGAAAAATTGTATCGGCCTGCCCGCCGAAGTCTGCCAAGCTTGAATACCTGGATAGACGTAGGCTGGGAACCATATCCACCAAGGAACCTTTTATGAATGCAGTAAAAATTGTTGTTGCGTGCGTTATACTTACTATCAGTTGTTATGCAGGAGTAAACCTGTACCATTATTTTTTTGACACCGGCGCACCCACCATTGGCATTACCGGATTGGAACAAAACAGTTGCTATGCAGATACCATTAACTGCACCGTTCATGCGTCTGATGAGTATAAAGTATGCGACTTGAGCGTATTACTGGACAACCAAGATCAGATTCTCAAACGTACTCGAGTTAACAGCGCAAACTCAAAACATCCGATTACCATCAATAGTAAAGAACTTTCTGACGGGAGCCATACGATCACCGTCACCGCAACCAACGGCACCTATGTACGACGATCAAGCACCAAAACGGTTTCTTTTATGGTAGATAATGAACCACTGCGCGCATCGCTCATGCAGCCTGCAGGAGGATTTAAAGTATTACAAGGAAGAACGGCGCACATTAAAATTCAAGCAAACAAACCGGTTAAACAAGCAACGGTATCGTTTGAAAATACACCGTTCACGTGCTGCAGACAATCACCAACAGCAACCATCTATGAATGTTTTATTCCGATCAATTGCGAAGAAAAACCGAGCCAATATCAGTTAACTGCAACTGTTAAAGACAGCGTTGGTAATACGATTACTCTGCACGATACCGTTGAAGTAATGGCTGCACAATTTAGACGCCAACAGCTATCGGTTGATGCAGAAAAAATAAAACGGGAAAAAGAGATGAGCATGAGCAATGTGCAACTGGAACAAACATTAGAAACTATTGCGCACAGCTCGCAAGCAGAAAAATTGTGGCAGGGCTCTTTTTATGTACCAACCGATATTAAGGGCATTTCGACTGAGTTCGGCGCTATCCGCGTTACGCAAGAAAAAGGGCGTTATTACCACAAAGCAGTTGATATCGTCAACACACCAAAAAGTGTTATCTGGGCACCACAAAGTGGTGTAGTTGCCTTAAAAGAACGGTATGCGCTCAGCGGCAATACGGTGGTAATTGATCACGGCTGTGGCATCTGTTCGTTGTTTTTCCATCTTGATGATTTTGCAGAAAATATTGTGGTTGGCCACCATATTAAACAAGGAAACCCCATTGGCACTCTCGGCAAAACTGGGTATGCGAGCGGATACCATTTACATTGGGAAATGCGGGTCAATAATATTGCAGTAGATCCATTGCAATGGACCGATGTGCATTTTTAAAACCAAGTAAACATTTGGGGAGTAGCATGAAATTTTTTGTTGAAGAGTCATCGCGCAATCGATTGTTACATCGCTTGCCGTTCTGGCTACAAATGACTATTATCATGGGCTTAATCGTTGCTGGCACTGGCGCATGGTACGCGTATGTATATCGCCCCTTAACTACGTGGCGCGCATGGTATACGCAACAAGAAGCACGCATGCAAACGATTGCACGTACGGGCAACACACAACAACAACCAGATGATGCACTTGCTACATGCAAAAAGAAGGGATGTATTGGAGCTAATGAACGGCTAACGCTCCTTTTTAACTCCCTAAAAACGGCGCATCTAACGCTAACCCATTGCACACAACAACAGAGCAAACAAAAAAATGAGTACCTATACCAGCAATATACCCTCCGCGTAGAAGGTTCTTTTGTTTCAGTAGCTACGTGGTTAGATGCATTGTACAACACAGTCCCTTTCAGCAGAATAACTACGTATCAGCTGATCCCTGGCCAAGCAACCCTTACTTTAGAATGTACCCTGGTAATGCTCTGTATTCCGGTAAATAGTACAATCGCACCAGTAATCGAAACTCCTGCTTTGTCAGGAGAAATGAATAGTCCATTTGCACAGGAAAGCCCAAAAGAGCTGACACAGGCATGGCCGGAACCCTTAAAAATGACTCAAAAGGGGTCAAAAACGACCTATACCACTGCTAAACCTATCCATACGCATTCTGATTGGAAAGTGATTGAGACAACCCCTCAATCACTCATTTTACAGGATAATGAGGGCAATATGCGACAAATTAACCCCTCCCATTAAAAAAACCCTTCAACTTGAATAAGCTGAAGGGTTAGGGGGTGAACAACACGTAAAACGTATTGTTCATTTAGGGATTTTTAATTGCCAGAAACTTTTAAATCTAGCAAGATCCTAACAGCCGGTTTCAACTCTGTCAAGCCCTATAATACTCCTGTAAAAACCCTTTTCCACTCGCCCAGCTCAACTCATATCAATGCTGTATTTTTGCTTTGTAAGAACGGGGGTTGCAAAAATAGCCCTATTTGTTATAATAATTTCAGATATAAAATTTATATTTAACAAAAATGGAGTTATTCATGCATTACAAAAATAATTACTTTATTCTTGCAGCCCTTGGTATAGCCACTCTCGGGGCAATTATTGGTGGCTACCGCTGGTTCCCTGTCAACCATACGAGCACTGGCAACGTCGCAGCTGCGGTTGTTCAATTTTCGGCATCTGCCCCTGATGCGGTAGTACAAACGATTACCCAACAGATACACTCTGAGCAGGCAACGGTTGATACCTGTATTCGCACGGTTGCACAAGAACGTATTTTAAACGCAGCGCAAGAAGTATGCGATGCACTTGCTAATTCTGCCCCCGACGTTGCTCGCGAGTTTATGCAGGCAGTCAAATCTGACGTACACCATGCACACACCATTCAACTTGAGGGTGCTCAAAGCATAAAAGAACAAGCGGCTGCCGCCTGTAAACGGCTCTGTTCTTGCAATGTATCCACAACACCAGAACAAACACGCCATACCGCAACTATACGCACCGATATGCGCGAAGTTCCCTACCAGCTCCAGGGGTACACTGCAGTTAAAGTGAAAAAACATCCTAACAATTGCTGTTCTATGCATCACACGGTTTATCTGCCTCAATCAGATACACCACAACACATAGCAAAACATATTCTAGAACATGAATTAACCCATGTACGCTATGCCGACCACGCGCTTTTCGAGAAGTTTAGCGGTATCCCTTCGTTTGGTAAAAAGGCACAGGAAGCATGGAAAAAGTTCCTCTGCGCCCTCGAATTTCGCGCTGATGCAGTATCAGCTGCTTGCGGCACCGTTGCTGACGCCAAAGCACACGAGCAGGCGCGTAAAGATATTTTAGCCTTCGTTGAAGAGCATCAACTCAAGAATAACGGCACCCACCCTACCTCACAGGAACGGTACGCCTGGGCAACCAAGATTAGACGGTTAAAGGAATTTGAAGTAATCTGTTAATATATGGAAAAAGGTTATTTTTTAGGGGTTTTTAATGACTAAAAAGTTATTTTTATTAATTGCAATATGGTTCATTACTATGGCATACCCTATGGTTGCCATGGATAGCAATCAAGCACAACAGTTAGCTCTTATCATAGTGCCCAACGCACAGCTCAACTTTGTAAAAGATAGCGAATTTTTAGTAAATTCTATGAAAAATGGACTTACAACGGGTCATTATCTTGCGCAGAAAAAACAATTTGCTACTAAACGCGATCTTTACGAACTAAAACTCGTTACTCCATTTGAAAAATTCCCCATCGATATACGAAATGAAATTGCACATCGACTGGCTTCCGATGCAGAGACACAAAAAGCACTTCTAAAAAAAATCGACGAAAGTAAAGAGCCTTCTGTTCATATCGCTTATAATACAGCGGATTTTAATGACTGTACTGTCAATATCGATCCGAAGACTAAACATGTATGCCGCATACCTCTTAACTACGTTTCTTCAAATAGAATCGAAGAATTATATATTTCTCCTCCAGTGCAAATAAAATTTGAAAAGGAAATATGCACGTACGGGCATACACATGATATTCCTACCGAAATCAAGGATGTTGCGTTGCGCTGCAATGCCTCCCCAAACAAAAAATTTCTCGCATATTTGGTGGTCGCAGGAAAAAGAAAGAAGATTCATTTGTGTAATCCAGTTTCTCTTCATATTTGGGACATGAACACTGTAAAAGAGATAAAAACAATATCCATTCCTTCTTTGATGTCTCAGCACAAGAATATATGGAAATCATATCTAATTAAAAAAGAGAAAAATCAACAAGAAGAAATAAATATCTTAAAAGAAGAGGGATACGAAACGGACTTTGAACTCGATCCGTGTAATCCTTGCACTATAGCTTACTACTCTATGCAAAAGCATATAGTAGGCATTGCTATTGATAATTCTGGCAAACGAATTGCAATAGCTGATCGGACAAGTATTATGGTGATTGATGCAGAAAAAGAAACAGTCATTAAGGTTGCGCAAAATATGCCTACAAGATATAAAAACGTAGCAATTTCTCCGATTTTTCATATAGGGTTTAATGCTTTAGGAACACGACTCATCTATGGCCGTTCCTACGGGGGCTGGTTTAAAGTAATCCCTGGAAAAACCAAATTTGAATCAGTACAACTACCAAGTTTTGATAGATCAAAAGATTATCTCGAAAAATATTTGAGGGACAATAAAGTGTATCCATTTATTTCTAACACCTCGCCATTCAAAGTAAAATCTGATGCAGCTCGAGAAAAAAAACTTGCAGATGGCTGGTTAGATTAATTCTTTACTAAAAATTATAAATGGATCTTTAATGGAGGTTCACACATGAAAAAAATACTATTATTCCTACTCGGTCCTGCAATTATTACCATGCATGTAATGGCCATGGAACAAGAGCAGCCCCATCAACAACAAGTAGTGCCTTATCAAGGTCATTCCGCTTTTTATACTATGCCAAAAGAAATACGTAATCTTATTGCGCAGCATCTTGTACATAATTTTCACAAAGAAGGGATAGGCCTTCACACGCAAAAACGCTCAATGAATTGCAACGGTTGCCAATTACAGTTGAGTGAAGGTTGTCACGGCGATCTTGAGCTTATATACAAACAAGGCAGATGGCCCATTGCCCGCTTGCTTCATGATCCAAATAAATCGAATCAACAGATACATGCGACCCATTGCAACGTATCATCAAACAAACAATTTGCTGCTTATTTGACAGTAGAATATAAAGCAGAAAATGAAGAAATTGTTCCGCACTCTTTGCACGTAGTAGATCTGAATAAAAAAAGCGAAATTCAAAAAGTTGACGTTAGCCCCTTCCTTGCAAAAAACGGTGGGCATTGGTTGGCAACACAAGTCGAATTCTGCATCAATTTAAGCGATAATAGTGATGATCTTGAAATCATGGAAAAAGAGCAAACGGAACTTGAGCTCCAAGGCTATGTTGAATCGGATGCATATCGCGCACAAGGAACTCGAATTACTACCGTTACACTACTCAATAGCATTCAGGCTCTTACCATCAATAATAAAGGAGACAAGATTGGCATTGTTGATCAGACTGGTGTTATGCAATTCGATGTAAAAACAAAGACGATGCATAAAACAAGCAAAAACCTAGCCCGTATTGCAGCGAGAGATTCTTTTAATCTGCGCTTTAACGAATCTGATTCTACGATTACATATGGATTAGCACCTAAAATAATATCATTCGATGCGAATAGGGATATGCTTGAATATTATTTTAGCAAAATGGGTGTTAGCAAAACGCTAGAAAGCGTATATACACAAAAGCAATGAGCCGGAATTTACATGGCACTCTATCTCTACAGAAAAGAAAATTGATACGAACCTAGATCATTTACAACGCTTGTTTCAAGATACAGCAGTCTGTAAAACAGTGCCATATGCATTGGCACTAAACGCGCCTGTAGCACTCGATCAAGAGAATACGTAACACGTGAATAGAGTGTGCAACAGGTAAAAAACCTGATATAGTTTGTTTGAATTACTATAAACACGGTTAGGAGAGCACCATGAAGCAACACACTATATCTGCAACTGTTATTGTCGCAATTG
>JBAVOR010000010.1:0-55395 GCA_049692255.1 Candidatus Babeliales bacterium
CAAGAAAGCCCCTGCGCTTAGAAAACACAGGGGCAGCAGTTACATTAGTTCGATTCTGTCTCATCAGTTGGGTGCATGGTTTCGTTGTTATTATTGATACTTAAGTCTATTAAATCAATGGATGGGGTATTTTGTTGTGATCCATTTGTTGGCGTAATTGTATCTAAGATTTCAACAATCTCCGTTGCATTATTTTTGTACCATTTACTGTGGTAGGCCTGATATGCTTTTGAGAGAGCGGCACCCGATAAAACTGTTTCTATGCCACCCCAAATGCACATTTTGCCAAGCGTTATTACTGCATTCTCTATGTGCTCCTTAGCAAGCATGTGGTTTCTCATAATTTGTGCAAGTTCCTTGGGTACACGAGTTCTCCCCCCATACGTACCGCCGACCGTGTCAGCGGACAGTTTATGTATCGTATTAATATGATCTGATATTTTTATTGATCCGCAGTAGAAAGTTTTTAACGCATAATATCCAAGTAGCACACCACCTACTCCACACGCTGCTAGGATCATCTTGCGATGATTATCTAAGAAGGTGTGGTTATTCAAAGTTTGCAGAGCTTGTTTTTTTGCCTCATCTAACGCTGGTTTGTGTTTTTGTTTAACTATCTGTTGCTTTTTAGGATTGTTATCATCGATCGGGAAGTTAGGAAACTGATTGTTGAACGCCGATTTAAACTTATCTACATTGCTATATTTAATTGCGGCTAAGACGGGGTCTTGTTTGATCAACATAGAAAACACAGATGTATGCATAAAGCTGGTGCTTGTGATGATTGCAAATATAAGATGTATACGATTCATTGATGCTACTTTCTTTAAATAGATCTCTTCGGAAACCATAAAATTAGTCTTCAACGCGCTCACTCTGAGTGAAATTTCGAAGAAATTTAGTATCGAAGAGTGCGCATGGTTCGATACAATTTCTCGCTATGCTCGAAATCACTCACCACGAGCGCACGGGTTTCAGAAGAAGTCCAATGTATGAATAAACAATGGTGATTAAAAAATGCTTAAAAAGCGATTGGTATTATATGGGCTATCTCCTTTTTTTTTATATAATTTTTTTTACAGCACCAAGCGTATCTTAACTCCCTTTTGTTCCAAATCAGCCAACAGTGCGTGCGCTAGAGAGGCAGTAATAGAATTTTTGAGTGCCAACATTTTACCATTTTCTTCAAAGCGCAACTGTACTAACGCAGCGCCCGATGGAGTCTGTTTGATACTCTGCAACAACTCTGTTTCAAATGATGCGGGCAGTTGCCAGGTGGCGCGCAGTTTTGGCCATTCGGTGAATATCAGTTCGATGGGCATACATTCTTGTACCCGAATTTTAATTATCTGGTTACTCGTTTGGTCGAGCCATCCTTTGACTACGAACACATGATACTGTTGCAGCCATGGTTCCACTCTTTTAAACACGGTAGGGAATATCACCAGCTCTGCTTTGCCGCTCGCATCTTCTATGTGCACGAACGCCATGCGATCACCTTTTTTGGTGACAATCTGTTTTTGTTGCGTTACCAATCCTACACAGAATATTAATGGATCATCCATGCTATTGTTCTGTTCGGTCTGTTGTGCGAGCATTTGTAGCGACTGAATGCCAAACCAATTGACTACGTTTTTGTATGCGTCGAGTGGATGGGAGCTTAAATAGAAGCCGATCGTTTCCCGTTCTTTTTCTAACTTTTCTTTATTGTTCCAATCAGGCAATGGTTTAAAAGAGTACCCTTGCGATGAATCATTGGTAGCACTATTTTGTTGGAACAGGCCAAGTTGACCAGTTGCTTTGTTTTTTTTAATGTCGATAGCAGATTCAATAATCAGCTCTAATTCGTTAAATTTCTGCGCGCGATTGCCGGGCAATGCATCGAAAGCTCCGGCACAAATTAAGCTTTCAATTACCCGTTTGTTGGCAGTGCGCAAGTCGATACGTACACAAAAATCGAGTAGATCAGCAAATGGTTTTTTTTGCCGTTCTTGTAAAATCGATTCCAGTGCTGCAGCACCCACATTTTTAATACCGTGTAAGCCAAATAAAATAGAACCGTCAACGACAGTAAAGGTAATTGCAGAGCGATTAATGTCGGGCGGAATAATTGCAATCCCCATGTCTTTTGCTTCTTGCAAATAAAAAACCATCTTATCGGGATGTGTAGCTTCCAGTGATATCAAGCATGCCATAAACTCAGCAGGGTAATGGGCTTTCAAATAAGCTGTTTGATAAGCGATTAATGCATATGCAGCTGAGTGAGATTTGTTAAAACCGTACCCAGCAAAATAGGCCATCAGATCAAATAGTTCCCCAGCTTTTGTGCCATCAAATTTATTTTCCAAAGCACGCTTTAGAAACAGTTCCCGTTGCTCAGCCATTACTTCAGCTTTTTTCTTACCCATTGCACGGCGTAAGATATCTGATTCGCCCAATGAATACCCGGCAATGGTCGACGCGATTTTCATTACCTGTTCTTGGTATACAATAACCCCATACGTTTCTTGCAAGATGGGCGCCAGCTCAGCAAATAAATATTTGATCTCTTGTTTGCCGTGGCGGCGCTGAATATAATCTTCCACCATGCCAGAACCCAATGGACCTGGCCGATAGAGCGCGTTTACCGCAATAATATCTTCAAATTTTTCTGGTTGTAGCTTGACGAGTACTTCTTTAATGCCGTCAGATTCAAGTTGGAACACCCCAGACGTTTTACCAGCACAGAGCAATGCAAACGCTTTTGCATCATCAAGGGGCAGAGCGTCAATATCGATATGTACCTGATACGTATCACGAATACGTTTCAAAGCCCAATCGATGAGCGTTAAGTTTTTAAGGCCGAGCAGATCGATCTTTAAAAAGCCTATGCTTTCCAGTTCGGTCATTGCGTATTGGGTAACCAGTTCAGTGCTTTTTGGTGGCACATAGACCGGTAATACGTCTTCGATTGGCTCAGGTGATATCACAATACCTGCTGCATGCTTTGAAGCGTGACGCGTGATCCCTTCAAGGCGAAACGCTATGTCGAACAGTTTGGTAACGGTAGGGTTCTGTTCTATTAATTCTTTGAGCCGTGGTTCTTGGTCTATCGCTTCTTGCAGCGTTATTTTAAGTTGCTCTGGCACCAGGTCTGTAATGCGATTCGCATCTTCAAATGGCATACCTAATACCCGGGCCACATCTTTGACCACACCTTTGGCCATCATGGTACCAAAGGTAATAATTTGTCCAACATTGTTGTGCCCATATTTTTGGCGCACATATTCAATAACCCGTTCGCGGCCTTCAATACAAAAGTCGATATCAATATCAGGCATCGTGATACGTTCTGGGTTTAAAAAGCGCTCAAACAAAAGATTATATTTTAATGGGTCTATGTTGGTAATCTCCAATGCCCATGCAACTAATGAACCAGCAGCCGAACCACGTCCAGGCCCAACAGGAATGCCATTGCGCTTTGCCCATTGAATAAAATCACTCACTACTAAAAAATAACCAACGAAGCCCATGGTAATAATGAGTTCTACTTCTAACTGCAAGCGTGCGCGATACTGATCAATCTGTGCATGATCTATGCGATTATTGGTAATTAATGTTTCAAGTCCCGAGGCGCACTGTTTTGCAAAAAATGTTTCGGGAGTTTCTTGCTCAGGAAGAGTAAATTTGGGGAAAAACAGTTTTCCCGTTTCAAAAGCGAAGTCGCATTGGTCAGCAATAACGCCACTGTTCCACACCGCTTGTGGGTGCGCCTCAAAAATGGTACCCATTTCTTGTGCTGTTTTAACGTAGGCACGTACATCGCCGAACGTGAACCGGTCAGGATCAGTAATCTTATGTTGTGTTTGAATAGACAGCATGACCTCGTGTGCTTCATGATCACTAGGCAATAAATAATGGCAGTCGGCAGTGGCAAGCAAAGGAACATTTTTGCGTGCGCTCCATTCATACAACAACGCATTGAGCTTTTTTTGTTCGGCTTGTTCTTCTGGTTGCACTTCAAAGTAAAAGCGATTATTGCCAAATACTTGCAAGAACCAATCGATACGTTTTTCTGCTTCGGTCATCTGTTCGGTCATCAAAAGGGAAGGGATATGCCCGCCCAAGCACGCCGTTGTAGCAATCAACCCTTCAGAGTGCCGTTCTAAAATTGCATAATCGATGCGTGGTTTAAAATAAAAACCTTGCTGAAATGAATACGCAATCAGTTTGCATAGGTTGCGATATCCAATCTCATTTTGCACGATTAAAATAAGATGATGATATTTTTTTTCTGCCGATCGAACAGTCACATCGGGAGTAAAGTAGGCCTCCATGCCTAAAATAGGTTTAATTCCCGCCTTTTTGCACTGCTGAAAAAATTTCACGGCTCCAAAAATATTGCCATGATCAGAAATGCCCATCGCTTTGAATTGATGCTGTTTAGCAAACTGTATCAATTTTTCTAGCGTGATAGCGCCATCTAATAGAGAAAATTCAGTGTGTAAGTGGAGATGGGTAAAATGATTTTCTGCCACAGTATTGGTACGATATCTTGAATGGTTTACGGATTTCTATTTTTTTGATGATTGTAGCATACCATGAATCATGGAGAGATGCTAAGATTTTTTGCGCTCGCCCTGAGAAGCATTTGATCAAATGCTTGCAAATAAACTGTCCACTTCGGTATTGTTACAGCAAAGATTAAAAAAGAGGAGAACGTATGAAAAAATTGCTTTGTGCATATGCGCTATTGGGTATATCTGTAATAGGTGCCGCTGAGACGAGCTATTACCAATCTATTCAAGATACAGCAGCACCATTGGTGCGTATGTTTGGCGAAAGCATATATAAGAATGGCCCTGAATTTGCCGCCTTGCAACAGCTAGACTGGGCCGGCGCATCATGGCACAAAATACAGCAACTATCTGAGGTTGAGCAATCTTTCTTGAGTGTACGCAAAGAACGTGCATTACAAGCGCTGAGCAAGTTCTTAGGGGCTCCCAGCAGTAATGCAACGGTTCCTACGGTGGGGATTTCTCTGAGCGGTGGTGGGTACCGTGCAATGATATGTACTTCCGGGTTTATGCAAGGGTTAGAGCGTTTGAAGATTCTTGATGGGGTGACATACACCTGCGCATTATCGGGGTCGACGTGGTTTGTTGCACCATGGATCTCTTTGAATGCACGCCGTGGATATATGTCTGTTGCCGATTATAACCAATCGCTGCTCGATAAAATTCGTGCCAACCAGTTTGATGTTTTGTCTTCACAGATGCGCACACGGTTTAATCATAAATTATTTGGCTTTAACGTCTTGTGGCCGCGTCTTGTATTTAAACAACCATTGAATGCGATCGATATTTACGGTGCATTGCTTGCAGATGTGTTGCTCGCTGACTTTGGGGACAAGCGATATAGTACGCAACTGGTAGATCAATTATCTGCAGTAGAGACAGGAAGATTGCCATGGCCTTTGTATACTGCCGTTTCTATGCATAAGGTAGGCACTGCGCAGAAATATCATTGGTATGAGTTTAGTCCCTCATCTGTGCGTAATGTGTCTCTGAATTATAGTATGCCTCTTTTTGCATTTGGTGCACAGTTTGCCAATGGGTTGCCGATAGAACCAACGCCAACGTATCCACTAAGCACTTTGATGGGTCTTTTTGGATCTGCATTTACGGTAAATGCCAAAGATATTCAGCGAATGACCAAGGCGACGGTGCAGGAAGAAATTGCCTGGTATCATAAGCCAGCACATTGGTTCAGCCAGGCACGTGATGTATTAGGGCAGTTGGTGGACGTAGTTAAAAAAAGAGATTTTGCTACCCTGCGCACTATGCTGAATAACAACAAAGAAAAAGCACAAGAAGCAGCATTTGAAATGATAATTGATGCAATGGCTAATTATGACGGGACCATTAGTACCCTTCGTGCAGCGCCGTTACAAATATTTAATCCATTTAAAGGGGTATCAAGCATACCCGACTGGTTGCGTAATCGCCAATACCTTACCTTTATTGATGCAGGGCTTGATAATAATGTTCCCTTACGCCCGTTGTTTGATCCGTGGCGTTCTGTTGATATCATTATAGTCAATGAAGCGTCGGGCAATGCGTTGGAAGCAATGGATGAGCTAGAACGAGAGCTTGCGGCAATGCGCCCTGAACTCCGCGTGTCCTATGAACTTGATCGTACTGTGTATCAAGATCATGAACGGTATGGTTATGTAAGCCCGCGTGTTATGCGTGTTTATCGACCTATTGATGCAACGAGTGCGCCACTAGTGATAGGGGTAACGTATGCAAAAGACCCTGATCTTATTGCTCATGTGCAGCAAAGCGACGACCTAGAGTTGCAAGAGTTGATTGAACAGACACACATCACTGATTTTGACCCAGAAGTTTGTTTGCAAAGTACTTGTGGTACCTTTAATTTTAATTATACGGCAGAACAGTTTACGCAATTATCTGGTGTAGTGGAATTTAATCTTCGTGCGCACCATCAGTTACTGCGTGAGTTGATAAAAGAGCGGACCAAATAGCGCACTATACAATATTTTGTACCTGTTCGCGTGCTTTTTCGAGTTCTACTTTGATATTGATTGCTTGTTGGCTTATGGTGCTGTCATTGCATTTCGACGCAATCGTATTTATTTCTCGATTCAGCTCTTGCACAATAAAATCGAGGCGCCGGCCTTTTTCTGCCATGCTGTCGGCAAGTAGTTGCTCAAATGCGGCAATATGGCTGTCAAAACGCACCAGCTCTTCGTGCAAATCTGCTTTATCTAATTCTAAATATAATGATGCGCGATGTAACGTCACCAGATCGGGGCTCGTTTGTTCGAGTGCGTGAATTTTTGCAGTAATCGTCTTTTTGCGTTCCTGTAATACGCGTTCCGCTTCTTGTTTAATAATTGTCGTAGATTTCTTAATATGTACTAAACGGCCTGCAAGGTCTTGTTGCAATGCCACTCCTTCTTGCAAGCGTACCTGATGGATCTCTTGTAATAGCTCTGTCAACGTAAGCACGAGTTTGGTGCGTATAGTATCGAAAAGATCGGTCTCTTCTATGGTAAAAAGCCCATCGATAGCAAGGAGATCATTGATGGTAATGGTTCCTCCAATCGATTCCTCTTGTTGTACTTTTTTGGCAGTATGCAAATAACTTTTAATTAATGCACTGTGCGCATGCACCTCGTTGCCCATTAATAACTTGGATGGCGTCTGGATGAGCAGTGTAATTGTGCCGCGTTTCAGGTGCTCTTTGCAGAGTTTTAAAAATTCAACTTCTAAGCTTGCCAAGAATGACGGCACTTTGCAGCTTACCTCTAAAAAACGGCCATTTAATGAACGGATACTTATGGTACACGGTATTTGGCTACCTTTGCCATTATCGAGGATAACGGTTCTAGAAGTAAAACCGGTCATGCTAGCAATCATATTACCACCTTATTCTAGGTTAGCGTACACGTTTTGTACGTCGTCATGTTCTTCTAATTCTTCTAAGAATGTAATTGCCTTCTGTGCTTCCGCTTCAGCTAATGACAATTTATTTTGTGCAACCCATTCTAGCTCTGCGCTTTCAATGGCGATGTTTTCTTTAACTAACGTTTGCTTTATTTTTTCTAATGATTGTGGCTCGCAGATAATGGTAAAAACGTTATCATCGAGTTGAAGATCGTTAATATCAAAATCAATGAGTTTTTCGAGCATCGTATCTTCGCTTATGCCTGTTACTTCTTTGGTGCGTATAACGCCGAGCTTTTTAAACATCCAACTGACCGCTCCCCCTTCTGCTAATGATCCGCCAGCGCTGGTAAATAAACGACGAATTTCTGCAACGGTACGGTTTTTATTATCTGTTAATGTTTCAACAATAACCGCGACATTGTGAGGGCCGTACCCTTCATACAAATGTGATTCATAAGAAACGCCTGGCAATTCACCGGTTCCTCGTTTAATAGCCCGGTTAATATTGTCGAATGGCATGTTCATTTCGCGCGCTTTTTCTATTAAATGGCGTAAACGAGGGTTAGCGTTTGGGTCGCTACTTTGTTTTGCGGCTACCGAAATTTCTTTAGCGATACGAGTAAAAGCTTTACCTCGTTTTGCATCAATAGCAGCTTTTTTATGTTTAATGGTTGCCCATTTAGAATGGCCCGACATCTCAAAAATCTCCCAACAAAAATCTGGTATATATCAGTATATTTTCTTACCATACCTCGAGTTGCAAAAAAAGTCGATCGTAAAAGTAGGCATTCACCAGAATTAAAATTGACAGTTAGGCGTATCTGTTGCTATACTAATCTATGAAATCTCTCAATTGTTCAATTATGCCTGAAGGGGTTATAATGATACCGTTACGAGCATCATCATTGCTCATCAATTGTTCTGATATTCCACTATTCTTCTTTTCTTCTATTTCTTCCCTTTCTCATTATTGTTCCCATTGGCATTGCCATTATTATTCTTATTAATCCATTTTTTTCGCAGTCGCTTGAATACCATCTAAAAGCGTTGGCTTGCAGATGAAGCGACAAGAACCACGCCATAGCCTGCGTCTCGCCATAGTTTTACGAAGGCAGATTGGCGAAGGCGGGTAATTACTTGCCATGCCCTTTGCTATGCATGGTAAGTATATTCATTTTGTTACTCTATTTTTTTGTAAGGTTTTATATGAATAAAAAACTATTTGCATCTGTTTGTGTTGTCGTATTGGGAGTAATAGGAGCTTTATTGATGAACAATGGTGCTACTACACAAAGGGAGGATCTATGGGTAGTGGGTATTGCATCGGGATACGCTCCTTTTATCAGCACTAACGGGCAGGGAGAATATGAGGGGTTTGATATTGACGTAGCCAATGCCATTGCACAGCGCATGGGTAAAAAGTTGGTATTGCGCGATCTTGGTTCGATGGCCCCTTTATTTATGGCACTTGAAAATGGTTCCATCGACGCAATCATGTGGGGGCTTTCTATTACTGCTGAACGATTAGAAAAAGTAGCGATGATCCATTATCAAGGTAAACCGACTACCAGCTACTCGTTGCTCTTTTGGCAAACTATTCCTGCAACCGTTAAAAGCATTGAAGATATGGGTGGCATGACTGTGTGCGTAGAGCCTGCTTCATGCCAAGATGCAACATTAAGCCGTTATCCGTTGATTACCAGAAAACCAACAGAACGTGTTGATGATGCACTTTTATATTTGCAGTACTGTTCTGCTGACGCTGCGTTAGTAGAACCATCAATTGCAGCAAAATTTAAACGATTGTATCCAGAAATACAGATTATGGATGTGCCACTATGCCCCGAAGATCAAGTTATGGGCATTGGTATTGCAGTCAAAAAAAGAGATGACGCATTGCAAGAACAGTTGCAACAGAGTATCGCACAATTGATTGAAGAGCGGGTTATTGCGTCTCTTGAACAAAGATGGGAGATCGTATGACATCACTTACGACCTACGTGCCGTTGCTTATGCAGGGTGCACTGATGACCATTGTTACCGCTATAATTTCTGGAACAATGAGCGTTACGCTTGGCACGGTGCTGGGCATTGCTAGTTGCCGCTATGGCGACGCACCATTGCTGGCTATGTTGGTCCGCATCTACACGTTTATTGCGAAAGGGATTCCTGCGTATGTGCAAATATTAATCGCGTATTTTGTTATTCCCGCAGCATGTGGCATCTCTATCTCAGGGTTTGTTGCTGGGTGTGGCGCGTTAGCCTTTTGTTCAAGCGGCTATGTGACTGAAATAGTACGAGCAGGTATTAACGCCGTTTCACCCGGTCAATGGGATGCGTGTATGGTGCTTGGCTATACACGGTACGCCGCATTTGTGCGCATTGTTTTGCCACAAGCATATGCGGCTATGTTACCGGCACTTATTGGTGAAGGTGAGCAGTTGCTTAAAAGTACATCGTTATTAGCAACCATCGGCATGAATGAGTTAACGCGTGCAGGAATGAATATTATTTCACGCGAGCTTAACCCTTTGCCCGTGTATGGATTAATAGCACTGTTGTATCTTTTCTTTTCATTATGTTTATCTCTGTTAGTGCGTTTTGTTATTGCAAGGAGAATCAATGGTAATCGTTAAAGATCTGTCGGTCTTTATGAACGAGCAATCGGTGCTCAAATCTATTTCTTGCGAACTGCCAGCAGGAAGAATAACTATTTTTTTGGGCAAAAGTGGAGCGGGAAAAACAACAGTACTTAAAACAATGGTAGGGTTAGTGCCTATGAGCAGTGGGTTAGTGGTTATTCAAGGCACGCCACTAGCGCAGTTGTCTACGGAGCAGCGCGCACAAGCAATAGGCTATGTGTTTCAAGATTTCAATTTATTTGCACATATGACCGTACTACAAAACTGTATAGATCCATTATTAGTGCGTGGTATGAGTGCAGACGAAGCGCAGAATCGCGCAATAGAGGTACTCACGCAATTGCACATGCAAACATTTAGTAACAAGTATCCTCGTGAACTATCTGGGGGGCAACAGCAGCGGGTAGCAATTGCCCGCGCGTTGTGTTTGCAGCCCAATGTTTTGTTACTCGATGAACCAACTGCGTCGCTTGATCCCGCTAATGTGGCAATTTTGGCAGATATACTCAAAAATTTAGCCGTGCACGGGCTAGCGATTGCGCTTTCGAGCCATGATATGAACTTTGTGCAGATGATTTTTGATCGGGCGTATTTGATAGATGCAGGAGTTATTGTAGAAGTGTGTGAGGGCAAGGAGGATATTGCTCAATGCCCTTTGATTGCACAGTTTTTATAATTATTTCTCAAGTAACTGTACTACTTTTTCATATTCAGTGCGATCGATTGCTGCTGGATTGCCATTGGTCGTATTGTTTTGCAAGTGGCTACGGGCGATGTCGATTGCGCTCTTCTTTTCTGTATTATGTATTGTCTTGTCTGCATTGTTTTTTAAAAGAAGAGTTGCGATGCGTACGCGATTGTGTGCAAGAGTAACGGGGTCATTGCCATATTCGATTGTTTGCATCAACGGTGTTTTGTCGCAGTGCAAGAGATTGGGGTTGGCATTATGCTCTAGTAATAATGTTACAAGAGCATAGTCGCCATTTTTGATTGCATAATGCAATGGGTAGCCCACGGGGCCTTGTTTGTTTGGATTAGCACCTGCGTTGAGCAGTTGCTGCGTTGCAGTAATATTGTGCGCCAATAGAGCGTTACCGATCGGATTATTTATTACGATGCAACTGTTTTCTTCGACGTTTGGATCTGCCTTTTTTTCAAGCAGTTGTGGCAGATATGACGATAAATTTTCATCTAGGTATAAAAGGGTATTAAGCAATGGTGATGTATCCTTTAGATCAGATAAGTCAATGCGCTGTAAGAGGCTTTCGATGGCCTTAGATAATTGTTTTGTTTCGTATGATAATCGCTTGCCTTCGGTTGCTGCAAATTCGTTTATGAAAGCATCGGTGTTATAATCCATGCAAACGCATTGTTGAGAAGCAAAACATGACATCATAATGAATAAAAAAAACGACGATGTGTAATTCATGCAGATTATCCTTTTTAAAATAGGCTATCAATGTATTCTGGTATCTGTGCGCATTGTAGTATGCCACAAATACGGGGGATAATGATAGTTTTTCTAGAAAAGATACTACGCTGATATTCCAGGAGATACTATTTATCTATTAATGATACTCAATAATGAAGCGCACAACGGTCTTTAGGCCATTGTTTCGCGCGGAATTACGCCACACATCTCCGCTACGCTACGTCGAGATAAAAGCCCTTGAACCGTATTCAAGCGACTGCGAATAACGGTTGTTTTACAGAGGGTTCATGCACTGTAATAGTTGTTCAAAGATGAGTTTCAGTTGCTCAGTACCATGTACTTGTGCGTATTGCTCAATAGGCATGCGACACTGAGAGCGAACTGCACTGATTAATGCAGCATGTGCATGCTGCATCGTTTCCATATCTTGAGTTGCCATGCGGCTGTTATATTGAGCAAAGTACAATGGCTTAATAATTTCATTGCATTGCGCATGTGCCTTGGTGCTACGATGGCTAGGGAACCAGGTACAGTACTGTTGATCGATCTTATTTTCACAAATGCCGCACAGCGGACTTTCCGTTTCGTATGGTATTTGTGGCGGTTGTACTATTAATGCAGGATCAATTCTGCGTCGTTTCTTGTTGCCTTGGCAGGTAAAGAGAGTATACGATGATGCAATGCATGCTATAAGAATAATGCTGTGAATATATTTCATGGTTCTTGCCTTTGGTGAGTGTTAATATATCTATTTTGTTACTCTATGATAAGCGTAGCAAGTGATTGAATAAAAATGTCGCGTAAATTTTCCATACCCTTTTTTTCAGCATACTGAGTAATCGGCATGTTGCATTGCGCGCGTACGTGAGTTAGTAATGTTTCATGCGCTTTATCTATTTGATTTTTTGGGCGATGCAATGTTTTGGTATTAAGCGTATCACGGTAAAACTGTTTTACCCAATCATCGCATTCTTTGTGTGCCCAGCAGGTCGATGCATTAGGACACCATGCATTTCCTGTTCCCCTCTCGCATAGACCGCACATAAAATTAACTCTTTTTGTTAGTGCTATATCGTATGCAGATGAAAGGGGGGCCTGTGCATTGTCGCTTCCAATGAGCGCAGGCGATGTTGTGCTGAGCAGAGCTATGTAAAATAAAGTTTTCTTCATGTGTACCTTCTTTTATTGTGTAAGCATTTTGTAAGGAGCATTTACAGAGTACTATAAAAGTGATTGTTGGCCAAAATATTTTTTGCGCAATTGCAACAGTGCCTTGGGAGGAATTTGGCGACCGCGTGCTGTTTTTTCTAATAATCCTTGGCGCATAAGAAACGGTTCAAACACTGTTTCAATGGTATCTGCATCTTCCCCAATTAATGCTGCTAGCGTTTCAAGCCCCACGGGCCCACCATCAAAATGGTAAATAATAGAACGCAACAGTACATTATCTACGGTATTAAGCCCATCGGTATCGATACCTAAAAACGTTAATGCTTCTATGCAAAAAGTAAGGTTAATCGTTTGTATCGCTTGCACTTGTGCAAAGTCACGTATGCGGCGTACTAATTTTTTTGCAATGCGAGGGGTGCCGCGAGAACAGCGCGCCATAAGCAGAGCAGCAGGTTGTTCTAGAGTGATATGTAAATGATGAGCACTTTGGATAACAATTGCAGCGAGCTCTTCTTCTGTATAAAAATCGAGGCGCTCTGTAATGCCGAAGCGACTGCGTAGCGGGGCTGAAAGCATACCGCTTTTGGTAGTGGCACCAACGAGTGTGAATGGTTGCAGGGGAAGGGTGATCGTTTTGGCACCTGCTCCTTGACCGATAATAACATCAACGGTGAACTGTTCCATAGCACTGTACAGTATCTCTTCCACATTCGTAGGCATACGGTGAATTTCATCAATAAATAAAATAGAGCGGGGTTCTAAGCTTGAAAGTATTGCCACCAGATCACCAGTACGTTCGAGCATGGGGCCACTAATCACTTTAATAGCAACACTCATTACATGGGCCATAATATGGGCAAGGGTTGTTTTGCCCAATCCGGGAGGCCCGAAAAGAAGCAAATGGTCGAGCGGTTCATTGCGCATCTTAGCCGCTTGTGTATAAATAGAGAGCTTTTTTTTAAGTTCTTCTTGTCCTAAGTAATCAGCAAATGTTTTGGGACTAAAATCGAGCAACAGTTCTTCGGGTGTTTCTGGGCGCGTGAGCAGTTCTATTGCTTGCACGGTGGTTCCTTACGGTTAGGCATTTATTTTTTGCGCTCGTCCTTTAGTGTTCGACGAAGTCGAATGTATCGAAGGATATCGAGCGCTCAGATGGTTCGATACAATTTCTCGCTACGCTCAAAATCACTCACCATGAGCGCTATGTTATACTATAGCAAATGCGCGCAGCCAGATACAATTCTTTTATGGGTTATTCCGTTTAATATGAATTCCTTGAATCCATCCTAAGCTTGCACAGGTGGTCCATAAGTTGGTAATACCGTAACTCATCAGCGGCAACGGAATCCCTACGATGGGCAACATACCCATAACCATGCTCATGTTCACGAATGCTCCAAAAATAATATGAATCCAGAGTCCAAAGCATAACAGCTGTGGGTAAAAACTGGTAATGCTCCACGTTATGTACATAAGCCGTAGAAATAAAAGTAGATACAATATAATCACTGCGCACGCACCAACAAACCCCCATTCTTCGCATAAAATAGCAAAAATAAAGTCGGTACGTCGTTCGGGTAGAAACATAAGAATATTTTGAGTGCCGCGTAAATACCCTTTTCCTGTTAATCCTCCAGAGCCTATTGCAATGATACCTTGCTCTAATTGATACCGCTCTTTTCTTGCTTCACCTTCACCAAAAAAGACTGCAATGCGTTGTTTTTGGTATGGTTTAAGGAGTTTCCAGCTCAAGGGAAGACAAAGACAAAAGAGCGCAACAAGTAGAAGAAATATTTTTTTATTTATGCCTGCACACCACACCATACAGGTGCCAGCAGCAGCTATTAGAATGCCGGTCCCTAAATCTGGTTGTTTAGCAACTAAGAGTGCGCTTACGCCAATGATGGCCAACAGAGACATAAGATCTCTCTGTTGCACCTGTGTATAATCAGCGTAACTGTGGTGTAAGTAGGTAATAATAAATGCAGGTAAAAACAGTTTGGTCAGTTCAGAGGGTTGGAATTTAACAAAGCCTAAATTAATCCAGCGTTGTGCCCCCATGCCAATCGATCCTTTAACCAACGTAAATAGGAGCAGCCCGATCAAGAATATATATAATAAATGTCCCCACTGACTCAGGCGGCGATAATCGATAAAACAGAAAAGAATATAGATAACTATGCCACTCAAGCACCCAATCAGCTGTTTTTTAAAAAATAACGAATAAGGTATTTTTGCGCTATAAGTAGCGCTCAAAATACAGACTAATCCGCAACACATGAGTGCGAACATAAGAAAAAAAGTTACCCAGTCAAAATAACGTAACGCACGAAAATAGTTCATAACTCTCATCGACTTGCAATGGTTAATAGTTTGTTACAGATTACACGAAAAATCATAAAAAAATCATGAATATTTTCATATGCATGCAAAGTGCAGTACGGTGGTAAAAAGAAAGATGCGTGCTTTTATGCAATATCAAGAAGGTAGAGTGTTATGAACAAACGATTACTTATTTTTTTCATGGTTGCCACCAAGACAGAATGTCCTATACATCGCAATCCGATAAAGGTACCCATAAAGCAGTACCATGCATGTACATATAGCCAAAGCCCATTAACGTTTACTTTGTATTCGGAGCTTCCGCTTAATAATCGAGCTCATGTGTTAAAGGTCGAGTATGTGAATCGCTATATTAATAAGAACAATGCGCTTTTTGAATTGGTCCCGCCCCCTGCATCAAAAAAGAAGGTTCAGCCAAAACTGTATCCATTCCAACGTACTTTTGAGAGTGTCGAAAGGGAAGGGACTGTATACCATGTGTATAAAGCCAACTGTGGTTCGCTGGTACGCTGCTGCCTTTCAGGCAGTGGCTGCCAAGACCCACTTATTAAAAAAATAGCAGCGCATCAATATTGGGAAGATACTATTAAGCCACAAATCAAACAATGGTTACAAGGGCTGGTCTCTGCGCGCGAACTAGATTCTCTGTTTGCTAATATCTATGCAGTACTGTTTCAATCGGCAACTAATGAAATAGGGCCTTTGCTCTATACGGTGCGCTGTGCGTCGTATAACGGGTTATACACGCAAGCACAGATCAGTGCAGAAGCGGCAAAAAAAGGAGGGGTAAACGGCATAGGAGATGTGCTCTGGTTTAGAAATGAATTCTAAGCGATCTTGTTACACAAGTCTAAGTATTCGAAAAAGCGCTCATCCTGAGTGTTCGACAAAGTCGAATGTATCGACGTGTCCGTCGAAGCCTTGGCGAAGTCGGAAGGACATGAGCACTTTTATGCCTTTAATGCGTCTGCGTATGCTTGTAATACCGCAGCACTCACGGTTGACGCATGAAGCGCAACAATAACGATCGGTTCGCAAGCACCAATCAGTTGTGCTAAATCTTGTTGGTACCAGAACTGTATCAAGCTGATTGCTTGTACATAGTCTATCTTTTTGTTTGATTCATGAGTGTTGATAAGTTGTGTGAGCGATTGAGCAAGAGTGTCAATTGAAGTGACGCTTTTTTGTACCGCGTCTACTGCCTGTGTGAATAACAGTTCTTTGCCATCTTGCTTGTGCATTTCAATCAGTTGCCCAATGGTTTCTTGCATGCAAGAAATACAATCTTCACTAGCAATGGTAACAATCGTTCTGTATGGTTCTTGTTCGATCGTCTTAAACTCATTTTCCATCGCTTGTAATGCCTGTGCAGCGCGCTGTGCTGCTTCTAGTTCTTTGGGTAGTTCTTGCATGCGCGCTTGGGCATTTTGCCATTCCTGTGCGGTAACTGATGTGTTGGGCATAAAAAATTGCTGGATGCGGAAAAACTGTAACAACAGTTGTAAGCGCAAAGAAAGACTCGCAAATGTACGGGTTTGCTCAGCTGCTGCTCCCAAAAAACGGGATAATGTTGTTTTTTGTGCCTTAGTTAAGGTCGGATGTGCTTTAACAACGGTTGTTGCGCGTTGAAAAGCAAGTGATTCAATATCTGTTGGTTTTTGCTGAATGCCATGTATCTGGATGCCCGAGAGCAGAGCAACAGAAAAAAGCAGTACTTTTGTATGCATGAATGTACCTTTTTATTCGAAAGATAATGGGTGAAAATGGTCGGGGCGGCCAGACTCGAACTGACAACCCCTCGCTCCCAAAGCGAGTGCGCTACCAATTGCGCTACGCCCCGACAAGAACCAATCTGCGCTTATTCGTGCCGTTCGGCGCGGTAAGCTGTACCAGGTGGCTAAAAGTAAAATGATGGTACTAAATTAGCATATTTTTGAGCGATGTCTAGCAAAATGCAGAGAAATTGATGGGAATGTAGGAAGAAAACGGCGCACGCTGGGAAACGAAGAGTTTTTTAATAAAAGTATTGCAAATATAAAATAAAACAATATATGATCAGAGTAGTGAAGGTTAATGTGTGATTTTTCACTGTATAAGGAAAATAAATCTAATAATAAGGGGTTAATATGATGAAAACACAGATCTATAAACACTGTGCACGAGTATTAATGCTGGCATTGAGTGCAGCAGCGACACTCAATGGCTATAAATTGAATGTGGTGAATAATACAGAAGAAGATTTGGTAATTAAGCTCAATACTATTGCTGGAGATGACGAAACGCAAGTAGTACCTGCTGGTAGCATAAATCCTGGAACAAACGCAGTTACTCCATATTCTAAGTCAATAGAAAAGGCGCTTATGGTCAGTGCGGTCGAAGTGCGTAGCCGATTTGGTAAGCAGATTCTTAACCTAACGGGAAATCAGCGGTCTGCCTTGAGTAGAGATATGTCTGTTTCATATGGAAAAGGTCTTTTTAAGCTACACCAAGATTTAAAACTGTTGGGCAAATGCACATCTACAGCATGGAACGCCGATATAATTAAACAGTATTTTGACGCGATTAATGCTGCTGATGCTATAGTTCAACAGGCAGCTCGTAATCAAGATGGTGGAGAGGCGGGCATTATAGTGAAGTGGGAAAATTAAAGATCAATTAATAGAAAAGGATTGCGTAATATGAAGTTGACGATGAATATAATAATAGGATATATGCTTTTGGGCATGTTGTGTGTCTGTTTTGAGGGGCATGCTACGAATACATTTTGGGTTTTCAATTACATCAATAATTCAGTGACGCCGTATTTTCATAAGCAAGCAACAACTCTGACCCAATCAGTAGTTATGGGTAATCCACCCGGTGGCATGGGATTGGTAGCGGGACGTGACAGGATGGATTTGCATAGGGTAGAAATGAAGCCGTTTCCTCTCAATACTATAGACCATCTTAAAATCGAATCCGACATGGGAACCCTTTTCGATGGCGGAGTAAATTTCCCAGTACCCGGTAAAGAAATATTTATTCTATACAAGCGACCTCACTTGGCAGAGTTTGCGCTGCGGCTGCAAAATTGCGGTGATCTTTTATCTTCGAACCCAGAGGTTAAGCAATTGGTAGACCAAGCTCAGGCGGCACTGACTGAAACGAGGATAGAGTTTCGTTAGAAAAGGCTTTGAACAAGCAACAAAAAAGAGCACGTGATTATTTCACGTGCTCTTTACTTTTTGGGGTGAATGGTGGGGATCGAACCCACGACCCTCAGAACCACAACCTGATGCTCTACCAACTGAGCTACATCCACCGTGCAGTTTTTATATGCGTATTAGTATAGAAATAACTCATGAAATTGCAACAGAATCGTTGGTATTCTTTTTTCGGCAATTCTGGTAAAATAAGTATAACACAGAAAAATACCTGATTTGTATACCCTATTTTATAGTAATTGAATAAAAAAATGAATAATAATAAAAAAAATAACGATACCATTCGTATTTTTAAGGCACGAGAGCATAACCTGAAAGAGGTAACCGTTGCTATTCCTAAAAATACATTCACCGTCATTACCGGCCCTTCAGGTTCGGGTAAAAGCTCTTTAGCGCTCGATGTACTGTATACCGAAGGAAAGAGGAGGTATATGGAATCGTTGTCTTCTTATGCGCGCCAATTTTTGGGTATTACCAAAAAGCCTGAAGTAGAATCGATTGAGGGGCTATGCCCCGCTATTGCTATTGAGCAAAGAACGGTTGGCCATAACCCGCGCTCTACGGTAGGTACTATCACCGAAATCTATGATTATTTACGGGTACTCTATGCTCGTATTGGTACTCCCTACTGCCCGAACTGTAATATTCCTATCAGTCAACAGTCGCCAGAACAGGTTGCAATGCACCTCTTGATTCAGTTCGACACCCAAACAGTGACCATTGTGGCTCCCGTGGTAACCCATAAAAAGGGTGAATTTAAGACGTTGCTTGTTGACCTGTATCAGAAAGGGTACCATCGCTTTATGATTGATGAGCAGATGTACCGCTTTAACAATGTGCAAGAAATAGATGGGGTTAAGCTCGCCAAAACCTATCATCACACTATTGGGGTACTGCTCGATAAAGTAACGATCAGTTCAGAAGAGAAATCACGCATAGTCGAAGACGTTGAAAAATCATTCACATTAGCCAGCGGCATGTGCATGGTGGTTGTTGGGGATAAAAAATATACCTATTCTGGCAAACGTATGTGCGTAAACTGTTCATACTCGTTTCCAGAGCTTGAACCGCGCTTTTTCTCATTCAATTCACCCATTGGTGCTTGTAAAGCATGTAATGGGCTTGGGATAATGACACAGGCGTTTTCTTGGTGGCAAATGTTCCAGATGAACAAAGATGATCAAGAAGCATCACCTGAAAGTTTTGCAGATCCCGAGATTGGTAATGCAACGCAGTGCCAGGAGTGCCATGGCAAACGCTTAAGCAAAGAGGCGTTACAAGTATTCATTGGTGGTAAGTCGATTATGGATATTTGTGATATGGCCGTTGATGATGCAATACCCTTTTTACAAAAATTACGGCTTGATGCGGCGCAACAAGAAATTGCGGCAACATTATTGCGCGAAATTGGCAATCGTCTTTCATTTTTGCTCAACGTTGGCTTGGGATATCTAACATTATCACGCACGGCGCGTACACTTTCAGGCGGCGAAGGGCAACGCATTCGTCTAGCAACACAAATTGGTTCTGCACTCAGTGGCGTACTGTATGTGCTTGATGAACCAAGTATTGGGTTACATCAACGCGATAACGATCGTTTAATTGAAACGCTCAAAGCATTGCGCGATCAAGGCAATACGGTGCTGGTAGTGGAGCATGATATTGATACGATTAAAGAAGCAGATTACGTGATAGATATGGGGCCTGGTGCTGGCGTGCGCGGAGGCCAGGTAATTGCTGCCGGAACGCCGAGTCAGTTGGCGCGCGATGCGAACTCATTAACCGGTGCTTATTTGTCTGGCAAACGTGCCATTGCAACTCCTGCCAAGCGGCGTAAATCTAAAGGTTCTATGACCCTGCGTAATGCGCACAAGAATAACTTAAAAAATGTTACGGCACAGTTCCCTTTAGGGGTATTCTGTTGCGTGTCTGGCGTGTCTGGTTCAGGTAAAAGTACGTTAATTATGGAAGAGTTGGTGCCTGCACTCAAAAAATCATTCCTACGTGGTGTTGCGCGTAATCCATTGCGCGTATTAAATGAAGACCAATTGAGCGGTATTGAATCGATCGAATCACTGGTTGTTATTGACCAATCACCTATTGGCCGCACTTCACGTTCAAACCCTGCAACCTATTTAGGCATCTTTGATGAGATGCGCCGGTTATTTGCTGCATTGCCAGAAAGTAAAGCGCGTGGGTTTACCGTAGGCCGCTTTAGTTTTAACGTGGCAGAAGGGCGCTGCTTTGAATGCCGTGGTGAAGGCACCATTACCGTCTCAATGCAATTTTTGGCCGATGTGATTATGACCTGTAAGCAATGTAATGGTCAGCGCTATAACAAAGAAACGTTGAGCGTTACCTATAGAGGCAAAAACATTGCGCAAATTTTAGATATGACCATCTACGAAGCGGTTGAATTTTTCAGCGCACATAAAAATCTAGTCAAACGGTTACAGTTAATGTGTGATGTGGGGCTCGATTATCTTAAATTAGGCCAACCATCGCCAACCTTATCTGGTGGTGAAGCGCAGCGTATTAAGCTCGTTGACGAGTTAGCAAAGCGTGGCACCGACACCCTGTACATTTTAGACGAACCGACTACTGGATTGCATAACAGTGATATCGAACGATTACTCGTCGTATTGAATCGATTAGTTGATAAAGGCAATTCAATGATTGTTATCGAACATAATCTTGATGTGCTTAAAACAGCTGACTATATCATTGATATGGGACCAGAGGGTGGCGCTGCTGGTGGCATAATTGTTGCACAAGGTACGCCAGAAGCGGTAGCTAAAGTTGCTGCGAGCCATACGGGTAGGTATTTGAAACGCGTGTTATAAAAAAGCACTCATCTTGCCTGTACGCCGTATTGGTAGCTTTCATTTTTCTGCTGTTTGCACCGTTTGATTCGGATGTTCTGAGCTATCGGTCTGCATAGTGCGTATATTCTTGCTATCAAAGAACTGAGGGCAATAAAAAAGACGGTTACCAAAAATATTTTTACCTACATTGTTACCGCTGATTGGTTCCTGCAGAAACACCGAATTGCGAATTTCCGCAACTCCTTCGCGCAACGTAACTGCCGTTTTAATTTTCTCTGTTAACGGGAATGACTCAGGGAAAAGTCGTGGCTTTAAAAGATCAAGGTAATCATTGGTAAATGTTGCCACTTTCTTAACATATGCTTTACCCGTTGCGAACCCTAAGAGTGCGGTATACAGTTCAAAGGTGCTGGAGCTGTTATGCTGGTATGCATTATTTTCTGTATCTGCAGTGACGAGTAGCGCTACCATACCCGGTGATTGGGGATTAGTAGAGAAATCAATTATTTTTTTAGTTTTTTGCGTATTTTTTTTATCGAGAGCATTTAAAAAAGAGAGATTTTGTTTGAAGCATTGTATGCGCGGTTCATTGATGCGCGGTCTTTGTAGAGCAATTGTGTAAACATCTCCTTGTGCAGTAAGTCCAAGCAGGGTGTATGGCAACGTAGGCAGATGCGCAATTTTTTTGAACGGATGGGGTAATATGTAAGGCACAAAAGTTGATGTCGTCTCATCTGAATCCTCTTTGATAACAACCCATAAATCTGATTGTATACTGTTGCCAACATCATTTTTTTTGTTAGTAATCACTGCGGCAGTTATTCCCTGTTCATGGCGGTGATCAAGACTGTATGATTCTACTATTCCAGGTATGTTAGCGCGACCCGTGGACCCTTTAAACAACTGAGTTCTTTTTTCAGATTCGTTGTACTGCAAGAGCAAAGTAGGGTTATTGGTGGGCTCATGAATACACATCTGTTTCTTGTAATGATGAGTGTATTGATCAATTGGTATTGCAAAACATTGTAACTTTTTTTCTTGTGATTTTGACCATTTGAATGCATAACATTTTTGTCGGTAATAATCTAACGCATGTGAGCGACATAGAGAATGCACAGAAGAAGGAATTAGAAAAGTAAAAGAGTCTTTTTGGTCGAGATCAAGCCTTTCTAATATAATGTTATGTAATACATTCTGCGTGTCGTTCCAGTACAGAGGTATATTGTTTTCAAGTGCTGTTTGATTGTAAGCATAGGCAAATATATAATTAACAATTTCCCGCGGCAAAGCTGTCCGTGCTATGGGTAGCAATGATTGCTGACTCTGTCCTATTGGAGACAGCTTTGCTAGAACTGCGCAAAGCATTTTAGTCCGTTCATCGATTGTTCCTTTTTTTTCGGATGTTTCGAGCGATTGCGTTTGTTCAGCAGCATGTATGTAACCAATAGTAATTGCAAAACAAAAAAAGCACAGAAGTACATGCGTGGTGTTTTTCATGTAGCTTATCTTTCGTTTTTTATTTTTCTTGATCTGTTGGCGCGTCATTAATCGTTTTTATTGTAGCACGTCTGTTTTTGCTATCAAATATCTGTGCGCAGTACAAGAATCGGCTGGTATGAGCAATTACTTGATTTGTACCAGCATGAAGCGCACTAATTTTATTACGAATATTTAATACTGCATCGCGGAAGTATAACTTTGTATCTACTGCTTGCAAGCAGATATTATTAGGATTACAAATTTTTTCTAGCACATATTTATTAGAAAACTCCGCAACTTTGCGTACAAATACTTTTTTGTTAGCGTTACTTGCAAATAACGCAGTATACAGTTCAAACACGCTCTGGCAATTGGTGAGGTATGTGTCTGAAGTAGCAACTAATAATGCTACCATGGCAGGAACTTGTGGATTAACTGCAATATCAACTATCTTTTTGTTGGCCATTGGAGACATATTTAAAAACGAAAGTTTTTGTTTGAACAGTTGCACATCAGTGTCATTGTATGTTGAATCTCCCCTGTTTAAGCCTATGATTGAAAGATCACCATTCCCATGCAATCCGAGTAAGGTATTGTTTAGTGTGGGTAAATGTACTACTTTAGTAAATCTGCCCGGAAGTACGGATCGGTTCACTTTTTCATTTTTTTGCCATGTACGTAAAATAGAACTAGTAACTTTTGTATTGTCACGTGGCGGATAGCTCAAAAATGCAATTTTGGGTACTGTGCTCCGTTGGTCAACAGTGACGGTACGTATGGTATGCCCGTCAGATATATCCTGCGCAAGGCCAGTACAGGAAAAAGGTGGCCAGGGTATATTTGTTTTTTGATCATACAGTTCGATTTTTAAGACATCTCCAAAAGGAGGGGGATTGTATGTTACTGCTATGAGCAAATTGTTAGCAGAAGGTTCATGTATACAATAGTGCGCTGTTTCTCCTGTATAGTGGAGCTCTTGCGGAGTATCTAATATATAAAAGCCGTTAATGTTTTTTTGGCTCGTACAATTTTCGAGTTTATGTGATCGTAGAAAATGCTTGTCCCTATGATCGCATCTTTCGTATTTAATGAAATCGAGCAGCGTATCTGGGGCGTTATTTTCATACACAACTACTTCATGCTCTTGCTCGTTTTCGTATGAAGAGAAGGCTATGCCGATATCTGCTAAGGAAAGCTTGTATGCACGGGTAAATATAAGATCAGCAATTGGGCTTGGAACTGATTGCACTATGGGTAATGCATCTTTAATAGATCTAATTGCTTGCAACGTACGCCCATTCATGCCTTGTTGCGGCGTTCGCAGAACCTTGCAGAGCATTTTGATTCTTTTATCAACTTTGTGTTTGGTTGCATTTGGATTTAGTTGTTCAATTGCAGACGAGTGCACTGGCTCTGCAGCAATGACGCGGTCAGCATTGATTGCCAAACAAAGAAAAGTTAGAAACACTATTTTGATGTTTTCCATACCTACTCTTGAATTCCTTTATTGAGTGCTCTGTTTCTACTGCCACGTTTTTTTGTAGAGCGCGATGCTTTCTTGTACTACCGCAAGCGCTTCTTGCTTGTTCAATATTTTGCCGATTTCTACTTTTTTCTTTTCTGCATTTTTGTAGTGAGCGAAGAAATAGAGAATAGTTTCGATCAATTTTTTATCAAGATCGTCGATAGTTTGGATGCTTTTCAGGTATGGATCTTTATTGACGACACCGATTATTTTGTCATCTTGTTCACCGCTGTCTATCATATTAAACCCACCTAAAACGCGCACATCCGCTGTGCTTAATGGTACCAATGGCTGTGCGCAGATAACTAGCATATCAAGAGGGTCATTATCAGGGCAATAGGTCTGTGGCACAAAGCCATAATGAGCGGGATAGGTGAGCTCAGTGTTTAAAATACGATCAAGATTAAGCAACCCAGTTTCTTTGTCTAATTCATATTTTGCTTTAAATCCTTGCGGTATTTCAATAACGGTGCGTATTACCTGAGGGGCTGCGTCACCGACAGAGATATCATGCCAAGGATTGAACGGGCGTGGGCAAGTATTTTTTGATTGCATAGTTTGCCTTTTTTATATTTGAAATATTTACATATGACTTTGTATCGTTATCGCGCTTTTGATACACTATAACTAATGTCTGTTATCGTATACCCAAATAGGGTGTTTGTGAATATTGTCAATCGAGGAAATTGCATGAAATATAGCATGAGTATAGTAATGGCACTGGTTGCTGGGATGGCATGCGCACACGAATCATTTGTTCTTGCGCCACTAACGCATGAAATGGTAGATGCGTATCAACAAAAAATTGAGCGTATTATGCGGCGCGATTATTATATTAAAGCGGGAGCTGCTGCTTCGCTTATTGGCTTAGTTGCATGGTGTAGTTATCGCATAGCAACGGCCCCTTCGTTACCTGCACAGGTAACCCCACCAGCAGAGTCAGTGTCTCTCCCTTCATCAGCGCCTGCGTTTATTGAAGATACGGTTATTAGCAACGAGCAAATCTGGAAAAAGTTGCTTGAAATGAGTAAAAATGCCGCTGCACAAAAAGTTGCTCTAATGCGCTACGGCGTTGTATATGGCAGTGAAACATGGCCAGAATGGTTTAAAAATAATGTACGGTATTACGCAGACCGCGCTATTGTTGGTGTGGCATGCACAGGACTGATTGCTTTATTCAACCCTTTTAATAAATATTACCAACAATTTGATGCCGCGTTTGATAAGTTTCTTGATCTCATATTTCATGATGATTCAATAGCATGGTTCATGCAAAGCCAGGTTGCTAACATTCCAAGTTTAACGTTGTTAGAAACATACGCGAAAAAGCTCGATGCATTATCGTGGCAGAACGAACAAGAGCGCGACCTATGGCAATCAACAGCGCAATTATTTGTCCATAGTTGGCATTTGTACAGCAAGCAGGTCGCTGCGCTTGTTGGATTTATGCGTTACAAGGCTGCACGATATGCACAAATATCTTCTGATCATCAACAGTTTATGTGCCAACAGGCAGACCAGTTAATCCAAACGGTATCGCGTGAACGAGAGTATTTACAACAGCTGCTTAACGATGAGCACGATGCACATACCTTTGTACAATCAATTACTGTATTGCAAACAGATGGCAATCAAGCGTTAAAAGAGATCGCATTGCTTGAGTCGTTGTTGGATTAATAGCATTCTGTATTATCGTAACAGCGCGCATACCCTGGTTTAAGGGCTGAATTGGTTGCCACCGCATAGCCATATTTACGTTTTAATATATACGCGATCGCATCTTTAATAGTTTGCTGTTCGGTAGTCATGATATATTTGCTGAATCCACACAGTAATCGTGCCTGTTCCTGGGTATAGGTAAAATTAAAGGTGCTGCAGAATGAATTACGGATGCAATCGTCTGGATTAAAATCGACGGGGAAAGAATCGTTTGCAATGCGCGGTATATACACAATCATGGGTGTTTGCGGGTCGCGTGGTTCATACCAAACGCTAATATGCTTGCTCGCTACTAAGTCATAATTAATGCGTGGGAATTTAAGCCCATGGCGCTCCGCATACTGTTGTGCTCGTTTAAGTTCTGGTGCACCAGCAATGTCTGATGATGCATCACAGACAATTACTATATCAAGTGCACGCGCTGCTCTGAGCAAAGGGGGGAATGGCAAATTAAAATCGATGCCTGCATCAACTAACTCAATAGTATGATTATCTGCGATAGGGCTTTGTGTACACTGGTAGGTAAAATTAGACAATATTGACGGGAAGGGGCGTGCATTACCAATTGCAGAGTCGACTAAAATGCTAATACATTTTCTGAGGGTGTCGGATAGAAGGAACGGTAACGGATATTCGATGTACGAAATATTTGATGCGGTTAAACGAATCACATCTTTTAAACTCAGTTCAAATGCAGAACCAAAAAGACCCATATAATAGCCGAGTGTTTGTTCTGGTGTGTTGGTTGTCGAAGTGCCATTTTTAAATTTACGGCCATAGGACCAGGTCGGAATATAACATTTTAAAAATGACCCCCCGGTTTCGTAAGGGCTAAATTCCATCCATTCATACGGGTTATGACTACTTTGTATGGCAGTGTAGATGGGCAACGGAATTTGCGCGGTGTATGCAGGCGCATGTGCATCGGTGAACGTGATGAGCAGGGGGTTAGTGACAAAGTTTTTAAGCAGAGTATTGGCAAGCAAGCACCCGTATATATCAATCGTAGAAATAAGCTGGTTGCATAATAATTTGGCGATAATAATTTCAAACAGGTCGGTAATTTCGCACGGATTGCTGATATGATCGATCCCCTGCACCAGCTGTTCCGTTAATGTTTTAGTAAAATCACTAATCGGTTTTTTTGAAGCGATCCACGGGGCCATGGCCCAAGTAGAACCAGAAAGGCATGCGCAGTAGGTGGCAGTATCAAATAATCCCGTTTCGACAGCTCCTTGTAAAAAACCTAATGCCATGAGCATAGCGCGAAAGCCCCCCCCGCTAAAAATAAAGCCGATGCGCGGTACTTTTGTATCATCCATTTTTATGGCAAATAGTTTTTCTAACTGTTTGCGCACCGGCCCCATGCGTTGCATAATAAACTGTTTTTCTTCGTCGCTAATATCGTCTGTATCAGTAAAGCGTACCTGTGCAATGTCATGTGCGTGTTTGTCGGAACCAAACAGCTTTATGTATACGGTTTCGGGGAGGTTAACCAACTGTTCTTTTACATGGGTGAGTGATTCTTTCATCTGCGCATAAAAATCGATCATAAATTGTGGCCAGCGATCGGTGTGAAATGCAGCCAGCTCATCAGGAATGTCACGGAGCTCTTCAATGATATTTATTTTATACGGCTGCAGTGAGCAAGAAATCAATAGATATAGCCAGAGATATTTTTTCATGTGCTCTCCTCTCTTGTATTGCTGTTTTACTGCATTGCATGCAGGTAATACAAGAATTTAATGAATGCGCGTAAGTTGTGATATAATTAACCGCATTACCATATTCTTTTGCCGGAGATTTTATATGCAATCAGCAACCCCACTCATGCGTCAATATTTTGCTCTGAAAGCAGAATATCCCGATGCATTATTATTGTTTCAAGTGGGAGACTTCTATGAGCTTTTTTTTAAAGACGCCCAAATGGCAGCAGCAACATTGGGCATCACATTAACTGCGCGCGGACGTCACCAAGAAGAACCAATTCCTTTGTGCGGTGTGCCGGTCCATACAATTAATCATTATCTGCCCAAGTTGGTAAAAGCGGGATATCGCGTAGCTATTTGTGATCAGTTAGAAGAACCTAAACCGGGTACGGTAGTACGCCGTGGGGTAACGCAGGTGTTAACACCGGGGACGTTAGTAGAGAACGGGATGCTCAATCCCACAAGCGCGTCTTATTTGCTTGCATGCGCTGTGACTGAATCGGTAATAGGCTTGGTATTTGCGGAAGTTATTACTGCGCAACTTTTTGCTACGGCGATCGCCCGCTCTTTGATGCGCACTTTTGAAACGGAACTAGCGCGCTTTTTACCCGATGAAATTATTGTACATGCTAATGAGTATAGTGAATCGTTGACCACATATATTCAATCGTTGGGTCGCGTAGTGACGGCAGCACGCATATCTGAAAACACGGTATCTGAAGCACAGCAATGGACAGACCGATTTTCCGTTAAAGATCACGCAAACGGAACGCCAGCAGTACTGGATTCGATGCATCTGTTGCATGACTATTTGTATAAAAATCAGCGACCAGTGCTTGATCAGTTTCGCTCGATCCAATGGTATCGCCCTGATGAATTCATGCTGCTTGATGCGGCTACGCAACGAAACCTTGAACTGGTAGGCAACGGTCGAGATGGTACACAAGGGGGCACTCTTGCTTCATTATTCAATACCTGTGCGACGACAATGGGTACGCGTACCATAAAAAAATGGATTGTCCGCCCATTACTTTCACGCAACGCTATTGATGAACGGCACGACATGATTGCTTGGTTTGTACAACACCCAGATCTGCTGCATCAATGCACTAAAGTACTTGGTGCTATTGGTGATATTGAGCGTATTGTAGGGCGCATTGCATTGCACCGTGCATCGATTCATGAATATATTGCCTTGCGTGAGGCATTGCTTCTATTTACGCCATTAGCGCAATTACTCCAGTTAAGCGCGGTGCCATTTGCACAGCACGTGTATGCAACATTACTTAAGTTTGAACCATTAATACAATTATTAGTTGCATCGCTGGTAGATGATGCCGCAGCGGGATCTCTGATAAAAAAAGGGTATAGCGCCTCTTTTGATGAAATGCGATTGATGGCACAAGAAAGCCACAACGCATTGGCAGAGTTCGAACGAGAAGAGCAACAGCGCACTAATATTAGTTCATTAAAAGTGCGCTACAATCAAGTACATGGCTATTATATTGAAATTACCAAAGCGAACCTCGATGCAGTACCTGCTGATTACATTCGTCATCAGACATTAGTAGGAAAAGAACGGTTTACTAATGCCCCTTTGCGTACTCTAGAAACAACCATTGTACAAGCACAAACGCGCGTACAAACAGTAGAAAAAGAACTTTTTGATAGCGTTGTGCAGTACGTTGATGGATACGTTATTGCACTGCGTCGTGCAGCACAAGCAATAGCGCAATTAGATGCATTACTAGGTTTTGCACAACTTGCTTACGAGCGTTCTTATGTACGTCCAATATTCAACGAGATCTCTGCGTTGACGATTACTCAAGGAAAACATCCGGTTATTGATGCCAGTTTGCGCCATCGATTTATTGCTAACGATACGCATTTGAGTGCCGATAAGCGCACCATGCTCATTACCGGCCCTAACATGGGTGGTAAATCAACTTATCTGCGCCAAGTTGCACACATACAAATTTTAGCGCAATGCGGTTCATTTGTGCCGGCAGTACAAGCGAATTTGCCTATTGTCGATCGCATATTTACGCGTATTGGTGCGGGTGATGATGTGTCGCAAGGTAAAAGTACTTTTTTAGTGGAGATGGAAGAAGCTGCAACCATTTGTACCGCAGCAACGGAGCATAGTTTAGTAATTTTAGATGAGGTGGGCCGTGGTACAAGCACGTACGATGGCATCGCCATAGCACAAGCAATTATTGAATATTTGTCTGCGGTAGTGCGCCCATTCTGTTTATTCGCAACCCATTACCATGAGTTAACAGAGCTGACGCAAAAGTTTCCTGTGATTGTTAATTATCACGCAGCAAGTAAGCGCACTCAATCGGGTATTGTATTGCTTTATAAAATAATGCCCGGTATTGCTGATGGTAGTTTTGGTATCGATGTGGCGCGATTAGCGCAACTGCCTATGCCCATTATTGAACGTGCGCATACTATTTTAACGCAACTGCGTGCACAACAACATGATATGCGAGTAGTACCCGCTACGCATGCGCCTCAACAAAGCGTGCATATGCAGGAAATAGAACAAATGCGTGCGATAGTTGATCAATTAAAACGATTAGAGTTGGAAAATCTTTCACCACGAGCAGTGTATGATTTATTGTGGGAACTGAAGCAGCAGCTACCTTAACCAATATTTAAAAATGAGTAGGTGCGGTACATGCGTGTAACCGTATTCATTTTTTGTGTGACCGTATATTCGTGATTATCCAGTTCTGCCAAATCGCGCAGGTAATTTTGTTTGAGTGATGGTTTTACCAGGTAGCCGAAATTACTCAGTTTAAATACCCAGTAATGAATAAGCCCCGCTGCATACGTGTCCAGCGCTAGGCCAGGGCGATTGTAACGATTAAGTAATACTTCTATATTAAGCAACCCTTCTCTGAGCGGTTTATATAAACTGTTGGTGTACCAAGAGCCTGCCGTTTTTCCGACATACGTTAACCCGCCCATAACTACGATTGCAGGGAGGGTGAGCATTAGTTGAAAATTGATTTTGTTTGCTTTCATAAGTCGGTCAGCATCTTTGGCGTTTTTTTCAATTAGAGGGAGCAATGGAGTACATACATCGTCGTATTTTTTAATAAATTTTTTCAGAAATAGATTATAATCACCCAATAGCATGTCTATCATGCGAAAATGAGGGTTATATTTTTTCCCATCAACATTAGCGATAGGTATGCCTAAATAGGGTACTCGCACGATAACGGGATCGGTTCCCATCTTTCGTCCTAGTAGTTCACGTTTATCCTTTTGAATAATTATAGGTAACATATTGTTTTTCATGGCGTCATCAACGATTGTACGTGCTTGATTGGGGTCGATTTCTGGATGCTTATCACGTAACCATTCTAATAGGCTATCTTGTTGTATATCTTTGTAAGCATCTAAAGCTTCGTTGGAAATCGAGCGTTCTACGGGTAGTTTTTGTGTATTATCAGGAGCTTTGATTTCAGATTGCTTGCCATAAAAAGTATCCCAAATTTCTCTCAACGGCTTTTTAACGTGAGTTTCAATAAATGTAGCAGTTGAGCTTTTGGTATCGCGCGCGAACGTATCGACCGCATTAGTGTGGTTATGGTAATAGTAGAGTGCATATAAACCAGCAACCGTAAGGCCACTATACAAGAGCCAGTTACGGGTGAGATGGTCCGGTTTTTTATGGCGTGATAATAATTTTTTTTCAAGCTGTGGTGCTTGCAAGAGTAACTCTTGGTTCTCTTTTACTAAATCACTGATGGTTTGTAATGAAATAGAAACAGGTGCACTTTTGTCACTAGGCATCTTCATTTTAAGTAATGCATTAATATCGGCAGCAACCATATACATGGTTGTTATTAGCTCTCCTAAATCATTACTATGCTGTAAGCGTGGGGTAGTCGTGCACATATGCCCCAAATGGCTACCATACAGTTCTATTGCTTGCTTGAGTGCATCGATATGGCTTTGAATTTCTATTTCTTGCGCTTCGCCTCTAAACCACTTAGTAGGGCCTTTGCGAATGAAATAGTAGAGGGGGTGTGCGTGCTGCTGATACCAGTACTGTAAGTGTAGGTGACAGGCATCAACTGTTTGCAGCATAAGGGTATGCACTATGCGTACTTGATTGGTCAGAGTACTAAATGCTTTATCGAGCTGTTCTTTAAACCCCTTCTGGCTTTCTGCAGTGGTTAAGCCGGGGCCTTGCCCTTGAGCTATTTCAAGGGTTTCTATGAGGCTTCTTGAGCGGGTAACCTCTTCAGGAGATAAAATCTGAGGATTCCCCTGTATAATACCCGTAAAAACGCATAAAAATAGCGCTATAACTGTTATATTCGGTTTTATCTTCATACCCTTAGGATAGCATCAATCTCTTTAAAGAGAAATAGGAGGCATCTGCGCGACAAAATCTTAATCGCGGAATAGTACTTTGAGATCTTTATAAATAACAGAGTTCCAGTATAATCCAGCTTCAGGAGTAGCAGGATTGTCGTATACCGTGAATTGCCTACTCATTACTATTTCCGGATAAGTGGTAATGCAGCCGTTGATAGAATGCTTGTTTTCAATCATTTGTATCATTCCATGCGCTTCAGATTTTAATGCTTGTGACATAATTTTGTCAGTTTTATTTGCATTATTGAATAATGCTACTATTGCTGCATTGTCACTATCTTGGCGCCATGGTAAATTTTGCCATCCCGAAGCAGTGGACAGGTCTAAGTCTGCTGCAGGGTTAAGGAGATAATCCAATGAGTGGTAGCAGTATGCTTCGTTATGTTGTGTCTGGAATTGTGCCCAACTATTTGCGGCAACACGCACGTACAATGTCCCCTTAATTGTTGTTGTAATTGGGGAATCTCTATAAGGAAGTCTTATTGCCAAGTTTTTATTTGTATTATTGACAACATATGCAGGAGAATTGTGGTATCGCGGTTCTTGTGTATCTGCTGCCTTGATAGAAAATGCAATAAGCTGGAGAACCCAGAGCAATATTGTTCTACTTATAGGTGATCGTTTGGTATTCATTAAGATCTCCTTATCGTGATTTAATAACAAAATATGGAGCCGCATTATTGTATAGGCTATCATAACAAATTCCAAATAGTCAATAATAACAGAAAGAGGAGCTGTTCTCTGTAAAGAGTGAGAGTTAGATAATAAGTATAAGAGCTATAGAATGAGATATGGGGTATCTGGACATTTTTTATCCTTCTGGTACACTTGGTGTTATAGACTTAATTGACCATTGTAATTACAAAAGGTACAGCAATGACTACTAAAGCCGTAACAACAACAGAGTACACAGCGACGCCAGCACCTCATGGTGTTTCTCTAGAAAAATATGCAATCATTCAAACAGGCGGTAAGCAATATATCGTGGTTGAAGGAAAAACGATTGGTATTGAAAAGTTAGAGGGTAACCCAGGTGATACTGTAGAATTTACTGAAATTTTATTGCGTTCTGCAGGAGAAAAAGCAGAAGTTGGTCAACCTTTTGTTGTCGGTTCGGTAAAAGCATCAATTGTAAAACATATGCAAGGACCTAAGGTCACCATATTTAAATTTAAGCGCCGTAAAAAGTCCCGTGTAAAAAAGGGACATCGCCAACCAGTAACGGTGGTGCGCATCGAACAAATTTAAGCTTTTTTTAAAGCTTAACAGGTACATACACAAATGGAGGTTATTATGATTTTCAAATCTATACGTAATCGTTTCAAGCGATTCTCATCTCTATTTCTTACCCTGACTGTTACGGTAGGGTTGTCTTCAACTTCTTCATTTGCTACTGATGCACATTCGTATTTCATACGCGATGATAATATGAGCTGTTATATACCATTGCAACAACAATACGCTTTAAATACGAAGGTAGGGGATAAGGTTTTTGAAAGAATTGACGGACAACCTGTGGAATTATCGGTAGAAAAAGTGAGTTGTGTACATCTTTCAATGCAGCGCGGTTGTATTAAAACATTTGTTTTGCGAAAAGATGGCGATCCATTATATCAAGATAAAACTGTTTCAATACACATTTCTTACTGGCAAAAATTAAAATATGATCTCGCTTGTGCTGCACCCTATGTTGGTGCAACTGTTCTTGCGTACGGTGCATATAAGCTATGCATGCATGCTGTTATTCCTGGGCTTGCTAAAGTAATGACGGGTATTTCGCCTTATTTTAAAGGTCCACTCGGTTATTAATGCGTGCGCTCATGCGTTACGCGGGCATTACCCGTTGCTAATGCGGGCCAAATCTTTATTAGTACCCGCAATAATCAAAATATCTTTTTCATGCAAGGCACCAATTTCGTACGGTGGCACAATCGTTTCCTTTTGTTTGACCCCCAAGCAGGTAGCGTGATGTTCTTTGATGAACGAGAGTTCATGTACTTTTTTACCAATCATTTTGCCACTGACCGGTATTTGGGCAATCGAGAAATCTTTTGAAATACGGGTAATAGCATTAAATGGTAAGCTCAAATTATCAGCGAGCTTCTGCCCAATCTCATGCTCAGGCAATACTACTTTATCTGCTCCAATCAGCATCAATATCTCTTTGTGAATATCGTTGACCGCGCGTGTAATAACCTTTGGGATATGCAGCTTTTTTTTGAGTATCGCCGTGATTAGAATCGATTCAGCGAAATTTTCTCCCATTGCTACTACTACTGTTTCCATTTCGTCCATGCCAATAGAACGAAGGGTTTGTTCGTTTGCTACTTGAATGCAGACAGCATAGGTGATAAAATCGCGAATCGATGAAACAATCGATTCACTCATATCCACACCGAGAACTTCCATGCCATTTTCTGCTAACGTAGTGGCTACCTGAAAGCCAAAACGACCGAGGCCTATGACACCAAATTTCATATATTTCCTTTTATCAAGGGTATTAATTGGTTAACCGAGCATAATACGTTCTTCTGGGTACTCATACTCATGCAATTCTTTGCGATTACGCATGATTGCCAGTACTAGCGTGAGCGATCCAATGCGACCAACAATCATGGTTAGCGCGATCAATAGTTTTCCGACGATAGTGAGATCAGGGGTAATTCCTGTTGAAAGTCCTAAGGTTGCAAACGCAGAAACTACTTCGAACACAATATCAAAAAATTCCCATGCTTGCTCAGTAATCAGCAAGCAGAAAATAGTCATGATAATCCACCCGACGCTTAATCCTATAATTGCTAATGCTTTAAATACTTGATCACGCGGAATGCGTCTTCCTTTAATTTCTACTGATGTTCTTCCAGAGATTGCTGCATGAATTGTGGCCAAAAGAACTGCAAAGGTAGTCGTTTTTATACCACTTCCTGTTGAGCCGGGGGAAGAACCAATGAATGCAATAAGCATAATAGCAAAAAGGGTGGCAATATGTAGGTGAGTAGTATAGACCGTTATAAAACCGGTGCTTCTACTGGCGACTGCATTAAAAAAAGCGTTAATAAGCGCTTGAGAGAAAGGCATGTGCGCGAAGGCATGGGTGCGTTCTAATGCCCAGTAGAGAGTAGTGGAAAAAAATATAAGACTAAAGGTGGTGTATAACACAATTTTGGTGTACAGCGACAAAAATCTATGTTTTTGTTGTGCGCGCGCTTTGATGTGCTCAAAAATTTCTGTCCAGGTAATAAACCCTAAGCCACCAACAATCATGAGCAATGCGGTAATGATGAGCAGAGGAATATTGTTAGCGTATGCCATCATGCTATCTGGCCATACGGTGAACCCTGCTTCACAAAATGACGATACTGAGTGAAAGAGTGCCATAAATATTCTGCGTAAAGGGCGCACCTGCTCCTGTATGCAAAAATAAATACATGCTGCTCCAGTCAGCTCGACGGCTATACTAAATTTAATAATAAAGAACAGTAACTGTTTAATATTTTTCCATGACTCTAATTCTAATATTTTTCCCACAAGCAACTGAGTAGAAAAGCCGATTTGTGTAAATAATGAAAGCACGAAAATAGTCATCGTAATGAGCCCGAGCCCACCGATTTGCATAAGCACCAAAAGAGCGAGTTGCCCGAGGGGGGTAAATGCAGAAATGGGAACCGTAGCAAGACCCGTAACACAGGTTGCTGAAGTAGCGGTAAATAGAAGGTCGATCCAAGGAATAGGCACCACTTGGGATGCTGGCAAGAAAAGTACAAAGGTACCACCAGCAATAGTGGCTAAAAGAGAAATAAGAATAACCCTTCCGGGTGTCATATGGGCAATTGTTTTGGCATGCATAATTTAAAAATTAGGTAAAGTATATTGTATAGACCACCACTCCTATAATTATGGTCAATAACACCAGTAACGTTACTATGAGGCGCCAATGACGGTCAACATATTGTTTAATATATTGATCCCAGTAGCGGATAATAAGGGATATTGAGAAAAAACGGATGCCGCGAGTCATAGTTGAAACGGTAAGAAATAGGAGGAATGGAATACGACAAAAACCAGCACTAATGGTTACTAATTTATAGGGAACTGGTGCAAGGCCTGCGCCAAAGATGGCACGTGCAGGGTGCTGCATAACAAAATCAAGACCACCATAAAACCGTTCTGGTGATACTACGTACGTCAACAGAAAAGGACTTGCAATATCCCATAAAAAAAGACCAATGCAGTATCCTAAAATGCCACCAAAAACAGAAGCAGCAGTTGCAACGGCAGCATACATAACCGCCTTTTCACGGCGCGCCAAACAGTAGGCAATGTAGACCGGTGTGGCGGGCATAAAAAGAAAACTTCCCTCCATCACATACATAAGGGCCAGAATATACGGAGCATAAGGGCTTTGTATTTGTTTTAAGAACCATGCATGTAATCGTTTTAAGCTAATCATGTACTACCTTTTTTTGCAATGGTTATTGCGCTGTGAGTGCATTGTTGAAATATGATTCTAGTTGGTCGATAGCAATACGCTTTTGTTGCATCGAATCCCGTTCCCGTACGGTAACCGCATGATCCGTTTCAGAATCAAAATCATACGTTACGCAAAAGGGGGTGCCAATTTCATCTTGGCGACGATACCGTTTTCCAATAGATCCTGACTCATCGAATGTTACAGAGATGCCATTTTTTTGAAACTGTTTGTAGATACGTTCAGTAGATTCAGTCTGTTTTTTGGTCAGTGGCATAAATGCAATTTTAACAGGTGCAATAGATGGGTGCAGGCGCAGCACGATGCGCGGTTCACCATCAGCGACATCTTGCGCATATGCATCAAATAAGAGTGTTAAAAAAAGACGACCAACCCCTACCGACGATTCGATTATGTTTGGAATAAACGATTCTTTTGTTTCTTCATCAAAAACAGTGAGTTCTTTTTTTGAGTATTGCATATGTTGTGTGAGATCAAACGCGCCACGGTGTGCAATACCTTCAACTTCTTTCCACCCGAACGGGAAATGATATTCAATATCTGATGTTGCTTGCGAGTAATGAGAAAGTTCAGCTTTTTCATATGAACGCAACCGCACATGGTCTTTTTTGATACCGATAGCAGAATAAAATTGCAATCGTTGTTCACACCAAAACGTAAAAAACTGTTGAGCATCTTTTGGGTGGCAGAACCATTCAAGTTCCATCTGTTCAAATTCCCGTACCCGAAATAAGAACTGCTTTGGGTTAATTTCATTACGAAACGCTTTTCCTATTTGTGCTACCCCGAACGGTATTTTTACACGGTTGGTCGTAATAATATTTTTAAATGCTACAAAAATAGTTTGCGCTGTTTCAGGTCGCAAGTAACCGGTATGTGCACCAGCGGCACCAACGTTGGTACTAAACATCATGTTAAAGGGGCGAATGTCGGTCCACGCTTTATTGCCGCAATGGGGGCATGCTTTGGTCAGATCAATTTCATCTGCACGGTACCGGTGCTTGCAAACAGTGCAATCAACCATAGGGTCATGGAAGTTGTCAAGATGGCCTGATGCTTTCCACATCATTTCAGGGCCAAGCAGTGCTCCTTCGTAAAGCAAAATATTTTCGTTAGCGTTATAGATGCTTTTAAGCCATGCGTTTTGAATATTTTTTTTAAGCAAGGTACCCAGATGACCAAAATCGTATATGCCATTTAAGCCACCATAAATTTCTGCTGATTGGTAAATAAACCCGCGCCGTTTGCACAGGGAAACAAGATTTTCTAAAGTAGTGGTTGTGGGTTGATTGCTCATACGGTAAGCTCCTTGGGGCTCAAACTGATAACTTTAATAGTAATAGTGTAAATCGGACTGAGCCATTTGACAATGAGTAGCCATATTGTGTGTTCGTGGTACACTACACAAGATAAAAGTACCTGAAGGTATGTTTCTATTATTAAAGAGGGTAACCATGCATCACATGCGTATCATAACCGTGTTCGTAATTCTATCATGTTGTTTTTCAGGTATTGCACTCTATAAAGTGCTGCAGCCATCCTATGCAGTGCCCAAAGCGCTGGAAGCCCCCATGCTACTCAAGAGTACGGGACAAGCAGACAAGTTGGAAGCGCCTGTCAGTGAACATACCGCATGGAGTAATTTGCAGTCGAAGGTAAAAAATACGGTAGTACAGATATTTTCTCAGGTAGCCGCTATCGATCTTTTGCAGCCATATAAAACCCCCCATCAGTACCAAAGTACAGGCAGTGGGTTTTTTATTAATGGGGAAGGGGAAATAGTTACCAATGCCCATGTGGTGGATCAAGCAAAAGCGGTCTGGATTCAGATTCCTGCTTTAGGTAAACAGCAGATCGATGTAGAAGTGCTTGGTGTAAGTCCTGAGCGCGATATTGCATTAATTAAAGTAAAACCTGAAGGTTTAGAGCGCATTAAAGCGGTGCTCAACGATATCCCTTATTTAACGCTCGGTGACTCAAATGTAATACAGCGTGCAGATGAAATTATGACATTAGGGTATCCGCTCGGTCAACAAGGTCTCAAGAGTACCGTTGGTGTAGTGAGTGGATGGGAATCTCATTTATTGCAAATCGATGCGCCCATTAATCCTGGCAACTCGGGTGGTCCTTCACTGGACCGGTTAGGTAAAGTTATTGGTATTAATACTATGTATGCGCCGGAAGCACAAAATATTGGGTATATTATTCCTATTAACGAAGCGAAGATTGTGTTAGACGATTTGCGTACGGTTAAGCTATTGCGTAAGCCCTTTTTAGGTGTTTTTTACAACAATGCCAGTGAAGCAATGATCGCTTATCTGGGCAATCCATTACCGGGGGGGTTATACGTTGTTGATGTGTATAAAGAAAGCCCTTTGCACAAAGCGGGTGTGCAGCGTGGTGACATGATTTATGAAATTAATGGACACGCAATCGATTTATATGGGGATATTAATTGGCGGGATGATAAAATATCAATTGTCGATTATATTTCTCAATTTAAGCTCGGACAAAAAGTAACTTTGGTTGTCTATCGCAATGGTAAGCGTCGTGATGTGTCACTTACTTTTGATCAATCTGAACTGTTGCCGATTCGCAAAATATATCCTGGGTATGAAAAAATAGATTATGAAATTGTTGCGGGTATGGTTATTCAGCCGCTCATGATTAATCATTTGCCTGCATTGGTAAACGGGTCACCAAGTTTAGCAAAATATACGGAAATGAAATATCAGATGGAACCAGCCTTGATTGTGACTCACATATTTCCTGATTCGCAGGCACACCGTTCGCGTGCATTATCACCAGGCGTTATTATTAAAAATGTGAATGGTAAGCGGGTAAAAGCGATGACCGATTTGCGCGAGGCATTGTTTGAAGGAGTTTCTACGGGGTACTTTACGGTAGAAACAACAGAAGGGGTGTTTATTGTTTGCCCAATGCAACAAGTGCTTGAAGACGATCTGCGTTTGTCGCGTGACTATTTCTTCCCTCTTTCGGTAACTATGCAGCAACTATTAGAAAAAGCTGGTGTTACCGTGAAGCAATCTGATAAAGTATTATTGGCAACAGCAGCGCACACTGCTGCCCAAGTTGCCGTATAATAAAAAGGGGAGGTTCGTATGTACTTTAAGGTAATTATTGTATTGCTCTGCTGTATTGCGTTTATACCAATCATGCATGGAATGTGCTCTGAAAATACCAAACTGATGCCACCAACGCTGAACTGGTTGCCATCAGAATGCGAAAATTATATGCCGTCGCGCAATAGTGTGATGGACAAAGCCATTCTGAGTGGCGATCTTGATAAAGTGAGATCACAAGCAACGTGGCGACAAGATCATAGGACTCAAGCAGTAGTTGGCTTTAATAATCCCGATTATCACGAACTATGGCTTGCCCACAGCAAAGCAGTTGAGAGTGATTACGCATATCAAAACGTTCTGGACAAAAAAAAACCTTCGTATCGCACCCTTGCCACTGTAGGGCTCATCAGCTTTTCCATGATAAAAATTATGCTTGATGCACGGTGGTATATGACGCATCCGCCAGTAACGATAGAAGATTCTATTAAACAATATGCTGATATTGTGGCAACACTCGGCATTGGTTTTAGCGCTATTCGCGTTGCAGGCAAAGCGGTAGGTGATATTAAAAAAGAGTTTGAAAATGCAAAAGAAATATTTACGATCTTAAAAAGATATCATGAAAAACAGTCCTAAAAAAGAGCGGCTTGATCTGCTCGTTTTATCATTACACCCGCAGTTAAGCCGCACGCATGTGCAGAGTTTAATTATGCAAGGTAAAGTGTCTGTTGATGGAATGCCCGTAACAAAAGCGGGCACAGCCATTAGTAAAGATGCAGTAGTTACTGTTGATCTCTATGAACCACCCTATGTTTCACGCGCTGGTATTAAATTAGCAGCAGTATTGGATCATTTTCACCTTGCGCCAGAAGGCATGGTATGCATGGATGCCGGTCTTTCAACGGGGGGGTTTACCGATTGTCTGTTACAACGCGGTGCTAAAAAAGTGTATGGTATTGATGTGGGGTATGGGCAGGTGCATGAGAAGATCCGTGCAGATAAACGCGTAGTGGTAATGGAAAAAACCAACCTGCGCCATGTAACTGCTTTGCCTGAGCCTATTGATATGGTAACTCTCGATCTTTCATTTATTTCCGTATTAAAAGTTATTGATGCTGTGCGCCAGGTGCTCAAAAAGAACGGCACATTAATAGTGCTTATTAAGCCACAATTTGAAGCGACTAAAAAAGATGTTGGTGCTGGTGGTATTGTATCAGATACAACGGTGCATGAACGAGTTATTCAAGAAGTAGTGAGCGGGCTAACGGCTAAAGGCTTTTCTTGCAACGGGGTTATTCCTTCGCCCATAGAAGGGACCATGGGAAACAAAGAATTTTTAGCCTATTTTACGTATCAGCAAAGCGCTCATCCCGAGTGATTGCAAAGCAATTGTATCGAGGGAAAAAAGCGCATGAATGCTCGTATACTTTTTACTATTTTTTGGTACACTCATCTACATTAAATCTATGCTTATCCACACCTCCCGGTTTGGCAAGCCACGATTGGCACGGTCCCAAAAAAGGGCTGATTCTTCTATAGATCTCTTTTGAAATCCTAAATTATGATCTCCAGCGCGCTCACCCTGAGTGAAATTTCGAAGAAATTTAGTATCGAAGGGGTACTGAGCGCACAAATTTCAGAAGAAGTCTATTATTATTATCTTGATATATATAAGCGCCCGTAGCTCAATTGGATAGAGTACCGGATTTCGAATCCGTTGGTTGTAGGTTCGAGTCCTACCGGGCGCACCAGGCTTTGCCCATAAAGGGCTACGCCTGGCGGGGCCATATTTGAGGAATGCAGAGAGCAGTAATAGAATAAGATTATGCGAAGCCTGTCCGGCGAAGCTTGCCAATGCGCCGTCGCTTTAGCTATGGCGGCACAGGGCCGGACGTGTCCCGACGTAGTTTTAACGAAGTCGGAAGCCACGGATCAAGCGTAGCTTAGATTATAAAAATAAAAAATCATCGTAAAATTTTTTTTATTCCCGAACGCATTGCTTGCACCACCGTTGGTGAAAGGTCAGCTATTTTTGCTAATTTGCGCACAGAAATTTCATCATGCCCCATGATCGCATAAATAAGTTCTGATAAAGCAAGTTCTTTAAGCCCTGCATCAAATTCTTCTTTTCGTTTGGGGGACAATGAATCAACGTGCTCGTCGTATGTTGAGTTGCTCGATGAACTGTTAAATCTCGTTCTTTTAACTCTTCTATTCATATGCTTTCTGTGCTATCTCTTTACAGCAGCTTCATGCACAATTTTCGCAAGTGTTTTAAGGGTTGGATTACCACCTTTTGAAAGAGCTAATTGAACGGTAGAGCGTGACATGTTTGCATTTTTAGCAACTTGCAGTTTATTGATGCGTAAATACGACTCGAGAATTTCGATAAACGTTTCAGGATCATTATCAACAAGGCACTCTAATAATGCAGCGCCAACTTTTTGGAAATCCATAAAGGTATCTTCAGGATTCCATGAATGCATGCCTTGCTTACTCATTTTAGTTTCTTGCATATTTTTGAACGAGAACTCTTGCTTTTTCGATGTCTTTTTTTTGTGCATTTTTATTTCCTCCGTTAAGTAACAAAACTACTGCGACTCCCTCTTTAACAAAGTAAATCCGCCATCCGTTTGTCCATCGCAATTCAGCTAGGCCATTACCTAAATTTTTGGCATCTCCAAAATATTCTAAATTGGCAATCCGCTCCAAGCGACCCGCGATTTTTAGCTGTTCTTTTATAGTGAGCGAGGTGAACCAAGATTGAAATTCTTTTGTCTTGCGAATTATAATCATACAAACTCCCTTTAGTGTGTCCATTATATCAGTCAATGCTGGTTAAGATCAAGAAGAATTTATTTTTTATTGGCATGACGCGTATGGGCGCAGAAAAAAAAAGCATTGCCCAGTGACTGGGAGTGTACATGCGCCGCGCAGCCGTAATGAAATGCGAAGGCGAATAGCGCGTGGACTGGTTTTTACCTTATTAATGATTATGACACGTGGAGTAAGTGTAAATTACAAGAGCATAGCCTTGTCAATACATTGTACGCAATGGGATTTAGATAATTATTAATTCGCCGCAACTGTAATGCATATACTGGCATATAAACAAGAGTAGTTACCTTGTTTATATGCATAGCAATGTGTCATTGAGAGAAGCGCAATAAAATAGGCTATGCGTGATAAATATTGCAAATATAAGAATAAACGATGTATAGTAACAGTAAAGATTCTTGAATCGATACGGCCACATAAAAAGAGGGGTTATTGCTATGAGGAAGAGGAAAGAGATTTTGTTAATAATAGCACTGTTGAATATAGCAGGCTGTTTCAGTTACATTCATCCTTACAAAGGGTTAGGAAGCGGCAAGAACTATTTTAGATGTGCATATAGCCGCAATGAAGTTACGATTAATGAAAACTATGATCTGCTACTGCCCTCTGGTAAGGAGCAATCAGTAAAGCATGCCATTGTTATACCAGAAAAATCTGGTGTCTATTTTGTATGGCAATTTTTAAGTAGTGATCAGTGTGATGATAAGACCGTATGTAATAATCCTAATATCGTGCAATGGTTTCGCGATCGGTATCGCGAAGAAGTGACCCGCATTATTCAAACTCAATCAATGCATGCAAGATTAAATTCAGATCTGATCAAAACCTATGTGGAGCAAGCGATGCAGAGTGTACGCTTTGAGTTTCATTGCACCGGTGCGCCACATATAGTTAGTGAATACGTGATTACCAATATCGATCCGCATGCGATTATGTTTTTTTAATGAAACAGGGGGCTATTATGATTCGCTATCTATTGTTCTGTGTTCTGTGTATTACATCTGTTGCTAGTGCGCAAGAGTATAAACCTAAACACTATGGTAAAGCCAATCAAACGGCAGCAAAAAAACAATCAATACCACCCTGTGCCAATGAAGCAACCTGTAAAGATCTCGGCGCTTCTTGCCAATGTTATTGTGCACGTGTTTGTGGATTTCGCAATAAAAAACTGAGCGGGCCAGATAAAGACAACCCGATATACGTGCCGAACGATCCGAATGGGAAATATTGTTATTGCAAGCAATGGGATTTAGATAATTATAATTCGCGCCATTGCACAGAAATAGAACAAGCAAAGGCACGAGATAAGGCTCTAGGGCTCAAAGGTAATAATGAATATTAATTAATAGATGCGTCCGTAGATGTGGCCCCGCCATGCTACTACGCTGCTGCGCAGCTACGAAGCACAAGTAGGACCTGTTCTACGTAGCTTTAACGAAGTAGAAAGCCTTGGCGAAGGTTGGCCCGCCATACGAAGCTTGCCGAGCCGGAAGGCCCGGATAAGCGAAGTATGGTGCGCCCGACCGGAGTCGAACCGGTGGCCTACAGATTAGGAATCTATCGCTCTATCCTCCTGAGCTACGGGCGCGTAGAATAAAAGTATACTGCTATTGTATCACTTTTTATTCATTTTTCATCAGCTAGAAATGTCTAGAGAGAAATATTCTCCGCGTTAGTTGTCCTTTGTGACAAAGCCTTTGATTGCTTCATAGCAAGTCTGTTTGCACTGGGTAGAATAGAGCATGCAATTGATCAGCAGATAGTGGCTGATATGGTTGATGATTCTCTATCTCAGAATTTAAACCGTTATGAGTCATACCAGAGCTATCAATAGTCTGAGATCGCGTTCTCAGACTATGCTTTTTTTTGGCTGCTTCTAAAGCTAACATCTGAGAAAATATGGCGTGATTATGCCTTTGTTGCGTGTGCGTTTTATAGTGTACTTCCATGTGATCGTTTTTATCAGTGTTGAATGTATTGCGAAGCTCAGCGATATCAACTTTTTCTTCAAGTAAAGATCCATTGAGGCACATCACACATAATTCATCATGAGCACATAATGTACAAAAGTGAGTTATTTCTTCTCCATGAGATGGTATCTTAACATGTTTTTCGAAATGGCTATTCCATTGCTCTAAGTGCGTAAATGTTTGGGAACACAGCTCACACAGTAATCCAGTTGCTGCAGGTATTTGATTAGTATAATTAGCAACCACGCGATCAAATACATTTAGCTCGAGCGATGATAACGCTTTCACATAATGAGGGATTTCTGTGTCGTGCACATTGTTTTTTTTATCAGGTCGACTTATCTTTCGCTTTTTAGATCTTGTGGATTTTGTCACTGGATAGATTTCAGGGTGATACTCCTTTTTATGCTTAGCCAATAGATTATTCGTTTTAAATTTCATTTCTTCTGGAACAGCGTTCCAATCTATCATCATTGATGAATTAAGGACAAGGTTTTTTTCGGTTATTTTGGTTGCAATGCATAAAGAGCATGGATATGTTTGGCCTTCTGGCATATTGTCTATGTGCAGGTATTTTAAGTGATGGGTAAATGTAGATACTGATTTTATTTGCATATTGTCAATAGGGCAAATAAAAGACCCTGCTTTTTCTTGATTATTATTAATTGATTCAGCTATAAAAGCAATGTTTTGTTGCATTGGTTGTATTGTGAAGATGCTGCTCAAACAGAAAAGTAAAATAATTTTTTTCATGATTAATTTCTGATGATTTAAGATGTTATTCAAAATACGAATCAAATTCTTTGAGTGTCATAGCCGTTGCATAAGCGTTAAGGTTCATTGTGCATACGTCAGGTCTAACTGCAGAAATGGTAGAGTCCAATTCGGGCTGGGGATGGAACGCGCTATCTTGCTCATGTATTTTTTGTGTTTTGAACTGTTTTGTGGATAGTCCCTTATTTGGAGCAGTTGCTATTGTGCGTTTTTTGTTGTGTTTAATCGTACTTTCTGGATGGTACGCGATTCTATGGATTTGGAGCTCATTCGGTGTGTCGAATTTTTCAGCAATTTCTTCAAAAGATATATTGGTAACTTCTTCTTCGTGCATTTTCTGTGCAACACAAAGAGAGCATAGAAAAGTGCTGGTAAGTTTAGATATACCAGTAATATGCTGTCTTTTTAAATGGGTAGTGAATCCACTGAGTGACTTTTCTTCCGTAGGATATGCAGGGCACTGAAATGTTTTATTCATTTGTTGCCTGCTTTCAGAAGCAAGTGAACTAGTTGTATAAGCAATGGTAAGGCAAAGTAGTACTATATATGTTTTCATCATGTAATCCCGAATTGGCTACTTTTCTGCTAATAGCTGAAGAAATACGGCTTGATTACGTCCTTCTTGGGGATTATGCGTCTTATAGTGCTCTCTCATGGAACCCCCTCCATTAGTCCTGAATGTATTTTGCAGCGTGGTAATATTAACTTTTTCTTTAGGCAGAGACCCGCTGACGCACATCACGTATAACTCATCATGGGCACACAATGCGCAAAATTTATTCATCCCTTCTTCTTTGGATGGCACAATAACATGTTCTTTAAAATGGTTGTTCCATGCTCTTATTTGTGTAAATGTTTCGGAACAAAGCTCACATACTAATTCAGCTAATGTAGGTGCCTGATTAGCATGAGTGGCAATCATTTCTTCCACTAGGTTGGCGTAGTAAGGGTTTTCTTTTCCTTGTACATCAGTTGGGCTTATTTTCCGCTTTTTAGATATTACGGATCGATACGTTTCTTCGTGCTGCTCCTTTTTATGCACATTCAGTAAATGATTGGTTCTAAATTTTATCTTTTCTGGCAACGCATTCCAATCTATCTTTCCTGATGAATTAGGAGCAATCTCTTTTTTGGTTATTCGGTTTGCAATGCATAAAGAGCATGTAAGCATTGCACCTTTTGGTATATTCTCAATGTGTTCTCGTTTTAAGTGATTGGTAAATGCAGATATTGTTGTTGTTTGCACAGCGTCAATAGGGCAAATAAAGGACTCTTTTTTTTCTTGCTTATTATCAACTGAGCGAGCTATTAAAATACTGTTTTGTTGCATTGGTTGTATGGTGAAGGTGCTGCCCAAACAGAAAAGTAAAATAACTTTTTTCATGATTAGTCTCTATCAGTAAATAGATCAAAAAGGAGTTCGCCAAAGGTATATGAGCCATTAATATCTCTTTTGATCTCACTAATTCTATTTTGCAACTGTGATTTTTGTTGGTATGTGTAGTACGAATTATCCCCGTTAGCAATGCGTTGTTTAAGTTCGCTCAACTCTGTGCGGAGCCTACTTAATTCACTTTTTTTGTGTTGTGCTAGTTGATCTTTTTGCAGCTTAGCTTGTGCTTGGTGAGCTTGTGCGCTTGCCAATGCTGCTTGTGCTTGTACGCGTTCGTTATAAAGTTGTTCTTCACGAAGCGTAAATTCTTTTTCCGCACGAATGTCATCAGTGTAGCCCCTAAATCCAGCGATTATTTGTTGCGCTTTTTCGTAGCGGCTTATCATTAAAAAGCTTTGTTGTAATGTGGCCCCCGTATTGATAGATGTTCCCTTCATTTGGTTGATGAGAGATTGGTACGCTGTTTTTCTCTGTTGCAGTTCTTGCCATACCGTGCGTAGTGGCCACGCAGATTGTGCAGCAAGGGCACGTACTGTCGCTTCATCAAGTGCGAGGTTGCCCGCTTGAGTAATGATGGTCGCATAAGAGCTCATAAATTCTTCCTGAAGCATGCGTGACAGCTGTAATAGTATGTCGTTATTATTGTAAGCAACTACCAAGGGTTCGAACGCGTGCAGTTCTTTGGTAATAATAGTAGAAAACAGGCGGGCTCTTTGTAAAAAATCAACCGCTTTAGCATAATTCTCCCATGCGCGTATATCATGCTTTATTTCTTCGTGCATAGTAGCTATTTGGCGGTATGTACGTTCGATCTGGAGACAGATGCTATGGTATGTGTCGTAGCGATTATGATAGTGCTGGATAACAGCTTGCTCGTCTTGGATACTATACATATTCTTTTCTGCGATGATTTCGCGGAGCACTTGTATATTACAGACCAGTCTCGTGAGTGCACGGTTCAAACAGATATCTTCATACCATCCATACAACACATATCCTATTGCGCCCGTTACCACTGCTCCGGCCGAAATGATGGCAGCTGTTTTAAGAGGTTCATGGTACGTTGGGCGGGTGCATTGTAGAGGGGAAAAGAGCAGTGCAGAAAGAACTATTGGTAACATTAAACGTTTCATAAAATCCTTTTAAAAAAAATAAGGTACTCGGTTTGCGTGACGGGGTGTACTGTAGTCACTACATCTGTACTATAATTTTTATCACAAATAGTGCATTTTGTCAAAGCTCTTATGGCGTTTTATTCAGATTGAATTTGCGACAATGCGAGGGAGTTGTTATTCTTTTTTTCAAATTGGATATACTGACGCGCATTACTCTATAAATTTCTCTTTCTTATAGTATACTTTTAACAATTATAGTTAATTTTGTTTTTTAATTGAATGGTGTATGTAATGCTTAAAAGAGTATTAAGTTCCTTTTTTATAATAATAACGGCGCAGGCAGCTGAGTTTAGGAACTCTAGAGAATATGTAGGGGGAAAGAATTTTTCGAGATATGGCGCAGTGAGCCAAAATAAAGAAGAATCACGGGAACCGCAATTTTCTCAGGAACTGCAACTTCCTATTGTCTATAGTAAACACTATAATATTTCGTTTGGTTTAGTAATCGATCATCTAATATCCAAGCTGCATCCTTTCGATCTGAAAAAATATCAAAAAGTGCATGCACATGTAACGGATACGTTAGGCATTGATCCGCGCCAGATCCATGAACCGAAAAAAGTTACCGATACAGATTTGTGCATGGTTCATACAAAAGAATATCTTAAGTCGCTTGAAGATGGGGGTACGGTAGCGCACGCAGCAGAAGTTTCTTTATTGCGTCTGATGCCGAACAGCATGAGGCAAAAATATATACTTGACCCTATGCGGTATGCAACGCAAGGTACCGTTGATGCAGCGTTGCTGGCATTAAAGCATGGCTGGGCTGTTAATATCGGTGGCGGTTATCACCATGCAAAAAGAGAAAAAGCGTCAGGCTTTTGTATATTTGCAGACATTCCTTTAGCGGTATTGAAGGTACGAGAACAGTACCCTGACATGCATGTTCTTATCGTTGATCTCGATGCGCATCAAGGTAATGGACATGAAGATTTTTTCAAAGAAGACTTCGGTAAACCGGAGAGAAAGGTGTATATATTTGATATGTATCATGCAGAAATATTTCCTGCTTTTGGGAAAAATGTAGATGGCACGGCGCAATTTATTGATTATGCAATACCGCTGAGCTTTGTGACGGATACTAGATCATATATCTCTCTGCTTACAACTGGGTTTCATCAATTTATCGAGGCACTGATAAGTAAGGACAAGAAGCCTGGCCTTATTATTTACAATGCAGGTACTGATATATGGGAAGAAGACGCGGTAGGCGGGCTAAGAGTTACCAAAGAAGGAATCATTGAACGGGACCGGGTTGTGTTTCAAGAAGCACAAGATCGAAACATTCCTATAGCCATGGTAACCTCTGGCGGGTATACGTTGGAAAGTGCAAATATTATTGCGAAGTCATTGGAACAAATTCTTACCATGAAAAACATCCCCTTCACGCAAAAAAGACAACAACAATAGTTACTGTTGTCTGTGAGCGAAGTAGGCGTCGTAATTGCCTTCATAGCAATGGGCACCTTTGGGAGTAAGTGCAATAACGTGTGTGGCCAGTGCATTAATAAAATCGCGATCATGTGAGACAAAGATAATAGTGCCATTAAATTCTTGCAACGCATGCAGTAAGATTGCTTTTGAGGGAATATCTAAGTGGTTTGTTGGTTCGTCTAACAATAGTAGATTGGTCTGTTGCAAAAGCACAGTTACCATGCCAACCCTATTTTTTTCTCCACCACTCAGCACTCCCACCTTTTTAAACACCTCTTCACCACTAAATAAGAATGCACCTAGAAAGCTGCGAATGGTGCTTTCTGTTGTCGTAGCACACAAATTTTTAACGTTATCGATAATGCTTAAAGTGCCATCAAGCACTTTATTTTGATCTTGATTAAAAAATGCAAAAGTGACGTTGTACCCAAAGTTGATCGTACCTTTTTGCACCGGGAGTGCGCCAGCAATCAAATTAAGTAATGTAGTTTTTCCAACACCATTTGGCGCAATCAGCGCAATCTTTTGTCCGCGCGTAACTACGAAAGAGACCTGTTGAAATAGCGGTTTATTGCCAAAGCTATAGGCAACGTTGACAACGTGCAATACTTCTTTGCCCGACTGCTTGTTTTGAGGAAAGCTAAACCGCACTTCTTTAGAGGCTGGGGGGATCTCTATCCGTTCAATTTTTTCTAAAGCACGTTCCATGCTTTTTGCTTGTTTTGCTCGTGTTCCAGCACGGAACTGTTCAATGATCGCTTCTTTTCGTTTGATCTCTTTTTGTTGTTGAGTATAAGCGCGATGTAGGCGTTCTAAATCTTCTTGTTTCTTGATAACATATGTGCTGTAGTTGCCGCTGTACCACGTTGCTTTTCCTTGATCTAAATCAAGGATGCGTTCGCACAGTTCGTCCAAGAAATACTGCTCGTGGCAAATGAGTAAGAACCCAAACGATGCATGTTTAAGAAAATCTAAAAACCATTCTTTTGCTTCTAAATCTAAATGGTTAGTAGGTTCATCGAATAAATAAAAGTCGGCCTCTTGTAAAAGCAACTTTGCAAGTACAATGCGCATTTTCCATCCACCGCTTAAATTAGCGACTGGTTGGTCAAACTGTTCAACAGAAAATCCGAGACCCATGAGCATTTTTTTTGTTTTAGCTTGTAACATTGCCGGTTGAGCAAAACGTAACTGCTCTTCGAGCATGCCGTATCGTTCAACGAGTGCGTCGGTAGGTGCTTGTTCAAACTGTTGCGCGAGCAGCGCCATTTCTTGTTCTAAGCGCCAAACAGAAGCAAAGATGGTGAGTGTTTCGTCAAGAATAGAAAGTGAAGATTGTAATACTACCTCTTGGGGCATGTATGCAATCGTTTTTCTGCTCGTAATAGCTATAGTGCCGCTATCAAGAGCCGACTGGTCGATAATTGCTTTAAGCAGCGTTGTTTTACCAGAACCGTTCCTGCCCACCAGGCCTACACGGTCCTCTTCGTCAAGAATAAAAGAGATGTCGTCAAAAACTGTTTTGTTGCCAAAGGTAAGACAAAGATCACGAGCTTGAATCATAACATACTTTCTAGAGCAAAGAATAACAGTAAGTTTACCGTAAAAATCGATAAACGACAAGAAGGCTCAGTGATGAGCTTGCCATAGATATTTCCTCTCTTATATTGACATCGCTCCCCATAATTTGGTGTGTATAACAGGTGAATATATGCATGTTGTTTTGCGAGGGGAATATGATGAATGCACGATATAATTGGTTAGTTTTGGTGTTCACGTTGGCAACGCGTAGTTGGACGGGGGAGTTTGAATTAAGAGAATTGGACGTCAGTAAAGAAGAATTGAAGAAAATAACTGAAGAAAGGGAAAAGGCTACTAAGGAAAAGGCTGCTGAGTTGCAAGAAAGAGTAGCCGATATCCCATTCACCGAAACCCCATCAAAACAAACGGCATTGCAAAAAGTTAAATCATTTTTAGGCGTAGGGACCGAAGCAAATAGGACTCCATCATCACCCACGTCAACACAGCTAACCGAAGACACAACGAAAAAAACATTTAAAGAAAAAACATCTGAAACGTTATCTTCTATTGGTCAAACGCTCAAAGATATATTTACTCCATCACCAAAAAAAATAATTATAGAAGGCTCAACGAGTGAAATAACAAAAGAACTAGCAGATAAGAATACTAAAGGATTGGAAGATATTGATAAATCAAATGCTAAAATTTTTTTTAGTGCTGTAACTAATTTTGCCCTTACATTCGAAGAACGCAGGTCCTTAGAAGACAAACAGCAAGATATAGCTGATTCTATCGATGTTTTAATATCAGAAAAAGCATTAGCCCAATTAACACGATCACAAAGGATGGCTTTATCTGGATGGCTTGATCAGATCAGCAGCAATTATCTCAACGCGCAAAGAGATAATCCACCATTTAATACTACAATAATTGATAACAAGATTAAAGAAGCGAAAAGCGGGATACAGAGGTTCGATAGTGCCATGAATATAACTCGTCAAGTTATAAATGGGATGGATGGACAAGGCGTTAGTGTAGATTCACAAAATACGCTTACACGGATACTCTCTAGACGCGCTGAAATTGATTCTTTTAAAGAAGAAATACAAAAATTACCTTCTATGCAAGATGTTATTACTGCTCTCGATGAAGTAGCGAAGAGTAAAGTTTTGTTAAGTGCTAATCAAGCCGAGAGTCTTAAGATAGCTCTTAGAGTAATCCAATTAAAATATCAAAATATTGAACAGTATGGTAACTCGGACCAGAAAAAAAAATATGATGAAAATATCCAAAGTTTAACTAACAAAATTAAACAATTAGACGAAGCGATATCTAAAAAAATCGAGAAAATTAAGAAAAAATAGTTGAGATGAGGTTTTAGAAATGAAGCAGCAGATTGTTCTGATAATATTTGGTAGCGCGGCTATGTACAGCATGTCTATGCAGATGTGTATGGCTTCAGAAGGGAGGGAGGTGCTTTCTATGGAAGAAAAGAAAAAGGCAAACAAGCCAAAAAGTTTATCATTCCGTGAAAAAGTTGCACTATCAGAGCAGGAAGAAAAAAAACAAGTACTCACAAAAGTGGCGAGCGAACCATTACTAAGAGGTGCAGAGGTTGCACTGCCAGGCACAGAAAAGAATTTAGGTAAATCGCAGATGAAAAAGTCAGCTAGCGAATCAAAGTTGCGTTCGTTGCAAAGCACTACTGAATTACCCGTATTAACTCTTGAAGAACAATCGAAATTGAATAAAACATTTGCAGAAGAAAAAAAAGTGAGTAGCAGTAGATCTTTAAAAAGTTTGCTAACAACTCCTCCGCCTGCGCAAGAATCAAAGGGTAATCAGTCAGAAACGGTAAAAATGGCTCCAGTATTAACAGCAGTGTACGAAGGCACCGGCAAGCAGCCGACTGACAAAAAAGATATTGACCGTATAGTGGATGCAATTATGGATATTGATTTATCAAAGCTTTCACCGAAAGATCAAATGCAATTGCAAAAACAGTTAACGGTAATTGCTGATAAATATGACGATTTAAAAATTGATGCAGGTTTAGAATATGTGCAAACAATGAGCGAGGTTAATAAAACAAATGAGGCTATAGCTGCAAAAGCAGCAGATCAAATTTCAGGGATAGTTACGTGGATGAAAGGTAAAATAGCACTCAATCAGATTGAAGCAACTATACCAGGTACTACCGAACCTTTGCAGCGTGCGTTAGAAGCTCAATTTCCTCCAGCTATAGAGATAAGCACATCATTAAATAAGATTATAAATAAGAAGGACACATTACATGAAGAACAAAGGCAGCAGTTTCGTAGCGTATTAGATTTAATTGATCAGGCATATAAAAAAAATGTAGATAGCGCACAGGCTAATTTCTTGGATGCGGCAGAAGGTGAAGAAAGACGTCAAGCGAGTGAAGAATTAAAAAAAGCACGAGCGCAGCGTGATGCCGTATTGGACATTACGGTGAAGGCGCGACAACAGTTGCTGGTTCAGGTTTCTAAAGGGTTTCAACTTTATTGAAAGAGGATTTCTTATGAACTATCTAAACGGTATTATTATTTGTGTGAGCTTGTATGGTGCAGCAATTGCTGATCAACAAAAGCAATTGCAAGGTGTTGCCGCCCAATCAATGCTAGCGGAGCCGTCTCCATCGCAATCAACAACACCGGCGCCACAAACAGGGCAAGTACCTTCGGTGCCGCAAGTGGTCAAGGCACCACACATTATCAATCGTGGTCCAGCAATTCCCATAAGGGCTATTAATAATATTTTTGATCAAGTAGCTCAAGATAAACAGTTGCAAGCAGGGGAAAAAGAAAAGATTAAGTTGCTTATACAAATAATGAATACAGTGGTAATTACTGAGCAATTTGAGCAATTTCCGCCTATAGATAAAATAGTTGCAGCATTTGCATTTGTACGTCAATGTACAAAACCATTGCTAGATGCAATTGGCGATAGCATGAATCTATTTACCAGGGGCCTAAATTTGATCGAAAGAAGATATAATGATCGTGTGAACGTGTTAACACAACAGCTGCAAAAGGCAGATCCCACTACTACTAATGTACAATCATTAAATGAGCAGTTAAGCATAAGTACTGCAGAAGCAACCACTATTCATCGAGCAGTTGATGATGCTATTACGGCACTCAATAAAAAACAAGCAGCAGGTCAGTCGCGTCAATCAACTTCATCTCTAAAATCGACAGGTTCGCCGAGTTCTGTTGGCTCATCTTCATAATAGTTTGGTCCTACACCGGCTCCGACTTCTATAGGCCCTGCGACAACATCAGCACCAACACCATCCGGTCCTACCCCAACTTCAACGCCACCCAGTGGGCCGAGGTCAATATCAATTGTTTGTGTAATGGTGGTTATGCTCACTAAAACCATGATGTATGATAGCTTTTGTATGTGATTCATAGGATCAACTCCTTCGTTTTTGCACTCATGATTGAGTGCGGTTATATGCACTGTATTTAGTTAACTCCATACGCTCGACATGCGCAACAGTTTAAAATGGGGGATGCTTTGCACAACCATTCCTTTGCTGTCCATGCGCTGCAATTTTTTTTTGTGTGCACGTGCCCGTTTTAAATCGGTGATAGTATTAATATTATTAAATACTTTGCCAATCGGAATTTCATGTACTTTACCGTAGCCATGACTGTAATGGCGCGCTTCTATTATAGCATTTGCTTGTACATCACTGATCACCATCACATGACCGGGAAACCAAATAAGGTCACCCGCTTGCGCCGATTGGTTTGGTCCGATTTCTTTTAAAAACTGTGCGAGGGTGCGGGTATTTTTATAGAAATAGGGGATTCCTGCCAATTGCGCTGCACGTGATACGAGTCCTGCGCAATCAAATCCCGTACAAGGCGGTTTGCAATCAGGGTATGTGTACGCAGTACCGGTTGGCTCGAGCAGTGTCGTGGCTTGTGTACGGAATCGACTGTTTTTACACGTCGTAAGGAAGCTGCACCCGCCCCATACGTAAGGGATAAAACCATTTTTTTTGTGATGTGTCCATCGCTTAAGAATCTTAACAAAGAGTGCTTGCCGTTGTGCAGGGGTTTCTTTTTGCATGAGCGCAACACAATGATTGCGCGGTAAGCGGATAGGTATTATTTTTTTATGTACGGGGTCAACGACATATACAAGCCACTCCTTTTCATGGGTAAATTTTTGTTTGACCGGAACAAAGCGGGTGCCTGCTGAAAAGGTAATGCCGGTCTGTGTGTCATAAAACGGCGATGCGAGAGTAACTATGGTGGTATTAGTTATTCCTTTTTCATCATAACGCACAGGGAGTGGTATTTTTCCCCGTGCATCATGCAGCGCATCAAGGGGTAATATATTTTTTTTATGAGTCCAAAAGGTTGTTTGGGGCTGTTGCGTTTGTGCTGTAGTGAAAAAGAGATTAGGTATGCGAATGCATACTTCTGTGCCACTTTCTTCAAGTACGGTTACCTGCTCATGAAATAATAGTTGATGGATGCGCGGACATGAAAATGTTCCCTTGTGGGGGCAAAGCGCTAGCTGTTCATACCCTTGTGTTACCTGGGGAGTAATCGTTGCCATTGATTGCCCCAGTAGATCGGCAACGGGCACGATGGCAACTGCTTCGTAGGGGCATTGTTGTGTATGTACTGCGCATGATAGTACCAATGAAATCCCGAGAAACCATTTTTTTAGTTTATTTTCCATTTTTTCCCTCCACCTGTTCTTTCCATCTCTTATTTATTATTTCTTATTTGCACTAAAAATTTCAATGAAATCATATTATTGTACACAAAAC
>JBAVOR010000011.1:0-30735 GCA_049692255.1 Candidatus Babeliales bacterium
CAACAGGTCCAGCAAGCATAGCAGCGAATAACATCGGGTTAGTAATACAACCTGATGGGAAATTGCTGGTAGGAAGTAAATCAACTGGCTCCGGTGGTGGTATATTTCAAGTAACACGGTTTGATACACAGGGTAATCTAGATACCAGTTTTAATGGCACCGGCTTTAATAACAGTGTTCCGTGCGCCGCATGTACTGCAATACTGTTACAGGCAGATGGCGCAATAGTACTCGCTGGCCAGTCCGCAACTGCCGTCTGGCAATTAACCCGTTACACGAGTATGGGCATTGTAGATAGTTCATTTGGCAACGATGGCACTGCCACAGGCCCGGTGGCAAATGCAGAAGCCTTTTCCATTGCCTTGCAAGCGGATGGCAATATCGTTATCGGTGGAGCAATAGGCATTAGTCCCGCTTTTGTTGCTCGTTACCTGAGCAGCCCAGCGGTTACCCCAACGCAGATTAGTTCACCAACCGCAAGCACCTTCGTGCCAGCCAACGCACCGATCACTTTTTCTGGCCAAGCGCAAGACCCGTCATTGGTATTTTTGCTTATCGATGGTGTACTGCAACCACAAGGTACCCACACAGACCCGAACAACTGGTCAATTACTGCTACTGCCAAAACTATTGGTACACACACAGCGCAAGCAGTATCTATCTATCAAGACGGTAGCTTAAATATCGCATCAGACCCAATAACATTCGTAGCAAGCCCGCAAGCGCCGAGCAGTTTTACCGGCACTATCACCAAAAACGAATTTCTAAACAAAACGGAATGTGTGCTGCAAGCGACGTGGACGCCAAGTGTTAACCCCTCAACAACGCAGTATATCATCGCGCAAAACGGTGTGGTGTTAGCAACCATTCCTGCCACACAACCGTTACAATTTGTGTACTGTGGCAGCTGCAAAGGCAATGTATTTAATGGCATTACCGTGAGTGCAGCAACTGCGAGTGGCATTATTGGTGCGCCACAGCCATTGGTGATTACAGCCTAAAGTGTATAAGGTAATTGATGGATGCGGGTTTGTAAGAATTGAGAAGATGTAATGGGCAAGAGTTTACTCTTGCCCACATGTTTATTCGCCGCACGTTTTCAAATGTATTGAGCGCTTCATTTTTTAGAGTTCTTTTTTTTAAACTCAGAGAGTTGCTTTTTTAGTTCATCCATTTCCCTAAAAATAGATTCGTAGACATTGTATTTGAGATATACCTCTACTTCTTTGCCGTTTTGATCTTTAACAATTGAAGGATGTATTTTGGGGTATTTTTTCTTTTTTACCATTGTTTAATAATCCCTATATACCTCTCTGCGATGAGCAATTTTAATTACCAAAATGGTGATTACATGTTTTTGGGATTCAAAAATTATTCGGTAGTCGCCTATTCGCAATCGGTAGGTTTCGATATGTCCTGATAATCTCGTGATATCTAAATTACGAGTTCCTTTAACGAGCTCTTTAAGTTTTTCATCAACTTTTTTAGCTATTTTTTTCTCAAGCTTTTTTAATTCCTTTTCAGCTTGAGGGGTAAAGTTGATTGCATAGCCTTCGAAGCTATTTTTTTGCACCATTGCCAAATAACTCTTCTCTTATTTTTTCATAAGGAATCGGCTTACGTTTCTGACTTCTTCTTTCATAGGCAATAGTCAAATCTTTGAGTGTTTCAAGTTCTTCAATGAGCTTTTCAAAATCCTTAACGCGTATTAATACGCCAGTCTTGTTCCCATTTTCATCAAAAATGATTTTGATGCCAGATTTTGATTTCATGCCTGAACATCCTTACAAAATAACGTTTTGATACTTACACAAAATATAGATAACAAAATTGTAACAAAGATTGCAAGGGATAGAAAGTTTGTTCAAGATGCCCTGGCAAGCAGCATACATATCTTGTTATTTTTCACTCCTTTTTGTACAGTAAGCTTCATGAATACCATAGTAATTGGCACCAATAACCCATCAAAATATGCCGCTATTAAAGAGATTGTTTCCGTGTTGCCCTATACCTTCATTTCTTTAGCAGAGGCTGGTATTACCCATGATGTGGCCGAAACGGGCACTACGTATGCGCAGAATGCTATACTCAAAGCAGAAACATATGCGCGTATGAGCGGGTTACCTACCATCGCAGACGATTCTGGTATAGAGATTGCAGCGTTGAACGGCGCTCCTGGTGTGTACTCTTCCCGTTTTGCTGGAGAGCATAAAACGGATCAAGAAAAAATAGATTTTATGTTATACAAACTACGCGATGTGCCTGATGGCAGCCGTCAAGCACAATTTATTTCTGTTGTTGCTTTTGCGCAGCCAGAGGGTACCACCCAGTTGTTCCAAGGCATTTCACGCGGCACTATTGCGCTGCATGCGCAGGGGACAGTAAAAAAAGGGTTTCCCTATTACAGTATCTATATTCCCGAAGGGTTTAACCAAACAGTTAATGAGATTCTTGCCTCCGGTAAAACCTATAACTCCCATCGTGCACAATCGCTCAAAGCATTAGTGGCACATCTGCAAAAATAAGTAATTTACACATCTTGTGCAGAACTGTGTGACGTACTTTCGAGTACAGCTTTCATCTGAGTGAGATTGGTAACTTTACGCGATGCGATTGTATAATCTAAGGAATATGTTTTTCTAGCCCCATCAATAAGAAGCGCAGAGCCTGGAACGACCGTTCCTAAGAACTGTCCGATGGTATTTAAATAGTACGTATTTGAGTGATCAGTCGCGCATGAGTCGGGGTTTATACTATTAATGCCGAGCGCAAAAATACCATACCCTACACTTATAAGCCCTCCGCAAAATAGTACACCACCAACTCTTTCTATGTTATTTTTCTTGCGCATTGCTTGTGTGAGACGAGTGGTAATGGCAGTATGCAGCGTTTGATAGGAATCTGCGTCTAATGTTGTTACCGTGTGCATCATTTGACGAAAGCAGAGATCTTCTGCGTGTTGAATATAGCGTAAGGCAGTTCCCGCATCGAATGTTCCAGGCGGGTTGGGCATTGTTGATGACTGAGCAAACTGATGCTGGGTAGTTGTCTGGTACGCCTCTTCTTCAGTGTAATCGGGTGGTATTTCTTGCATTTCATACGACGGTGGGTGTCCGGTATTCATACAAAGCAGATAAGGGGTATATACCATACACAAAAGCAGCGCGTGAGAAGCGAAGCTCAATTTTTTATTCATATGCTTTTCTACTGTTATTGTTGATGAGCCTGTAATGTACTTTTCATCTGTTCAAGAGCATCTATAACCGGTGTATTGTGTTTCGTCAGATACCGATATTCAACGAGGAGTGCAGGGGTCAGAAAGCTTCCGGTAAAGGTAAAGCCAAAGCCGCTGAGTAGTGCATTAGTATCGCTCCAGAGGCTTGGCGCACTTGTTCGTATAGCGTGGCATTCTATTGGCAATTCAGATTCTTCTTTGTCCACCACTGCCCATAGCATAATATTGGTAAATCCATAGAGCATTGCACAGGTAGAAGCGGCGACGCCATATAAGCAGTATTGTTTTAATTTATTTTGTATGGCTCTTTTTTGTGCAAGCTGGTCATCAAGATGCGCAACAAGTTTACCGTATTCTTCTTGTGCAATGGGCACGGTAATTGTTGTTAATTTGTTTTCAAAAAGAGATATATTTTGTTGATCAGCGTTATCTATGTAATGCACTAAATCAAGAGTGTCTGAAGATGCAAGGGTATGAGTACTATTACTATCCATGCTAAAAATGGAACTATGTGCGAATACTATGCACAATAATAACGTGCGTTGTTGAATCATCGAGCTTCCTTTTTTTATATTATGCCGTGTGGCCAGTAACTAATTTTTTTAATTCAGTTAATTTGGGTTCATCCTCGCTATTAACATTCCACATATCTTTGTATGCTTGGAGCAATAGTGCGCTTCCACTTGTCAAGGTAATAAATGGCGTGTAAAAACAGACGGGGTCACATACTTCTCTAATATCGCTTTCGAGTGATCTAGTATAGTTTACTACAAGAGCATTCAGGCTCGAAATTGTGGTGAATGCACCCAGCATAAAACGCGGAAAAGCGTGGTGAAGTGCATGCTCTTTTTGTTCTATCTGACGAAAGATGATTTTTTTTTCGAGTGCATCAAGGGATAATGCTGAAGGGGTCTTTAAAAGGGCTAGTGCAGTATCGAAATGGTTGTTATCGATATGATCAATAATCTGTATAGCATGGTTCGCAGAGGTGACTATTGGCTTAGAGGGTTCACTACCGAAAATAGCGCTTGTCAGTATCACTGGTGAGTACACGAATAATAGTAGTTTTTGATTCATAAAGCTCCTTTTTGGGATGTATGACAATACTTACTCAGTAAGAGTAAGATGGTGTTGTACTGCCTGTTTTAATATGTGATACGCATCCGAATCGAATTCACACAATGCTTTCGTTCCTTCCCACGCGTTATAGCAACCGTATACAAAGGCAGCCATTGCGCTCATTTCGAGTGGATTAGGGGAGGGCTGGTATTTGATTTGCGCGGTTGCAGGATACTCATCATGAGCGGTACGTAAGGTTACTGTTTGCGGTATAAATAGCTCTACTTGTTGAGATAATAGATATGCTGCTGCACCAGCGACAGCTGCCCCGCTACCGCTGAGCAATCTGATCACGGCAAGAAAGCGATCATTTTTTTTGTCGGTAATGGCGTCGCTAATTCTGGTAAACTGATCGTGCGATAAGGCAACAGCGCTGCCAATAATCATCTCGTTTGCAATGGAAAATTGATTGCTATTGATCAAGGTAATGATAGCCTTTGTATGATTTTTAGATGATACACGACCGACCATCTTTGGCTTAGGCTTCTGACTTGCATGTGCCATTTGCCTATGACTTGCATGTGCAAGAGTACTGAGAAAAAGAGTAAAAATAAGACAGCATCGGGTGATGCGCATGACATTCCTTTTTTATGATTTCATTAATAGTATGTCTCTAGTGTGACAAGAATTTGGAATGGCGTAAAGAAAAAATGCGGAGGTAGATGGTACATATATCTATCTTCAATTCTTCTTTACGCTCGTCCTGCCTGCGCGGTATAGCTTTCTACTTTACTCTACGAGTTTTGAAGAGCAGGACGAGCGCTCGTTTTGCGTTTCGCTTATTTATTCAGGAACTATTTCATTTTTGCTTTGCGTTCAGCACCTTGCATGAGCACATGTTGCAATACTTCGTCTGCATGGTTCACCCAAATAATTTCGATATCTTTGGTAATATCATCAAGACCAGTGATATCGGTTTTATTTTTATGGGGGAAAATAACACATGCAATTTTATTGCGCTTTGCGGCCAATATTTTTTCTTTAACGCCACCGATTGCCATCACATCACCATGTAAGTTTAACTCTCCGGTCATGGCGTACTGTGCATTGATTGGTCGTTGCGTCAGTGCAGATAATATTGACGTAAGCATGGTAATACCGGCCGATGGGCCATCTTTAGGTATACCACCTGCTGGTACGTGAATATGGAGATCGTAATGGGTGAACATTTTTTGATTAATGCCAAACTCGTTAGCATGTGCGCGTGCGTAGCTCACCGCTGCTTGTGCAGACTCTTTCATGACGTTTCCTAAGTGACCGGTTAAAATCAGTTTCCCTTTGCCTGGCATAATCACCGCTTCTATTTTTAACATATCGCCACCGCACGAAGTCCATGCGAGTCCATTTGCGACCCCAATTTGATGTCCATGATCTGTATGCTCTTCTTTAAATTTACGTGGGCCTAGATAGATTTCTAGGGTTTCCGGTGCAAAAGTTACCAGCGTATTACTTTCAACCAGGTTACGCGCTGCCTTAGAGCACAGGGTACGAATAATACGCTCTAAGCTTCGCACGCCCGATTCGCGCGTGTAGTTAGAGACGATATCATGAATAAGCGGGTTATTAAATGCCAGTTGTTTGTCATGAAGCCCTGCATCTTGCACTGCACGAGGGATTAAATATTGATTACAGATCTGGGTTTTTTCATCTAATGAGTAACCAGAAACATGAATGATTTCCATGCGGTCGCGTAAGGGCTCAGAAATAGTATCAAGGCCATTTGCTGTAGCAATGAAAATTATTTTTGAAAGATCGAATGGCACCCCTAAATAGTTATCATAAAATGTTTTATTTTGTTGCGGATCAAGTAACTCAAGCAATGCAGCAGATGGATCACCACGGAAATCGGCACCAATTTTGTCTAGCTCATCGATAATGATGACCGGATTTGAGCTATTTACTTTGCGCAGACCTTGGATAAAACGGCCAGGCATAGCGCCAACATAGGTGCGACGGTGTCCGCGTATTTCTGCTTCGTCTTTTACGCCACCCAACGATACACGAAAATGTTCTCTTCCTAAGCATTTTGCAATCGAAGCACCCAAAGATGTTTTACCAGTTCCTGGGGGTCCCACGAAACAGATGATAGGGGTAGCGCCGTCTTGTTTAAGTTTGCGTACCGAAATAAAATCGAGAATACGTTCTTTAATATCTTTGAGCCCGTAATGATCAGCATCAAGAATTTCTTTAGCGCGTGCAATATCAAGTTGGTCAGCTGTTTGTTTGTTCCATGGTAAAGAAAACATGCATTCAAGATACGTACGAATGACCGATGCTTCAATGGAATCGGCAGCAGTACGTTCTAAGCGATTCATTTGCCGTACCATTTCTTTGCGCGCTTCTTCTGGGATCACCATAGTCTCAAGTTTTTGACGCATCTGTTCCATATCTTCAAGTTCGTCTTCGCCCAACTCTTTTTTAATTGCTTTTAGTTGTTCCCGTAAATAGAACTCTTTTTGTGATTTATTAATTGCTTCTCGTGCGCGATTTTTAACACGTTCTTGCACTTCAACTACTTCCAATTCACGTTCAAGCAGTTTGTATAACCCTTGTAAAAATGTGTGAATGCTGGTGCTTTCGAGCAATGTTTGTGCATCATGCACGTTGATAGTGAGATGGGATAAGATAAAGTCTCCAATTTTTTGTGGGTCACTCATTTTAGCCAGGATCGCATAAAAGTCTGGACTGAATGAATGGCCATTGGTGTCCATTTTTTCTACTAACTGTTTGATATGCTTGATCTCTAGCTCTACTTGGAGTGCGTTGGTTTCTTCAAATGAGATGGGCTCTACGCGTGCAACCAGCATGTTCTGTTCAGTAATAATATTGCTTGTTGAGGCTTTGCACATCCCTTGGACCAAGATTTTTACCCCGCCTTCAGGAATTTTGATCAATCGCATTATAGAAGCAATGGTACCCACATGATATAAATCTTGCGTGCCGATTGCTCCTTGATAATCATCTACCTGTTTTTTAGATGCAAGTAGAAAGAGCAACTTTGAGCCGTTAATGCTTTGTTCGATGCCTTCAATAATCCGTTCATCGAGAACCAGTAACGGTACAATCATTTGTGGAAATACTACAATGTCCATGGTTGGTACGATAGGCAATAGTTCAGGAATAGCACCAATTGGCGATTTTTGTGACGTATTTTTCATGTCCTCCCCCTTTTTTTAAACTCATTTGAAACGCTGACGCTCTCCGGTTATACTGAAACGTGAAGTGGAGTGCATGCGTTATGTCCCTACTCTTCTATTCTAAAGAAAGGGGGCCGAACAACACAAGCACTTGCAGAGGCTTTAGGATAACCCCCTTTTATATACGTATTTTAAGATGCAGATTCAGACCATAATTTTGCAAAATGTTTCCCATTTTTTTAACAGTACGGCAACCAAACGCCTTACGATTCTTGATAATGAATCGATACGCTTTGAAAAGGGGCGGATGTATGCCATTACTGGTCATTCAGGAGTAGGAAAATCAACAGTATTGCATATTCTAGGCGGACTTGAAACGCCCTCTGCTGGCACTGTACTGGTTAATGACCACTCATGGGCGCAGATGACCGATGCACAGCGAGCACGTATACGAAGCAACTCTCTCGGCATTATATTGCAACAACCATATTTGTTGCCCGATTTAACAGTGTTAGAAAACTGTATGATCAAAGGGCTTATTGCTCAGTTGCCTGTCGCCGATTGTATGGCACGCGCGCACGAGCTGCTTGCACTGGTGGGGTTAGCAGCGCATGCAGAGGCGAGGCTGTATACGTTATCTGGAGGGCAACAACAGCGCCTGGCAATTGCGCGTGCGTTATATGGCAAGCCCGATTTTATTTTAGCAGATGAACCAACTAGTCATTTAGATGCACATACTAAAGAGGGAGTGATTGCCCTTTTAGTACACGCGGTAAAACAGGTAGGTGCTGGGTTAATTATTAATACCCATGACGAAGCCATTTTTTCTTGTATGGATCAAGTATATACTTTGCACAATGGTCATTTAACAGCAACATCAGACACGAGGAAACATCATGAGCATCCGCAAATCTGTTCTTAAACAAACGATTCACATCGGCGGTTCTACATTACTCAGTCGCTTGCTTGGATTAGTACGTGAAATATTAATGGCTAACTATTTAGGTCCGACTGCGTTGGGCGAAGCGTTTATTACGGCATTTAAAATTCCTAATTCACTGCGTAAAATTTTTGCAGAAGGTGCGTTAAGTGTTGCCTTTGTGCCCACAGCGGTCCAGGTACTTAAAAAAGAGGGAGAGCAGCGGGTAAGTAAACTGATGACCCTGACGCTCCTGCTGTTTGAAAGCGCACTTATTCTTATCTGTTTGTTGTGCATATGGAAAGCGGTAGCAGTGATCCACGTGATTATGCCCGGTTGGTTCGTAAGTAGCGGCGCTGCGTTCCAATGGAGCACGGTGTTTTATGAACCAATGCATGCATTACGCCAGCTTGGTGATATGATGCATCATGCATTTTCGAACCACACTGCGTTGCCTGAACAAGTAGCGTATACAGTGCAATTTTTACGTATTTTAATGGGATTTATTGTACTTCTTTCGATCAGTGCTCTATTGGCTGGCGCACTGCAAGCGGCACACCACTTTTTGGTGCCAGCACTTTCTCCCGTACTACTGAACCTTTCTTTTATTGGGGGATTGTTGGTGTGTATGCGTTGGCAATTAATGCCTACCGTGCTTTGTTGGTGCATTATGGCAGGAGGAGTGGTGCAACTTGTACTGCATATGTGGATGTATCGACACTATCAGTTCAGCTTTGCTCGCCCCGATGCGCGTGCATGGCATGATTTTAAAGAGGTATGGAAAAAGTTCTTGCCTTGCTTGTTGAGCATGAGCATCATGGAGATTTATCTTTTTATTGATACCAGTATCGGCTCTTATTTGCCTACCGGCTCTATCGCATTGATTTATTATGCTAATCGATTTATGCAGATCCCGCTGGGGGTAATTGCAAGCGCATTGTCGACCATTCTATTACCTTATTTTGCGCGCGTGGGCACGTATGCGCCGCGGCGATTAAGTTATTATTTATTCGAATCAGCAAAACTGATTGTATGGGTCATGCTGCCCATAGCGTTAGTCATGGGATTAGTAGCATACGAAATATTTTATACATTATTTTTATCAGCAAAGTTTACCGAAGCGCATGTATTACAAGCGGCTTCTATTTTGCACGCTTCTCTGTATGGCATACTATTCTTTTCGCTCAATAAAATTTTGCTTAACATTTACTATAGCTTGCACGATACTAAGACCCCTATGTATATTTCAATAATCTGTGTGCTATTAAATGGCATATTCAGTTACTATGGTATGCAATGGTGGGGGGCATATGGCATAGTACTGGGTACTACTCTTGCTGGCGCTGTACAAACAGCACTTTCGGTGATATTGCTCAAAAAATTTCAGTTTACTTTTTATGGGTACCCATTTATACAATTTATGATCCGTTGCTTATTACAGCTAACGATATTGGGCACTGTGTTTGTCGGTGGTGTGCAGCTGATAAAATATATGTTACAACAGCACGGTGGATACCTCGCCACGTTATTATTAAGTAAAATTTGGTTTTGGGGATGGTATGTGCCATGTGCGGGGATTTTTATGCTTCTGTTATTTAAAACACGCCCCTTTTTTGGTATACAGATTTCATTTTTAGATGCATAATAAAGGGCTAATTAACCCATAACATAAGGAATTTTTCATGAAATACCTATTCATTTCATTATTTTGTATAACTAGTGCAGTGTCTTTGTTCGGTACTGTTGATGATTTCGAAGCAATACGAAAAGCAGAAGATCGTGCTTGGCGTATTGCTCTTGTTCAAATGAGCAAGGATGCTAAAGCAGCTGAAGATAAAGCAAAGGAACTGATCTTTTTCATTAATGAGCTGCAAAAAAAAATAACCAAGTAATCTCAAAAAAATAATTGTTAATTAATCTCAAAAAAAGGAGAGTGGAGCATGCTTATAGCACGCACACTAGTATGCATTTGTTGTTGTATTTTGACCCCAATACACGCAGCAGAAAAGAATGGAAAGTATCGAGCTCTATCAGAACATGCAGAAAATGCTGAGACACCAAAAATATGTAGTAGAAGGAATAAAGAATTTTTGAATTCTTTAATGCCTGCCAAAGAAAAGAAGAGATGGTTCGGGACTAAACAGAAGCAAGAATCTGAAAATGATATGCATGCTATTGCTCTTACTAACCAACAATACCAATTACTCGATGATCGTATTTCAATTACTACGAGTGTATTAGAAGGTAGTACTGCGATAGATCTAAAGTCTGTTCCTGCTGTTATGGCATGGGAAGAATCGATGCCCCCTATCTCGCCGTCGATCTGGTCACCATCAGAAAGCAAAACGTTGTTACGACAATTGATTACATTGAACAAATATTATAGTACAGAGTTCACGCGAAGAATTGTAGTAAAGCCAACAGGAAACGCAATAAAAGATGAATAACATGGCAGTAGCACAAGAATATTCCGCAGGCATTATTGTTTTTACCGATACGGTGTCTCCGGGTAAGCGGTTATATTTACTGCTGCATTACACTTCAGGCCATTGGGATTTTGCCAAAGGGCATATCGAAGGCGCGGAAACTAAAGAAGAAGCAGCGTATCGTGAATTATTTGAAGAAGCGGGCATTCATGCGACGCTTTTTGCCGATTTTATGGAAACGATTCAGTATTGGCTTACCAATAAACGGCATGAAAGAGTAAAAAAAGAGGTCTATTTTTTTGTTGGGCGCGCTATAGAAACTGAGGTAAAACTATCGCATGAGCATATCGATTTTGCCTGGCTAAGCTATACGCAAGCAATGGAATGGCTTACGTATCAAAACGCACGAGATATTTTGACTTTAGCAGATGAATTTCTGCGGCTTAAATAACCGCTCAGAAATGAATGATTAAGAAGGGCTATTAAAAAGAGTGCGGAGATTGAATTGGGTAGAAGAAAGTGTGAAATTTGAGTGGATTTTTTATTTCTATAGTCGAGGCTTCGTTTTTTAACGCTTTCACTTGCGTTTCAGCTAAACTACGCCGGGCAGTCTACGTTATCGTACTATTATTTTTTTCTGCCTTACTGGCCGTGCCATACGAAGCTCGTGTAACGAGCGAAGTATGGTGGCGGGGGCTGGATTCGAACCAGCGACCTTTGGGTTATGAGCCCAACGAGCTACCAGGCTGCTCTACCCCGCAATCAAATTTGTTATGAAGCTAGTCAATGGACTACTAGTAAACTTCAGTATCATAAAGAGTAGTCTCTTTTTATTCTTTGTCAACCGTATCTGGTGTGTTTGTTATATTTCTAATACTGCTCGATTTCAATATCTTTTGCGAAAGGCATGGAGTGGAGGGTTTTGTGTTAATGCAAATTGAAAACAATTATTGTGTCGCTTGTTGTAATACTACTATAGCAGTTCCGTATTCAGGAGTATGGCTCAGTGATACGAAGCATATAAGCGCACTGGTCTGCTGAGGGTATGCAAGAGCGTGCCAATCAATGGCAAGCTGGGGGGCACCCGTGCTTGCATGGGTAACCCAAATATGTTTAGCCACAGAACGAAATGGCTTGTGCCACTCTGGCGCATGGCTTGAAAGCGCCTTGTACGCAGCTTCTTTTGCTGCAAATCGTGTAGCAAAACGTTGTGCGCTTAGGGCAGGCTCTTGGCAACAGTAAGCAATTTCTTGTTCATGAAATATGGTGCGGAGTGAGTCGTTGGGATCGATAGCAACTGATACAAATCGACTGCAAGCGACCAGATCGGTGCCTATGCCCACAATCATGAGCGCATCTTTTCCATATATTGATCTACAGAGCGGTAGAATATCGCTTCTTTAATATGGGGCACATCAATGATGTCTGCATCTGCCAAGTCTGCAATAGTGCGTGCTACTTTTAAGAGCTTATGGTAGCCGCGCATACTCAAATGCAACGCATCAAACACTTTTTTAACTAACTGCTCTGCTGCATCGGTTAATACGCAAAACTGTTCAACTTGATCACTACTCATGATGCCATTATAAATGCTAGATGAGTTGAAGCGTTGCTGTTGCCTAACCAGTGCACGTATTACTTGTGCGTGTAACTGCGCAGAACTTGAAGGTTCGGAGGCCTTATTTTTAAGCGTATCATATTCCACCGATTGAATAGTAATTTGCAGATCAATACGATCAAGCAATGGTCCTGATAATTTTTTTAAGTATCGTTCAATAGAACCTGGTGCACAGATACAGGCCTTTTTGGCGTCACCTAAAAATCCACAAGGGCAGGGGTTAAGGGCAGCCACTAATAAAAAAGACGCGGGATAGGTAATGGTATGGTTTGCGCGTGCAATAGAAACCGATTTGTTTTCTAATGGTTGACGCAACACTTCGAGCGTTTCTCGTTTAAATTCGGTCAGTTCATCTAAAAATAAGATGCCGTTGTGCGATAAACTTATTTCACCCGGTTGCGGAAATGATCCACCGCCAACCAACCCAGCCTGTGAAATGGTGTGATGCGGATTGCGAAACGGTCGCTCAGCAACGAGTGAGTGTTCAGCAAGTTTGCCGCTAATCGAATAGATTTTACTCGTTTGAATCATTTCGTCAAAATTCATAGGGGGCATAATGGAAGGTAATCGTTTAGCCAACATCGTTTTACCAGCGCCTGGAGGTCCCATAAATAAAATATTATGTTTACCCGCTGCAGCAATTAATAGTGCGCGTTTTGCTTGTTCTTGCCCTTTCACTTGTGCAAAATCGAGTGCTGTATCGCGCAATGCATTAAATGCATGCGGGTTATGCGCTGTTGGCGCAATCGATGCTTCACCGCGCAAGTGAGTAATCAGTTCTACCAAGTTGCGTGTAGCAATCACTTCTATGCCAGGAATTAATGATGCTTCTTGTGCATTTTCAAACGGTACGATCAACCGTTTTTTGCCTAAGCGCTGCGCATCATAAGCGAATGCTAAAATTCCTTTGACTGCGCGAATGGAGCCATCAAGCGACAGTTCTCCTAAAAATAAGGTTTCGTTTAAAAATTCTTTTGATAATGGAATCTGGTTACTTGCTTGCAGAATACCAATTGCAATGGGCAGATCGAATAATGTGCCTTCTTTTTTTAAATCTGCAGGAGCTAAATTAACGGTAATTTTTCGCTCAGGAAGGCGTATGCCGCTATTTTTAAGTGCAGTGGTGATGCGCTGCTTGCTTTCTTTAATAGCAGTATCAGGAAGGCCGACAATAAAAAACTGTAACATGCCTAATGACAGATCAACTTCGACCTGCACGAGATGTGCTTCTACGCCAATGGTAGTTGCTGAGAAAATAGATGTATGCATGATTCCCTAAAATTGAGTTTGACTAATATCCCCTATAGATCAGGAGTATGCCATACATTTATTGTTTTGCAAGCCGATTGCGCTTTTTTTGACGCAATAATAACCGATGGGATTTTTTTTAAAAATCCTTACACTAATACTATTTAAAAGAAACAAAAATAGACAGATAGGTATAGCTATGAAGCCCATGCATCGATTAAGTTCTCTTATCGTTGGTTTGTATTGCATCACTGCAGTTGCTGATTCTCCTCTTTTTACTATTAAGAACTATATATATGAAGGATGCGCGCGCACATACTTAGCATCACAAGATGCAGGTGCGGGCACCTATGCATTAACGAGCTGGCATAATGATGTTGCTACTGGCTTAGCGCATGAAAAAATAACATTAAACCGCATTGCCGATCAACCGAACCCGTTTTACAATGCAGCAATTTCTCATTTGACCTTGTACCACAAGTTTCCGCTCGTTATTACCAAAGATACCCCTATTTTATATGGTATTGCCTCATTGGCCACCGATAAAGAGCCGATGCGCGTACTGAGTAGCGCACCAGTAGCAGATGCGCAAGCAGCAACAAGCGCAGGTATCGTTGGCATTGCACCTTTTTTTGAATTTCATAAGAATGACACGGTAACCTATTACCTGCTGGCAGTTAAATCACATGATGGGGTATGGGGAGATAATAATGCGGGCCTTGCCGTTGTTAAGGTGCATAAGACACAAGAAGAAGGAAAAGAGCATGAGGCTATGTCTGTGCTCGACGCTACCACTGGCGCTATCGATGGTAACTGCGCTATGGGTTTAGGAGCAATCAAAGAAATTATCGATTACAATGGTGGCCTAGCAGAGGTTGTGCCGCATGAAGAGCTATCTCTTTCTTGGGAGCCACTATTTAACCGCGTGTTCATTCCGGTACATGTCAAAACAAAATCTACTGCTGCCAGCGATCAAGGGGCGTGCGGCTTGCTGATTGCGCAAATGCAAGATGACAAGCTTGTGCTATACCCTGCGCTCGATTGTTCCTTGATGAACTCGGCAATGAATGGCATTATTGGTGCGGTTGGCCCCAATAAAGAAGTGTATATACGCAAACTGTTTTCGCTGTACACCAGTACTGATCTGCCGTACTTAATAGTGTGGGGTGGTGCTGGCGATGCGCAAGAAACGGCTGGTAAAGTGTACGCGTTACCGTTGGTAAATGCATCAACTATAATGCCGAAGCGCATGTTGGCACATGCATACAATCACGGGGCCATTGCCGCACAAGACAGTGCTATTGCTGTCCGGTATGCGGGTGGCGTGCGGGGGCGATTTAAAGATCGACAATTTATTAACATACCGCAGGAAGCAGAACAACTGTCGCAAGCAGATAACCCCGCATGCACTGTTGGCGCCGGATATGCATTGCCTGGCCCTATTAATGATATAATTACCATTAAAGATTGTGTGTATGGTATAGTCAGTTGCAATCAAGAGCAGCATGTGTACTATTCGCGCCCTTTGTTTAATACAGAAGGAGCTATTGCTGCATGGACTCCATGGAAACGGTGTGGTTACGAACATACCCATGTGCGTGGGGTGAGCTTATTTGACCGCTCACCAGAGCCGATCTTTTTTTCTTCATCGCCAGAAACATTGTGGATGCAGCGCGTGACGCATTGGCAAATGGCACAGAACGACGAATCTTCTTACAAAACAGTACAGAATTTTATTGAACAAGAGTTCAGCGAGCGAGCAGGCGGCTTGCAAGCATTGCAATGCTATGCCGGTGATACGCCAGGATTAGGTGGACAACAACCTGCTGCATTACTTGCATTGCTTGGCAAAGGGCGTTGTGCGTTCGTGTGTATTGGCGCTGCACAAGAAGGAGTTATGCGCTCAACTCTTGGCACGCAACAGGAACAGTATCTGCTGTGGCACGATGATGCATTGCGCACCGTTGGGCATCTGACTACGAGCGCTGTAGTGCATGATGATACACAAGCATGGCTGGCAGTGGGAGGAGTGCATGGTTTGGCAGTATGCGCTGATATTGATGGTAATGGATGGTCATTGTCAGAAGGATTTATGGCTTCCAGTGAACGATATAAAAATAATCAGTTTGTGCGCGTGGGAACATTTGAGCATATCAAGGAGTTAGTCGTGCAAGGGGAGCAGTTATTTGTGTTAACACGCCACGCGTTGTTCCGCGTGCATACCCACGGTTCTCTGGAGCAATGGTCTATAGATTGCATCAGCAAGAGCGACGAGCACACTGGCAACTTTATGCAGTTGATTATTCATGGTCCATTAGCAATAATAGGCACTACGCAAGGAATATATCGTACTGTTAATACGGTTGATGTGCGTACGGCGAATGTTGCTGAACTGTGCGTGGTGCCGGTTCCACGGCGTGTCCCGTGGATGGTAAATCAGATATATGCGCTTAGTTCTGCACGTGATGATGCGCACATAGATCATCGACAGCTGTATGTGTTGGGCTCATCGCCGTTGATGCAAGAATCATTTTTGTTTCGTTTATTTGTGCGCGACCCGCGCACGTATGGGGTGCATGACGATACGGTATCGATTTTACAAGAATATTGTTGTCCGCATGAACTAACTCCCTACATTACTTTTTTTGAGCATCGTGCTCATTGTGTTACGAATGGCATAGTACATTTGAGTTGTACTGCCAAAACGAATCCATTAGCGCATGTGCTTCCTTCGTTTATTACCGGCAAGCAGTTGCCGTCTGATAGAGGGTATACGCCAACGCTTTATTGGCCATCAAAACCGATTGCTATTCATAGTATTGTAGAAAATGAAGTAACCGGTGAATGGCTCATGGCAAGCACAGCGGGCATAGCAGTATATAAAACATAAACTAATTTTGAGTACAAGGAATAAGCTGAAAATGAAATTAATATGGCGTACTGTAGTGAACATGAGTATTCTCGGCATGATTTGTCCGGGAGCATTGCATGCATTAGTTGGTATCAATCTGTTTCGTGCCTACGATATTAACTTACTCATGCCCCGTTGGCAGGGTACCAATGTACAATGGGTCGATTGGGCAGAGTTTTCTTATAAGGTACAAGGGGTTAATGAAGATGGCCATCGCGTGCCGGTCACACAACTGTGGAGTGACAAGCAAGATGCAATTGCCATGCTGCGTGGGTTTGATGCACAAAGTCCCATGACACAATTTCTACAAAATAATCTTGAAAATATCCATGCTACTGATACGCGTGGTATGTTCACCGTAAACGGTAACTTAGAAGCGCGTTCGTACGATACTTTTATACGGGGGTTCTTGCCCCATAACATGGTGTTTGGTGTGTATGTGCCTATCTATGACATGCGATTAAACCACGTGTCATTTAAAGATTTAACGACCGAAAATACGGCTGAAGATATTATTGTTAAAGAGCAGTTAACCAGTGTTTTAAAAAGTCGCATTCATGAGTTTGACCCCACACTGAACTTGAATGGCTGGCATCGGGTAGGTTTTGGTGATGTCATTGTGATGGGAGAATGGTGCCGTGACTTTCCACAAGCAAAAGAAGCGCTTAAAAATGTATTCTTAACTGGACGATTAGGGTTTAACTTGCCCACCGGGGTTAAAACAGATTCCAATGAATTCTTCTCGGTGCCGTTTGGCTTTGATGGATCGATGGGTATGATATTTGGTGCAGGTCTTATTTTAAATTGGTATAACCATATTCGCGGTGGTCTTGATTTTGAATTTACCTATCTTTTTGGCAATACGCGCGAGCGGCGTGTAAAAGTTGATTTGGCGCAAACAGATCTGTTGTTATTGGCTAAAGTGAAAACACATACCGACTTTGGTTTTATACAACGATATAACCTCTTTATTGCTGTTGACCCGTGGGATGCATTATCGTTAAAAGCTATTTACCAGTTTTTTAAACACTCAGATGATACGGTAACGTTGCGTACCAATGCCTATTCTGATTTTATTGCCAATAATGCCCGCAATTTACAAGAATGGACTTTTCATCACATGATTTTTAAAGCTACTCTTGATTTACAATATCTGCTTGATGCACCATCAGTTAAACCACAAGTTGCGCTCTTTGCAAAGTTTCCATTTAATGGGCAGCGAGCAATCTTATGTTCGACCGTTGGTTTTGAATTTAACCTCAATTTTTAGGGAAATACACATGATTACATCTCTTATGGCTCTATTATTGCTCCATGCTGGTGTATCATTCAGCATGGCAGAAGATATGCGTGATAGCGAGACGGGTTGTTATGCGCATCCAGGTATGCTCAGAAAAGATCCCGTGTTTAAGAATGAGCTATCAGCGGTGAGTTTTATTACTCACTTTAATGGCTTGAGTGCAACAGAAAGAAGTGAACGAGGGAAAAAACCATTCATAAACCCCGCAGACGGGCATGAGTATCCATTTGCGCTGTGGTTAAATGATCACGAGCGCGCAAAAATTCAGCGGCAATTACATATCCCTTGGGTGTATGAAAAATAGTTACGAGTTAAGGGAATATTCTTCTATAAGTTTTTTATATAATGCGCTTTCTTTACCACGCATCTTATAGTCGTTAAGCACGATAAGCAGTGCATTACTAATAATGACTGATTCCTTTATGTGAGGGTTTTGGTGTTCGCGTTGCAGCTGTTCAGTTATTTCTTCAAGTTCAGTAATTACCTGTGCATTGATCCATAGAGAAGTCATTTTTACGGCAGTGGTATTGGTGCGTATCGTAGGAGAGTTTAGATAAGAACTATTGAATAATGGCATAGAAGCAGGTATTTGTTCTTGTGTATTACTTGATGAATATTCTCGCTCTCTTGGAGTTTCTGGCCATTGATCAATGTCAGTAAAGAAACTTTCAACTTCAATAAGAGTTTCATTTTCTTCTTCTTTTTTTATCTCAATTGTAGCGAGTTCATCAACTAGACTATATTCTTCTTCCATAGCATAATTCACCACTGAATGTAAGAGTAGAGTAAGCATACACGCGCTGATTGTTATTATAATACGCATAGGCAATTCCTTATTTATTATGTATTTACGTGCTGTATTTTTTGGCTGCGCTATTCGCCAGATACTGTACCATTTTTAGTGCGAATGTGATAAGCATTTAATGAAAAACTACACGTGTGAATAGTAATAGTGCAAAATTGTTCTATGCATTAATACTATTCAGAATTGCATCTACCGCTTCGTCGACAGTTACTTTTGATGTGTCAAACATCAGATCGTAGGTAATACCAGCATGTACCGTATGGTAATGTGCATTGCCTATGCCCGGCGTAGTAGTGCCGCGGTCCGTTTCCCGTTTTTGTTGCTCTGTCAAAGGAAGCGTGAGTCCAATACCGTATACTTTTAAAGTATCAAATGCCTTTTTTGCATAATCTATCCATTGGGTATCAAAAAGAACAAGATCAAAGATGACATTATTTCCAGCGCGCACATACGCAGCAACAGCTTGAAACATTCCCTGAGCAATGGTGTGTCCGATAGGTCCGAACTGCACTTTTGTGTGCGGCGCATCATTTTGATCGTGTCCTTTGAGCAAATACGCTACTTGCTTTTTATTGGGTAAGTTGTCTCGATCTTCACCGCTCATATAGTTGGATGGCAATGTTTTGAAAAGTAATGAATCGATGCCCATCGCCAACCATACCTTGTCCGATTTTTCTTGTAATCGCTGTTGTATGGTTGTTTTGCCTGATGCTGGTAATCCATTAAGTACAATAAGCGTTCCCTGGTGCTTTTTTTCGGCAGCAGAAGAGCGCAAGGGAATCGTAGTAGTAACGAAGATTATACACAAAAACGGTATATTTTTGATATTCATTCAACCACTCTTCTCTCTGCGTAACACTTGTATAGTAACAGTAAAAACTACTGTGCAACCAGGCCGGTTTCTTGATAGGCAATAACGCGCGTTTCTGCTCGTTCAACGGCTTTGAGCAATCGTTCTGCTTTTGCTTCGATAAACTCTTCTTGTTCTTCCATCGTTAATAAAAGCAGACGATTTTCTCCAATATCTGCTTTTATTGCTTGAATTACTTCAAGCGACAGTTCACTGCCCACCAGATCAAGGAAATAAATAAAACGCGCAATGAGTGATTGATACAAATCGTCAAGATCATCACGATTAATAATCGCACAATCCATGAGCGTATGTAAATATTCTGACGTAGCCTTGACCGATGTCCACACATCCGGCTCTTGTGGTGACCACATTACTTTATTGAGTGCCAATTCTAAGAAACGAATCAACTGTTGGCGCAGTTGTTCTTTGTCGACTGAATTTTGTATGTATTGTGTTCTATTAAGCCCTTCAAGCAACTCGCCTGATAAATCTTCAAAGAACGTATCGGGGTCTTCTTTAAAGAAGCTGAACTTTGACAAGAACGTGTTATACATAAGGCGCTTAAGGGTATTGCGTGCTTCGGTGACTAATGATAACGGTGTTTTGACCAGATGCGCTTCAAGGAGGGTCGGTAGTCGTTCAAGCAGATCATTAAATGCAGATTCACTAATGTATGAACACATTTTTAATTTATTACCAAACAAGCGAATGGTAGAAGTGACATACACGCTGTTTTGATGACTGTCTTTACCAAATTGTAAAAACTCAAGCATGTGGGAGAATGTGTGGGGTAAAAATTCTTGTGCATATTCAGTACGAGAAAAAGTATGTTGGAGGAACTCTTGCACCCCCCGTTTATGGAACTGCACCGGTTTACTTAATTCATCAAATAAGGTGTCAAACTGTTCCATGGCTGGTGTTTGCATAACCACTGGTTTGACAAAAATAGTTTCGTCCGCCACTGTTATGGAAGATACTAGAGTGAGTATGAAGGTGAATAGAGACAAATGAGAGTTCATTTTTCTGTTCATGAGATGCTCCTTGAGCATAAAAATTGAAACTCAATTAAAATTAAGATTAACCTTACTCTCATTGTAAGGGAAATTCAATAGTTGTAAAAACAAGTGTGCAAGTGAGGGCGTTATGGCACTTTTTGCCTATCAAGCATTTACAAAAGAGGGGAAGAAAGTCAAAGGAACTATCGACGCTGCTTCACTTGATGCGGCCAAAGCAGCACTGTTGCAGCAAGGGTACTATTTAACTGCTATTGATGCGGCTAAAGAAGGTGCTGGCAGCTGGTCATTGACTATGCTTTTGAGCCGTTCCGTTTCTACAAAAGATAAAATTTTATTTACCAAGCAACTTTCGGTGCTGCTCCGTTCTGGTGTGCCACTGCTCCAAGCACTAACATTATTGACGGAACAGTTTACCGGGATCATGAGCACTATTATTATCGCGCTGCGTGATGGTATTAAAGAAGGTAAGTCGTTAGCACAAGGGCTTGCAGCGTACCCCAAAACTTTTGATACTATTTATGTGCAATTGGTGCGCGCTGGTGAAGCGACGGGGAAGTTAGATGTGGTGCTTGATCGTTTAGTTTCATACATGGAACGGCGAGAAGAGCTACGCGCAAAGGTGCGGGGAGCAATGCGCCAACCACTCATCCAACTGGGCATGGTTACCCTTATTACCATTGGCTTACTCACTTTTGTATTACCCAATTTAATGAGCGCGTTGCCAAGCAATGCGCAGCTGCCATGGACAACCGCAATATTAATGGGGCTTTCCCATATCATTATTAATTATTGGTATATTTTGTTAGCAGTACTGTTGGTCATTATCCTCGTATTCCGTTATTGGCGTTCGACCGAAAGCGGTGCGTATGCATGGGATAGCCTAAAATTAAAATTACCGATCGTTGGATTTTTTGCACGTATGGGTGCGGTGGTACAATTTTCGCGCACGTTAAGCATTTTATTAGAAAGCGGTGTTAATATTACCCAAGCGCTCGATATTGTGGTGAATATTATTGATAATCGGGTGTTAGTACGTGCATTAATGGAAGCGCGTGATAAAATAATAAAACAGGGGCGTATTGCGGAGTTCTTGGAACAAACGCATATGTTTCCCAAAATTGCTACCTATTTAATGAGTACCGGTGAACAAAGTGGGCAGTTAGATGCCATGTTACTCACCGTTGCGCAAAATTATGAAAAAGAAGTTGATGAGTATGCCGATAATTTGGCATCATTATTAGACCCTATCATGATGGTGGTTGTCGGTGCTATAGTCGGTTTTGTAGTATTTTCAATTATTCAACCGATTTTAAGTATGACACAAGCTATGAGCATGTAAAAAAATGAAAGGAACTGAGCTTATGGATAATACACACAGACACGCAGTTGCAGGGCATGTAACGCGCGGGTTTTCGATCGCTGAATTAATGATTTATATTACCATCGTAGGTATTTTGATGGTAGCCACTATTACTGGGTTTCGTGGTTTTCTCTTGCGCGCCAAACGTTCAAGTACCGAGCAATCATTAAAATCGGCTCAAATGGCGATTGAAACGTATCAAGCAGACTATGGTAAATATCCATCACGTCTGGAAGATCTGGTAGAAAAACCAAAAGCAGACTTGGGTAAAAAATGGCATCAAATAATAGATGTAGTGCCGAAAGATGGTTGGAAACAAGATCTTATCTACCGTGCAACACCAGGTAGCAAGCATCCGTATGAATTATATTCAACCGCTGGTGCACCTGGAGGAGAAGAAAATCCTGAAGAGCAGATTAGCGTTTGGGACTAAAGTAGGCTTTGGCCTGATAGAACTGATTTTTGTATTATTTATTGTCGGCATAGTGGCGACTATTGTAATACCGAACTTTAGTCGCCTTATTCCCGGCAAGAAAAAACAAGAGTTTATCGCACGCATGAATGCAGTGTGCCAACTTGGTTGGGTGCAAGCATTGCGCACGCAAACACTGCATCGCATTTTATTTGATATTCAGAATGGCACCATTGCGTTGCAGAAGGCACAACCGCTCAGCGCTGAACAGAAAGAGCTGCAGTTTGCCACTGTTGAGCGGCAAGCGGTTGCTACCACTGTTTCCTTGGGCAAGCAGTGTATCATTAAAAAATGTTTCATCGATGGAATCGATTATGCTAACCGAACGGGCATTACAACCGAAACGCTTTGGTTCTATATAGATCCAACCGGTATGGCACAAGAGGTAACGCTGGTATGTGCTGATGAATCTGATCCGTTGACGCAAGCAGTTGAGTATACGCTGGTGCTCAATCCATTTACGCTCCAGTTTAGCCAACAATAAATAAAGGGGTGATCGCCATGCATAAACACGCGCAGTCTGGGTTTACTTTAGCAGAAGTAATGATGGCGGTTACGGTCGCTGGTGTAATGATCAGCAGCATCTTTTTTTTAGCAACACAGGTATATAAACAGACGGCGCATTGCTCCAATGCATTGTATGATGTGTATGCGTACCGTGATATAGCTGAACACGCTGCCCTTGAACGGGTACAGAAACAGAAAAAAGAAAAACCATCAACAACGCCACAAACAATAGTTACCACGTTTAAAGCAGTGCCTAAAGAGTCAGCATTAGGAGCGTTTCGTGATATCAAACGGGAAACAATAGTACACAAAGAAGGAACGCACGATGCGTTGGTTACGTTTGTGTGGATGCCAGAGGTAGAAGATAAAGAATGAAACAGGGTTTTACGTTAATAGAAACGCTTATCTCTTTAGCTATCAGTGGCATGATTGCTAGTGCACTCTTTATTTTTTTTATGCAAATACAGCGCCTTGACCGTTCATTGCAACAGCGCGTGTCAATCGATTATCAAGTGGGCATCGTAAAGGAACAGTTAGAAAAAGATATAACCGCTGCGTTTATGCCGCTTGAGCTACAAAAAGATGAGAAAAAAGAAAAGAAAGAAGCGGATGGGAAAGAGAAAAAAGAGAACCGTTTTTTTGTATACAAACAAGCACAAGAGGTAATGCAAGAGATAACCTGTATTACTACGCATCGCAATCAGGTTGTTGTTCCTCAAAAAGAGATGCGTCCGTTATTAACGCGCGTAACCTACACGCTAGAGCCCCATGAAAATAAAAAAGAACTCTTTCGTCTCACGCGCACACAAGAAGAGTGGGACCGTGGCCCAAAGAAGAAAAAAGAAGAAGAGCCGAAAAAACAACGAGTAATACTGGCCCCATACGTACAAAAGATAGCGTTCCAATGTATATATGAGCAAGAAGCTGAAAAAAAAGAGAGTGACCAGAAAGACAAAAAAGAGGAAAAAAAGGAACCGGTATATAAAACAGTTTCCGATTGGAATGCGGACACATCACTCAAAAATAAGAGACCGTTATTGCCTACGTGGATTACTGGTACCATTACTATCACTGATGCGCAAGAACAACGAACTCAAACAGTTACCGTTTGTTGGCCGCTCTATGCAGCACACGCAGTGCCCAAAGCTGGCAAGAAACCCGATAAACCAACGGAGCAACCCGCGCCAGCCAAAGCATCACCAACAGCAGCAGTACCACCCAAAGCGGAAGCAATAACCCCGCCTTCCAAAGATAGCCAGACGCGCGGTCAACTTACCCTAGCAGTAGATTCTGGAATGATCCCTAAAGCGTGAAATAGGTTGCACAAACAGAAAACAAATTTTATAGTGCAGTAAGGCTTCTTTTGAAATTCGTGCGCTCGTGGTGAGTGATTTCGAGCGTAGCGAGAAATTGTATCGAACCATGCGCACCCTTCGATACACCCTACTTCGCCGTAAGCTCGTAGGGCACTCCCGACTACGCTTCCTACTTCACTAAAGTTTCGTAGGACAGGAAAGCTACGACGGGCAGGCAGGGGAAGCGCGCTGGAGACTGCAATGTATAATTCCAAACGATGAGTCTAAAAAACGATGACAAATGAGCGTTCCGGATATATTTTAACACTTACCTTATTGTTGCTCTCCTTGCTGAGCGTTATCGTGTCATATATGGTATGGGTTGGTACGGCAGGTTCATCTTTTACCCGCACCGTTGCTGCACGAGAGAAAGCACGTGAGCTTGCATATGGCGGTATGCAGTTAGCGTTCAGTCAGCTCTCTTTAATAGAAACAAGCACAGCGCAATCGCCACACCCTGCTTCAGGGCAGATGGCAAAAAAAGAAGGAGCCTCAGACAAACCAGCAGTGGAAGCAAACACCCAGGAAGATGCAGCGATTATTTGGATGAAAACTATTTTGCCTGTACTGAATCGCGTGCAACGATTTGAATTAAAAGAAGCCGTTGATGGTATTACCGCAACAATGGGCATTTGCATTACGTGTGAGCAAGGCAAATTAGATATCAATCAACTGTACGATTTTACCAATAAAAAGTTTGTTGGTCATGGCACACCCGATGATATGGGGCAGCTCTGCCAACAATTTTTTGCATTACTTAAACCTGCTATTAAAATCGATCTATTTCCCCCTTTAGAAAAATTTTTAAAAAAACGAGAAGCCCCTCTCGACGACATAACAGAACTGTTACTGATACCCGAATTTGCGCAAGCGTTTAAAGCACACGTATGCATAGATACGGCGATGCCGATCGATAAAAAAGCGCCAAGACCTTTTGCTATTACTGACCTCTTTACTCTGTATAACGGGAGCAAAGGAATGAATATGTTGTGTTTATCAGATTCTATAGCAGGTGTATTACAACTGAACCGCGTGCGCGAAGGGGATATTGAAGAGCGTATCAAACATTTTGCATCAATTTTTGAAGCTAAAGATGTACACAATAAATTATCGGGTACGGTAGAAACGGTATGGAATAATATACTTAAAAAACCGTACGGTAAAGAGTTCAAACAAGTATCAACAGTTGGCCAAAAACTTTGTGCCGTGCCGAACCCTATAACTCATTTTTCTATAGTTGTATATGCACAAGTAGACGGGATAACAGAGAAAATTTTTGCTATCATAGAAAAGCGTATGACAACGAAAGAAGGAAAAGAAGCACAGGGGTTTATTGTTGATAGACTCTACTGGCTATAAAAAAGGAAAGTATCTTGCAGATAAAAACGGAAACGGTAGTCGGTCTTTTTATTATTGTTGCGTTGAGCATATTTTTTTATATGACTGTCTTTTTGGGCGTATTTCGCTTACATAAAGGGCAGTACCGTCAATATACCATAGCATTTGATGATGTCAGTGGCCTTGAAAAGAAAGCAGATGTTAAAATCGCTGGGGTTAAAGTCGGTTGGGTTGAGCGTATTGTGTTAACTAAAGCGCAAGTATACGCCGATGTTATGGTAGACAAACAATATCCAGTCTATGAAGATGCGCAGGCATTGGTGCGCCAAGACAGTTTTTTAGGGCCGAAATATTTAGAGATTATACCGGGTGATAGCTCTTTGGGCGAATTAGATGCAAATCATTTATTACCTACCCATGGCCAGTCATCTGCTTCAATTGATACCATTTTGCGTAGCATGGAAAAAGTAACACACAATGTGGAAGAGATCACCAGCTCGCTCAATGAAAATCTTGGCGGTACCCATGGCCGCCAACAAATGCATATGTTAGTTAATAATGTGCAAACAGCGGTAGAACGATTTGCTGCACTGGCAACAACCGTTGATCGCACGGTGGGTAATAATGAAGAAAATATCAATACGATTATTAGTGATTTTCGCGAGGCGGTGCAGCGCGTTAAAGAACTGCTTCCTTCCATTGATCGCAGCGTGACTACCGTTTCTAATACGATTAGCAATGATATCGATCGGGTCAGTAATAGTTTTGAAGGGGCCGTTGGAACATTCGAACAAGCAGCGCTGCAAGTGCGTGATGGTTTTAAAAATGTTAATTCCATAGCACAAAAATTAGATGAAGGCCGCGGTGTATTGGGCAAATTGATTAACGAAGATGAGACGTATCGTGATATTAAAGTAACCATTAACGGCTTACGTAAATATTTTAACAAGGTCGATGCACTTGGCATTGTGATCGATAGCCATGGCGAGTTTATGTACCGTAACGCTGAAAATGTGAACTTTGAAGATACCAAAGGGTACATGGACATCCGTATTCACCCCAACGATGATCATTTCTATGTCTTACAGTACGTGATGGCGCAAAAGGGTAATATTAATCGTAGTATTAGACAAGTGCGCTGGTTCGATGAAAACTATAATCCTATTTTCGTTAACGAAACGTTTAATCAGAAAACACGATGGGGCTTTACGCCAGAACTATTTGGTAATATAGAAACGCGAGAGCGTGTGCTTGATCAAGCAAAATTTGGATTTCAAGTAGGGAAAGTATACAAAGACGTTGCATTGCGCGTAGGTATATTTGAAAATTCTGCTGGATTAGGTATCGATTTTAATATACCCTTTGGTACCGAACGTATGAGATGGGTAACTTCATTAGAAGCATTTGATTTCCGTGGTCGGGATCGTTTTGATGATAAACGTCCTCACTTTAAATGGCTCAATCGATTATTCTTTATGAGAAATCTGTATGTGGCATTTGGTGCTGATGATATTATCAGTAAAGAAAACGCTAACGGATTCTTTGGTGCCGGCATTCGTTTCTGTGATGATGATATTAAATATTTAGTGGCACAGTTTGGTGTCGGAGTGGGATTATAATTAAAATGCTGCATGCGCTTTTCGTATTAATAGTTCTGGTGCCAGCGTTGCATGCATTTGAAGATGACAACAAGAAGCCATATTTATTCGTAGACAAGATCTGTTTTGATGATTCTATTTATGACCCTATCAATAATGTCCATACTATTATTATTGACCAAATTTCATGGTTGGAGAACAAGCAGCATATAATCAGAACAGGATTGAATGCTTGCAATGCTATGCGAAACTATGTCCCCGCTGCTGGTACTCAAATGGTTCTTGTTCAATTTGTTAATACGCAGGGAATGCCATTAATTAAGCCATTTAATTTTGATATGATCTATTATCAAGAATCAGAATCAAAAATAATAGATACATGGTTTATTGACGTTACCTATAAAGCAGAAAATGGTTCCATTACAGAAGAGATTGTTGAATATCTAAAATAATTACTTTTTACCAGTTTCTTTTTTTGGTAGGAACTTTGGCACCTTTTTTACGTGCCTCAGATAAACCGATAGCCACCGCTTGTTTGCGATTGCGTACTACTGTACCCGATTTACCACTGTGTAATTTTCCTTCTTTGAACTTGACCATCGCACTTTTGACCGATTTTTGTGCATTTTTACCATATTTTGCCATGATATAACCCTCCTTTTCTTACTTATAAGTATGGCAAAAAAGCCCATGAAAAAGCAATAGTTTGCTCATTTTTTAGTGATTTCAAGAATAAGAAAAGCTTTTCTGAAAGCATCCAAATATTTCTTATGAACCCATAAATATGTTGTTGGCATACTCACCGCCTTTTCCCTATTATTTCCATTTGTTACGATCCACTCGTTTGAGCACTGGAATGCGGATCGGGGAATTTTGCATTTAAAGGCTATGTAGTAAACCATGCTGTGTGCAGAATGAGCCGTATTTTTTTTGGTGTATAAACACCATTGTTCTTCTGATTTTTTACGCGCAATAGTGGGATTCTCTTCAAGTGTGGTTGCTTGCCAACCTGCTTTAAATTCTTGAATTATTTGTTGGCATTCTTCATGAAAGAGGTTTAAATCAAGTTTTTTCACTTCTTCGGGTTTATACATGTGCACAAATATTCCCGGACTAATACAGTTACCATTCTGATCGTAATATTGAAGATTGCCGATACCAAAATCTCTTATATGTAGTGTTTTTTGCATATTTAAAAGATCACGCGCAGTTTCGTTGAGTAAGGTACATAATTGGCCATCAGTTGTATTTTTGAGAGAAAGTAATTTCGTGTTATCTCGATCTGAGTATTTTGATGGAAATATTGGTTGAGCAAAGAGGCGTGTCACCAATGCCAAACACCATTGGGGTATGTCGTCTATAGTTTTTACCTGAAGGTCAAGGGTGTCCAAAAATTGCTGGTGATCAACCAGCATATCGTAATCTACTGTTTTATAATAAAAATTACCGATGGGTACTGTTTTGCTGTTAGATGGGACATTTGGTTTTGCTACATAGTTGCCTTGTATAAATTTTTTAAATGTATCCCACGATTTGTCGAAGTAAAAGTATTGATCGGATGTGCACCCAGGTGATAGACAGCTCGTTGCTATAGGGTGCTTATGAATTTCGATAATTCGGTAATAGGTGTGATCTTTGTATGGTTCGGTTGTTTTGTTGAGGTAGAGCTCCTGTCTATTGATAATCATTTTAAGATTTGTGTTATCAAAGAAATCCATTTCACCCCATGGGGTATACAAATGGCAATAAGGGCTCGATTCTTCATGTTGAGAATATATTAACCCATCTGTGGTTGTATCACCATAAGGGTTAGGAGATCGTATGCCTGGCTGATAAATAATTTTGAATAATGCGTAATGATCGGTCTGTTGAAGCCATTCACGCGCACCAGGAGTATTCAAATTTGCTGCAGCGTGTGTAGGTAGAATGTTAAAGCGTTGTGCAATACTATTAATTAATATTTTGGTAACACTCTCACTATTGAGTATCTGATAGTGATGTTTATTGACCATAGACCAAGCCTTAATATATTCCGTTATTACTGGCAAATCTGCATAGTTAATGAACGAAGTACTGCCAACCACGGTATTAAATTGGCTTGCAACAGTAGCAATCATTTCAGCAGGTAATAACGCTAATGGGCTCGGGGGTAGGGTGTTATCGGTAGTATCCATCGCTTGTATTGAATTAAGAATTATGCAGGCGATGAAAATAATAATAGAATGTTTATGCATATATATTTCGTTTTTTTCAATCTAATTACTGTTGCTCACAAGAAAGAAGTTTCTTACACACGCGATTATCATGAAGCCATTTTTTTAAATGATCTTCGTTTGTATCGATAAAGTGGGGTACAGCAATCGAGTGCCACTGAGGCGCGCTGACTTTTTTGTTCTTTACTGTTTGGCTACCATATACAAGCAGCGTTCCTGATTTGTTAAAATCTATATGAAATGTATAATCGCTTGTGGTATTAAAGCTAGATAAATTTTCTTGTACAACCTTGGTAATTGTTCCTTTTACCATATCTATTAGCATCACACCCGTGTAATCTGCAATGGCAACGAAATTTCCGTTTGAGTCACATGCGATGCCGAGGATATCGTTACCCAGCACAGTCGTTTCAACGCAGCCATTTTGTGTAAGACGACTTGTTCTCTTTAGTTCTACATAGCCAATAGCTTTAAGGGAAGATTTTTTTTCACGAATTTGATCATTATCTGCTCCATTGATACTAATATGTTGTCTATTAGGTTGCCATGCATCGCACTGTGAGCTTGCTTCTGAATGTTTAATTAATTGTTCTAATTCAAATTTTTTAATTTCCTTGCGCTGTTTGATATCAACAATGTGCAAAGAAACAGGTTTAAAGTCATTCGTTATTTTATTGTAGCGAGCGACTAAATATGTTAAAAATTTGTTATTGCAAGAAACATTACAATGGGTCACTTGCCTTGTGCTATCATACATAAGTGTCAATCCGCCAATTGTTGCCATTTTCTCACGCAATGAATCGCCCTGTGCGCAATAAAGTTGTTTCATCGCATCAGGGGCGCGTGATGTCGCATTGGTTGCCTGTTTCAGTGTAAGTGAAAGACTGTTCATATCGTTCAGCGCAAAGGTAAAATGTTGAAAGCGTATCTTTTTATCTTCAAACTTCCTGAGATGCAGTCCAATACCTCTATTACGAATATCTTGAGCTATTCTTGCCGCACATTCTTCTTCTGTTTCATGCGTAATATAGCTTGTAATATGGGTTCGAATCTCTTTAGGTAACCAGTTGAATGGCGTTTGGTTATTAACAACTACCGGATTTAGTGGTGTTTTATTGTTTGCAGATGGCGTAAAAGATAAAAGTACGGAGCCAATTTTTTTTAGTTTATTTTTCCAGGAACTTTTTTCTGGTTCCATGGCAAACAAAGATTGGGTGATAGCAATTGCGACAATAACAGTTGCAGATATAGTGTGTTGCTTCATGGTGCTCTCCTAACCGTGTTTATAGTAATTCAAACAAACTA
>JBAVOR010000012.1:0-8798 GCA_049692255.1 Candidatus Babeliales bacterium
GAGTTTGCATATACTAAAAGTAAAAAAGAAGATAAAGGGATTATGCGCACCATATTTGGTCATCTGCGCTATAATCAATACACCACTCTTGAGCGACTCGTGTACCAAAATGTTGAACGGTATGCACAAGAAAAGCCGATTCACATTGAAGCGGTGAGTGCACATTTACAAGAATACCTTACTATTACGTATAACATTAAAAGCATATTTTTTGCTTTAGCAGTCGATGATATTCCCTCCCCGCTCACGGCTGAGCAAAAACAGCAGTGGCGGCAGCAGGTACGCGCAGAACTTAAAATTGCTCCTGATACGCACGTTATCTGTTATAACGGGTCCGCTAAAGCCTGGCAATGTCCTGAATATGTGGTTCGTTATTTTAAGCACCTCATAAGCAAACAGCAAAACTGCTTTTTGCTTATCGTCACCCAAAATAAATTACGGTTTATGCAACTTCTGCAGAAAGAACAGATAAACCCTTCTCGCTACTTTATTTGTCATGTTGCGCATGAACAAGTATTTCGCCTGCTCGCCTCATGTGATGCAGGCATTCTGTTTCGTGAGCCTAATTTGATCAACTGGGTGTCTCGCCCCACCAAAATGCTTGAATATCAAGCAGCCCATTTGCCTATCATCCATAACGAAACGGTTGCCCTGTTAACCGAAAATAGTGCCAATATCCCCTATAATCATCAGAATTTTATTTGCCAAATATAATATTTTGTGAGAAAATAAGAGTATCAGAGAAAAGCTCATTGTTCGGTTATTGCTTCAATAGTAAAGGAAAACGAGTTCAATGGACATTACCCGGTACGCCTCTTACCGCTTTCTAGTGCTTTCTGCCAGCATCTTTTTAATAAGCGCTAGTTACTCCCCTGCACAAAGTGCCTTGCCAGATAGTTTTGCACCATATTTATACGAAACATATGTGGGTAAAGCGGGTGCCTGGTTTATAAATAATGCCTATGCAGCTCGTATTGCTGGCTGGTACGCGGATCATCATATTCCGTTCATTACCGCATGGCATCTTTACACATTTACCAAATATATCAATACGGACGATATCGATGCAGCAACTCTCGCAAGATGCCGCACCTTTAATGATATCTTTACACGCAAGCTCAAACCAGACGCACGGCCCATAGCACAGCCGCACGATAATGCTGTGGTGGTATCACCAGCAGACGGGGCAATGCTTGTAGTCCCAAACATACAACATAACACTGAGTTTATTGTTAAAGGAAAGCCATTTACGCTGGAACGTTTTTTTAATAATCACCAGCAGGCAGCTGTATACGCAGGAGGTACACTGGTTATTATCTACCTCTCGCCAGTCGATTATCATCGCTTTCATATGCCGGTAACGGGGCGCACTATTCAACATACGCATATTAATGGCGCTTATGAATCGGTGCATCCATCTATATTTAACCAGATACAACCGTTGCAAGAAAATGAACGTCACGTAATTATGATAGAAACACCGCATCAAGTACCCATAGCTTACTTTGCTGTAGGGGCTATGTTTGTAGGGCAAATACAGTACACGACCGCTATTGGCACCTCATTACACAAAGGTGAAGAGTTGGGTTATTTCTGCTTTGGGGGATCAACTATTGCGTTACTTTTTCCACCAAACAGCTTTATTCTCGACGACGGACATGCTCAAGCAATCCATACGCCGCAACCAGACAGCATCGCGTTTAAAAAACAATGGAAGCCTATTAAAATGGGTCAAGCACTCGGAACCATAACACAAGGAGAGATCGCATGAAATTGAATCATTATCTAGCACAGGCTGGCATCTGCTCACGGCGCGCTGCAGTCGAATTAATTAAAAGTGGGGCTATTCAGATCAACCACACGTTGCAGAAAAACCCTGCATACGAGGTTTCTCCAACTGATCTGGTATATTACCGCAAGAAGCAGCTCTCTTTGCCAAAAACACGCTATTTTTTAGTGAATAAGCCGATCAACTACGTCACCACTACGGTAGATGAAGAAGGGCGCCGCACCGTGCTCCATTTATTACCTGCCAGCATACACAAGCAAGTGCGCTTATTTCCGGTGGGAAGATTAGACCAAGACACGAGCGGTCTTATTTTATTAACCAATGATGGCGCAATGGCACAACAACTTGCTCATCCTAAATATAAGATTCGCAAAAGCTACCTGGTAACCGTTGATCAACCACTCAAAAAAGAAGATTTAGAAACGCTCAAACAGGGGCGATATTTAGTCGATGGCCGCGCCCATATAGACAATTTCAAAGTAAACCCTAAAAACCCTCATGTGGCCATGGTTACTATTCACAATGGCAAAAAACATATCATTAGGCGATTATTTGACAATATCGGTTACACGGTACGCAAACTAGAGCGCGTAGCCTTTGGCCCTTTTACTATTCATGGCATTCAAGTAGGCACCTGGAAAGAGGTTACTTTTGAGCCGGAGCAACAGTAACTATTGATTTTATTGTAATTAATCTATACTTACACAATAAAAAGTTCATCCTTCTTACACACAATAGGTGGAAATTTTTGAAAAAATAACAGCTCGAATCAGCAACGAGAGACAAAAGTGATGGATTTCGTGTTTGTTATGGTATTGTTGCACAACCGATAGATTTACTAAGTTCGCTCATGCAGGCACGCATTATTAATGCACTTGTAATGAGCAATAGTATCACTTACCTTGAGTAATAACAGCGCTTGTTCTTACATTGCGCTCATACTAAACAATAACCACGCTTTCATTGAGCAATAATCGCGCTCGTCCTGAGCTTGTCGAAGGATACGAGCTCCTAATCCGAATTGTATGTCATGAATGGTTTTATCGTATATATTCTTAAGTGCTCTGATGGCTCGTATTATGTTGGCCATACAGATAATATTGATGTTCGGATGTCACAACACCAACAGGGCTTTTTTAGTGGGTACACAGCAACTCGCTTGCCTGTTCTTCTGATATTTACAGAAAATTGCAATACTCGTGATGAAGCGTTTATATTGGAAAGGCAACTTAAAGGTTGGAGTCGTAAGAAAAAAGAGGCTTTAATTCATGGTGATTTCAAGTTGCTTCGTAAATATGCAAGCACTCATTGTTAATGTACTCGTATCCTTCGACAAGCTCAGGACGAGCGCATTATAAAACACTTGATCTGATTTGTATAAAGAATATTGCAATCCTGAAATATACAAGGGACGCTAATCTGGAAAGAGGTTACTTTTGAGCCGGAGCAGCAGTAAGCACCGAAACGTTCTTACGCCGCAGCTCGCGCTCATGCTGCATAAGCGCCTCTACAATCTCGTCGAGGTCGCCCTGCATAACAATATCGAGCTTTTTAAGGGTCAATTCGACTTGATGATCAGTAATACGATTTTGTGGATAGTTATAGGTACGGACCTTTTCTGAACGCATACCGCCGCCAACCATTTCTTTGCGCTCTTTAGACATCTGTTCTTGCTGTTTTTCTTGCTGTGCTGCTATCAAACGAGCCTGCAACATTTTCATGGCTTTGGCGCGGTTTTTATGCTGCGAACGCTCATCTTGGCACGCAACTACGATGCCTGAAGGAATATGGGTAATACGAACGGCAGAGTCGGTTTTATTGACGTGCTGCCCTCCAGCGCCTCCGGCACGATAAGTGTCGATGCGCAAATCTGAAGGGTTAATTGCAATAGCAACATCTTCTCCTTCAGGCAATACTGCTACGGTAGCAGTGGAGGTATGAATACGCCCTTGGGTTTCTGTTTTTGGCACGCGTTGTACCCGATGCACCCCTGCTTCACGCTTAAGGTGACCGTATATATTTTTGCCTTCAATGTGTAAGACCGCTTCACGTATGCCTCCTAGGTCAGTTTCACTGAGATCTGCCAGCGAAGCATGCCATCCTTTTTTCAAGGCATAGTTGGTATACATTTTCAGCAAATCTGCAGCAAATAATGCTGCCTCTGCGCCACCAGTACCTGCACGAATTTCTAAAAATACGGAGCTATTGTCGAGCGGGTCGGGCGGAAACAAGAGATCATCGAGCGCCTGTTGTGCTTGTGTAGCTGCACGCGCAAGCTGATCGACCTCGTCTTTGTACAGCTCTTTTAACTCAGCATCAGCCAGCTCAGCCTCTTGCTGCGCTTTAGCTAACGCTTCTCTTGAAGCAGTAACAGCATCATGGCGTTCAAGTAAATATTGCAACCGTGATGCTTCTTTTTGCAGCTGTACCCGCTCATTCCCCTCTAAAGAGGGCTGGCTTAACCGATCACTACATGACTGATATTGTGCACGAACTTGCGCCCAATCAAGTGCCATATCTGCTTACTTTTTGTTAGCTTTTTGATACCGTTTTTCAAATTTTTCGATACGTCCTGCGCTATCAACAAACTTTTGATCGCCCGTAAAGAATGGATGGCAATGGGAGCAAATAGTAACCTTCAGAGAAGGCTTTGTTGAATGGGTTTTAAAAGAAAAACCGCAGGCACATGTTGCTTGAATGTCGTGTAATTGTGGATGGATATCTGGTTTCATATGAAAATCCTTATTAAAAATCGTCTTTTTTACCTTACAACAGTATCCCTTAAATGAAGCCTATTGTAAAGACCATTCATAGGAATGCGCCTCCTGAAGCGCCTTGATAGTATGACAAATATGATTTATTTTGTCAAGTAGGATATATTCTGCAAAATGAGAGGGGGGGGAAGGCTTGCCTCCCCTTTCTCTCTCTCTGAAATAACAGACAAAAGCTGTGTTAGAATTCTATCTTTAACACTAGGTATTAATAGCTATGGGAATGCTCGTTTATATACTCCTTCAACGCCGGAATAGCCCCTTCCTTTTCTGACCATCTATCAGAGTCGGGAAGTGCTTTTTTTATTCTATCTATTTTATCCTTATTATCAGGATCCCTTACAATCTTATAGGCATCCAATAATCGACTTATGCCTACTATATCCTTTTGAACTGCTTTATCTTGAGCTGTTTTATTTCGATCAAGAAAATCAAGAAAGAGCGCCGCTACAAATTGATGGTTGTCAAAAAAGTTATCTACCAGATCTGGATCTAGATGGTTCTCACTCGTGATCACGTCTTCGGCATTATGCAGACGCTCAAAAATATTTGGCTGTGTGGTGTCTTGAATTTTAACAATCATTTGTGCAACAATTTTTTCCAACTTATCACCAGTAGGCATAATTTTCTTATTCTGCAATGTGCGTTGATATTTTTCTTCATCTTCCACAGAACGTTTACCAGCAGATATCTCATTTTTAAAGCGCTCATTAATCAACTGGGGAATGCCAGTAGAGCCTCCGTACTTGCTTTGAATTGCTTGTATAGCAGCTTGAATGCCTTCATCACTTGCTTTAATGACTTTAACGTTGGCGTCAAACCACGCATTAAGCTCTTCCGTCTCTTTCGCCCGACTTATCTCTTTCCATGCTGCATCAACGGTTTTGTTAAATTGTTCCTCAAACAAATCTGCAATGACATTAAAAGCAACGGTATCGAATTTTTTTTCTGTATGTTTGTACGTATCAACAATCGCTTTTGCAGCGTCACTAATATCCTTGCCTTTTACATTATTATCATACCATACTACCAACGCTTTTTTTCTATCGAATCTGTCTTTCAGCTCCGCATATGAACCAACTCCACGATTATTAACAACATTCGCAATAATTTTAAACACGTGGGGTTTAGAGTTTTTTAAAGATTCCATGGTACTAAAGAACTTGTCGTTATAGTTCGATTCAAAATAGCCAGTATGATCTGCGACTGCATTGTACGCTTCAACCAAATCATTTTGATCAATCTTAAACTTTTGAGCAATGAACTGTGCAATATGTTGACCATAGGGAGTGCCCTCAAATTTATTGGGCCTTGAGAGAGCATCGCCTTCCATCATATACTTATACGCAACCAATGGGTCAGCTTGCGCTTCGATGTTATCATGTATCAAGTTAAAATATTTGCCCGATTGACTATCAGAATCAAAATTGGCGGGCTCTGTTAAGTTAAAACTACTACCGCCGCCGCTTTTTTTATCAGCAGCCTGCTTAGCTTTTTTGTATGCTTCTGTGTCAAATAATGAGTCGTAGTTCCCAATACTATAAAAATAAGTATCCATACCCTGTAAATATCGTTCCTTATTGAGATTATTCACATCATTATCAATAAAATTGAGTACTGTTTGTGCTTTGAACCCAACTGGCGTATGTTGGTTTGTTAACGCAGTAAAGAGCCCATCATATTCGTTCGCATTACGATCTTTAAGCCCTAATACGCGTTCAATAGCCTGCGTTACCTCTGGCACTATCGCTTCTTTAGCGCCTGGCAAAGTAAATCGTTGGTAGGCCGCATTGCACATCTGCCAAACACCTATTAGATCTTTTACGTTTTGCGCTTTACTTGCAGCAGCTATAATTGCATCTTTGTTTGTATCTGGAGCACCGCTTTCGCCGCCACCACCCGTATATCCTTTCCCACCTGTTCCTTTAGAAGGATCTATTGCACCTGTGTATGCTGGCGTGTCTTTGAATGATGTTTTGAATCTATTCTTAAAAAATGCATCAATGGCACTGATTGCTTTTTCATTGCCAATAATATTCATATTCTGCATTATAAAAACAGCGATAGCCTGCGCATCGTTTGTTGGTTCCCCTAATGCATATAAGAACTGTTTTGCCAGGGACTCACCGATAGAGATATTAAGCAAACGGTTAACCGCAGCGATAAAATCTTTATCATATCCGAGCCCTCGTATGCGCCCGTCTCCCCATAAATCAACCAATGCCTTCAAACTTGTTACTGTTGGTATTGTCGCTGCTTTTTTATACGGATCTTCTGCTTCTTCTCTGTACGGCTTGCCCTGCTTCAACGCCGTGCTCAGCGCATTGAATTGTACTGCTAGCGCTTCTAGTGTTGTTTTAATATCAGCATGTGTGGGCAACGCGTACAGCAACGCGCTACTGATAAGTAGATATTTTACTTTCATTACTTTTTCTCCTTAACAAGTAAATGTTACTTTCTATCACTTGAGCGATATCCATAAAAACGATATCAGTCGAGGTCTTCCTTTACAAACCCACCATATTGGCGTATATACTCATGAACGGCATTTTTAAAACCTTCTGCCATATATCCTTTGTCTTGCATATACTTGTCGACTCTTTCTATAACGCTACTCTGGGTCGCATTTGCTGCATAGGTATTTCTGTCTTTGATATGTTTGTACATTTCATAGTGATCAGTCAAACCGTATCCAATTGTTGGCACTGCTTCACAAGCTTTTTTCACTTCTTTCTGACCAATAAGCATGCCCAATAGCTCGATATTGTTTAGAGACGTTTTGAAAGTAAAGTGATGTTCAAGCAGTTTTGATAGCGAATCAAACAATAACAATGGATTCTTATTATCCTTGGTGATTACCTCAATATCCTTTTTAATAGCGTCCCAATTATCTTTCACGAATAAATCCATGGCTACCAGGAGACCTTTCTCTTCTAGAGTCTGGCCATATGTTGTAGTAAATACATCTTGTACTCCTTGTGGCACTGCATCAATGGTTTTATACGCTGTTAACAGTGAAGAATATGCGTCATCTGCGCTTTCAAATGCCTTATTTTTCAGAGCATTCACTGCTATGTAATCAAGCAATGGTTCACTGGTAAAGAAATTTTTAACTGCAGATGCATTGCCAATAAGCAGAACAAGTGCATTATCAGGTCTATTAATTTTTAATGTGTTGATAAGATATTTAGCTAATGCAGATGAACCAGCGCTGCGCGTTCCCGCTGTAGCATCTTCTGCCAATGCTTCTTTTAGTTTTATTAAGTTATCAATAGTTATACCGGGTATAGCTTTGCTAATTTCTTGATTAACCGCAGCTGCCAACAGGCTTTTATCAGTACCCTGCGTGTCTCGTGCGAGCTCATACGCATCTATTCCTTGCCTATACCTATCATAATTCTTGCCCGGGCTAAAATAGGTAAGTATTGTTTTTAGGTTGGCCGGCAAAGCATTTTTAACAAAATCATCATAATCTTGCGAAAATTGAGTTTTAAACAAGGCTTTTGCTTCATTAAAATCTTTGCCTGAAGGGAAACTGCTCATGTGAGCCTGCATCTGCTTGGCCGTTTTAAGCACGTCATTCTCTCCATCGCCTAATGCCTGAGCAAACCACATCTGAACAGTAATATCTTTTTCTCCTCCTCCTGCACCACCTTTACCGCTACCCTTTGCTTTAGCTAATGCGCTTTCGTACGTTTCATCAGATTTAAAATAGGTTCTGAAATAACTGTTTAATTGATCAATAAATTTCTTATTTGGCTGACCATCAATGGTCAATGCAGTAGCATAGGTCTCTGCTATTTTTTTTGCCATATCTATGGCATTTGAATTTTTTTTCAATATAGCAGACAGATAGTCAAATTTAGCAAACCCTACATTAAAATCCAACAAGCGCTGTACTGCTCTATTAAAAGCCCATACTCGAGGAAGTTTCTCTTGGGGAAGGATATCCACTCCAGAAATCTCCTCATAGAGCTGTAACAGCGTGGCTAAACTATCCGCCGCGCTAATACGCATGTCCCATGCATCAATAGCTTTCTTTTTTGCATCGTCTTTCGATAAGTCTTTTTCTTTTTTACCCTTACCAGCTTCTATTTCGGTCGTTCCAGATCTAAAAGTACTATTCAAGCTCGCTAACGCAGTTGTATAAGCACTCAGGTTTTTAGTAAGGTCATCTCCTGTTTCCATTGCCTGCGCGCAACCGCTTACTAACATTATTATTATACTCAAGCGTAGGT
>JBAVOR010000013.1:0-39192 GCA_049692255.1 Candidatus Babeliales bacterium
ACGTACTTGAAAAGGAAAATAAACAACTGCTTGAAAAAATAGAGCAGATGGCAAGCGCTACCCATACTCACGCACAAGACGTACGCATCTTAACAGAAGAAAAAGAACGCACCAAGCAAACGCTTGAAGAACTTATCAAAAACATCGACCAAATCATGGCCGCCGAGATGCAGTCATGAACCAAGCGCTCTTGCACACGGTTACTATTGCTGATGCACAGTATCAGATTAGAACAGATCGCAGCGCAGCGGTAGTACAAGAAGCCGCGCACCTGGTAGAAACCGCAAGCGCTCAACTGACAAAGCAGCAAACAACGGTGAGTCAGCACCATGCACTCGTATTAGCTGCTCTGCAGTATGCAATTGCGTACTGTGAACTGCAAGCAGAACGTCTAGCAAAACAAAAAATAGAACATGAAACACAGGAATTGCTAGACGCTTTGCTAACAGAATTAGACACCGATGAGTCGTTAAAATAGATCAACATTCACTGCGTTCTGTGGTACCATACAAATACCTTATTACCTATAAGCAAAATTAATGTTTAATATGAAATTATTTAAGGATGTATATGGTACTTGCACACATAACCGCTCTTATCGCCAGCATTGCTGGCTTGGTATTACTCGTCGCACTGATCTTTCTTTGGTATGCCCGCTCCTATGCGCGCCGTATGACAGCAGCTCTTGCTCAAGCGCAAGAACAGATGAAAGACAATCGGCGTGAAATAGAAAACGAACGCAAAGAGGCGCATATCAAATTAAAAGACGAGTTGTATAAGAAAAAGAATGAGTTCGAGCTGGATCTCAAACGGGAACGGTTAGAGCTTGAGCGGTTCCAGACAAAAATAAATGCAAAAGCAGAGCTGCTAGAAAAAAAAGAACAACGCATTGAAGAGATCTCTTCTGAAGTACAACACAAAGAACGGAACCTTGCCCGTATGAGCGACAAGGTCAGAGTACATGAACAGAAACTTAAAACCGTATACGATAATTTGGTGCATAAGCTCGAAAACATAGCGGGTACTACCAAAGAACATGCATACAAAGAGTTGACCGATTGCTTGCAAGCAGACGTGCAGATGAGCAATGAAAAATGGATACAAAAAGTAGAAGATGATGCGCGCCATGCAGCAAAAGAAAAAGCGAATCAGATTGTAGTCACCGCCATGCAACGGTACGTCAGTGACCAAGTAACTCCCCACTCTTCCGGTGTGGTACATTTGCCCAACGAAGAGATGAAGGGACGCATCATTGGTAAAGAGGGGCGTAATATTAAATCACTCGAAATGACGACCGGCATGGAATTTGTTATTGGCGAAACACCAGAAATTATTACCATTTCTGGGTTTAACCCGATTAGACGTGAAGTAGCGCGTCGCTCGTTAGAAAAACTGATTGCTGATGGTCGCATTAACCCATCGCGCATTGAAGAAACAGTTAATCAATGTGAAAAAGAGATCGATGAAATGATCGAAGAGATGGGTAAAGAAGCAGTGCTTGAAATGAACCTCCAAGGCATGCACACTGATCTGGTCACCTTGTTAGGAAAACTGTATTTCCGTACCTCATTTTCTCAAAACGTATTACAACATAGTAAAGAAGTAGCGCTCTTTGCCCGCATGATTGCTGATGAACTGGGCCTTGACGGGTCACTAGCGCTGCGTGCTGGGCTGCTCCACGATATCGGTAAAGCGGTAAGTGCTGAAGTCGAAGGACCCCATGCGCTCATCGGTGCTGATATTGCAAAACGGTGTGGTGAAGACAGCCTCGTGGTCAACGCCATTGCAGCACATCACGAAGAAGTGCTGTTCTCTTCTATTTATGGTCCTATAGTAGTAGTTGCCGACACTATTTCTGCATCACGTCCTGGTGCACGGCGCGAAACACTTTCAACCTATATTAAACGATTAGAGAAGTTGGAAGAGATCGCTAACCATTTTGAAGGGGTTAAAAAGTCCTTCGCATTGCAAGCAGGCAGAGAGATACGCATTATTGTAGAAGAAGAGTTTGTTGATGATGAACGCGCATGCGCAATGGCTCGTGACATTGCTCGTGCCATCGAAAAAGAGATGAGCTTCCCGGGACAAATTAAGGTGAACGTGATTCGTGAAAAGCGTTCCATCGAGTATGCACGATAAAGGGAAGATGAGTATGAAAACAGTACGTATTATGATGTTGGGTGACGCGGTCGGTACTCCTGGCTGCGCTATGTTTCAAAAACATGTGTCCCACCTGAAAGAAAAATATGCCATTGATGCCATTATAGTCAATGGAGAAAACAGTGCGCCCAACGGTAAGGGGATTACTTCCCGTGTTATGCAGTTCTTTAAACACAATGGGGCTAACGTGGTAACCAGCGGTAACCATATTTGGCAGCAAAAAGATATTTTAAGCTATTTTGACACCCATACCGATCTGGTGCGTCCTGAAAATTTCCCCACAGAGTGTCCTGGCTCCGGAGTGACTACGTTTGCCATAAGCGGAGTAACGATCGGCGTACTCAACCTGCAGGGACGGGTATTTATGCGCGAGCTACTCAGCTGTCCCTTTAAAGCGGCCGATTCAGCGTTAACCTATCTGCGCAGTCGTACCAATATTATTGTGGTAGATATGCATGCAGAAACAAGCTCAGAAAAGACCGCTATGGCCTATCATTTAGACGGGCGGGTGAGCGCGGTGGTGGGTACCCATACCCATGTGCAAACGGCCGATGAACAGATATTGCCGAAGGGCACTGCATACATTACCGATTTAGGAATGGCAGGAGCACTCCACTCAATGATTGGTATGAAGAAAGAACCGATCATTCAACAATTAATTACTCAGATGCCTACGAAATTTACCGTAGAAACAGAGGGGCCGTTCGTTATGTCCGGTGTTTGGATAGAGATAGATGTCGATTCAGGCAAGGCAAAACGCATCGAACGCATCCGCATTATTGATAACGAGTTGGTAGTTAAGCCGCACGAAAAAGAATAGGCAATTAAAATTCTACAAAATCCCATACATGTGTGGGATGAGAACCGCTATTCTTTTGATCGTAGATTGAGAAGATTTTCACGGTTGCTTTTGCAGAACACGCATAATAGTGCCAGTCATCTTTACCGCTGCCTCGATGATTAGAAATAAGAGTATAGCTTTCATCTGATCCATGGATTTTTGTACCGACCGATTTTAGACATCCATTACTTACGCTGAGAGGACCAACTGTGGGGCTCCCGTTTTTTGTAGACGGCGCGTACTGATGTTGTTTAGACCCATCAAGGAAAGTAAGTTCAATATCAAGTTCATTGGTTGTGCTGTTCACTATATAAAAATCATTTGCCATAGTTGCTTGATACGACAAGCAAATAAGAGACAAGGCAAAGAACGATATGCTCTGCTTCATAAAAACACTCCATTTTATGAATATAGACCCTATTTAATTGCATTCTTTGTTACGTGAAATGCTATCTCTAAATTAGTTGGCTTAGCAGATTCCGCTTGAACCAGCTCATCGCGACGACGCATGCGCACTTTTACCAATGTTGGTGTTGGTTGCGCTAAGCGTAATAAATACGCACCTTTTTCTGCATAGCTACTCGTGTGTGGCAGATTATATTTTTTATAAAATGCATGGATACTGTGTAGATACGTTTCTTTTTCTTCACCGCGAATTAATTTACCATGGAGTCCAGCGGAAAGCTCAATCAAATACGCATGGCGGTGACCTCGTTCAACTAATCGACAATACAGCTGGCGTGAGCTGTTTATCGGTACTACCTTATCACCACGTGCATGAATTAATATCACGGGTAGCGTATGAGGAATCTGGTCGATGCTGGCGATAGGGAAAATTCCTTCTGGGTTAACCTGTGGAAAATGTGTCTGACATATTTTAAAACCGAGCGTTTGCGCAAAAGGAAGCCAATGCACGTTAAATCGTTCAAGCAAATGGCGCACAATGGAAGTGAGTGAATCGAAAGGAGACTCAAGCACCAGCGCTGCTATATCATCTGGTTTATAGTGCGCAACATAGTTAATAATAGTAGCCGAACCGCGCGATATGCCTACGAGTACTATCTTATAGCCAGGAAATCTGCTTCTTGCTGCCGTGTATACCTCATGTAATCGTTCCATGTCAGCAGCTTGGCCAAGGTTAACCTGATCTCGTTCGTATTCTCCTGCTTTAGCCATTGCATCGGGAAAATTAAAGGTAACATACGGCTCATGTATGATCCATTGATCATTAACCTTAGATGATTTACCGTCCACAACGTGGGCAAACAAAATAGGCCCCTGCGTACGATTTGCTCCCAATCCATGAGCAAAAATGTAAACAACCGGCTCATGACTGGTCACAGTATTGAGCATAAATTGCATATCAGCAGCATGCGCCACGCCGGAAGAAATAAAAATCAATACAATCAATGACCGCGTAAAAATCGATATTGTCATAGATAAACCCCTATATTCCATCCATTGTTTTGAAAAGCCCTATCTATTCCAACAATAGCACGATGCGCAAGAATGCGTCAATAGATTAAAGGCCCAGAAAATTCTGGGCCTTTTTATGCATAATTATGATTATTGTGCACCTTGCCAAGGATTTTCTTTAGTTGGTATTGGCACGTTGACCGCTTGTCCTTTAGCTGACATTTTTGATTGGACTGCCGCATTCGGTTCATACACCCCGTTTTCAAAGAGTAACTTCATGACAGCATAGCTTTTATTTGCTGCTGCAACGTCTAAGATGCTTTCACCATTTCCTCCTTGGTACTGGGTTATATCTTTACCCGCATCGAGCATTGCTTGAATTAATGGTGCGTTATTATCTTTCACTGCTCTGAGCACTAACTGACCCATATTTTGTGTGTTATTAAGTTGCACGCGAACATCGGGTACGTCTGGTTGATTTGTTCGTTCTTGTTCTAACGCGCTTATACGTTGGTCAAAATCATAGGTATTATCGTACGATGAAAGACCGTAATATATTTGATCATATACCGGCAATGCTGCTAGCAATGGCCAGTAGCTAATAAATGGCATGCCAAAGTACCATCCTGGCAACCACCAACCGCCCCATCCGAAGCCCCACCAGCCCCATGCGCCCCAGCCGCCCCAACCACGACCAAAGCCGCCGCGGTTCCAGCCGCCGTTCCAATGATTTCTTCCCCAGTTGCCACGCCCGCTCCGGCCTCCATGAGCACCACCAGCATGAGCAACATGTGCACCGTGTGCCGTGTGACTAGCCCCGCGCGCCGTGCCAGCACGAGTGCCCCGCGCTGCAGAAGTGCGCTGTGCTGAAGAGCGGGAACTGCTCCGTGCAGAAGAGTAACTTCTGCCACTATAACTGCGCCCTCCATAACTTCTGCCGCTGTAACCGCCATGATAGCCGCCATAACTGTGACCACCGCCGAAACCACCGCCGCCAAAACCATGACCGCCGCCTCCACCGCCTCCGCCACCACGGGCATCAACAAGCTGTGTAATAGGCGCAATAGCAATCATCATAGTTATAAGATAAAAACTTTTTTTGCGTACCCACATAGCAAAACCTCCTTTTCCCCTTTTTTATTGCGCATGTCTCCATTCACTTGTATAGTGTACAGAAGCGAATTTGATATTTACAATAATTTTAAAGTACTGGCATCACGTATGCTTTTTTAGTACAGTTGTAAAGATATTTTTCATTAATCACGTGGCTCGCCGAATGTACAACCGAAGGCGGAAAGGGTATTCATGAGTAAACAGTTGCCAGATATACAGACGCAATTTGCAGAATGGTACAATGAAATTGTCTATGCAGCACAGTTGGCGGACCATTCGCCCGTGCGTGGTTCTGCAGTAATTCGCCCTTATGGATTTGCCATCTGGGAACATATTCGCGATACACTTGATAAAAAAATTAAAGAAACGGGCCATCAAAACGCTGCATTTCCACTGCTTATACCAAAATCATTTTTAGAGCGCGAAGCAAAGCATGTCGAAGGGTTCTCTCCGGAATTAGCAGTCGTTACCCACGCGGGTGGCAAAGAGTTAGAAGAGCCATTGGTAGTGCGCCCTACATCAGAAACAATTATTCATTATATGTTTGCGCAATGGTTAAAATCATGGCGTGATTTACCGATTAAAATTAATCAATGGGCAAACGTAGTGCGTTGGGAAATGCGTACCCGTCCTTTTTTGCGTACGAGTGAATTCTATTGGCAAGAGGGGCACACTGCGCATGAAACAGCGCAAGAAGCGCATGATGAAGCACTTCTTATGCTACAAACGTATGTCGACATCTATCAAGAATATTTAGCAATACCGGTTGTCAAAGGCGTAAAGTCAGAATCAGAAAAGTTTGCGGGAGCAGACAAAACGTATACCGTTGAAGGACTGATGCAAGATGGCAAAGGATTACAGATGTGTACTTCCCATCTTATCTCGCAAAATTTTGCTAAAAGCTTTAACATGCAGTTTCAAAACCGAGAAGGTAAACAAGCGTATCCGTATTTAACCAGTTGGGGCTTTACGACCCGTTCTATTGGAGCACTGGTGATGACCCATGGCGATCAAAAAGGCTTAATTGTTCCCCCTCGTGTAGCACCAATACAGGTGGTGATTGTGCCAATCATTAGAAAAGAGGGTGATGCGCACGCGGTGCACAATGCGGTGGGGATACTCAGCGAGCGCCTGAATAATAAACAGATTCGCGTACACGCAGATATGCGTGATTATGAAACACCAGGTGCTAAATTTTACGAATGGGAACTCAAAGGGGTGCCGGTACGCATAGAAATTGGCCCACGTGATGTTGCAGCAAATGCATGCATCGTGGTTAACCGAGTAACAGGAACAAAAGAAACAATAGCGTTTGACGCGCTTGTAGAAACAGTAGCGATTATGCTTGACGATATTCATCATCAACTATTTGCGCGCGCTCAAGAACGCATACGTGCGCAATGGCACAAGGGCGATCTATTGCCAGAGTTCGTTGACGAGTTGGAAAACAAGGGCGGCTGGTATCAGGCAGGCTGGTGCACCAAAGAATCTTGTGAAGCACAATTAAAAAATTATAAGGCAACCATTCGTTGTTTGCTTGAAGAAAAAATAATGAAACGTTGTTTTGCTTGTGCAGATCCGGCCATTACAGATGTGCTTATTGCACGCGCGTATTAAGGTATGAAAAACAAAAAAGGAACCCATGAATCGCTCGTGCGCTTCGAAGCGTATTTAACAACGCAAAAACGAGTGGCGCATAATACGCTGATGGCGTATATGACCGATCTGCATCAGTTTGAACTGTTTTTAGAAACAGGTACTCGTTTAATTGATGCAGTACGCGTGGTTGATATTAAAAACTTCCTTGCCCACTGCGCTGCAAGCAACATGAGTGCACGCGCGCGCTCCCGTAAATTATCAAGCATTAAAGCATTTTTTAATTGGGCTGTTGCGCAACTGGGTTGGCAGAACCCCGCACTCACTATTCCTTTTCCTAAACTAGAACAGCGCTTGCCTCGTTATTTAACCGAGTTTCAAATAGAGCTGTTGCTCAAAAGTTCTCACGGTGACGGTTCGCCGCTTGCAATACGCAATAAGATGATTCTCTATCTTTTATACACCACCGGCATGCGCATTAGCGAGCTCGTGCGACTCGAAACGGGGCATATCAATAGTGGTGAATCAACGGTGCTCGTGCATGGCAAAGGGGGAAAGCAACGGTTAGTGCCAATGCCCGAACCCATGAATGAGCTTATACAAGCATATATTGCCCATACGCGTCCACAACTGATCAATACTACCGATGCGACAATAGCGTATCTTTTTCCCGTAACCTATGCGCAGAAGATAAAACCGATTTCGCGTCAATCATGCTGGCTTATTTTAAGAGAGTTGTGTACACAAGCGGGCATTGAGCGTGCGGTATCGCCACACATGCTCCGTCACTCACTTGCCACCCACCTGTTGCGCAAAGGAGCAAACTTGCGCGCATTACAACTGTTACTCGGACATGAATCTATTAATACGGTTCATGTGTATACGCATGTTGAAACAGACCATTTACGGGTAATCTATAACAAAAAACATCCCCGCGCGTAACGAATCTCTTGTGTTGCGCCATTCTCATTGCATATACTTACAATAGTAATTAAATAATGGAGGAGCGTATTATGATCATACGATCATGTCTTTTACTAGTACTTGTCAGTATAGCTACAGAGACAATCAATGCAGCCAGCGTGAGCCCTGTGTTGTGGACTATTCGCAACAAACTACCGGTAGATCCTAAAGATCCCAACAAAAATACCATAGATGTGCGCATCAGTTTTGGGCAACATGCTCCCCAAAATCAATGGATTAATGGACTTAAAGTGGGCCATGAGCAGGCAGTTGGTTCAGCCGGGTGTGTCACCATGCATACGCAAGCAACAAAAGGGTTTGATACGTTTGAGCTTGCCATTAGATTTTCCAGCGATGCCCAATGGCTCCGTGGCGTACTTATCGACAACAAAACGAGCGATTGGGCATCTGAATCTGCATGGATGGCATGCCTGAATACCGTATATCTGGATGTCGTATCATTTAACGAAAAGAAAGAAGACAACAGCTCATGGTTCCATGTGAAAATGTATGAGCAAAAACCCAAATAAAGCTCAGTTGTTCTCGCGCAGTTGTTTTTCCCATTTTTCTAGCTGATTTATATGATACGCAAGTACTGCGTCAAATGCTTGTTGTGCTGTGCATCGTGCACTAGTACCGATATGGTGCGTGCCCCGATAGTTATCACTAACATGCTCTTGCCAGGTGCGAGCTATCGCTTCATTTTCATAGTGGCATGCCAAGCAGATTTCTTGATATTTAGTTGCAGCGCACTCTTGTGCGTCCCGATTCGATTTACCCATGGCACCAATAGATGGTGCGTAGAGACAGAAAATAAGAGTAACTTGTTTATACATCGATCTTCCTTCTTTTATAATCATGATCATCTATTTTTAATAGTACAGTTGATTTTATTGTATTTTTAATTTAGCATCAAGCGCAAGTCACGTGAAAGTCAATAGTAGTCTTGTCGCTTTAAGAAGGAGATTCATGAACAAATTACTGCTCAGTATCGTTGTATCATGCATATCCATTGCAACAATGCATGCAATGGAAGACCATCCAAAGAGTGCTCCTATACACGTAAGCGTATTTGTTAGGCATACGAGCATCATTGATCTGATGGTTCTAGGGTCAGATTCGATGGCTTTAGATCCAGAGATACAGGCCTGCTTCAAAGAACATCACAAGAAATATCAAGACGCTATCCGACAGATACCAGCCACTTCCTTTAGATTTCGTTCGCAAGAAGGTAAGAAGCAATGGAACGAAGAACTTTTTTGTTCTGTGAAAGAAGAAGATAGTTCATCTGAAGAAGAAGATTCTCAGCCCATGACCATAGGACAATTTCACGAACAGATGACACTCTTTGAGAAAGATGAAAAGTTACGCGATCTATTTGAATAACGCTTCTATAACATAATACAAAAAGGAGTTCTTATGAAAAAATTATTGTTATCTATAGCAGCAGCATGCGTGACCACTGCAACAATGCATGGCATGAACACAACGCACAGCATTGTGTTTGATATTACTGAGAAACTTTTTGCTTCTAGTTCTATAGAAGAACCTATTCTTGACCCTAACGAAGTGTTAGCGGATAAAAATGCTCATCGCAGTTTATATGAGTTTGTAATGAACGATATTACGTCACACAAATCGATTGTTTGCGATCTTAAAAAACATAAAAACGCGTTCCGGCCATTATTGGATACGATCAATTTTTTTGAGGCTGACGAGCTTATTAATACGAACGATAGCAGAGCACAGTGCGTAGCACTTGATACAGAAAGAGATAATGCTTTAAAAAAGCTAGCGCTTCAAGCATATGCGTCACGTATTCTTACTCATATGCTACAAAAACGACTAACAATTCCCGTAGAATCAAGCAACTAACATAGATTTCAAAGGGCGCTTATCAATCGATGAGCGCCTTTTTTATTTTTCCTGCCACCAACGCATATGTGCCATCGGTTATTGATTTTCTTCTTCAGCCTGTTCATGTACGATATCTTCTATTACTGGATAAACAATATCTTGTACAATCATTGCTTCTTCTGGATAGTCCTGAAGATTTTCTTTAATGTTTTTTTCAACGGCTGCTTTCACCTGTTCTTCATAATCATCAGGGGTCTGCTGAAGTCTATCTTCATGTTTACTATACGCGTGAAACCAGTTATGGATGACCGATGTGTATGTTTGCAAGCTCAAATCACTAAAATCTCTTTTTGTAGCTTTTTGGAATAGTTTATCATAGCTCATACACTCTGCTCCTTCACAGAAAAAAGTCGCCATGCCTTGTACAGCAATATTCTTACAGTGTTCTGTGTATACCGCATTAATTTGATTATGTATGGAATCTGTGTACGTTAAAACCTTCTGCAAGTTTTGACCAGTTGTATTTGCAGGTATAGCCAGCAGTTCGTTACGGCGCGCTGTGCTCCATGAAAGCAACGCTTCGCGTACCGGCTTTTTATAACGATTATGTTCGTATTTATCATACATAAAAACTGCTTGCGCTATGGTTGTCGGGGTGATAACTATTTCTTTGTTTAACCTTTTGCTACCTACTTGCGAAAGGTTTTTAAATAGCAAATGAAGATTTTTAGTAAGGGCGGCTTTGTCATCTTTATGATCTTCATATATACAATCTATAAGCGTTGCTTGAGGCACAGTAACCTTTTTTCCTGCAGTGGCGGGGTTGTTGCTCGAGCACAGATCCTGCGAAGAATAAGAGGTGCGGCCAATGATCCCCAGCAATGAATACTGCATTAAAGAAAGTGGTTGTATGACATGCGGAGTATTAGTTATTACTGCAGCGCTTATCTTTTGTTTTTTTGCGGGTGGTGCGTCTAATCCTTCTTCCATACCAAATGTCACACCGTTCCATGCCGATATGATGAGTAACGCTAAACTCAGTATATATTTCATAGCATATTCCTTAAATTTATTAAAGCATTTCATCTTATGAAGAGAATACACTATTAATTCAATATGTCAATTATCGTGGGAGGGTGTGACTCCGTTTCTCCTTATTAAAAATAATAGATACAGGATGGACTTTATACGCTATCATGTTATACCTAAATAATAAGTAAAATTACGCTCGTTTTTCTCAATAAAATTGCAAAATTAGGTGTTATGTTTATGAATGGTCAATTTACCATCGATCAAAAGACGTTGTTTGCCACGTTATCAGCAATGCAACCAATTTGTACAAAAAGAACTGCGCTGGAAGCAACGGCATCGATCCTTTTTCACATCGGCACACGAGAACTGATACTTAAAAGTACCGACTTAGAAATTAGCTTGCAAGCTTCTTGTTCTATTAGTGATAGCAGCATTGAAGAACCGTTTTCTTTTTTAGTTCCCGGCAAGCGCATCTTTGATCTGGTAAAAGAACTTGAAGGGGAAATCACTTGCTCATTGGCCCACCAAAAATTATCACTTCGTTCTGGTGAAGCAAATGTGGGGCTTAATATTAAGGATGCGGAACAGTTCCCGCCATTTCCTGAGCGCATCGAAAATTTGACCCATTTAGATGCGCCATTCTTAATAGAGCTGCTCGACAAAGTATCATTCTTAATTCCTCAAAACAATGCAAATCATTCGCTCAACGGCCTTCTGGTACAGTTTTCACCAGAAGGGCTTACCATGACTACTACCGATGGTCACTGTCTGGCGCAAATTAAGACAAATAAATATCCACTGGCAGAAAAGAAGCAATGGCTTTTGCCGCGTCGCGCTGTGTTTGAGTTGAAAAAAATAGTTGAACACAGCAGCAATACATTTATATTTTTGGGTGTATGTGGCAATCAGTTGGTGTTCTCTGGTGAATCGTTTAATTTCTTCACCAAATTACTTAATGATCAGTTCCCGCAATACCAAACTATTTTGGCAAAAGAAGGATTCGAACCGGCGCGAATAGATAAAGAGCGTTTGATGCGTACATTACGGCGCTCATCGTGTCTGCTTTCAGGTCAATTTTTGGCAACCCGTTTTTCATTTGAAACGTATGCGTTACAAGTATCGTTAGAAAATAAAGAGGTTGGTTCACTGGTCGAAGAGGTTCCTTTGACGCAATTTGCAGGAACACCGTTGAGTATGCGTTTCTATGCTCCTTACTTAATTAATGGTCTGCAATCTTTTGAAGAAGCAGAGATTGTGTGTTATTTAAGTGGTGGCACGAAACCAATTATCTTTGAATCTGCTAAACCGGAATACCATTTAACGTATTTAGTTATGCCGGTTTCTCCAACTACGCATGGATAACTATGCATATCAATCGGCTTGAATTGCGCAATTTTCGCTGCTTTACGCACAAAACAGTTCCGGTCGATAACCCTTTGGTGCTTATTACGGGCCCTAATGGATCGGGTAAAACATCGATATTAGAAGCGCTTCATTATGCGTGTTACCTCCGTTCATTTCGTACGGCGTCCTCTCAAGAACTGTGTCTTCTATCTGCTGGCAACTGTGCTATAAAAATTGCATTCGATGAAACTGACCACACTGAACACCATGAACTTTTGGTTGCACAAGAAGGACGCAAGCGGGTGGTAAAGCTTGATAACGTAGCAGTACGTTCCCACAAAGAGTTATTTTCCCATTACCGTGCCGTTACTATTTTTGAAGATGATCTTCTGATGGTTAAAGGGGGGCCTGAAGAGCGGCGTTCATTTTTGGATATGGCCTTAGTTATGGCCGATGCAACCTATGGCCAAGAGCTTAAACAGTATCGTCACGTGCTTGAGCAACGCAATGCATTGTTGGTTGACCGTCGCAGCGATGAAGCGAGTGGAGCGTTATGGGCAAACCAGCTCTGGCAGGCGGCGACTCCCTTGGTAACAAAGCGAACTGCATTTTTAGCTGCACTTGCGCACCAGGTAAATCAGTTATTTGCCACTTATATGCAGGGAGATTCTTCCCTGTCTCTAACCTATAAAACCCGTTCTCACGACCAGGATGCAGATACTTTTTTTGCTACGACCTTTACGGCTCTGGCCAACCAGGAACGGCTCTATAAGCGCTCTCTCTTTGGAGCGCACCTTGATGACTTTGCCATAGGGCTAAATGGTAAAATTGCCCGTTCTTTTGCGTCGCGGGGGCAACAAAAACTGGTTATCATGCTTCTCAAGATAGCCCATGTGCAATTGATTGAGCAGGCCATGGGGCCGTCTGTTTTGCTGATCGACGATTTTATGGCCGATTTTGACCCACAGGTAGGGAGTCAAATACTCCAGATGCTGTACGGATTGAATAGGCAGATTATCTGTAGTTCTCCTCATGACCAGGGGAAGGTAGAAAGAGAACTATTAGCGCAAAAAGCGCTTCACATCACTTTATAAGTAAAATCAGGCACAAATAAAGGGCTTTTTTAGCCTGTAGGCCCTTGACACCCTTAGGCGCATCTTCTACTCTATCAGAAGAATTAATTTGAAATATGTTGAATTTTAGGGTGTAATTTATAAAAAATAGTTTGACTTATTCTATAAATCATTCATACTGATCTTAACTTGTACGGATGACCTGGAAGGGTCGCTGGCAAGTCTTAAATTAGGCTTCATTACTACTCTCCTTTTTTCCACCGTGTTGGGGTTACCCAATACGGTGGTTTGTTTTTTAAGCCCCTTTTCTTGAAGCGTATACCCAAATATAGCACATTAGTGTCTTATAAAAAGTAGCAAAACTGTTGATTTTATGCTTTTTAATGTGCTATATTTCAAATTGAGGTTATTATAGTACCCAAAAAAAAGGAGTTACTCATGTCACATGATAACAATAACAGAAACAACAACAATAAAGGTAATTGGCAGCAGAACCAGCAAGGCCAACAGCAAAATCAAGGTCAAAATCAAGGCCAAAAGCAAGCTGGTCAACAAGGTCAAGGTCAACAACATCCTCATCAAGGTGGTCAGGTCAATAAAGGCCAGTTTGATAAGAACAAACAACAAAACCAGAACCAAGGCCAACAACAAAATCAAAACCAAAACAAACAAGATATTAACAAGAAGTAAGCATATGTGGGTTGGTAGCAATGCCAGCCCATTGCTCTTTCTTTTTTTCTTTACCATTCCGCATGTGTATGCGCATCAAGAAAAACCACACGTCGTTCTTATAGATACCGATTCCCATTGCTCACCACAGTACGCTACTCACCACCATACATCGCGCGCACTTATTCTTTCACAAGCGCCAGAGGCGATTATTCATCATATTCCCTTTATTACGCAAGAAAAAAAAACAGTACAATCGTATAAGCAACTCGTACGAGACATACAAAAAATACCAGAACCAATTGTGTTATTTGCAGGTTCTTTTGATGAGCCAATGTCGCACGAGTTACGCGCACACTTAGCAGACGTTTTTCGTGAACTGTGCGCGCATGCCTGGATGGTGATTGCGCCAGCAGGTAACAATAATATTTGGCAAAGAAAGCCACAGCTCGCCTACCCCGCAGCATATGAAGGGGTTGTGTCTGTGGGTTCATTTGGATGTGCTGGTAAAAATGTATACATAGCGCCATTTTCACAATATACGCCTCAGCGCGGACCACTCTTTTTGTTACCTGGCATTCGCATAACTCCAGGGCCTGGGCAACAGCCCACTTCGGGCACTTCAGTCAGTGCAGCACTTATGACAGGGTTTATAGCACGCGTACACATGCTTTTCGGCTCGCTCTTTACTAAACAGCACCTTATGCATGTCTTGCGTATCTGTAGTGTAAAAATGGACACCGACAATGAATGGCGCACGCACGGAGTACACGGCATATTAGATATGCGTTATGCCCTGCGCTTGTTACAGCTATTATACGCATATGAACAGCGAGCTCGCGAACAATCTTTACATTGGCGGTTACATACCCATTTCGAACGGTTGGTGCAAATTGCCGAGAGCACGTTACTCGAATCTGTTTGTTTTTAATACCATATTGACACCGTGCATACAATGTAATTACACTATGATTATAAGCATACAATCTGTTAAGGAGCTATCATGAAATTATCACTTATTAAAATCGGCAATTCCCAAGGAGTTCGTTTGCCTAAAGCGCTGCTCGAACAATGCAACTTCAAAGATTCATTATATGTCCACGTTAAAGAAGGAATGCTTATTCTTTCCGCGACCAAAAAGCCGCGCGAAGGTTGGGCCGAAGCTTTTAAAGTTATGGCACAGAGGGGAGATGATAAACTGATTGAGTTGGGCGATATCGATTTATCAACAGACAATGATGAGTGGGTATGGTAATTAAACAATTTAATATATATTTGATAGATCTCAACCCTACGCAAGAACATGAAATCAATAAAGCACGGCCATGCGTAGTTATCTCTCCCAATGAAATGAATGCGCATCTGCAAACGCTTATCATTGCGCCCATGACAAGCAAGGCAAAAGTGTATCCAACCAGGGTCAATATACAATTTGATGGAAAACAGGGGCAAATTATACTTGACCAGATCAGAACAGTCGATAAAACAAGGTTGATCAAGAAAATGGGTTCACTTGATAAGCAAACAGCTCATGTGGTGCTGCAACTTTTGCAAGAAATGTTTCAATAATCTTTATTACATGCGAAGCAACGGATGGCAAAGCCGTTGAATGCTTCATTATCTATACCTTTAGGAAAAGCATACAAAAATAGGACAACTATTGCACTGTGACCCCTCTGAATTGCTACCATATAAGTATGCAATGGCCAATAATAGGGGAATGGTGTATGAAAATAGTTCAAAAAAAGCAGATCTTTTTTGCAATAATGATACTTGTTTTGTATCAATGCAAAGGGGAAATTTCTTTATCTGATTTTAAAGATACGTTAGCAATCTTTAATACAAAAGCAGCGCCATACCACGCAATGTCCCCTTTGTTTGGGCGAACGCTTGCGTCATCAGAGCTTCTTAAAAACATATACCTCTATGGAAATCAAACAGATGCCTTATGTGTACTGTTAAAAGAACTGTTCTATGTGCATCCGCATACGCTGGATTTTAATATTACGCGGTCAGAAGGTAACATTGCTTTCTATTTTAACCCCAAAATAGTTGGTCAATTAATACGTGCTCTCAATGATTCTTCATCACAAACAATACCTAATTTAGAATCTATTCTCACCTCGATTATTCTTAATGGACTTTCAGAAACAGATATGACCCGTATGCTCAAGCATGCTACGTGGCAGAAAACAAAAGAAGAATTTGATAAAAATAAAAAAGCAGAATTACGTCATACGCTTACTCAAAAAGCAATGAGCGATTTCGCAGCATTTACCGACCTCATGGATTCCCGCATTGAAGCACTTAAAAAAAAGCTAGCCTTGCCGCAAGAAACTACCAAACAAGAAGTACTTAAAAAGGGATTCGCAGACAAAGAATCTATTAAAGGTCATATTGATAATGCAATCGGTGAAGTGGTTGCTAAAATGTATAAAAAACAGCGCGTGCAAGCATACAGTGCGTTGATAAAACCCAAAGCAGAGTATATTGCGCAACAATTGATACAATCGTGCGCGCAAGATCAACAGCGATATATTACTTTTTTAACGCAGCACGTTTTACTTGTCTTTCTATGTCTTAAAGGGAATAATCGTGATGATTTAAAAATATATTTTGATCAGCTCGACCCAGGACTGTTTCAATATCCTTTTGATCCTGCAAAACCGGGTTATGCCATGCAAGAATATAGCGATCTTAAAAAAAATTTTGAAAATCGATCGCTTTTTGATGAAGCATTTTTTAATACACTTCTCAATGATTCAAAGCAGTATGAACAGTTCTTATTTGTAGGCATGGCAGCATTACTGTATGAAAGAGCTTTGCCCGCACCACTACCCTACATCGAGACTTCTTATAAAGGTCACTACTTTTTCAATTGTGGCGAATCTGCATTACGCAGTTTTTTAAATATTGTATTTAAAAAAATTGGAACTGATGGGTATGATGAGGCAGTAATAGACAAGATAGCAAAAGCACCGCTCAAAGAATTTTATCAAAAACATGCATTATCTTCATTAGCGCGAACTGTTCAAGCACATGATGATTGGAACAATATCGTATCTAATCTGCCGCACGTTAAATATGTACGTGCATTAAAAAATGGTAAAGAAGGCAAACTACCTGATGGTGCTACCATTGCAGATGGGTATGATGCGGTATACGAAATAAATAGCGGCCTGGCAAACGTTATTACTATACTCAGACATCTATGCAATTTGCCCGAGCTTGAGGCCTATATTGCCAATAATACTATTAGCACGTACAACGATAGTATAAGTATACCCATCGCTGTTCAGTCTTCAAATGTCAGGAAACCATTATCTTCCAAAAAAGGTCAACGAGATCCCCTTAAAGAAAAGAAAAATGCTCTTCTTCAAGCACTATTAACCGATCTTTCTTCTTCAGAGAAATTAATTGCTGATGCTACCATAGATGATGATGGCCATTCATTTTCCTTTACTATAACGGTAGACAATACAAAGTATACGTATGAATATAATATCCAAGAAAGTAAACACGCATTTCTCAGCGAATTAACCTCAACAGTATTGCTATGGCGTGATACTATTTGGAACAATGTACTTGCACAAAATATAAAAACATTAGAATCGCATATACATACCATAGTAGCCTTGCAAGAAGCATATGCACCTGAAAGCATAATAGACAAGAATAAAATTATAACTGAGCAAGTGACTGCCTTGGGAAAATCCCCACTTGCATTCTTGCTTCTTGGGCAATATTCATTAGATGGTTTTGGCTCTCAATCATTAAAAGACGTTGTCGCACAAGCAAATAGAGCAGTGAATGAATGCCTCTATAATTACATGGTTGTCTTATTTAAAACGGGAGATACGTATGAAATCGAAATCGGAGAAAATCTAGCGCGTATCTTTCTCGAGTCTATTCATGATCCTTCGATTAAAGCATATATCGATTCGTTGAATACCGTATTAATAAGCGATACAGAAGAACCTATCATGATTAATGAGAAATTTTTTCTCGAATTTCTCACTAAAAATCCTACGAGTGAGTCGGCATGGGTTGACTACGCAACGAAACTGTATACACAAGAAAATACACGAAAACAGGGATTGATCATGTTTCGGAGGCTTACCAAAATTGAAAATAGCGCCGGTGTTAGGCAGTTTTTAAAGCTATTATATACGGAGCCATTGCCTATAGGGCCGCGCACTGTACAACCTATGATCACGGATATGGGTATTATTGCAATCATCCTAAATACTATTTTTGAAAAACAAAAATACGTATTCTATAGTAACGAGCTTATGATTCTCATGGATGAGGTGACTAAATCAGCCACCAAATTGCATGATTTTGGGGGCACATTGATACAAAAAATGTATATTCATGAGAATAATATCGATCATACCGCCATTGATACGCTCATTAGAAAAAACCTCTCTACCCTTGCTGCGCAATCAGTAACAAATCCGAATGAACAAAAGCTATTATTAGATTCATATCTTTTATTAACCAATTCTCAGTATACCTACTTAAATCATGATTTTGATATACTCGCATTGCACTATTTACAAATGCTTATACAGCACAAGGTACCATATTTGGTGCAGATACCTATTCTTTTAAATAATCTTCTAATCGAGCGCTATAACCCGACATTAACTGAGCTTATAAAAACACTGGTTATGTATCTTTTTTTATTTTCGGCCGATATGCAAGAGAAACCAGAACGGTCATTGATTAGCAATATAAGCATATTATTGACAAGCAAAGATGAAGGGTTTAAAAAATCTTTTTATGAAAGCTTCATGCAAGGCGCTGTTAATTTGAGTAAGCAACCGAATAGTGTACTTACCCGTTCAAGTGCGTCGGTAATGGCAACTACATTAGTTCGTCTAGGAGTGGAAGGGATTAAACAAAATGATGTACCAACCATCATCACTTTACTTAAACGTACCGCTATGACAACAGATAAAGAAACGATTCAGCAGGTTATGGTACTTTTTAATGTGCTTAAGAGGAATAATATAATTGCGCAAAACGAGTACGCTGACATTGTAACTTTACTGGAAAACAGCCAAACGATACAAAATTCATCCGCATTAAAGGAATTACTTCAAAAGATAAAACAGTAGGCAATAGCAGGCTAATCTGCAGCCTATGTGCTGAGTAGCGCAGTACCGCCAATTACCAGAAGGGCACCAATAACAGTTTGGTAGCTCCATGACTCTTGTAAGAAAAATACAGAAAAGACAACTACAAACAAGATGCCTAAACGATCGGTCGCAACAACCCCTGCTGTTTTACCTAATTGTAGAGCTGTTACATATGCGGTAAAAGCAACGGCATTTAAAATGCCCACACCGGTAAGCACCTTCCATTCATGCGCGGTCAGTAAAGCGAGATTCGCTATCTGTATTTGATTAGTTATAAACTCCACAACCAAAAGCACTATTGCCGAAATAGCAAGGAATAATGGCGTAATTAAAAGCGAACTCAAATGGCCTAAATGCAGTTTAACGATAACAGCAAGCGCGGCGGCGCACAGCCCAGATACTAAAGCCAATATAAACCACCACATAAGCATCCCTTTTGGTTTTTAACATAATAAACATTATCAGAAGTAATTACTATTGGCAGTTCATGCCTTTATTCTCGCTCAAGTATAGCAAGATACGGAGTCTTGTATGCTTCAAAAAGCGTAGTATGAATATTTTCTATTGATGAAGAAAGCAACGCTTCTTTGGTTACGTATGCTTTGGTAAACCGATTAAATATTATTTATTGAATAAGAGTACCGTATCAAATGAATAATTACCACCGCCCATAATAATAAAACTGGTAAATACCACAAGTAACGTTAAGGGATGCGAATATACGGCGAACGAATCTTTATTGTGCAGATGATAGGCTAACGCTACAACCATAACACACAGCAACAGTGCTGCGGCAAAACGCGTGCATAATCCCAGCGCTAAAGCGAATCCGCCAAGAAACTCTGCAAGCGCTGCGCATAATCCCCAAAAAACAGGCAAAAAGTGAATGCCGAATAATGCCATCTGTTGTCCACACCATTGCCAGGTTGCCACACCGCCCATCAGTTTGGGATAGCCATGCGCCATATATATCAGACCGATGCCAACGCGTAGTACGAGTAGCCCTATTTGTATTGCAGATGGGGTGCTTTGCAAAAATGAAATCATATCTTGTATCCTTTCTTTACACTATTTTTAACGCATCAATAAAAAGCAGTATATTAATAATATATGTTAAGGTACACAGTATACAGAAACTGTGCAATTTGCCATACAATAGATAAGCGCCAGCAACGGTAACGGATACACCCAAAAGAGTTATTACGAATAAGATGGGTAGTTCAAGCAATGCGCATATTGCTACAACTGCATAAAAAACTATTCCCATCTTTGCATTCGAAGTACCAAAGAACAGTGTGCTATAATTGCTAAGCAATGGTCGCGTGCAAGAGACGGTATCTGATAGATCGCAAGCTGCTTTATACGTACGATCGTGCGCTAATTGCTGTTCAACATGCACTAAATAGAGACACGTACCAATGCCGAGCAATGCCAAGAAAAACGATAAAAAAAGCATACAAATTCATCCTTTATTTCATTTGCGATCGATAATAATTTATCATAGTATACAGGTGAGCATGGTGATAAGCGCAAGAATTCATAAATAAAATTAAGCAAGAGGAAGAATGGGCACACTTTTTTTATCGTTATGTATTGGATTCATGGGAATATGTGTACAAGAACCATTGCACTGCCATTCATCCTCTGTTCATTTATGATCGATAATACGGTATTAATGAGAAGATAACAATTATTGACGCCATATGCCGCACAGGGTTACTGCAATAGCATCGGTAACATCTTCCTTTTTTTGAGGGGGCAGTTGCGGAAATAACGTTGCAATAACGCGCGCCACCTGGTCTTTCTGCGCACCGCCAAAGCCAGTCAGGGCCTGTTTTACTTCCCGTGGAGCAAATTCTTGTATAGCTAAATGATGTTTATCTGCTAATAAATAAAGTACTCCGCGTAGATACCCAAGCTTTAAAAAGGTCTGCGCATTCTTTCCAAGAAAAGGAGTTTCAAGCACCAGGCTATTAATTGCATGGTCAGTAATTTTTTTGTCAAAAAAGGTAAAAAACTGGCCAATTCTTTCAGATAAATGTTTATCTGCTGGCAACGCTACATACCCGCAATCGATCAAGCTAATTCTGTTCTGTGCCGTACGAGCTACCGCAAACCCTGTTGCGGTATACCCAGGGTCAATACCCAATACTACTTTTTCCATCTTTGCCAACACTCATCATCAAGTTGATCGCACTCATCCTAGTATCCCACTTGTCCTGAAATTAAGCTCACCATGAACAATAATGCGCTCGTCCTGCCTGCGCGCCATAGCTCAACAACAGCGACGGGGATAACTTTTCCGCGCTCGTCCTGAGCTTGTCGAAGGATACGAGCGTATTAATAATTCGTGTTTGCATATTTACTAAGCAATTTGAAATCACCATGAATTAAAGCCTCTTTTTTCTTACGACTCCAACCTTTGATTTGTCTTTCCAATATAAACGCTTCATCACGAGTATTACAATTTTCTGCAAATATTAAAACAACGGGTAAGCGAGTTGCTGTGTATCCACTAAAAAATCCTTGCTGATGTTGTGACATGCGAACATCAATATTATCTGTATGGCCAACATAATACGAATCATCGAAGCATTTAAGAATGTATACGATAAAACCATTCATGATTACAATTCGAGTTAGGAGCTCGTATCCTTCGACAAGCTCAGGACGAGCGCGGAAAAGTTATCCCCGTCGCTGTTGTTGAGCTATGGCGCGCAGGCAGGACGAGCGCATTAATAAATTAATTGCCTATTCAGCGCCCATATCTTCAAAGCGGGTAAATTCTCGCACATAGTTCATAAACACCGTTCCGGTTGGTCCATTACGTTGTTTACCGATAATGAGTTCTGAAAGTGCTGGATTTTCTGTTTCCGGGTTATACACGCTGTCACGATATAAAAACATGATTAAGTCCGCATCTTGTTCAATAGCACCTGATTCACGCAGATCTGAAAGCATCGGCCGCTTGTCTACGCGCGCATCTACCGCACGCGAAAGTTGCGACAACGCAATAATAGGTACTTGCAACTCCTTCGCCAATGCTTTGAGCGAGCGAGAGATATCGGACACCTCTTGGTGTCTGTTTTCATATTTTTTGTTGGTGCGGATCAGTTGTAAATAATCGATAACCAACAGATCAAGCCCATGTTCATTTTTAAGCTTACGTGCTTTGGCACGGAGTTCCATGAGGGTCAATAGTGGCGTATCGTCAATAAACATTTTTTGGTTGGCTAAGTTAGCGGCAACATAGGTCAAATCAAGCCATTCTTGGGAAGAGATGGCTGCATTTTTAATGCGCTGCAATGGAATGTGCGCCTTCATAGAAAGAAGACGTAGCGTTAGCTGCTCAGCAGACATTTCAAGTGAAAAGAAGCCAACTACTTGACTCAATGAAGCAGCATGTTCTGCCATCACCAATGCTAACGCTGTTTTACCCATAGACGGACGGGCCGCCAATACAATAAAATCACTTTTTTGAAACCCCGATGTCATAAAATCAAGTTGTTTAAACGAGGTCGCAACACCGGTAATGCCCTTGGTATGATTTTTGCTGTCAGAAATTGCATCAAAGGTTTTTTTGAGCCAAATATTAAGCTGCACAAAGCTCTGATTCGTGCGCTTGTTGGCGATTTGAAAAATCTTCTGCTCTGCATGATCCAATACTGCATCGATAGCGTCTTCATCTTGATCATAACAGCTGGCAATAATGTCAGCTGCCGATTGGATAAGTTCCCGCAACACTGCCTTCTCTTTAACTAGGCTCGTATGTTGTGCTACAAGACCCGCCATAGGAATTTCTTCTTGTAAGGTCATGAGATATGAAATGCCGCCAGCCGATTCTAATGTTTTCTCTTTGGCCAGGTAATCCTGTAAGGCAATCAGGTCGATGCGCTTATTTGTTTCAATCAGCTGCAAGACTGCTTTATAAATAATAGTATGCGCCGGCACATAAAAATCGGCGGGTGTTAACGTTTCGGAAACCGTATGCACATACGAATCGTTTAACAACAGTGCCCCTAACACTGCCCGTTCTGCTTCAACGCTGGTAGGCAAAGATTTGGGTAACAGTTGTTTTGGAACCATGAAAATACCCCGTCAGACTTTAAAACAAGAGCTCTTATTCAGCTACTACTTTTAATCGTAACCGTGGTTGCAGGCGAGAAGAAAGCTTTATAGTAATTTCGAACAACCCTTTTGTTTTAATGGGGCGTTCGAAAATGATCTGACTTTTAGTTACCTTAATTCCTTTTTCTGCCAACAGGTCAACCACTTCAATAGGAGCAATCGCACCATACAGACGTTCATCATCATGCACTTTTTTAGACAAAGTAAGCTGTAATGATTTGATCTTTTCTGCCAACATAGATGTTTCAGTAGCAATCACTTCTTTACGCTTTTCTACCGTTTTTTGTTGATTACGGAAATGGGACTCTGTTTCTTGAGTAACTGCAACCGCAAGCTTTTGAGGCAACAAAAAGTTCTGTGCATACCCATCTGAGACGGTAATAATTTCCCCAGAAAAGCCCACTTTAACAACGTCTTTGAGCATGTATACTTTCATAATTTTTCCTTAAATTCGTTTTTTTTATGGTAATTGAGTTTAGTTTACCATAACTAGGCTAAAAACCCAATCCTCATTCTCTTGACACCTCCGCGAGCGCATGCGCTATACTACGCTCAAAGATAAGGTAAAAAAGGAGAAAAGCTATGAAAAGATATTCATTGTTATTGTGTATAGCATTGAGCGCTGCACCAGTATATGCATTGCTTGGTAGAGGGAACCCAGTAGATTTGCCTGGAGCTGAGTTTCAGGCTGAAAAGCCAAAAATTAACCCAGAAGAAAAATTAAGAACAGAGTCAGAGGCAAAAGAAGCCTTTGAAAAAAAATCTTCTCAAATGGAACCGGTAACACAGAAATCAGTACCGCAAGAATATGACGATTATTACGACCATCTCGTTAAAAAATATAGTGACAATTTAAACAGGTTTACTCTCGATGACTTGGTAAATGACGTTGATCAATCATTAAAAAAGCAGCCAAATTCATCAGAACTCAAACAAACGCTTAGAGAATTAGAAGTATTGCAAAATCCGTCAAAAACATTCGGCGGCTACGAGCCAAAATCATTTAAAACAGTAGTGCGCAAAAACACTAAGATACAAAAGAGGAATCGCAACAACTACAAAAAAAATCTTACTATTTTTTTGAAAGATAAAACATTTAATGCATGGTTGAAAACATATGGCAAGGAAAAACCCGTTTCACAATTTCAATTTAAAAATGGCAGTGCGACAACTGATGAAAAAGCAATGCTCAGTACCATTGAAGAATATGCTAATAACAAAATAGATGAACAAAAAAGAAGAATTCAGCAAGCGCAGGAAAGGATGAGTAACCTTCAATCAGCAAATGAAGAAATTAAAAAGGATGCTTCTAGAAAAAAGGAAAGCGCTGAAGAATCACTTAAATACTATGAAAAAGTGCTTTCTTATGCACAGGAACTCCAAAAGCTACCATTAGCGCCAACAGAAGAAAAATTAGTGGGGGAAGCTGAATTGCCAGGGCAACCATTAGAAAAGCCACTTGTTTTTGAGGCTGTGAAAGAGCAACAGCAGCAACCTGTTCAACCGACAATGCAGCAGAAAATAGCTACTACAATAAGCACCATACAAGATATAATTAATGCTCCAAGTAAGCTCGATATCACAATTTTTACACAATTAAGCGATATAAAAGTACAGCTTAATTCACTTGATAAAAAGACTGTTGACGAGATGAGTGCTGATCAACAGGGATTGGTAAAAACGTTTGGCAATCTAATATATGAAAAATTAACTGCTTTACAAAAAGAAATTCTCGATACTAATTTGGCAGTTGCAAAGAAACAGAAAGAATTGACTAAGAGAGAGAAAGCGGAATTGCAAGCTAAGAAGCAGAATTACAATCTTTTGTATAAAGCATTGAGAGGTACACTTTTATTTAATGATGAGGTCGCACAGCTCGCAAAAAAAGAGAAAATAGTAACACAAGAAATACGGGACATAAAACAGAAACGAGCGATACAAGCAGGAATTGTAGAGCAGGGAACTGTCTTTGATATTCCTGAACGAACAGAATAAAAAAATGAGCACGCACCTTAATCAACAATTACTAGTGCTATTTATCAGCATTGCAACCGCAGCGTATAGTGCGCATCAATCAACCCTATTAATCCCCATTGGGTTAGGCCAATGCGGCAACAACTGTTTTCAAAACGCAGTATTACAAATGTTGTGGCAGATAGATGATCTACGCGCACTGTTACTCACCATGGATGAACAGCTGTTTCCTGCCACCAGCATAACTTCTTTAACTATTCGCTTGTTTAAAGAAATGGATCGGAAGGCACATTATAATTTAGTAACCTTTCATGGCAACCAAACACATCTCTATTATGACGCCAATATTTTTAAACAACACACATTTGTACCATGCGATGCGGATAAAGAACTAGACCTATTCACCAAAAAAGGGTGGGATATCATTGGCAAAGAACGTTATACACAAAGTGATGCTGTTAACTTTCTAAACAAATTTCTTACGGTCTTTTTCGCTGAAACTAAACAGTTTGCGCCAGCACAATTTCAGAAAATCATTACCACCTGCGCGTATATTAAAGAAATTCGTGAAGAAGGTGTTGGACTCCCTGTATCACGAGTCGTACAAATAAATGCGCCGCAATTATTAAATAGCATTATCGATGAAGCATATCGATTTCAATTTAACTCTTCAAAAATACCTTTTGTACGAACAACTGTCTCCTCGCGTCATCATGCTATTGCAGTAACTAACAAAACAGAGAGCGATCTGGTACTGAAATACATTCAAAAAGCAGTAGGCGCTGGTAAGGTTATGCGCACGATACGCATAGCACCTGACGTTACGTATTTTATTCCCACTGATGATATAGAAACAAACGGAGAATTTATTCGTTTTATTTGGCATACCAATGATCGTTTAATTGACGGGCGCATGTGTGAAAAACAAGTAGAGAAAATGAGTGTTCATTCGCTTACCTTCTATAGCCAAGAGCTGTATCAGTGGGATACTGAAAACAAAGTACCGGGTGAGCGAAGAAAAGTGGTTGATAGCATTGAAGAAATAATGGCGGGTCAATTTGCTTACAAAATAGTTGATGGGATGCGCAGAACCTTCTTTGTTACACTGCCTACCTGGCTTACCTTTTCTTTACCCCGTGGCTTTGCCGATAGAGGAAAAATTCAAAACGCGTTTATTGTACCATTAACTCTCGATATGAGCCCATACCTAGCAGACGCCGAACAAAAACAAGACCCCAAATATGGTCTTTTTGTTTTGCGGGCGGCGGTTCAACACTTAGGCGCGAATAACGAGAGTGGTCACTGGATAGCCTACGTGAATACCAGCAGCGGTTGGTATACGTGTAACGATACGCACATTGAACCAATACGTGGCAATTTCTTTGAAACAATAGTGCCATCTCTCTCCGAAGGATCGTTATTTTTATATGAATCTGCTGCGCATGAAAAACAACGACTTGACCCTATAAACGAAGCATTGTTTCGTCAATTTTCTGCGCGAAAGCAACCAGCTGTTGAAACATTAGGAACAGCACTTGATGCATTCACTAATGCGTTGAGCACCCTGCTGCAAACAATAACATAAGGGGATGATTATGCATGCTTTTATGTACATGGTCTGTATGGCATGGTACTGTTGCGCTCATGCAGTCAAAGCGCCTTCATTAATTCCCGTTGGCCTGGGCCAATGCGGCAATAACTGCTTTCAAAACGCAGTATTACAAATGTTATGGCAGATAGATGATCTGCGAACTATTTTGCTTACCTTAGACGAGAATAAGGTGCCTCAAGATACTCTCACTTACGTAACAGTGCGCTTATGTAAACAAATGGATGCGGTAGCGCGCGCAAATATACAGCAATACCATGGAAATGCTATAAGGCTTGATGATACAACACTGTTTACCAAACATCAGTATATTACTTGTACACCAGGCAAGGAGCTTGATCTGTTCACTCAAATGGGATGGAATATTATTGGTCAAATGCGTTATACGCAACAAGACGCATCCCATTTTTTGAATAAATTTTTGGACACACTATTGCCTGAAGTGCAACAATATTTACCTGAGCACTATAAAACGCTGGTGGAAGCATGCGCATTTATATTTAAAACCGTTGCGATTATGCCCAATGGTGAAAAGAAAATACGACGCGAAGTGTTGATCAATAGACCGGTGCATTGCTTTTTTGATATAAAAAAAGATACTCCCGTTTTATTTGATGAACAATCAATACGTACCATGACGACCCCATATACAGATAAGCGACCTGCATTGGTGATTACTAATAGTACCAATGCCCTTTTGCGCATTGACTGGATTGAACATTATCATACGAGCAAAGAGCGGTTTAACTCGGTATTGGTAACCCCCCATGCTCAGTATCCATTGTATACCGATTTAGATAATGCGTATCTATCAGAGAAAGGGATGATGGTGCGCATAATTTGGTACAGTACTTCTAAAAAAATTGAGGGACGCTGTATCGATGTTTCTATTAAAAATAGTGAAACGAAGCAGTTGGTTATAAAAGATCAAACAACTGCGCAGCTTGACGGTGTATTGCAATCGAGTAAGCAGCGCGCTTTTTTTGAACATCTTGAAGAAGTTCTAGAGCAACGATTTGTATATGCCGATAAGAGAGCATTCTTTGTTACGAATCCATCGTGGCTTATGATAGAGCTTGGGCGTGGCGCTGAAACAAAACTGACCAATTCTATTAGTATACCGACTGTACTCAACCTGCAACGATATTTTGATTTTAAAGCGCAGGGAAAAGAAGGATATTTTGTGTTGCGTGCAGTGGTGCGCCATACCGGAACGCTCACCAGCGGGCACTGGTTTGCGTATGTTAGTAACGGAACGTTCTGGTACACATGCAATGATGCACAGATCGAGCCTGTGCAATCTAACTTTTGGGATGAGCAAGGGAAATGGTTTGGAGAAGGAACCATATACCTGTATGAATCAGCAGAACATGAAAAAACACGCATAGATGCACGCAATGAAAAAATCTTAGAAGAAATGAATGCAGTAAAAAGCGATTCGCTCCGGCTTAGCTTGATACGATTAAAACGGGCATTGAATCAATTAGCGCTTGCGCTAGAGGGCAAGTAACGATTACTTTTTGCTCCAGTGGGACTCTTACTTGCCTCTTCATCAAAAGCATTTGATAAAAGGCCTAATCTCGCCACCAATTCAATGTGTTTGCCCTGCCTACAATATATCGAGTGCTGGGCATATAATCGATGTACCCGAAAGAGATTGCCACCAGAGTGCTGTGTGGTGCAGCAGTCGCTTGAAACGTTCTGATGAACACCAGTGGAGATTAATAACGCCGATGATAAAATCTGCGCCCGGTGCTGGTGCAAGGAAAAAAAGATCAGCACAAATACGCGGCGCACCATGCCAAGGGTGCCCACGTATCGACATATCCCATATCGGCTCTTCGTGCAACGATGATGGCTCACACCGGAACGATTGATTGTGCGCTCGCATGCACCACGCAGGCAACTGCCATGATGCAAGATGATCAGTCTCTATGCCCGGTATTACCAATTGCTTGTGATATATGCTTTGAATGCATCCCTGGTGAATCCAGTATATGCTGTTATACAGTGCCCCTGCGCATTGATGGTATGCGCCGATAAAAAGATGCACATCTGATGCAAGCCCATACTCATACCACAACGCTACCAGTTCAGGCATTGCTGCCAGATTTTCATTAAACACCGTTTCGTTACTGATGATAATATCGATTGAACGATTCGCGCACAACTTGCCCAGTTGTTGGCCAAGCATGTGTGCTCTTTCATGAATCGTTTGCTCATCGGTTGTTGCAATAGTCAAAAAACCGACTGCTATCGATTCTGCTCGCTGCTTTTGCTGTTGAAGCGACAGCTGTATGCATACCCCCATCAGCAGCATCAAAACGCCAATGCGCACAAACAGTTTATTCACCCACGCGTGCGCAATGGCACCATTACATGCGATGAGCGCAAGCAACGTAGCGCCCGGTGATACACAGACTGCCCATTGTACTGAACCGTAACTCATGAGTGGTATGAGAGGTATACTCATGGGTAACCCACACCAACGCACAAAAAACAAACAACAATAGTTAGCCACGTAATAATAGTAGAAGGCGGTAAGTGCAACGGTACATGCGCTGCGCATAAGAGTGCCAACACCGCTCAAGGTAATACTCTGAATCCAAAGCATGATACCTATGCCATACCAGCTAAGAGCAACAAGAGTGAGTAATAGCGCACTTCCCCAATGAATATGGGTATATAACGCAATAAAACAAGGGTAATACGTGATTGTGCCGATGAGCATTCCATAAAGAAAAGATATTGCTGGCGAGAGCAGGTGATGAGCAGCTATGAATAATGGCGCTAAAAAAAAGCAGGAGCCCCATGCGGTCAATACCGTGCAGTGTAACCCGAGGGCGTACAAGCACAAAGACAACGCGACTCCTGCATACATAGTATTACGGCTTATGCGTTACTCATTATTATCTTCTGTTCTTTTTCTTTTGCCCAACAGGGAGCTTATTTCTGATGCAATGTTCATTACATCAGACGATTGGACCGTTTGCACAGAGGTAGATGCCTGAAGACTTTTATTCTTATCTGCGGCGGCCATTGCTTGAAGCCTTTTCAGTTTATTCGCCTCTTGTTTCCATAACGTACCGGCCAGCGGTGCGAAGTTAATGCGAGAAAATAGATCAGCTTTGCTGGTTAGATCTTGCTCGAGCGTTTCAACTGTTTGAGCCATATTTGCTGCATCGAGCAACGTTATGAGTTTATTTAAGGCTGTACTATTAGGAACTGCTCCATATTCCATCCAATTGAACTGATACTCTTTGATCATGTCACGTGCTGTTTGACCATCAAGATTGGTATCGTTGAGTATCGTGCCTAAACGATCGTGAGTATAAGCTTGCCATAAATAGTTTTTGAGAAAATGCATCTGTTTTTGGGGTATCTGATTATCATATGCCTGTGCCCGCGTTAAATTATTAGTGAAGATCAATGATTTAACAAAGTTGTTTTTTTCTAGAATATTATGCAGTGTTTCACCACTGCTAAAAGCTACATGCGGCGCAACAGGGTTGTTTTGATCAAGAAACTCCAATTTTTTTGCAAAAAGGTCTAAATCTGTAGTAGAGCTGTTGATAAGCAGGGCAATGGCTTCATTAAAAAATAGTCTCTTTTCATTCGTACTGCTGAGCGATTCAAGATGAGAAGCAACCATGGCTTTATATGATTCTAGCGACCATTCTATCGCCAGCGGATGCATCTGCTCATAAGCAGCACCTGAAGAATCATCTTGTGTTGCATTTGATTGGTTGATCACGTAGATAAGTGATGGATTTATTTGTAGCAACCACGATAATACATCTAAGCGTTGTACAGTTGCTGCATAATGGACCGGTACAAAGTAAGTAATCTCAGTTTCATCGGGGGTGGTAGAAGAAAAACACTCTGTTGATGTCAATTGAGGGTACACACACTCATATTTTCCCCAGATATGTTGTACTGTATCCAAAGGGAAATTATTTTTCATAGCGAGCGCAAGACAATTTGCACGAATTACAGTTCCGTCAGATCTTTTTGTACTACCAATGAATGTATCTACATAACTAATATCTTCCATACTATCTATTAGCTGCTTGAGCTGTAAAAGCGTACGGTCATTGGTAGGAACACTATTTTGTATAATCTCCCGTATGGCTTTCGCTACTTCTGCTTGTTTCAAATTCATATCTTCGTGGCCATTTTCCATGGCGTGAATTGCCATATCACAGGTGCTCGTTACTATGTTGACAAATATAAAGAAAGATAATTTTTTCAGGCTCATGGGCTTCTTTTTGTAATTAATAATGGCCATTATGCGACATCCCGCAGCATGATAATCGCTCTAATTTAAAAACTTGTCAATTATTTGCACGATTTATCCGTATATCCAAGGGTTTATGACGTATCGACGTTGCCCTTGTTCCGTTTGTGTCACCGTGATACACGTGCGTATTTTTATTGCGCGTTCTTGCAAGCGCGCAATGACTAGAACCATACTACTACTGCCATTTGGTTGTATGGTTATAAATACTGACGACTCTGGCCCTTGATTAAACAGTGGGAAGGTAGCCGTTATTGAGACGCTTTGATTATTTGTTTGCTCAAGCAATGAGGATTGCATACTATGGTGCAATGCGTAATGCATGCAACTGCGTGCAACGGAACGCAACTGTATTGCAATGCTTTGCTCTTGTAATGCATGCGCCGTGTGTAGCGCCATATGCCATGACCCCATGGCGGCAAGCATAAGTATAGTGATGCTGCCAGCTAGATACAGCGCTAATGAACCAGCGGTTTCTGTTTTCATAGCACATACTCTGTAGGCGTAAGCCAGATGCGCCGCTGCGTATGATGAGCACGTGTTATATCGATAGCGCGTACCCGTTGTTGCTCTATGAGCCCGCTAAATTGTATCGGTTCTGGCAATGGTATTACCCGTTGTACATGGCGCTTATTGGTTGCGGTTCGCCGCGTATAAAACAGAAGTGCCCCTTTGCGCACGCGCCAGCCCATTATTCCATCGGTAGTATACCACGCGATATGATGCTCTTTTATTTTTTTCCATGTATTACTATTGCATGGAGCACGAGCAATGTCCCGTTCTATGGCACACAAAGCATTCTCTTCCATTATTGCATGGGTAAGCGCTGTAGCGCGCATGTCTAACTGGTGCAACAATTGTACGCTCATACGTATCGTTAGTGGCACCACAAGCGCAATAATTGCACCATAACAGACCAGCTCAAGCATCATAAAAGCCGGTCGATTCATAGGTGTATAGATACAACTCTTTCGTACGTTCTTCTGTTTCATGGGTAACCTGCACCGTAATACGTTTTATGCCTTCCATGCTTTGCTCAGAATCATCACGTGTACGCACCGAAATATCTGTTGCGTTAGTAATACTATAAGGGGTGGTTGTTAGTGCGCTGTTATCATGACGCACCATAGCTTCGCCTACTTGTTCAGCTGCCTGCATGATGCGTATTTGTTGACGCTTTTGTTGTACAAGCACATACCCTTGTACGACAACTGTTTCAAGTACTGTTAATGCAATAATAGCACTGGTAATCGCTACCAGGCATTCAAGCAATACAAACGCATGACGCATATCATCCTTTTTTTATTGTCATCATTCGCAATACTATAACGATACTACGAAAGAAAAGGTAAAATAAATAGTTTATACTCGTTGCAACTTGTGCTACGTTCTATCAGTAAACAGTAATATATCAGTACATAACAGATATAAGGATTTTTATGAACATGCGATTACTCATACGATATATGTTTCTGGTTGTGGTATTGTGCATCAATAATGCCCTATTACTTGGCATGGGGGGAGCGCCCGGCTTGCCCGAAGGTATATCAATGGAAGAGATGGAACGGTTTGTTGAAGAAATACAAAAAAATGAACCGGAGCTCTTTGAACGATTAAATACGTTAGGCGCTAAAATTAATGAAATGGCAATAAAAGAAGGGGTCGACCCGTACGTTATGGCAGATCGTATTGGCAAGCAAGCAGAAGAGTTGGGCAAAGACCCATTTGATATGCTTTTTGGCCCTGAAGCAGAGCCAACGGCAGAACCGGTACCGGCGCCAGCGGTAGAAAAACCACGCGCAGAGAAAGCACCTAAAGCCACAAAGCCCCTTGACCTTACCCGCATGAGTCAAGCGCGCACTATGCTGGATGCGTTGAGTGAAAATCTCAATCTTATTAAACGAAAAGCAGATGTTGATTTTAAAGCACGTGATATTCTTAAATCGTTTAGATATCTTTACGACGATATGGTTTCTTATACACAAGCTTTACGCACCGATCAAATGATTACCTATCTGATCGATAAAGAGTTTGAAGCGTTATTTACACAACTAGAACGTCTTGATAATGAGTTGGCATACCTTGAACCGCGCATTGATTTTCCAGAGATAGATGTCGAAACAGAAATAAGCCCCTATACGGTATTGCGTGTTACTACCGTTACGCCATGGCCGCAGGTGCAAGAAGCGTATCAGCGAGAGATTAAAAAAACAAAACCGGGCACTCCTGCATACGAAGAGATAGTCAAAGCGTATCGCTCAATTGCTGCAAAAGAACAATCATATACAGCACTCAATCAAGTTATCGATTGTCTATCGCAGGAAGCGTATCGTAATGCTCTGTTTACTACGATACAACAACTTCTGAAAAAACATGATCCTGAATTTTTAAAGCGTAAGCAAGAGCAAGAGCGACTGGAATCAACCGCACGTAAAGATCAAGAAGAGATGGCGCGCCGTAGACCACCATTCTCTATGCCGGTCTTTGAACAACCGTTTGCTGGCAATGAGGGGCGTAAAGGAGATATAGGCACCTTTGCTGGTGCACGTGCTGGCGCGGAGCCAATTCTTGGTGGTGGCATTAAATCGGAAATACCATTTGAAGGTAAAACGGGAATGATGGGGCAACCAAGTAGCAAACCGGGGGCTGGCGGAGCCGCTGGAACACCAGGTGCAGCAGGTGAAACAAAAGAAGGAAAACCAGGAGAAGCAAAAGAACAAAAAGAGGGAGCGGGTAAAGAGAAGGGAGCAGAAAAAGAGAAAGAAAAAGCGAATCCTCGCTTGACCAAGAAAGTAGAAGAGGTCGAAAAGCACCTCAAAGACCTGTCTGCATTCTTACAAGAACCGTTGGGAACTGACGAGGATGCATTAACGCCTGTACAGATGCTTAAAGATTTTGAGCAGTACATCAAAACTCCTATTACTCTCAAAGGTACTCCAATTACGAGTGATAGAGCAAAAGCAGAAATGAAAAAAGCAAGCTTAGTAAATAAGGCGTTAATGGAGATTGTTACTAAGTTTAGCAATATTAAAAAAGAGCTGACTATTACCATCGGTCTTAACGTGCAAGAAAAGAACGTGCTTCGTGCTGAAGCGCAGAAGCTGTTTAATCTGTATCGGGATAAATATTTCAAAGACCTTGAATTCTTGTTGAGCCTAAAAATGATTACCGAAGATACTAAATCGGTCATTACGAATGCTGGTGCGACTAAGACGATCAATCCACAAAAAGCATACGTGCTCACCGGTGAAGGTATGGATGATGATGAAGATCCTGAAAACGATATTGCAAACCCTATCAATCAGCCTATCAAGGAGTTGAATAAGGGGGAAAATTATTTGGGTAAATTTATTAGCACCTATACTGATTTAAACGAACTGTTTAAACAAAAAGCAGGATAAGTTACTCTATCTAATGTAAAATAACGGGCCGGCAGTTATGCACAAGTAACTGCCGGTTTTTTTTGTTCGCTCCTTCCTCCAACTCTTGCGTTGTTCTTCGCTGCTGCATTATGGTTAATAAGAGAGTATTAAAAAGATGATAGAGTAGTTGGAGTTAAAACCCATGACACAGAGATTATTGTTGTTGCTGTTGATAACAAGTGCACCAATATTGCATGCTTTTGAGAATGTTGTAGTAGATATCGAAGAAGAACATAAAAAAATACAGAAACAAGAAGAAGAAGCTAAAAATAAAAAATTGCAGCAGGAAGAAGGAAGCAAGCAACTTACTCCATTAACAACTTCTCCTGGATCATTAAAGCTTGTCAAAGAAGAGCACGTTACGCGTCAAAAAGAAGTTGATACATTGTACAACCGTATAGCGTCACAATATGCTGAAGAGTTAAAAAACAAGACTATCGATGAATTGATTAATGAAACACTTGCAAATGAACAAAAAAAGCAAGCGCCTCTTCAACAAAAATCTGCAGAAGTTGGTTCTGGAAATCTATCGAGTATAGAAAATGCGCAACGCATAATTGAGCTTGAGATGCTTCGTAATCCATCGGAAAAATTATTGCGGGTGGTAAACAATCTATATAAAAAAAAAGAACTCGGTGACGCATTCCTGAAAAGATTACTAGATACAGCAAGAGAGAAAAATTTTACCAACGAAGAAGATATCAGCAGAACTATTAATAATGTAATAACTCAATTTGAACTCAGTAATACTCCGCTGGGCAAAATACCAGAAGAGGCTGAACGTTACAGCAGAATTATTCCAACCCAATTTGCCAAAGTAGCAAAAAAAGAGATGGCTAAGAAAGAGAAGAAGTACAATGACCTGGAAAAGAAATATAGATCTGCGTTGGTAGAGTATACTATTGATGAATTAATAAAAAAAGATGGAGAAAGCGTATCTTTTACATCCAATTTACCTTTGGATTATAATAAGTATTCGCGTATGTTTGTGAAACCGTACAATATAACGATCCGAAAAGAAGAACTGGAAGTACTTAAAAATCCTGCAAAATATTTAGACATCGTGCCAAAATCATACGATCGCGTTATGGAAAAGAATGAAAGAGCAAAACAAGGTGCACTCCGATACGCACGTGCACAGGTGAATGCTTTTTTAAAAAATACAGGATCATTTTCTTCTGACAGCTTCAACCCTATTACTGCAAATAAGCCAATGACCGCTGGACAAATAGCCAATCTTAATAAAATTGCCAACGGCGAACTTCGTGCTGATTATACGATAATTGGTTACGCTAACATGCTTCTTGATCCCGACACAACACTCGGTGTAAATCCACCGAAAGAAAAGAGTCGGAGAAACCCTATGGCGTTACCGCTAGAAAAGTCACTATTGCCATAGAACTAAAATGTGCATACAGAAATAGTGATTGTTTCTTGTGGACCCTTACATTGTTTGCTGTCGCAGCTCTTCAAGAATCTTCTCCGCTCGGGCAAACCCATCTCTACCGGCACTCGATTTAATAAGATTCTCTACTTCATCGCTGTTCAGGTGTTTTACTAAATTGGTATTCTCTTGCAGCTTACGCCACTCTTCAAGCAATGATTGCCGATAGCCTTGTTCAAGCAATTCGGTCAAAACATATGTTTCTTGCGGATGGTACATGCCACTACTATTGAACGCACTACCAATACACAGTACGGTAATGATATATTGTTTTTTCATGTGATCTGTTTTGTATAATTGATAAATATGTTGTTATCGTATCGATAATATCCCTGCACAACGATCGCACAGCTCTAATGGATGGTTGCTTTCTGTCCAGTGCCAACAACGCGGGCATTTTACTCCTACTGCCGGTGCGGTAAGAATCCAAAGACCAGACAGTTCTGGCGACTGCTCTAAATTCCCTGTTGTAGCGGTAATAGTACATGATGAAACAATCAACAATTCTTTGAGCAGTGCGTCGAGTGAGCTGCCATTATTTTTGAGCAACTGTTGCATATATTTAATGAGTGCCATCTGCTCTTCATTAAAATCAAAGCTCATAGTTACTGTTGCTTGCAACGAATGTTTAATGGCTCCAACAGCGCGTTGTTCTTCGAGTGACTTGAGCGCGGCAGTGCGAATGGCAAAAATCATCTCCCAGGCGCGTAAGCGCAAGATATGATTTTTCAGCGTGCGGAACCCTTCAAGTGTCTGAGCAATGGGCGCCTTGTACGGGTACCAGTCTATTATATCGGGTATATTTTCTTGAGAAGCGATATAGCTCCATACATCGGCAAGCGATGCAAATGATTGCAAATGTATAGAACAGGTCTTGTTTTTTTGATAATGGTCAGAAACCACTTCAGCGGTAAATGATATAATAGGAGCCATGTCTCGCGTGAGGGTGTCAAGGATATACCACAATACCGTTTGCGCGGAGCGGCGCTGCATGCTTGTTGGTGCTTCAACATACAGACGGTCTTTAATAATATCTAGGTACAGTGCGCTCAGTTCATGGGAGCAATAATCTGCTAATTCATGGAACACTGCAGTAAAGTCGTACCGTTCATATGCTTCTTGTATGCGCAAATGTACAGAGAAAAGTTTCTCTAATGCGTATTGATCAATTACTTGCAACTGTGCAATAGCTAATGCGTCAGTCTCATGCTTATAGTCATATAGATTAGAAAGTAAAAAGCGGAGCGTATTGCGTATCTTGCGATACACTTCTGCCACGTTAGTCATGAGTGATTCAGAAACCACTGCATCGCCGCCATGGGTAATGCTCGATGCCCATAGCCGGAGTCCATCGGTTCCTAACCGTTTAATAATTTCTGCTGGCGTTACCACATTTCCTAACGACTTGGACATCTTATGCCCTTTATCGTCAACGGTGAACCCATGAGTAACGATTGTTTTCATCGCCGCCTCTTTTTCAAGCGCCATGCTGGTAAGCAATGAACTTTGGAACCACCCGCGATGCTGATCAACCCCTTCTAAATACACATCTGCAGGGAAGCCGAGCTCTTTATTTTTATATAATACTGCATAATGGCTTACTCCTGAATCGAACCATACATCTAAAATATCATGCTCTTTGGTAAATTCAGTATTGCCGCAACTGGTGCATGACATATGCTGCGTTAACTCAGCAACGGGTACTTCATCCCAATATTCAACGCCGCGCGACTCGACGCGATCTGCTACGGTGCGCACAAGCGCGGGAGTAATGGTAGCATGGGCGCAACGAGTGCACAGTAATGCAGGTATTGGCACCCCCCACACGCGTTGACGGGAGATACACCATTCGAGTCTGCCCGCAATGGTGGCGCGTAAAAAACCGATTGAGCGTTTTGGTGCAAATTCTATTGTTTCAATTGCCTGTAAGGCTTTTTCACGCAAATTATTATGTGCTAAATTTAAAAACCATTGACGCGTTGCGCGGAAAATCAATCCATTGCGGCAGCGCCAACAGTGGGGATACGCGTGCTTAATGGACTCTTTATGCAATAACGCACCACTGTTCATGAGTTGTGTAATAACCCACCCGTGCGCTTCGGTGACGCTCATGCCTTCTAATGATTCGGGAATAATGCCGTAGGTATATTTGCCATCAGCACTGATAGGTGAAAAAATCTCTAATCCGTTCTGTACCCCCAACTCATAATCTTCGGGGCCACAGCCAGGTGCGCAATGTACCAGCGCAGTACCATCTTCTAAAGATACATGTGGGCTTGCAATAAAAGGCACTTGCATTTCGCTTACGAATGGATGCATTGCCGTTGTGCTCAATAACTGGTCAGCGGTAATAACGCCTACTTGATTATACGGTATTCCTGCTGTTTCGCAGACTTGTGCAGCACGTGTTGCGCCGAGAATAATATAGGTATCATTGTGCTCGACCATGACATACTCACCACCCTGCTTAACAATAACTGCGCGGTTGAGAGGTAACGTCCACGGTGTAGTAGTCCAGATAGCCACGTACGTTTTTTTGTGCGGCAGATGCTTTGGTATGAGCAGGTCTGGATTATGTACTGCAAATAGAACGTATAATGAAGGGTCTTTTCGTTCTTTGTATTCTATCTCTGCCGTTGCTAACACAGTTTGACAGGAAAAACACCAAGGAACGGTCTTATTTTTTTTATCTATGTAACCCTCAGAAACAAAATCTGCAAATGCACGCAGAATGTTTGCTTCATACGTATTATCCATCGTTAAGTAAGGATTAGCCCAATCAGCCAAAACGCCGAGCGTTTTAAACTCTTGTTTTTGTGTATCTATCCAGCGCTGCGCATAGGCACGACACTCTTTTTTAAGAGCCATAGGGGGCAAGTTTGGTGATTCTTTGGTTACATTAATTTCGATGGGCAGCCCATGGCAATCCCAGCCTGGCGTAAAAGGAACATGATAGCCAGCCATACGCCGTGCTTTGCAAATGATATCTTTTAAAATTTTATTGTATGCATGGCCCAGATGAATATGGCCGTTTGCATAGGGGGGACCGTCATGCACAATAAATTTTTGTTTCCCTTTATTGTGCGTAAATGCATCAGTATAGAGATTTT
>JBAVOR010000014.1:0-13076 GCA_049692255.1 Candidatus Babeliales bacterium
GCATATGGTATGCATGGAGGTCAAGGCTGGACGACTTTGCCAAACGGCTCGATGGTGCCACCGCGGTACGGTGCGGTCTATGAGCCAGGGCCTAAACTTTTTACCCAACAAGAACCACAAACAGCTATCATAAAAATTACTAATCATACCGATACAGCGCTTCTGCTAATCGCATTTCGTCCAGGGGAAGATAGGGGACCTTTTAATAGAGCAAACCCAAAATGGCCTACACGCCATGACGTGCTACAATATTTACGAGAGTCAGGGCCACGATCTTATATTATTAAACCGCAGAGTTCAAAAAAAACTGAGTTCGCTACATCATTTAAAGAAGGGCGCAGAAGTGATTCTACCAGTAGCAGCGTAAGCAGTCGTCATACATTTATTCTCTATAATCTCGCTCGTAATACCGCATATGAATTACGCTTGGAACGGGACGCTTCGTGGTTTCAGCGCGCTACTATTTCATTGAGAGTAGCTATTGACCGCATTGGTTTTTCTCCTGCATATAACATTGTGACAAATAGTTCTCATGGCTGGCAATCAAATGATATACCAGGTTCGCAACCGTATATTCATTATACGGTGAATTATATTATTGAAGACCCGATACAGAATTCTGAAATAGAAATAGATGAAGAAGTGCAAGGAAGTGGAGGAAGATGGAACGAAGTATAATGGTATATGGGTATTTTTTATGTCTAGTTATGGTACAGGTGCACGCATCGCAAGATTATAACATTCGGAACAATCAAAAATGAGACGAGCAGTACGTTTCAGTGAGTTCATGAAAAGCTGATTTTAGTGAGCTTTCTTTTCTATTGTATTCGCCGTCGCTTGAATACCATTCCATGAAATTATTAAGAAATTCTATTGTATTTAGCCGAGATAACAAGGTTAAGGCAACCAGCCATAATCTCGCTTTTTGGCCACGGGTGTGTAATTTTTAAACCTCACTTATAAAATTACACAATAAAGAGAAACAGTAACTGGCTGGCCAGAAAAAAGGGATGCTTATCTATGGGGGAAATGATGAAAAAATTGTGCTATTAAAAGTTGGAAATCTTTTTCTGTGCATGATGATTAAATCACAAAATAGAGTGAAATAAAAAGCCTTTGAACAGTACACAAGCTATTTCTTAACATGATTAAGGCGTTTTGTTCTTCATTTACCCATGGGCTCCCAATTTTTACCATTGGCGCACCTTAGCAGGAGCAGAAGTTGATATTATCGTTGAAATAGATGGAACGTTGTATCCTATCGCAGTAAAATCGGCGACTACTATTAGCAAACATGACGTACGTGGCATTCTTGCATTTAAAGAAACGTATCAACAATTAAAGATTGCTCCGGGCGTCAATTGAATGCTGCTCAAAAAAGGTTTTTACTGGTAGAAATAACGTGGCAGGGAGTTCATTGAGTGCAAACCATTGCCATTGTTCATTCTTATGCGGTTCTTTTACTACCGGTTCGCCACTGTATTCTTCTACCAAAGTGAAAAAGGTAATGTACTGTTTTTGTTCCTGAATAAAAACGTTATTAACCCAGCCAATTGATCGAATTTTATGAGCGATCATTCCCGTTTCTTCATATAGTTCTCGTGTTGCACACTGCTCAATTGTTTCGCCAAATTCTAAATGGCCACCAGCGGGCGACCAAGTGCCTTCGCCATGAGCATTAATCCGTTTTGCAAGCAACAGCTTTTCATTGTGTATCACAAATACACCGACCCCAACGCGGGCAATAGGTTTTTGCACTGGTGAACTCATAAGGAATTCCTTTCTTTTTAAACAAATTATTTTTAGCTACTATTATACTGTGTACAGAGTAATAAAAACTATTTTATTTTACAAAAAAGAAGCAGATGCAGAATAATAATAATAAGCAGCATTATCTTTGGCCAGAAACATAAAATCACCTGTTTGTGTAAAGAACCAAATTGTAAAAAGATAATCAAAATGGTACCGAATGGATATTGTATATCCATTCGCAGTACAAAGATGAAAGATAAGTATGCGTCTACATTGTATAGCAATAACATTGTTAACTATTAATTTTGTCATGCAGGCGGGTGAAAGGAGTGGCATCAAGGAAACAAAAGGAGTGCTATCTCTCAAAGAATATTGTAGTAGGGCAATAGGGAGATATTATCAAAAAGATGGAACAAGGCAGCGACTGCTTGGAAAACAGTACAAGTCAGATACGCCAGTTGCTGAACAGATAATAAGCCGTTTACCCACTGATGTGACTCTATCGTTATTGCCCCAATTGATGCATGTTAAACGGGCGTATCATTTGTTCGATATGGAAGAGATGGTTAATGGATTGAGTGTATTATATAAAACGAGACAGTGTGGCGCTCATTCATGTAAACTTACGTTTTGTGAAAATACGAAGCCAGTTACTGTTTTAGATTGCGTGAGTGATATGCCATTAAAACTGCACCTTACTGGCGATAAAAAACATATAGTCATACGATGGTTCAATGGAAATATTGATGTGAGAGATATACAGAATGGTACGCGCGTGATACGCATTATGGATGCTACTGATGACTACTACAGAAATACCGTTTACGCAGGATATGCGCAAAAAGTTTTTTATATCAATAATCTAAGAAATCTCAACTCTTATGATATTGGAACGGGAAAAACAGAACTGATTGTACATGATGTGGACAGTATCTATACGCAACTACCGAGCTCGCGCGCTTTGGTAGTATTAAATAAGAGTAGTTATGGTTCCAAAGACCATCTGAGAGTCCGAGCTATTAATGAAAATGGAACGTTAAAAAATACTTTTCTGTTTAGTTTTAATCAACGATTCAATACCCACAGTCAAACTATTTCATTGGTTGCAGATGGTCACGATATCATGGTTATGGATAGTGGATACAACAATAAAAAATATACCAAAAATGGTATTGCAGAAATGTGGGACATGTCCACTCGGCAACCTGAAGTGGTCGCATTGTTAGACCACCCCCTCTATGATGGTCCGATAGAGTCTTTATGTTCTATGACCAATAGCTCACAGGTAGCAACCGGTACCGATTGGAGGGATCATGCAGTGTATATATGGAGCATTGCAGATATTAAAAAGCCTACCCTTCTTTCTCGGTATGCGCTGACACAGCCAAGTCCGTTAACGCATCTCTGGTTTTATGATAAAAAATTGTATATAAAAGATGGGCATTCTTTTGTGCATACAATGGATTTGACGATGTGGAATGCAGCGATACAGCATTTACAACAACAAGAAGCGATTGGAAAAAAATCTATACATACCATAAAAACAACAGAGTAACGCACAAGTAAATTATTTAAGGATCCTATGATGAACAGTTCTCACAATATTTTGTACACGTATTACCGCGCTATATTTTTTTGTACATTGCTTTTTGTTTTACCGCAGGCAGATGCATCTGATAGTGCACGGTACGAATCTTTTTCTGAGCAGCGTATAGTTGGCATGACAGTGCCTTCTTTAACTGAGCTTTGTGTATCAGCAGTAGGGCGGTATATGTCTTCCGGCCGAACAGTGCAAAAATTGTTGGGTGATAGACATGACAAAAACATATCTTTTACAGAGCAAGTTGTTCGTTCTTTACCGCACGAATTACGCACACAGTTATTGGTACCCCGTCTTCAAATAACAGAATGTCCGCTTATGAAGAATATGAAGCGTATGGTAGATACTCTCTATATCACGCGAGATACTGTGTGGAGCAAAAAAAATGGCTATTTCCCGCCCGAAGATGATATTGTCATACATAAAGATAGTTCAGAATGGTGTCGGCTGAGTGAAGTATCGGTAAAACATATTGTTCTTTCTCCGAATAAGAAATATGTAGCGGTAGCTACATTTGATGAAGATATACAAATTGTAGATATTGCTTCTGGTAAGCTTTCATTGAGCATCAACAGTGCGCCGGTGAGTTCTGATACGAGCATGCATTTTTCTGATTCGCACTATCTATTTTGTGTTAACAAACAAGATGAACTGATGAAATATAATCTGCAAAGCGGTATGGGTGAAAAGATAGCTACTCAAGTGAGTGATATTTGTGCACGCCTGAATCATTCGCAATCATTACTCATAATTGATGCATTTAATAGTTCAGATATCATAGCCCGTATAGTAGATGAAAATGGATTAGAACAAAAAAAGGTTGCGTTAAATAGGGCGCAGCAATTTGCCTATTTCCGCGCGTGTGATGCATTTTTGCACCATGATAAGGAATTTTTGGTCATTAATGCAGGGTTTGAAAATAAAATATATCCTTCTGCACAGGGTGCAATCGCTGAAATCTGGGATCTTTCTCTACCGCACCCAGAAATTATTGCGCGTCTTAATCATGCGCTTTACAAAGGCCAGTTGCGAACCATTCGATACATGCCTGATGAACGGTGTATTGCAACGGGAACTGAAGCAGAAGATCATACAATCTATCTATGGAGCGTTGACAGTATATACAGTCCAAAGATGCTGGTTCGCATAAAACTTTTAGATAATAGTCCTATCTGCCATATTTGGTGCAATAGTAAAGCACTATATCTTGCGGATGGCAGTGGAACGGTGCGAAAAGTGGAAGGTATAGAATGGGCTCTCGCGGTGGCGCGATACAAGGAATGGAAAAACATGTGGCACAATTGGCAAGAAGCGATAGAACAGGTATGACTATTCCAATACTCATTGCCTCCAGCTCACGTATGCGGCATACATTATTAGAAGAGATGCAACTGCCATTTATAGTGATCAATCAAACTGCCGACGAATCAATTGTACCCAATATGCACACAGTAGAAGAAGCAGTACGTATTGTTGCTGAGCGCAAAATGGATGCCGTGCAGATTCCTGCATTGTACACGCACCATGTTGCGTATGTAATTACTGCCGATACATTGGGTACCGATGCGCATGGAAATTTGTATGGCAAGCCGTCTTCGCATGAACAAGCAAAACAGTTTCTACGTGCATTGCGCGGGACCAATCGTATGGCGACTGCACTGTGCGTTGAAAAGCGAATGCGAGCAGAAAGCCAGGGATGGCATGTAGAAGAACGCATTACTCAGATTGTTGCGACAAGCTATGTGTTCGATATGTCCGATGCATGGATAGAGCGCTATTTAAAAGCAGTCCCTGAAGCAATGCATGCAAGTGGCGCATTAACCATTGAAGGGTACGGAGCGCAGTTTATCAAAAGCATTACTGGCTCGTATACAGCAGTTCTGGGCTTACCAGCGTATGAGCTACGGTTGGCTTTGACAACTGTTGGCTATTTCTGAGAACGCGTCGTTTTGATATATCTTTGATCAGTTGCTTACACTCTTCATTGATATAGACCGAAGCGTATGCTTTGACGATACGCATGAACAGATCTGTTTCTTGCGCTACGAAAGTCGACGATATCCCATTGTCTATTCGTTTTTCTTGTTCCAATAATATATCTTGTAAGTTCGCGCAATTATGTGTCCACATCGCATGGACTCTGGGTATTTCTGTTCCATAAAAATTACGAAATTCTGGATCATGTGCATCAGCAACTTCTGGGTACTCTTCTTGCAATGCTTCAATAATTGGGCGCAGCTGGGATCGAGGATATGTGCAGTTCATCTGTGCTTGTGCAAAATATCTATCAAAGAGGATGTTGGCAGTAATTCGTATGGGGAACAGTTTTGGCAATTGCATCATATCTTGTTCGTCTGGGAATTGGCGAGTATTCATGAGCCAATGAATATACGCAACGTCTACCATTAATGCAGAAAAGCCATGATAACTTTTATTAACCAATTGCTCACACGATAAAGAAGAAAAATCGGATGATTCACTGTGGTAAAACATGATTGTCATTATACCTACGCACAGCAGCCCATATCGTACGCCCGTCATGGCTATCCTTTCTTGAGTGAAGCATCTTGTTTAATGCGCATTCGTTTGTTTGTGTGGCTTCCAATTTTTTAAAATTTCTTTAAGCAATACCTCGCGCGCGTTTTTTTCTGGATGCTGCACAATCTGTGTTGTTGCCTTATCAATACTTTCACGCATTGTATCAATATCATATGCAGTTGAATCGATTTTGTTAATCGCGGGCAATAAATTTTGAATGCGCGCTTGACGCATATTCTCTTGCGTTAATGCTTCATGTAAAAATGCATCGAGCATATCCAGCAGTTCTACGATGCCATATTGTGCTTGTGCATCTGCGTGCGTATTCAATTGATAATCTTGATTATAATGATCTTTAAGACCATGCGCAACTGCGCGTTGCACCAGTTTTTTTAATGCTGCTTCTTCATACGTTACTAACCATTTTAATAAATACAGAAGTTCATAAGACAGTTCACACTGTGTTTCTTGTTCGAATTTTTCATTCATACCGGTGTCCCTTCATTCTTCATAATCAACATGCCATTCTGCCAAGTCGATCGGTTGAGACTCTTTTGTTTCTGATTGATCTTTTTGCTTTTGCACAGTTTTTGATGATTGCTTTTCGCGTAGAGCTGATGAATCTTCTTTTAAAGAACGGAGGCGCTGGGCGCTTGAGCGTGCACTATTTTTATACAGCTCTTCTTGCTTGCCCAATTCATCCTGCGTCGCCGCAAATGCACTATTAATTTCTTTTTGCAACTTTTTAATCTGCTTTTGCAAGCGCATGACCATTTCAACCCCTGCAAGGTTAATACCGAGCTCATGGGTTAAATAGATTACCTGCTCTAGTTTATCAACATCTTCTTCAGAAAACAATCGAGTGTTACCGTCTGAACGTTTTGGGGTAATAAGTCCCTCCTTTTCGTACAAGCGAATGGTTTGTTGATGTACTGAAAACATCTTTGCCACTGCTGATATAGAAAAATACCCTTTTTTTCGTTTCATACCATACTCCAGAAACCTTGTGTCTTGTTATCCGTTCTTACCCTATACCGGGTGCCAGCGAGAACGCAATATAGTTGCATATCTGTTATCAATTATACATTGAACTTAACCAAGACAATATCCCCATCATGCACTAGATAGTGCTGCCCTTCGGTGCGCAGCTTTCCCGCTTCTTTAACTGCGGCTATCGTTTTTAATGCAAATAAATCTTGGCAGTTAAATAGTTCGGCACAAATAAATCCCCGTTCCAGATCGGAATGTATCTCTCCGCTGGCTGCACGTACTGTTATACCTTTTTTAATAGGCCATGCATGGATCTCTTGGGGGCCGCAGGTAAAGAAGGTGATAAGGCCGAGCTCGTGATATGTTTTTTCGATAATACCGCTCAAGCCCCGTTGGGTCATGCCAAACAATGCCATTGCTTCGGTTGCATCCGCATCGGTCAGTTGGCTCAGTTCTGATTCGAGCTTAGCGCATACGCCAATTACCCGTTCTGCGCCAAAGCGATTCACCAGTGTTTGGTAATGGGGATTCTGTTCATATCGTTTGTCTTCGAGCTCGTTTTCAGCAATATTGGCAATAATAAGGAAATTTTTGGTACTTAACAACGCTGCCGTTTCAACAGGCGCTTGCGCATACAGGGCCCGCACTGCTTGTGCATCAAGGGCATCAAGCGCCACACGCAATGCTTCTAATAACTCTTTTTCTTGTGATAGTGCTTTAAATTCTGCCGGTTTATTTTTAGCGCTTTTAAGCAGATGATCTACTTTTTCTATGCGCTTAGCAACCGATTCTAAATCTTTGAGCATCAGTTCTGCCACAATAATTTCATAATCGGCGATTGGATCAATGGTAGTGCCTGACATAACAATATTGGGATCTTCAAAACAGCGTACCACATGTAAAATGAGATCAACTTCTCTGATGTGGCTCAAAAACTGGTTTCCGAGCCCTTCCCCTGAAGCGGCCCCTTTTACTAAGCCGGCAATGTCAACAAAGCTGACCGTTGCGGGAATAATTTTTTTACTATTATATATTTTTAACAACCGTTCTAACCGTTCGTCAGGGACTTCGGTAATGGCGACATGGGGGTCGATAGTACAAAAAGGATAATTTTCTGCTGCCACCGATGATTTGGTCAGTGCATTAAATAAGGTTGATTTACCGACGTTTGGTAGCCCGACGAGGCCAGCTTTGATACTCATGATACTTAAAAATCCTTTATTCCAATCAAAAAAACTATTTTTTTTCAGTATAACAGAAACTGCGTTCTTATGCATAAAAGAGCTTTTTTTACCTTTTGTTAAAAAAAATATGCAGACATTTGATTTTTTTCATAATGCCATGATACAGTAGGGACAAGTAGTTTTTTTACCCTTCCAAAAAAGGAGGATCGTATGCATTACGATTTCATGAGATTAGTACACCATGTTGCTTGTTTCTTAACTGCAATCTGTGCATTGCACGTTGGCTTACATGCATTGGGGTATGATGTCTTTTCGCGCATTCCGTTCCTTGCATCCAATGAACTGTATATCAGCTACGTTTTCGGCGTTGCTGGATTAATCAGTTTGATATGCATGGTGATCCACAGCACATGTGGGTGCCACTGCAATAAGCCTTCTTAAAGAGCTATTGCATACAGCAATTAGAGCAGAGGGTGAGTGTTAAGGCTCACTTTCTGCTTTTTTTTGTGGTACACTGCAACCATACAGTACATTAAGAATCATTCACCATAAGCGCGCGAAAATATATCATTATGCATAATCCCTGGTGGCGAACTGCCCTTATTTTTATTGCCTACGCACTGTGCGCGAGTAGTTTTTCATTAGCAAAGGTGGCGCTCGATTACAGTACCCCGCTATTTTTGGTGGGGTTCCGTATGTTGGTTGCCGGTCTACTGCTATACCTGGTGTGTCTTGCTTCTGGGTTAACGCAGCCAATTAAACGAAAAGACATGCCTGCGTTTGGGGCAATCGTGCTGTTCCATATATATGGCACCTACGTGCTCGATCTGCTTTCGCTCCAATATCTCGACGCGGCAATTTCTGCATTTTTGTTCAATTTATCTCCTTTTATTACCGCATTGCTTGCTTATGTAGTATTGCGCGAACGCATTACCCGCAAAAAATGGCTCGGCCTGTGCGTTGGGTTTAGCGGCATAGCATTAGCATTATTAGGTACCCCTCTGAATGCAGCAATTGGGTCAGGCAAATGGTGGCCAGAACTTCTGTTGCTGGGTGCTATTGTATCTTCTTGCATTGGCTGGGTGTTCGTCAAAAAGTTAATGATTCACGACTATTCATTTATGTACATCAATAGCCTGGGTATGCTTGGCGGTGGATTTCTGGCATTACTCACCTCAGCATATACAGAAAACTGGTACGGTGCAGTGCCGGTAGTTGAGTGGTGGCCATTCCTTGCGCTAACCGCAGCGCTGATTGTTGTGTGCAACTGCCTCTTTTATAATATGTATGGGTATCTGTTACGTTACTATTCTACTACGTTCTTATCTTTTGCAGGGTTTACCTGTCCCTTGTTCGTAGTGCTGTTTCAATTTATCTTTTTCGGCCAGTGGCCTGATGTTCTCTTTTGGTACTCCTTTGCTATCGTCTCTTTAGGGCTTTATATCTTTTATATTGATGAGTTGCGCTTTGCGGCGACAAGGGTATAAACAGTTCTGATCTATCCAAATTCTTGCTTTGTCTCTTCTCTCTTTTTTACGCTGATGCAAAAGCATAAGGGAGAATCATATGAAAAAAATAAGTGTTATGTTGATGTTGCTGTTTGTACCGATGGTAACACCGTTAACAGTACAAGGTATGGAATGGGTTACGGGGTTATTTGGTGGCAGGAAAACTTCATCAACGTCAGTAACATCTGGAACGGGTCAGGGGGAAGGTGGTAAAGTTGAAAGCCGCACTGTGTCGGAAACGTCAATGAAATCAGAGGAGCCATCTGAAGAAAACGCAAAAAAGCAAAAAATAGATAAATTAGCAGAAAAAAAAGCAACATATGAAAAAGCAAAAATTAGACTAGAAAATGAATTAAAAAGTTTACCTAAAGAAATAGATAGTACGCCTCCAAGTAAAAAGCCAGCTTTAGATGCTAAGATTAAATTAAAAAGAGAACAACTTGAGAATTTGGATAAGGAGTTGATTTATACTAACAGCGAATTAAGTAAACTTTTTCAGCCCAGTCAAGTGTCTAAGCCGGTAGTATCAGTTGCAGACCTGTTAAACGGCCTGAGTGATACGGAAAAAAATAAAAAAGTAACAGCAACCGTTTTTAATCAAGCGTATGAACGTGCTCTTCAAGAAGAAAATTTAGATACTCAATTAGAAGAGCTCAATCAAATTGTAGAGAAAAATAAAACATTAGCTAACAACAGCTTGAAAACTCACAAAGTATTTAAACAAATTCAGACTCGTATAACTGAGCTTCGAGATGCCAAGAAAAAGATTGATATGCCCAATGCATGGTCTGCGACTATTCATGGAAAACCGTTGAGTGATCAATTATCAATAATTAAAGGAGAATTAGAACAAGGTGGAGTTTTGAACAATCGCGATGTGGATAAATTAAAAGCTGTAGCTGAAGCAATGCAATATTATCTGGAAGATTATGGCGAAGGGCTAAGGGGCACTGATATATACAACACGTACAGTAAATATATTGATAACGTAAAAAGAAGGTTGTATGCACTTGATCCCACCGCTGAGATTAATTCTCCTCAGCAAATTCGCGATGCAATCAGCTATCAGAAAGAAATTAAAACATACACAGGAGCGTATGATGCTGCGGAACAGATATTTACGCGAACTATTAACACATCAGAGGGTTTGTCAAATGCAAAGATAGACAAAACCTATGAAACATTAATCAGGCAGCTAACGACCATTACAAACAGCCTTGAAGGAATGGATATTAAAAAAGATCCCATTACGAATGAAACAACTGATGCATTGCTAGAAAAAGTAAAGAATCGTTTACAAGAGATCAAAGCATTTAAAGAAAAATATGATGCGAATAAAAAAGCAGCAAAAGGACTACCAATAGCTGTTACGGAGTTTGATATGCATAATGAACTGTATAAGCTGCCGATAAGCGATCAATTAAGCAAAATTAAGTCTGTTGTTGAAAGCGGGCCATATAATGGAAATCTGGATCAACTTCCTCAAGATGTATTAGAAGATATGATTGATACCATGAATTATTATGCGAAGAATTATAATAAAGGCCTTGATCCAGAGAAGTCTCCATTTAAGGAATATGATGAATATAAGCTGAAGCTCGAAGAAATGCTTAAGAAAAGATTCGGCGAAAGCATTAAGGGGCAATTGATAGGAAAGACATTAAATGATCAAATCGGAATAATTAGAAATTTTATTGATGATAAATCTCCTGGCAATGTTGGTTTAGTACCAGAATCAGTTCTTCAAGATGTAATTGCCAATATGAGAGATTACGTGAGGCGAGAAGGGAAAAATTTTGATCCGGCCATATCGCCGTTTAAGGAATACGATGCGTACTTACGAGAACTTGAGAATGATTTTGTTAGGAGATTTAAAAAATCGCCTGAAGAAGAACGATCGTATATCAATGATTTATTGAATGACCCAAATAGCTGGCTAGGACAAACAATTACGCAAGCTCGTGGTGCTTTAACAGGATTTGTTATTACCACTGGTGAAAAAGTGAGTGATATTGCTCAGAGCATGAATAGTTATGCGGAAACAGTGAAGCAGCAAGCGGAGCAGATGCAGAATGTGCCGTATATGGTGCAAGATATTTACGCTACTGTCGATTCGCTTATTCCACTCATTGACACCGCTAAAGCAGCGGTAAAAATAATACCCGGTGAAAGTGCTTCCGCATTATATGCGTCTCTTGATGGATTGGGAAAAAAACTTGAGAAATTGAAAGGAGGCCAAGAAGCATTAAAGGGGTTAGCACAATGGGCTGCAGAAGCAGGATCTTATTTAAAAACAGCTTCGGAACAGGTGGCAACATATTCTCAAACTGTTATAGATAAAACACCTGATATTGTGAATGAAATAATTCATGCATTGCATGAAATACCGATAGAGCATGCATCACCTGAACAAGAGAGAGAACTGCTTAACGTAAAAGATACCATAGAAGAAATTCGCACTAGAATAATAGAGAATGAATATACCGGTCGATTTGCTGGAATCGCAAAGCCAATAATAGCATTGCGCGATTCAATTATTAAAAAATACAGAGCTTATCTCGTGAAAGATGGACTACGTAGTATAGAAAGCGCACAGAAAAAATATGATTCAGCCAGAAAAGAACTTACCGCAAGTCTAGGATTGACTTCTGGGGAACTGGTGCAATTGAATGCCGGAACTTTTGATTTGAATAAAAAATTACTTGCTATTCGAGATGCAAATGATGCTGATGGTGTAAAGCAGAAAAAGATTGTGGAACAAGCATTGAAAAATTATAAGAATGCGGTATATAGACTCGCCAGTGCATACCAAAAATATCAGATTAATGCTGTAGCGTTGGAGTCAAGCTATGCATTTTTGATGCATGCATGGGATGCTGCAGTTGAAAAAAATATATCTCATGATGAAGCTTCTCCATTGGCAAATCAATTACGTGAGATATTAGAAAAGCGTGCCAATAGAGAAAAATATTTAAAGGAGCTAGAAGCGGCGTTTGAAGCAGTTTTTGTGGATGCGCGTAATGCTCTGGCGCAGATTCATATGGCTCCTTATCCGGGCTTGACGAGTATTTTTAATGATATTGGGCATATGAGTGAGCGATTGGCTGTTACTATGAAACAAGCTACCACAGAAAGCATGAATATGCTTATGCAAGACATTAAGGCAATTGATGATGTTGTAGCAATGGCTGAGAAATATAAAGAGCCAAATAAAAAAGAATAATTTTATTTCAAAACAAGAATGCCCCGGCGTGCTGTTACGCATACCGGGGCGCTTTTAATTGCTACTTAAAATAAGCAGTAAGCTGCTTATCTCATGCCGCCAAAACGGCTGCCACCGCCAGTGTGTCCACCGCGGCTACCACCGAAAGGACGACGTGCTCCTGGATGACCGTCACGGGAACGGAAATCTGGACGTGGTCCGCTGTGAGTCGGAGCGCCACCTTCTGAACGCGCTTGAGTAACTTTCATGCGACGTCCTTCAAGATCTTTGCCGTCTAATTC
>JBAVOR010000015.1:0-32999 GCA_049692255.1 Candidatus Babeliales bacterium
CTATGGCGCATATGCGCTGTTAATCATAATACCGTGTGCGATATTATTGGCACAGCCAGATTTCGGTATGACCTGTACCGTTGCGTTTACCGGCGCGCTTCTTTTCTTTATTGTCCATTTTAATATGGCAGAATTTCTATTGCTTATTGGCGCAGCCGCTGCTTCCTGTACCGCATTAATTGTGTGGTATCCATACCGCTTACGGCGTATCATGATATTTTTAAATCCCTGGAACGATCCACAAGGGGCCGGTTTCCAAGTGATTCAATCACTTATTGCTATCGGCTCTGGTGGCTTGTGGGGCGCAGGCATTGGCGCATCAAAACAAAAATTCTTTTATTTACCCATGCAACATACCGACTTTATTTTTTCTATTATTGCTGAAGAGACCGGCTTTATTGGCTGCACACTCCTCATTATGCTTTTTGCTGCATTTACGTATTACGGCATGCGCATTGCATGGCAAATGAAAAACCTTTTTGCATCATTGTGCACCGTTGGGTTTGTGATGTTGGTCACCGTACAAGCATTAATTAATTGCAGCGTTGCACTCGGGCTTGTGCCCACCAAAGGAGTTGGGTTACCATTTGTCAGTTACGGCAATTCCGCGCTGATTAGCGCTCTCTGGTTCGTCGGTATTATTATCCGCGCTACGTACGCAAGCGCGTACCAGCGCACGAACAATTACCAACCATCTGCCGCATACAGCGCCCAATAATTCTTGCATATACCAACACAATTGATTACAATCATCCCCGAACATATCACTGCAACATCACCACAAAAAGGAGATTACTATGCTGTTTACGTTACTACTACTTTTACTGCCTTGCTGCAACACGCATGCAATGGAAGAAAATACACAACTCTTACATTCTGACAATCAAGATATTGTTCTCAACATCAACACCAATAACAGTATTGGTATCAACGAAACAAGCGCTTGGGATATTCTAAAAACATTAGAAAATAAGGATGATATACCAAGCTTAGAACTCAAAGGAAAAGCATACGATGTCATTGTCAATGATTTTCTCGGCGCAAATCAACACAGAATCTTTAAATATCCAGACGTGTATTTACCAGATTCCGACGATTATTTAGATGCGGTAGATAAAAATATTACTACCTTCATTAAGAAAAAAAATATGTCACCAAACTTAGAGACAATGATTTTGCAACGCCTGAATACAGAGCAACGTATTTATAATAAAGTATCGCGTGATGCAACGCGCCATTGCCTTTCGAACATTGCATTTTGTGCCTGCGCCGCTACAACTTGCCTGAGCACCACTTGCCTTTTTGTATTCGCCTACCACGCCTGATAATATTTTTAAGGTATTTTTAATAGTTAAAACTTAGATTTTCAAATATGCTCGATGTTGCCCAAAACGCTTTCACTGAGTTATCATTTTCAACGCTTATATTTCCCCCTTTGCAAACGGTAGCAATAAAGGTATCTGGGTAAGCAGTGCTACCAGAGGCAAACGGTAACTTTTGCCATGTATTATTATTGCCGACTTCCGTTTGAATCCAAACTTCTCTCAAACACAATAATCCTGATCCATGAAATGCCTCTGTTTTTCCAGCATCTACCGTTCGTGCTATGTCTTGACCACCAGTCCATCCTGTTGGAACGCCGATGCGTATTTTAAACCCGTATCCCTGCTTGCAATTATTAGTTATATACCACGTGTACGCATCAGCAACCGAGTGATTAAGCAAAAACACCAGACCCATGCATAAAAGTAATTTTTTCATAGCTCCTTCCTCCCTCACTAATTGGCTATATCAGACTCCATTTTATACTATAGAATATATCTTATTTCTCTTTCAATGTAATATAGGGAACTCCTATATTGCAATATTTAAGCTTTTTTTCAATACCTGTCACATTTAACCAAGCCCCTGTTGCGGGAAGCACTCTGCAACTCTTGCATATACCAACACAATTGAGTACAATCAGCCCAGGTGCACATCATTTTAACATATCCATAAAAAGGAGATTTCTAATGCTATTCGCATTACTACTGCTTTCATTGCTCAGCGGCACCATGCATGCAATGGAAGAAAACACACCGCTTTTACACAATAATAATCAAGACACTGTACTCACTATTAACACGAGTAATAGCATTGGTATCAACGGAACCAGTGCGTGGGATATTTTAAACACATTAGAAAATAATAACGGGGTGCAAAGCATAGAACTCAAAGGAAAGGCATACAACACTATTGTTGATGATTTTCTCACGCGCAATAAATGGCGTATATTTTCATACGAAGATAAGGATGAAGATCTCAAGTGTTTTCCCCTGCCCAGTTACTATCAAAAGCTCGTAGAAAAAAATATCGACACATTTATATCTCAAAAAAACATATCGTCCCATTTACAAAATCAAATTGCTGATCAGCTAAAAACTGAACCGCGCATTCGCACGCAAGCAAAGAAAGATGCTCGCCGTCACACAATTGGGCAGTGCGTAATGCTGGGTTGCTCAGTCGTTTTCACGGCCAGCTGCGCACTTATCATTGCATTTGTTCCTCGTGATAACCAATGAATTACCTTTAAAAAAAGGATATGCTATGCTACCCATACTGCTTTGTATTTTATTCTTGAATCTCGCGGCTCATGCCATGGAAGAAAAAGAAGCAATCGTTACTGCGCCTACCATATTCGTGGGCATTGATATACATAATGCGTGGAATTTCTTGAGTACCCATGAACATTCAGAAGACACCCATCTCATATCACTGCGTCAAAAAGCATACGAAACTATTCTTAATGATATCACCGACAAGCATGATGTATTCACTAAAGTAGACAAAAAACTAGGCTGTTTCCCTGATAACGAAGAAATTTCTCGGGTCATAGGAACCAGAATTGATGAATACCTATCAAACAAACCGGTATCACCTGCACTGAGAGAAACGATTAGCAAAAAATTAAAAAATGATTCCACTATTCGCAATCGCATAAGCAGAACAGAGTATTGCGTTTTTTGTGGCAACGTATGTATTGGCGGCATGTGCGCAGCAAGCGCTGCCTTAAGCCTTTTTTTATGTATAACTGGTTGCTAAAAAATTACCCTTGTTTTATTGATTTTAAAAGCGGTTGTAATGTGACCGCTTTTTTTTGCATCCCTTGCCATACATCACCAACCCGTTTTAACCGTCGCGCAATAGTAGCAATAGTAAACGTATGTGAATTTATTTTAGCTGGATTCAATTCTTTCCATTCAATAGGCGCTGCGATTGGTGCATATTCATGATCACGAACTCCGTATACCGGCACCGTTGTATGTGTATAGCTATTGCGAATAGTGTCAATAAAAATACGCCCTTTACGTTCTTCATTGCGCATTTCCAATGTTGCATCATCAGGGAATTTTTCAATAAGTTCCATTGCTAAAACATTTGCTAATGCACGCACATCATCAATATGCACTGTACGTTTAATGGGAATAACCACGTGCACGCCACGCGATCCAGTGAGTTTAAGGTACACGGGTAATGTATATTTTTGTAACACAGCACGCATCTGCAATGCAATAAAGCATACCTGCTTAAAATCATTTGCAGATTCAGGATCTAAATCAAAGATCATTTGATCCGGGTAGTGAGGTTTGTCATACTTGGTTGACCAGATGTGAGGAGTCAATACTCCTTGATTGGCAAGATACACGAGTGATGCAGCATTGCTCATAACAACGTAATGAACCGATTTGCCCTCTTGCGTTTTAGTAGCAAACCGTTTAATCCAATCAGGAAAATAATCAGGCGCATCTTTTTGATAAAAACAATCGGTAATACCATTTGGGCAGCGCAGCATCGCGACAGGATGACCTGTGATGTATGGCATCATCATTGGCGCAATGGCGTGATAATAAGACACGACCTGCTCTTTGATAATACCAGAACGTGGAAACCAAACCTTGTCCAAATGAGTAAGTTCGATTGAACGATTATTAACGGTTACTTTCATCTACTTCCTTTTTTAAGCGCTCGCACCCTTCGATACATTTGACTTGGTCAAACACTCAGGGCGAGCGCATTTGAGAACAGTTATAATTTAAACAAGCTCAATTACAAAGACCCTGCTTAAACCGCGCTCATCCCGAGTAATCGCGAAGCGATTGTATCGAGGGACATGAGCGCTTAATTTACTGCCAATTCATGAGCAGTTCAACAAACAGCCGTACACCAACACCAGTAGCACCGTGTGAGTAGTAACTCAGATCAGGCACTTCAAATGCGGTACCGGCGATATCTAAATGCACCCAAGGGACGTCATCAACAAAATTGGACAAAAAGAGCCCCGCTGTAATAGCGCCCGCTGCATATGTTGGTTTACCAATATTGCACAGATCTGCAACATCTGACACAATCGACTTTTTATAATCGGCATCAAATGGCAAACGCCATACTTTCTCGCCCGAAAGATCTGCTGCATGTTCTAACTGCTTCATCACTTCATCGTGAAAACCCATCATACCCGTATAATACGGCCCAAGCGCTGCGGCACACGCACCCGTTAAAGTAGCAATGTCGATCATTGCATCGAGCTTATAATGCTTAACTGCGTATGACAACGCATCGGCTAAAATCAATCGCCCTTCTGCATCGGTATTACGTATTTCTGCAGTTTTGCCATTATAAAAACGTACAATATCACCCGGCTTAATTGCAGTACCACTCGGTAAATTTTCAGACAATGGGGTAACACCAATCACATTCACGTGTGGTTTTAACTGCGCAATTGCCTGCATAGTACCAATTACCGCTGCCGCACCAGACATATCTTCTTTCATCGTTTCCATGTGTTGCGCTGGTTTAATGCTTAACCCGCCAGAATCGAAGGTAATACCTTTACCCACTAAAGCAATAGTCGGTGCATTTTTTTTGCCGCAATCATATTCCATGATAACCAGCTTGCAATCTTGGTGCGAGCCAGCAGACACTGCTGATAAACCGCCCATTCCCATTTTATTAATATCGGGCTCATCAAATACGGTATATTTTAAATCATATTCTTGTGCAATCGATTGCGCTTTTTTTGACAAATCGGTTGGTGTTAATACCAATGGTGGCAAATCGATCCAGTGCCGTACACGATTGGTAGCGCCAGCAATAATATCACCGTTCGCAATACCTTTGAGTAGATCTCCCATATCTTCCGAATTGACCACCCAATCAAGTACCATGCCTTTAACCACTTGGCGAGAAGGGTCAGTAATGTAATCATCAAATTTGTACGCCGCCAACTGCGCCGTCAATGCTACTTGTCGCCCCAAATACTGGTTGCCCACTTTAAAGTATGAAGCTTCTGGCAGATGAAACGCACAGCTTGTTAATCTACGTGCTTGCAACTGCTTAACTAATGAACCGATTGCGCGACGCAAGTGCTCAATAGCACGTGGTGTCTCTTTTTCTTTTTTGCCTAAGCCAACCAAGAACAATGTTTTTAAATGATCGCCACGCATAACAGGCAAACTGAGCACTGCACCAGTTGCCCCATAAAATGCCTGTTCTTTAATATACGCTTCGAGATCAATAGAAGGGAAAAACTCTTTTACCAGATGTTGTACTGCAGAAGAAAACTGTTCATCTTGCGGTACAAATAACGCAATACTACGCGTTTTAAGTTCGTGCAAAGGCATATCTGTTAATTTAATGGTAACCATATACGTTTCCTTGCATAACGAGGGTGATACACTTACAATGCCAACAAATATGAGTATACAAAAAATATAGGTTTCACGCGAAGGCGAATATACGCTAAAAAAATGTTTATAATTTTGTTGGATAACTTTCAAGTCTTAGTTTAATCAAAAAAATGGTTTCTGTGCGCAGCTTTTCCTTAACCCATGCCTTCTTTTTAGCGTCAAGCAACTCACCCAATCCAGATAAAATATCACGATTGCTCATTGCCTCGAGTTCTTCAATACATTTTTTTAAAAATTGGTGCATTGATAACCCTGTTCTTTTTGTAATGATTTGATCGTTGATAGGCCAACCATGTTTCAAGAAAAAATAGGTATCAAAAATATCACGATTGGCATTACCAAGACGCTCAAGCATAGCCACCATTTTATGCGCAACCATATCTTCTTTAACCATTACTTTCATTGCGATACCAAGATACGATTTCACTTCATAGCGCGATCCAAAGTCTCTTCGATTAACTTCAACTTTAATCTTTTGCAACTTGTCATTGTAGGAAAGCATAAAAAAAAGTGTATACCTTTTTTCGCGAGATTCTTTAATAACCCCATACTCAGCAACTATTTTTTTTAGCTGCTCAAAAACCTGATGCTCTTGTGATGAATCAAGTAAATCGAAATCTAGATCTACAGAAAAGCGATCAAGTCCATAAAATAAATAGGCTGCCGTGCCTCCTTTAAATCCTAAAAGTGGCCCTATGGTTGTATCTGTATAAATATCTTTTAAAATATGTATTAAAATATTTTTATGAACTGCTGCATCGAGCATCATCGCAATTTCCTATCCGCTTGAAATTCTTTGAAATAAGCATCAACCTTTTTGACCATTCGCTGATTATTATAGATGGGCAACAGCGCAAATACTTTATTAAAATCTAAAGGGGTGAGATTATCAAAGTGGTAACCCTTATTTAAATAGAGTATATCTAAAAAAGCTCGCTCTTTAGTTGCAATAGAATAATAATCTCTTTGTTCTATACCAGCACTGTTGGTAAGAATCGTATCTTTAATTTTTTTAAATGAGTATAATTGCCCATCGCACTCAACCTCTTTGGTTTGATACGTTGCCACAAAGATCGAAGAATAATATTGAAATATAATGCCTGCCTGTGCCAAAACCGTTTCAAAGCTTATATAAGACGGAGTGAATATTTTTGTTGCAAGTTCTAATTTATCGTAATTGTTATCTTTCGCATACAAGCCCCTTCTGATATGATACAGCTCACCCTTTTTAATATAATAACTTAATCTTCTTTTGAGCAATAATGGCTGAGCTTCGACACTGGCCAATAATATATCTTTAAACGTAAAAACGGACGACTTGGACCGTAAAATACTCAATATATTAGTCTTTTTCATATATTCACCTATGAGTTAAAGGTTACACATAGCGTTACCTTTAACTCATATTATGAGCTTTGTGTAAAAAATACAAGCCGGTGTTTCGCGCGTAATTACGCCACCCGTCTTCGCCTGATGGCTACGCCGCGGCACGTAGCGATTTAACCCGACTTCGCCATGGCTACATCGAGGCAGGCCCGCCTTCGCCGAGGCTACGGCGTGGTTCTTGTCGCTTTCATCCACGGGCTAACCCGCCTTCATCAAACTACGGCCAGATAAAAGCCCTTGAGCAATATTCAAGCGACGGCGAATAATAACCTATTTTAATCAGCCAATCGCGCAAATCCTTTTTGTTTGCTGCGATTAAAGCAGTAGACAAATAACATCACCGCCCCAATAGCATACACATTTCCTAAAACATACCCCTTAATTAAAATATGGGGTTGGATCTTGTTAATGAGTTAGACAATGGTATGCGAGCAACACTTATTAAAGCGGGCTTAGTCAGACAAGGCGGGAAAATAATTAAATGAAAAAAATAATAACAACATTTTCAATAGCGCCAAACAAATATATAGAAATATATTTCCCTGACTTCGAAAACAAATTTAACTATTATTACCAACCAACCCAGGAGCTTCATGCGTTTGATGAAGTTATGGCGCTGTATCGTTCTAACACTATTGCTATAAATATTTATAAAGATGCATTTGGCCCTGCTTTGTTAAATTTATTTAATGTGTTAACAAAAGCATACGATAACCTTATCAGACTGCCCATAGATATAGATTTAGGGAAGATGACATACGCATTTAATGAAAGCATACAACATGCAATATACAGAGATATTGATTTTAACAATTTTCTGTTATGGTCAACACCCGTAGGCCCAGAAACGTTCATGTATACCCATAATACTATTTTATATTTAGAAATAGGGGATAGTTATCCATGGCTTTTTAAAAATCCAGAATATGAAAATGCTACATATATCACTTACGAAAAATATATGAGTACCTATAAACCAATTGCTGTGGAAATCATTTCGCCAGCAACTGCAATGCAATGGCTACAACAATGTGAAATCATTCTCAAGCAAATCAATTATTTTATTCTTCCAAAAAGAAGACGACTGTAACCTCACTCAATAAAAATCCATCAATATCTGATGCAATTTTACCAAGAACTTGGATACAATATTATTCAGGTTCCTTTTGATACGCCTGAATAAAAAATAGAATTTTATGTTTTCATCAATAATGCGAACTATTGCGGACTAATAGTTGTTGGTGGAAAAGAGATAGTCGTAGATACTGATTCAAGTGTGTGCATTCCGCCAAATATATCTCACTTTACCATTCCTTATGGGACGTTAGTTTTTGCAGTAGTTAATACACCGCCATTCAATCCTCATCATTATCATGCGTTAACAGTAACTGATCCTATGGTTAGTTTTGATAAAACGCAGTTTGATGCATTAATAGCAGCGGCAATAAAAAAAATCAATTTGAAACGATCAAGGCTACTGCTCTTCTCCTACTCCCTTGAACTGGTCATCTCTATCTTCTTCTATTACTGGTTTCATAGACTCTAGAAGTGCTTGGCACTTTTGTTCTTTTTCTTCCAACAGAGCAAGACGTTCTTTAAACCGATCTAAGCGCGCTTGACTATGCGGATGCTGCGCATACCAATAATATGCAAGCGTATTATTGTGTATATCTGGTAGATAGCCACCTTTAATTGCTCTTCGTTCCAGCTGAACTGCTTTTTCAAAAAAATCGATACTTCCTGTAAGATAATCTCGTTTATTGGGTACAACTTCATCCGCAAGAGCTTCACGGTGTCGTTTATATACATTGCTTGAAAGAGTCGTACATCCATACACCGGCACCGCCGCAAAACCATGAACAGTTGCCTGTATTAGTTTGTGCGATGGTAGCGGCAATCTGCGTATTATAGCCATCGAAGACTTATAAGAAGCCAACGATGCCATCATTGAAACAAGGCTCCAGCGCAAGCTATCATTAGATTGTAAATGGCCTACTTCATGCCAGAGAGAAGAAATGATCTGTTGCTTAATCTTTTGCGCATCTTCAGCATCTTGGCGCATTACGCCAGAAGAAGGTAAAATACCCGCCTTAACACAGTCATCACGGAACCTCTTTCCTACAAACAGTTCGTCACTAAAAAAAGACGACGCATAGCCAGTTACGTTATCGAGCAACCGCACCTGTATAGATTCAGCATCTGGCAGGCCGTTCTCTTTAAACTCATTACGCGCAAATGTTTGTATCGCTCGTTCTTCGCACAGAATATTCTCATACCCTTCTGGATAATCTATTTTTCTCGACCAATCAACCCATTGCTCCATAGTGTTATAGAGTATGCCCGAGCATACGAGCTGGAAAAATGGTAAAGCAGCTACACTGAACGGAATCAAACGAGCAACTGGTGGAGTCGTTATTTTTTTAGCCCAGGAAGAAAAGGGGAATTTGTTACGCGGCTGCTTTGGTTGCTCCATGGCCACCAGAGATGTGATAGAGAACAAAAGAAATAGAGAAAGCGAGTTGATGTGCATTTTCATTAATGACCCTGATTTTTAAAAATTGGCGCAAGTAATCATGGATAGCGCAAGAACAAACTTTGTATTCATCTGATCTCTCTTATGTGTAAAATCTAAAACTTTTTATAACTTGTGCGAGTAACAGCATATCTAATTGATGCGCGAGAAGCGCGAAATAAGTCTGATTTTCTTTGGTGATGGCAACGCGGTTGTTCTTACGCGCACGCGTATTGCTTTCTTCAACCGCATTATTAAGATGATATGGCGCTGCATCTTCACCTTGCCGCATCCAGTGCAAAGTTGCAGCAATGCAAGTAGCTAGCGGCTCATTTTCTATAGGCAGGCGCTGTACTAATGCTAATTTTTGTTCATATTTTTCTACCATTGAATGGCGCCAATTCGTATTCACTCGATACAATGTCCCTTCATACTTCCAACCACCCAAAACTCGAACCATTGCACGGATTTCATACGTAAGATCCCTCTCACGAAACCACAATCTACTGGTCACTCCAAAGGGAGATACTCCAATGAACCCTCCCATGAGTCCGTCAGGCAATAACAAATTAACCAGAGCCTGCTCTTTTTCATGGTCAAAATACGTTGCTTCTTGACCCATGCACCAGAATGGAATTGCCAATAGCCCAATTAAAAATGATTTCTTCATACGCAAATCCCCATTGTAAAAATCAATGAGCAAAGCCTTTTTGTTACCTAAGGCTTTGCTCACTATCAAGCTTAAAAAAAGATTCCGCAATGAAGATACCAAATTTTGATCAAGAAGCAATAGTTTCGAACTATCGTGGAAACGTCACACTTTCTGCTTAAGCCCAGCTCCTTTTTTATGTGCTGCGAGCCTCATTGGCTGCTTACGCATTGCTATTGTTCTTATGGAATTACGGAGGGCATTGTGCGCAGACGGTGCCGTTTCAGCACCTTGTGGAAACTGAGATAACGGAGGCTTGCTCGACGATGGCAAATTCTTTGTATCGATTTTTACTGGCCCTTGGCGCGTCGGTTGTTTAGTTTGTACTGGCTGCTCAGGAGTTTGTTTTGTCGGTGCTGCAGGAGCGGTACCACGTTGAGTAAAGCTCAACTGGTTATTAATTCTCTTTAACTCATCGTCAACATACGACTGCCCACGATACACAAGCCCTAGACGTCCGCGCAGCTGCTGTTTTGTTTTTGCATCGATCAATGGTGTGCCATATGGATCAAATAACGGACTACCCGCTGCATCTTGCACCGGTGCTACCGAAAACTCTAATTCATTAAGCAACAGCAACAATGCACTACGCAGTAAGCCTCGTTGTGGATATGCTCCAGAAGTACCAAGATCTGTTGGTGCATACACAATGCCGCTGTATAGATCAATATACGAACCAGCAGCAATTCCGCGGGCAAAATCTTTTTGTGCATCTTCTGCCACAACCTGGTACACGTAACGATTACCTGCGCGATCATACAATACGCGCGCCACATTCGTATTTACCATAGCAGTCCTATTTTTCGGTGCATCATTGAGCAGCTGCTGTATTGTTTGAGCATCAATTGAAGCTAGTCGTGATGGCAATGTTGGCACTATGCGCAGTATCCCGTACGTGTCATACACTGCATTCATCTTCCATGTGCATTGCTTCCAATACAATAAATGCGTAAATTCAGCTGATGCCTTGCATGTTTTAACTGGCACTACCGGGTCTAAGAAGCTATACACCGGTACATAGTCATATTGCTTTCCATTGGCAGTGTAATGCGCATATGTGCCTTTAATAGCATTGGTATACTGTTTCGTATTGATCACTACTTGCACTGCACCATCGGTAGATGTTCCTTTGCCACTAGCGTCAATAGCAACCAGCTCTTTTTCGTTGACTATCTTTTGGATGTTAAGTTGCCCAGTACCTTTGTACAACAACGCAAGTTGGCCATTTGATGCTGCATCATCTGCATTAAATGCTGCTGACTCCTGTGCACCCGACTGTACGTATTGCAACGCAGTGTAGAAGGAGCCATTTGGTTTAAATTCACCTAATTTTTGTGGTGAATCATTGGTATTACCTGCCTCTTGCTTGTATATCGTGTATACATCGGCTTTACTATCGTAATAAGAAATTACATTACCAAAATCAACATTGAAGAATTCTGAGCGTGATGCTTCGCTCCCTTTTATAGTACCGCTTGTTTGTTTCGTTTCAGCACAACGGTACAGTTTTATGCCATCTGGGCTATACAATGCAGTATATGAATCGCCCGTATTAGGAAACAATGCAAATAATTGATTACCACTTTGATATGTTGGTATTCGTTCGATATAGGGATAACCTGCTTCATCATATTCGTTGCCATTGATTAAATCGATATAGCGCTTGCCATTTCTATCATTATATAACAGTAGATACGTATTTAAGATCGCGTTATAGTAGATACTATTTTTACCTACCGCTTGTGCAGCAATCATCAGTGGTTGATATTGAGTAAGGGTCGCTCTACTTTTTGCAATATCATCACCACTTTTTGCGCTTATAAATGCTGTAGCCGCTGCTGATACTATTTTACCTAATGCAGCTGCATCTAATTTAATATGCACGCCTACATCCATGATCATCGTTGGCTGAAACACCGGAATACCCAGTTTTTGTGAACCATCTGCACCAACGGTTAACCCAATCGATGCACGCAATGCATCAAGCGTTAACCCATTAACATTAGGCATCACACAGTTGCCCGCAGCATCATACACAGCGCCCCGCTTGTTATCTTTAGATCCATCACCAACGTTAAAATCGGTAATAGAGGCAAGTTGTGTTGGTGCATCTTGAAAACCGTCAGCATAGCCTAACAGATAATATTTACCACCACTCATCTTAACAAAGCGACGCGGTGCTTGACCATACAAACTTTGCACAAATGAAGCGGAATTTATATTTGCACGCGTATTTGCATCAAGTGGTTGGCGCAATACTTTTTCTTCTCGTGCAACACGCCGCACTTCTTCAGATTGCGATATCAACGCATCGTAACGCGCTTTGGTTAACGCGACAATTTTATCTTTCATTGCCGGGCGCAGCGTTGTTTCTGTTTTTTCCTGACCCCACGTTGTTGCTAGATAGGCAAGCACATGGTCAAGATACCCCCCTTGCAGATCCATATTTGCGCTAGCGGCTTGTGTATAATCTTTAAAGAACCCGAGCGATGTGCCCCCGCGGCTAAACAAGTTTCCGTTCGTGATATTTAAAACATTAATGGTGTTGGCAGAAATCTGTTTACCATACACCCAATTAGTCGGATCTGTTTTGGCATCTTCTTTGGTTCCCGCTTTTGGTTCAATAGCAACAAATAGATTAGTTATTTGGTTAAACAGCTGCGCTTGGTCCATCGATGTAGGATTTTTAATACCTGTTACATCTGCATACACATACTGTTTGCGTCTTGCATCTTCATCAAAAAGATACAGCGAATACGGGCCAAATGTTTTCACCGGCGTGCGCTTACTTTGTATAGCAGCACCCCCCTTACTTTCATCAATCTGTTTTGCCAATGCAGAACTTAATGCTGGCTTAAGGGTCAACTCATCAGGATTAACGGCCCCTACCAGTTCTCCCTTCTCTGCTCGCCCATACACAGAACCGGTACTCAAACTAATAATATACGGTTGCGGATTTTCAGGGTCAAACTGTTGCCCAATCTCTTGAACTCCTTTTTTATCTGCACTCATAACAAAATATTCACCGGGGAATGTTCCTGAGGTGTATACATAGTTACCTTGCTTTATATCGTCAGCACCAGTTGCTTGCAACACAATTGAATGTAATGTTCCTGGAGCCCATACATATGTTTCCAGCTGCCGCGCAATAGATGCAGCGCCACCTTTTTGATTTGCATACTGTTTCCATGCTGTATACGCAGCATCAATTTTTTTACGTAACGCAGGCGCTTGTTTTGCAATCACATCACCAATGCGTGCAACAGGACTATTTTCGTCTGCACCCTTCACCTGCGGCCCTCGTTCAGATAACGCCCATTGTAATGGAGATGGAATAGGTAACGGCCAACTGATACTATTGTTATGCCATGCACCAACCTCTTGGGCCAGCCACTGTAACGTCTCTTGATCTACGCCACTTACATCCGTACGTTGTATAGTATTAGGATTTAAGTCGTACCCTACAAATACGGTTCCTAACGGCGCACGTAATCCTTGGACCACCGGTTTACCGTACTGATCGTTTGGTGAACCGAGAATGACTAATGGTGGTTTGCTGTCATCTTTTTGTTTATATACCGTATATTCGTAGTCGGGATACCCACCATTTTTTTCATTATACAACACGAGATGACTGTCATACAAACGAGAGGAAACTAAACTAACAAAATAGTCAGGAGTGCCCGGCAACTGCATCACTTGTAGTTGTGTGGTGGCAACAAGATAATCGGTGCCCCCATTTTCTAATCCATGTGCCAATTCGTACACATACACTCCTTTTTTAGCGAGTGCTGGATCAATAGTTAACGTTTTAGCACCAACAATAAATGGCCCATTTTTCACTTGCTTAACCATTACATCGCGCATGTTGGTAATTTGAGCAACAACATCGCTCGGATAATTCTTTAACGCGTCATCGATGGCAATGCCTGAAGGCTTTGCTTGGCCATCTTTGGTATACAACGTGCCATCTAATAGACTGAGCATACTTTTTACATTTGGGTTTAATGTCCAGGTTGGGAAATTATACGGAGCTGCGGGCAGTGGCAATTGGAGATGTGTTGGCTGATGACTATCATCAAGCACCAGCACATAATCGGTGAATGCATCAAGCAGTGGTGCATATGTAGGGTTTTTAGCAGCGACTGCGTGCACCGATTGTGCAAATGGCGTATCAGCAGTTTGATAAATAAAAATGCCCATCGGCACATATGGTTTATTTTCTGCTGCAGTAACCCCTAGTTTTTGCGCTTCTTCTTTATCCAATGCTTGAAACCCTTTAACTGCAAATACACCAAATGATGTGCCATTCATCAACGTCTGCACGCTGGCGTTCAGCAATGCGGGATATCTATGGTCTGCTGGTAGATCAGGGTACATTTTTTTGAGCATTGCCTCGTTTTGCCCTACATTACACAAATTTGCGAGCACACTGCTGCCCGTATACCCAGACTGTTTGATGAGATATTCTTCATATTCTTGCTTGCTCACACCTCCAGCAACGCCACCGGCAACATCGTTTAAGCGCAAATTAACCGTTGAGCTCCCCCGTTGGCCAGCCACCTCACCTATTAATTGAATTGATTCATTGCCCGGTACTAATGCACCACTGCCAATAAGATGGGCGCCGGTGCGCAGTTCTACCATGCGGCCAGGAAAGTCACCCGATGGAATTGCTGATTTTGCCCAGTTGTCGTAATCGTCACGTGAAACAAAGAGCGACGCGTTCTGTGCATATGCGTCGGTATCTGCATTATCTTCACGCTTGTTTGATTTATCTGATGGCGCACGATTTAATGCAACGTATAAAGGGAAATACGAAAGTGGCTTGCCCGCTTCTGAAAGCAATGAGCGGGGAATTTGCATCCAAATACCACCAAACTTCTGTGGCACACTCATGGTCTCCCACGCCGCATGCCCCTGCATTAATTGTTCGAAAGAGCTTTGAATCATGCCAGAAAAGCCAAACACTAAGCCCATGACTACGGTATGCAATAATGCTGCTGGATTGAGTGCAGCGGCAAGAGATTTTGCTTTTATTTTATACGAATATTTAAATGGCAGCTGATCATTTTCAATAAGCCTTTTTTCTAAAGTCTTCATCTTTTCTGTTGCATTAAATATTTCCGTATCAAAATCTGGTTTCATTTTTAATTCGTTATATTCCTTCAGTTCTGCGTCTGTTAATCCTTTTGTACCAGATTTTTCTTTTAATGCCTGCATTCTTTTTTGATCTGCTTTTAAACTTTTGATATCATCCAAATGGCCTTCATATTCTTTCAACGTTGTGGACGCGTCTTGCAGCTTCACTTCTAAATCCATATCTGATCGTCTCGGTCCACTCTCAGTAAAATTCATGTTTGCATTCGTCTGTGTCAAAGCAGCCTTTCCTCCAAAAATCTGGGGAAGTTCAATTTTAAAGGTTTTTAATGCATCTGGATATTTAGCATGAAACTCTTTTGCAAATGTAGCGTCTTTCTCCAACACCGATTTAAAATTGGTATTAAATGCTGTTGAATCAAATTTCGAAACTGTTACCAAGCCTTTTTCTGCTGTAACTTCAGCTTTAAACAGCGTTTTTGGTTCTTTCATTATTGTCTCTTCAAATGCAGTTCGTAATGATTTTTGAAATGCCTTACCCTCTGCTCCAACCTCCCCATACATCGCTTCTTCTAATGCTCTCGCATCCATCCCGAGACCAGTTCCCATGTGCCCTAAGGCATTATTAACTGCAGCTTGAGCAGCTTTCTCTTCTAAATTTGCCTCCTTGGCCAATGCTTTCGTTATTGTTTCTATAGCCGCTATTTCACCGGCTCTGCTTAACTGCGTAGTAGTTGCAACTACGCCCCACAAAATACCAATAATCATTTTTTTATAATTCATCCACGCTCCCTTATTTTTTTTCATGCATATACAGAGTAATTATTTATTGTCAGTTGTAGCGCAGTGCAAAAAACAATAGCAATGTTTTTGAAAAAAAAAGAAAAGTTGTTAGATATGCGCGCTATTTTTGTAGACTACCAGGTAGATCCCATAAATCCGGTAAAACTAGCGCCGGGAAATCCGGGTCCGAAACCAACGCCAGTGCGGTGGCCCCATCCCCAAAATGGTGGATACCATAAGCGTCGCGGTTGTTTTGCTTGGCATCCGCCCCAAAATCGCTTTTGGCAACAGGTTGCGCAATCAAGGTTACACTGCGTATGCAATGAGCATTCACTTGCATTTGTTTCTGCATCGGCACAGGCAACCATTGCTGATGGGCACGAATCGTAGGTACGTGTTCCTTTCATAAAATATTTTTGAAACAGCTTCCCTTTGCGCGAGCAGTCGGGTTGGCATACGCATGGTTGCACTGGACGGTATTGGTAACAGCGTTGCGCATGCATGGTCAGATGGGTAATAGCGAAAAGCAATAGAAACAGATGATTACGATTCATGACACTCTCCATTTTAGGGCGCGGGCATTACTTAATCATAACAGAATCCAATAGTCGGTTGTTCAATCGGTTCGTCATACAAAATTTTCGCTTTCTTTTTTGCGCGAACTTTATTATCGAGCACGTCGGTAATAAACGTATTTACTTTGTACCGGTACTTGTCTGGATTATAAAATAATGAATCAAAATGGCGTCGCCCGTTGGTAATCCACAGTCGTTTATACCCTGCAGCATTAGCAAATATCTTTTGCGCTGCACCTACTGGCACTTTTTCATCATTCTTACAATGAATAAAAAAACAGGGGGCGTGAATACTTTTCACTGCTTGCACGGGGCTTGCAGGATAAATATAAGTATTGGTTGCAGTAGCATCGAGCTGCGCCACTGTTTTAAGTAACGATTTAAGTATCGATTGCACATACGTATTAAATGCGAATCGTTCCAGTAATGCACGACCGGGAATATCAAAATTAAAACCGAAAATAGAAATATAGAGCCTTTGAATGCTGTGCTTTAAAATGTTTTGACTTTCGTCGTACGGGCAATCGAGTATCAATGCATCAAAAAGAGTATCATCTTCTTGCTGGGCTAGAATAGCTGCTACCGCACCCATCGAAAAGCCATAACAAATGCAGGGTAACTGTCCAACATCTGCACGTGACTTCGCGTAGGCTACTGCTGCGTGCACATCGAGCGCTTCATCACGACCAAAGGTGCAACACTGTTGCTCAGTGTTTTCCCCGTGGGCACGAAAATCGAACATAAGCACGTTATAGTCACCAAATAATGATTGTCGAATAAACGCTGAATCGAACTTATTACACATAAATCCATGGCACATGACAATAGTGGCGCGGGCATGAGGGTGAATGTACAGTATGCCACGCCGTTCAAATTGCGTTGCCGTATCGGCACTTTCTTGTGAATAGAAGGTGACATACTCTAAGCGACCACCATTTAAATATTTTGTCTGCAGATCAAGTAATGTTTGGGCACGTGTCACATTCCAATGGCAAAGGGGGGCTATTTCTTGTTGTCCTCGGTATAACAAAAAGACGTAGGCAATACAGACAATAAAGGCAATAATTTTACCTTTATTGTATTGCATATAATGTCTAACCGATACAAACATATCCCCTCCACTCCCATAAACCTCTCTTTACCTTATTGTACTAAACGCCGCCGCATACACACAATATAATTCTAAATTGTACCGTACATACCGCTTCTATTCAAGCAATCGTTCAACAAATGCTTGCACTTTTTGCTCATCAACCGCTTGCGCGTAACGTCCCACCAATGTCCCATTGTTAAATGCCAGAATAGTGGGGGCAGTATTGACTAAATACGGCTTTTTACGCAGATCGGTAATCAGTTCAATATTCGCCTTATACCAGAGCAGGCGATCACCAAAACGTGCAGCAAGCGTTTGAAGATACGGCAAAAGACGCTTACAACTAGGGCAATAGTTCGTATAACAGTCGATCAATAGTATACCGTTTTGCGTTAAGATATTAGATAGCTCCTCATTCGATTCAATATTATGGAGTCCTGTCTCTGGGGATGCTGGCGTAGACCCTATCGGATGTGCGTCACTAATCATTTTTAATTCCAATTGCGCCTTGCGCTCAGCAGTATAGCCAATATCGTGGAGCCAACGCATCAGGTCAATAGACGCTTTTATTGCATCACCTGCCGCGGTGCCCGCCTGACGATACGTACCGTCAGATGCATCTCCGGCTGCAAAAACACCTGCGCAGCTGGTTGCTTGCGAACGACCATACAACTGAATATATCCGTTGTTATGCAATGCCAACTGTTCTTTAAATAGGGTAGTATTGGGTAGTTGACCGATAGCCAAGAATACGCCGTCAACCTTTGCCTGTTGGGTCGAGCCGTCTACCATTTTGAGCATTACGCCCGTTACCTCTGACCCGTTGCCTAAAATTTGCGCAATTTGTGTTTGGTAGCGTACCGTGATGGATGGGTACCCTTTCAGACGCTCCTGCATAGCTGCCGACGCACGCATCACTTTATCACGCACTAATATGGTAATGGAGCGTGCAAATGAAGTAAGTTGCATAGCCTCTTCAACTGCTGCGTCCCCTCCCCCAACAACCACTACCTCTTTATTAACATAGAACGGCGCATCACATAATGCACAGGTGGTTACCCCTTTGCCCCAGTACTGCTCTTCTCCATCAACTCCTAATCGACGGGGGGTTGCACCAGTAGTAATAATCACGCTCAATGCATGAAAAGCCCCTTGATTTGTTTCAATGCGATACGGCCAGTGTTTAAAATCAACAGCGGTCACTGTGTCGCTCATAAAATAGACCCCGCGCCCTTGTGCACTGCTCGTTAACTCAGCCATGAGCGTAGGCCCTAATATCTTCTCTTTTGCAGGCCAGTTATCAATGTAACTTGTTTTGGTGAGTGCGCCACCTGGCTCATCACCTTCCACCAACAGCACCTGGTAGCCATTACGTGCGCAATATTCTGCAGCAACAAGCCCAGCAGACCCTGAACCAATTACCAATACCGGTACTAGCTCATCAACTTCTTCTGTATTCTTCCAATCAATGATTGCTGCCGAGGGTGCGGCTAAACAACAGTGCGCCGCCTGCTCATGCCCATCTGTCCGCATTGAGCATCGTGCAGATGCGCACTGGCTCGTTGCAGTATATCGTTGTACCACGACGCCTATGCATGATACGCCCATCAGAATAGCAACGATGAACCACATTGTACGATTTTTCATTATTTTTTACCTTTCTTGGATAGTTCGCTACACCTTCAGTACCATACAAGGTAGGTTATCGATACAAAAAATACAAACAAACTATAAAAGGAAGCAAACTGTTGCGCATTTGACAAACAAACATGCTCGCATAGACTACTCAAGCAGCAAGTGCATATTGGGTTTTAAAAAGCATTCAAAAAGGAAAGGAATCCTATGAATACATTTTCACTAAAATTATTTGCTGCCTGTATACTTACTGTGTGCATCTCTCCGGTAACGTCACTGTATGCAACATACGAAACGCGCATGGAAGCAGCTGGCTGCTCATGTAATGATTGCGCATGCAAAGAGTGTAAAGATGGAAAAGAATGTCCGCTTAAGCATGATGCCCGTAAAAAATCGCTCATAAGACAAGCTATTAGAATATTGCCTCTTGGTTTGAGTGCAGTTGCGTATATTGCATATCTCGAACCGTTAATTGCTGATTATTTGAAAGACAGCAAATTTCAAAGCGCAGCGAAAAAAATTGCTGAAGTTATTTTCCTTAAAGAACTACTCAACGCTATCTCTGAAGAAGCAGGTAAACCGCTCTTCAATAAAATACGCCCAGTTCTTGAATTACCAGATGCTATATTATTCGCATAACTAATCAGCTGCACTTGCTCCGAAATTAACCGTAAAACCCCCTCGCTTATGCCAAGCAGGGGGTTTTTGCATACATACCGCCCCCGGCTGCTTCACTAAGCGTAATTTTCTATTTGAAACTTTTCATGACAGATAGAAAATTTTCCCCGGGAAAGGCACACTGTAGCCCTTGAAATAGGGGGCAATACTTTACAAAAAATTAAAAATGGGTAATTATTAATAGCATACTACATCTCATTGTAAGGAGTTTCTGTATGCAACATTATTCACGATTACTCATGAGCCTTGTTTTTGCAGGGTCAACTCTTTCTTTTTGCCAAGATACCCCCGTTACCCAAGCAGGAACGGATAAACAATCAGCAGCAACCGTATCTGTTGCACCACAAGCAGGGTCACCTGACCAGCCAACAAATTTGACTCCAGAGATGGAACAAGAACTGCGCAAACAAATGCACGAATATTTACAACATTTGCTCGATAAGATTGATGAAATATTGCGCAAGGCGGACTCTGGGGTACTAGAACAAGCTTTCCAGCTTGCAACGTCAGGACAAGTAAAAACACTTATCAATAAAGATGTTGCATTGAAACATGTTTTCGATTTACGTGGTTTTATTGATTATTTACGCAAAACTGCCATGGTTCCTGATCCGACCAATATTCGCGTATTAATCGTTATACTTAATACCCTCGCAGACAATTTAGATGGATTTATATCGAGCAATTTAAATACAGCACAAATGCCCGACTTTGACACCGCCATTAACCAATTCATTGCCCGTGGCGATCAGCAGTTTGACCCTGAAAAAGTAGAACAGGCATTGGTAATCGTAACAAAAAAAATTGATGCGGTATGTATCAACACCACTAATCTCGGCCTCACCCGTACCAACAAAGCCTATCGCCGTTTTGAAAAATTCTGGGGTGATTGGCATATGACTCGCAATGTGGCAGTCGGTTCACTCGGCGCATTCTTAGGTTACATGGTATTAAGTAAACTTGAAGATAAGCAGCTGATAAGTACCCCTTTAATTGGTAAAACATTGATAGGCGTTAAAAACTTTGCACCCTTTGGCACACCAATCATTGGTCAAGCGGCTCGATATGCGGTAAGCCCAATAGGCATGGAAAGAACTGCAGAAGCAACCGGTATAGTAACAAGATGGCAAGATATAGTCGAAAATACGTTCCATTTAGCTGATTTTAAAGCCGAAGCAATTAAAGTATGGCCTCTGTTTATTGCTACTGCTATTGCAACCAATGTACATGCAATTAAAGATTGGGCATCCTTTAAATTAGATAACATTGGCCGCTTTTTACGTGGCGAAAAAATGCGTGAACAGTTGGGCGGCATGACTGTCAACACTACTTCTAAGGCAACCTTTGCTGATGTAATTGGCAAAGAAGAACTTAAAAAAACATTTAGTGAAGTAATTGAATACTTAGTAGATCCGTTACGTTTTTCTCGTATCGGCATTAAATTACCAAACTATCTGCTGTGTGGTAAAACACGCGCCGGCAAATCGTTCTTTATTGAAGCAGTAAAAAACGAAGCACAGGCACGTTTTGACCAAATGGGCACTAAGAAAAAAGTGCAGCTCTATTGTGTTGATGCTGCATTTGTGCGTCGCTTTCAAGGAGGACTTGCTGAGATTCTATACCACATCAAACATGAAAATTGTCCTGCTATCTTATTCATTGATGAGATCGATATGATGGATTGGCAACGAGATAAAGACTCAAGCGGTCTGTGTAAAGCATTAGTTGCACTGAGCGGTATTAATGAAATGGAAAATAGCGAAACGCCATTAGTTATTATCGGCGCAACAAACTTACCTGAAAATATTGATGGTGCATTGCTCCAACAAGGCCGTTTTGGTAAACAGATTTGGTTCGATTACCCACAAGAGAACGAACGATTTGTTTTCTTAGTACGTGAATTAACTAAACGCGGTGCCATGAGTATATCAAAAGAATATGTTGAAAAATTGGCCCGCGAAACAGATGGTCGCTCATTTGAAGATCTGCGTACTATTATTAGCAGTGCTATGCAAAAAGCAAAAGTACGTATGGAATCGTTAAGCGAAATACATATTGAAACAGCGCTTGATGAAGAACTACGTAAGATTACTGATGACACAGGAATTACTCTCAGCACCGAACAAGCCAATATTGTTGCTTCTCATTTGGCTGCGCAAGCATTAGTGTTAAGCATACTCAATCCAGAAAATGAAATCTCTAAAGTGACAATTAAATGTTACACCAAAGAGATTAAAGAACAGACGGTGTTTAGCAGAATGAAAAACAGCGCCGATGTTAGCGATGCTATTAAAAACCGCGAAATTCATGAGTTTGGCGCACTGTTCATGACGCAAAAACAAAATAGTAACACTATTATCACCAACAAGCAGGCGGACGCGCACATTAAAGTACTGCTCGCTGGTGGCAAAGGTGAAGAACTGATCACGGGATCTAATAGCTTGAGCTATCGCAAACATGAGCGCAACGAAGCGTTTGAAGCGATTAGAAATCAGATAACTAACGGTCTTGATATTGAAAAATTATCAAAACAGAAACAAGGTGCGCTCAATGATCAAGCATTTGAACGCATGAACCAGTATGAACAAGAAATAACTCAGTTACTCACTGCGAATCGTGATGCATTGGATGCATTAACAAACGCATTAAAAACTAAGTTAACATTGACTGGTAAAGAAGTTACACAAATAGTGCACGCAGATTACCGTACCGTAAACAACCCAGCAGCAATGGCTATGGAAGCTACGACAGTTGCGTAAATACCCGCACTACAACAGAAATTATACAAAGCCCTTGGTGTTAAACCAGGGGCTTTTCTATTTATCAATCATTGCCAGGCGCTCTGCGTAACGGCCACCCTTAAATGCACTGTTTAACCACGCAGTAATACACGCAACCACTTTTTCTACCGTCATGCTGTCAGCCGGAAAGACCAGTATGTTTGCGTTATCATCTTGTTTTGCGCTTACCGCCATCGACTCATGCCAAACCACCGCTGCATAGATCTTTTTATGTCGATTAGCAGCAATAGCCATACCATGGCCGGTGCCACATAACAAAATGCCAAAACGAGCACGGTGACTCATCATCTCTTGCACTACTGCATCTGCGTAGGGCGGATAATCGGTGCGCTCTGCACTGTTGCACCCCACATCAGCCCAAGTAATTGCAAACGAACCAACTGTACGAATCGCGATGAGCTGCTCTTTTAATGCATATCCACGATGGTCAGTACCAATTGCCAATATTACTGTATTCATGTATATCTTTCATTTCTATTTACGAGTAAAATGTAACGGCGCTAATAAAAGGTCAGGGTCATTCAATGGGTCACGTATCACCCTTTTTTGCGCGTCAAGACACCAGGTAACGCACTCTTCACGATCTACCCGATTAAAACACACTGTTAATGACCGCGTTGCTGAATTGATTAACAGTTCATCGTTAATATCGCACGCATCAAAACGCACTTGGTAAGTACGTTTAAAACGGGTACATGCACGCCCAAAAAAGAATACATATTCTGGAGAAAGTTCAACTTCTTTGACAAAAACAGGACGATATTGAACATCATCTATGCAGAGGCTGAGCGACCATTCTGCATGCTTATCTGCTAAATCATCAGAACCAATATATGGCGTAATAGCACTGAGCACATAAAAAGTTATGTAATGATTATTTTCTTCCAACTGGCGCGCGCGTAATGCGTGGTACCGGTCATCGCACAAAGAATGGGACTCTGCATGTGCGCGTGCGTATGCTACCCGTACTTCGTCGGAAAGCCATAAAACATCAAAATGAGCAAGTGGCGAAAATTGATCATAGATATGGCACGCACGCCAATAGTGCCGCACCGTATCACAATCGGTATCGATCAGTTCTCCAGTATTAAAAACATCAAGCCCCCAACAAATATAGCGGCGGCATCCGGGCAAGAAAAAAAGCATCATAAAAAGCAAAGAAAACACGCAGGATCTAAAAGAAAACTGGTTCATACAAACGCCTTTTTTAACACAATAGTGTATATTGATATCGATATGTATCCTAAAAAAAAGATTGTCAATTGACAAGAAAACGAGATTAATTCATGGGTTTATATCTTTCAACATTGATGGCATTTCGTTTTTTGCGTGCAGCAACTCACAAAAAAAGTATGCGAACAGTGCTTTTAAGTGCGGTGATTAGCATGGGGCTGAGCACCGGTGCACTCATTTTTATTGATGCGATTAGCACTGGATTTCAAAAGGCAACGGTACGTGGGCTGCAGGGCATTAATGCCGATATCATTCTTTCTACCCCTACCGGCTCTTTAGCTATAGAGCCACTCCTTGCGGTACTTACAAAAGAGTTTCCCGCCATTCAAGCAGCAAGCCCTTACAGCATTACTCAAGGGCTTATTCAATCAGCGAATAAAAAAAAGGGGCCACTCGCTGCTTTTATTAAAGGAATCGATCCGACACAAGAAATGAAAGTATCTACATTACCTTTCTTATATCGTGCGTCAGACAAATACCCCACTTTTCAAGATGGGTGCACTGGCAATCGTGTATTACTGGGCAACACACTCGCGCGTGAAATGCATGTGATGCTAGATGACACGGTATCTCTTCTTATTCCTTCATTCGATGAACAGGGAAATGGCACCGTTCATCCCGTTACTGCGCGTATTGGTGGTATAATAAAAACGGGTATCGAGGATCTTGATAGCACGCTCGTTGTTGCTGATTATCGCTTGTTCGAATCAATCGAAGCAGTAACACTCGATCATTTGGGCATTGCAATGGTACCAGGAACCGATAGTGCTGCATTGGTTGCTGCATTACACACACGCATGCCTTCTTTAACTATCTATGCATGGACTGAACTGTATCCTGGTATGCTCGATGCGCTTAAATTGGAGCAACGTGCCTTTATGCTTATTTTGACCGTCTTAATCGCTATTGCCAGTATTACCATTATTGCAGCAATTACCATGCTTATTACCCATAAACGACGTGAGATCTTTATTTTATATCTGATGGGCATGGAAGAAGCAGCGATAAAAACTATTTTTTATCGCATTACATTGTTATTAACAGGATTTAGTGCAGCAGTTGGCATTGCACTCGCATGGGTTCTGGGTACTATTATTGAAAAGTACCAACTTATCGCACTTCCTGATGCATATTATATTTCTTATTTACCCGTATGCTTGCATTACACTCATACGCTTGTGGTATGGTGCATAGCGGTAGGTATAGGATTTGTAGCGGCACGCATTGCCACCCATGCCTTATCAGCCGATACTATGCAAACCATAAAAAGGGAAGAGTAACAATCGTGAATCAATGCACCAATATGATTACTCAACAAGCTGTCTGTGTACGTCTTGATTTGAACGTTCCTATCAATGCACAAGGAACACCCGTTAATTTGTTTAAACTTGATGCATTAATTCCTACATTGCGCTTATTGGATAGACATGCACGTGCCATACTACTCTTGACCCATGTAGATTCTCCACAAAAAGCACAGCCTTCACTTTCAACGTGTCACCTCTTACCTGCCCTTACCCAAGCAGGCTTTAACTGTACGTTCATCGAACAGCCAGATGCCATTGCACAAACAATGGCAAAGGCCCATACGCGTTGGTTTATAAGTGAAAATCTTCGTTTTTGGCCGGGTGAAAAAGCAAGCGATGAAACATTTGCTCGGCAATTAAGCGCAGGAACAACCGTGTATCTTAATGACGCGTTTGGTACCGTGCATAGAAACGACAGTTCAATGACTAAGCTTCCTTTGTTGTATGCAGCAGATAAGCGAGCTGTTGGTCCATTAATACACACAGAGCTTACCCATCTTGCCCCATTAAAAAAAGATCCATCACGTCCGTTTGTGGGCATTATGGGTGGGGCAAAGATACAAACAAAAGTTAACTATTTGGCCACGCTTGCAGCCGGCATCACTGACACGCTTTTGGTGTGTCCACCACTCAGCTTTGCGCTCATGCAGGCATATGGCATTGCTATCGGGCGTTCATTGACTGCGTCACTCGATCATGACACATTTGCCATCATACGCACACTGGTTGCCAATAAAAAAATTATTCTGCCCATCGATTATTATGTGCAACAACCATCGGGGGCTCTATGCATACGTACCGCACATGAAATTCGCGATGACGAAAAGGGTATTAGCATAGGACCAGAAACACATACTCTGTTTGCGCATTACATTGCGCGTGCGGCAACTATTTTTTTTAATGGAGGTATGGGCTTTCTTGAACGGCCGGAAACTTTAGAAGCAACACAACAACTGCTTGCCTGCTTGGCACACAGTAAAGCATACCGAGTCATTGGTGGTGGCGATACGGTTGCCATGGCGCAACAACTCGGTTATAGCACCGCTGCCAATTTTCTTTCAACTGGCGGGGGATCATTGCTTGCATATCTCGCTCATGAAGCATTGCCAGGCCTTGATGCGTTGGCAGTTAGATATTAGACGAAAAAGCATCATGAACGCGCTCGCCCTGAGTGTTTGACGAAGTCAAATGTATCGAAGGGTATCGAGCGCCCCTATTCCTCGATACTATCGCTTTGCGATCACTCGGAATGAGCGCAAAGCTCTAATGAATATGACATAATCCAAGTACATGTAACCCATCAGCCAAATGTTCCTGCAGTTCTGGCGACAGCTTTTCTTCCCGCTCAAAGAGCAAAATACCATTGTTATTATATTTCATGGGCCACCGCACGCACACAGGATTTTTCAAATGAAGTTCATCAGCAATATCGTCAAGCTGCCGCGCCTGATCGTCTGCAAGAACGCTAATGGTATTAATGCCCCGTACTTGTTGATTAAAAGGGGACTGTTTCATAAATGCATTAAATGATTCAGCTTCTTGCCATATATCTTGAAACTGTTTCATACCTTGTTCTTTGCGCGCAATACCACTGACCCCTTTTAAGCAATTAAACGCAGGATTGTCGACCAAGTATGCTGCTTTATCTAATTGAAAAACCTTATCATGCGCCAGATCGTATAAAATAAATTCGGCAATAGCGCCATGCTTATCTTGATTATGCAAGGTAATGATTTTTTCTGGCATTTTGTTAAAGAACAGTAATGCCTCGATTTGCTTCATACAACACCCTTCCTTTTTTTTAAGGATTAATAATGGTTCCTTTTTTAATGGCTCCTTAATGTAGTCTACTACTCATTTTTTCGCATAGCAATTATCCTTTTTAATGCAGATATATCCACACCAATTTCTCAGGGTATATCGTATCCATCTCATAACCCCTTGCAAAAACAGATAAAACTGCGCTACCCTATATAAAAAAAGAACATCCAATCGCTTGATTGAAAAAAAAGAGAAAAGAGAGAGTGAAAAAGAAGATTGTTACGTTATTATATATTATTTCGTTATTTAAATGCCTTTATACCCGAAGCCCCCAACGGAAAACGAGCGCCGATATCCCTATCATACAAATTGGATGGGTTGGTCAACAGCAGTTCCATGAGCTCTGTTATTCCCATCTACAAGAGAAACCCTTTTTTCATTTATTTGATAAAAAGCATTTCATGTCCCATCTGATAGAACCAGGGCCCGTATCATTTCGTGATAACAGCGGATCTATAACAGGTACCGAACTATCGCAGCTTGTGGCCCATTTACTTGAAGAAGTCAAACAGGGTAAACAACAGTTTACTCATTTTGAAATACTCAAAATGCGCGATTTTAATAGGCGCGATAAAACAGGACTCATTATTGTCAAAGCAAAACAGTATCCATTCGTGGTCAAACTGTTCATAGAAACACCCGAAAGTTTAGTATTACCATTATCAAAAGGATTCGAACCAACCTGTTTTTTTATGATGGGTGGTGGTGTTAATAGACACTTAAATGGATTCACCCGCATCAAGAACCTCTCGTATTTACGTAAACGGGTTGCAGAGCATCCCCATTGGCGTAGGTACGTCGATTTTCCTCGTAAATGGTTCTGGTTACCAGAACATGTTCAATGGATCGAAATGCGCGGTATTAATGTTGGACACAACCCACAACAGGTAAAAATAATTCATATTCCGGCGGTCTATGCATTAATCTGTGATTACATTGATGTTGAACGGCTTTTCAGTCTTGGTAACAAACAAGACCGCGATACCGCACTCGCATTGAGCAATTACGTACAACAAAACATAGACCCGCATATTAACAACTATGGCATGGAACGACATACGGGCCTTATTGTTCCTTTAGATACTGAACATTTTCCCACCATGGTTGGCTACGCCACTCCCCCCTACTGCAAAACGTATCTGCAATGGTATACCAATCTTACGTTAAAAATGTTAAAAGATTGTATTGGTACCACCAAAAAAGAACGCTTGATTATTCGTTCTCGCCCCTATATACGCAGAAAACCTTTATAGCATGCGTTATGCTGTTTTATTACGCCAGATCAATGAACGTGCTTGATCCATCCATTGTCCTAATTTATATCGCACACCGCGAAAATAAGAACGGGCCTTTGCCATAAATGAATGTGCCTGTTGTTTTTGCTCTTGCAAAAACTGTTCATACATGCCATACCGCATACACAGCAACGTGTAGCTTTCTTTATTGGCACCTACCTCGTGTGCTACTTCAGGCATTTGGATTTGCAATGCACGGTGGCCAGCATCACGAACAATAGTAAGTTCTGAACGATTGGCCTGTGTGCCAGTAGTTCGTTTATCGTGCGCCCACTGCTTTATTCGCCGTTCATAATAAGCAACAAATGTTTCTTGTTGCGATGCGGGTACATATTGCTGCACAAAAGCATTAAAGGTGATGGGTCCCTTTGGCCCCTTCATATCTTTAGCACTCAGTTGCACAGTACTCATATACATACACACTAAAAGAAAAATAGAACGCTTCATAGACAGCCTCCTTTTTAAAAAAATAAAATCATTCTTATTTTTAGTCTATACACAAACCTGTTGCTCAAGCAAGCGTATTTGTTTAGCAAGATGTTCATTTTTTTCCATACGTGCTTCTACTTGCTTGACTCCGTGAATTACTGTCGTGTGATCTTTGCGGCGTAAACAGTATGCAATTTCATGCAACGAGCGTTGCGTCAATTTCTTCATGAGATACATAGCGACCTGACGAATGTGTGCTACTTCACGGCTTTTTGTTTTGGAACGTAAATCTGCTATAGGACAATCAAATTGCTGGCTCACGACTGCTAACACTTTTTCTAAACCAATGGCATATATTTTATGTGTTGTTTCTACCGATGGTGCTAGATGCATGAGTGTTTTTCTTACTAAATCAATAGTGATATCTTGTCGATTGAGTGACGCATACGCAAGCACTCGAATGAGTGACCCTTCCAATTCGCGAATAGTCGCATGGCCTTGTTGTGCAATATAATACGCTACCTCGTCAGAAAGTTCTTTCTGATGAATTATTGCCTTTTGTTTGACTATAGCAACCCTTGTCTCGAGTGATGGCATTTGCATATCAATAGCTAGTCCCCAAGTCATGCGCGAACGCAGCCGCTCGGTCATACCTCGCATATGTGCAGGATACACGTCACCAGAAAATACGATCTGTTTGTGTGCGTCATACAACGTATTAAAGATATGGAAAAACGCTTCTTGTGTCTGCTCTTTATGCGCAATGCATTGCACGTCATCAACTAAAAATACATCAATATTTTTATATTTTGCTTGGAACTTATTTATTTTATCAAACCGCACCGCATGGATAAACTCACTCACAAATCGCTCAGCCGGCTGGTACAATACTTCTAGGCGCGCGTGATGTGCTTGTACTTGATTAGCAATGGCATGTAACAGATGGGTTTTGCCTACACCAGAATCACCGTAAATAAATAACGGATTATACAAGGCACCGGGCTTCTGGGCAATTGCTAATGCAGCAGCACATGCCATCTGATTGTGAGGGCCTTTGATAAGGGTATCAAATTGATAATTTTTATTCAGATGAGCGCGTGTTTTAATAAGCCGTGCTGGCACAATTAAAGGTTCTTCTGATCTGACCAACTGTGTTGTAGCGCTCATTTTAGGGGCTGCGTGTATTGCAGATGCAGGTGGCATAGCAGATTCGAAAATAATAATTTGCAGGTCATTTACCTGCAATAACCGTATCAAAATATTTTTGAGAATATGGACATAGTTGCTCGATACCCAGTCACGCACAAAACTGTTGGGCGCTTCTAAGTACACTACCTTATTCATCGCATCCCATTGATACAAGACTAATGCTTTTAGCCAAGTATCAACGAGTCTGCTGCCTAATTCTTGGCGTACAATAACGAGAAGCTGTTCCCATATGGACATTAATGCAACCATTATATTTTTTTTACCTAATTTACCAGGAACTCTTTGGGTCTTGGCAATTTTACCACGTATACACTATCGGTTGCAATTTGTTTGATAAATTTGTTCTTAAAACGCTTTGCATTGACAAAATGCATCAATACCTGCACAAATACCTTGCGCCAACAGTGCTTGATACGATGCGTCAGCTAATTTTGCTGATTCCGTTTTATGCGATAAAAATCCCAGCTCAACCAATGTTGATGGCATATCGGTACCCAGCAACACCTGACTTACCGCTTTCTTTGTTTTACGATCTTTTAAATTATGCACGGTAGCATGCGTTAATACGTGGGTACGAATGGTATCTGCTAACTGTTTGCTTGATGCATCCAACTGGGTATGACGCTGACTGATTTTTTTTTTACTCGCACTATCTGAGTGAAACGGAGTGCACATCAGTTCGTTTTTGGGTGTCCAATATGTTTCCAAGCCAGAAGCATGAGCGGGACCCGCATTAGCATGAATCGAAACAAAAAGATCTGCTTGCACGGTATTTGCATACGTAGTACGTACATCTAATGGTACCAGTGTATCTGCATCCCTTGTCAAAAATACTGCATACCCCTTTTTTCGTAGCAGCTGTGCTACTTGTTTACCTACTTGCAAATTAATATTTTTTTCCATGATTGACCCGTGCCCCATCTTGCCTACTTCAACGCCACCATGTCCACAATCGAGCACTACTTTGATAGGCTGTTGCGATCTGTTCTGTGCCATATGTAAAATAGCGCTCGTATGCTGATTAATATGATCAATCACTTTTTTATTATGAAAATTTATCACTACTGCACGCTGCGCACTAATCGATTCACACGTTGCATAATCAGCGATTACTTGTTGTGGATCATAGCGAATGGTCAGAAGCATACTTTTATTTTTTGGAATCGCTTTGAGAGCACATTCTATCGAATATCCCCGCTCCGCCTTCTGATTTCTTAATTTTTCTATCGTATTCTTTATTACTTCTTTATACCTATCTACTTTATCAATTTTCATTTTTATAACTATGAAGTTAGCATCGCGCTGCCGCTTAGTATCGACAATGTTGCAGTGAGGAGCTTTATCAAAATAAAAAACGATACGGTCACTATACGTGCCCTGATGATAAAATACGTTATTCAACGTGTTATTGCCCTGCAGTAAGCTCCACATTCCCATAACGCTCAACAGGCCTAATGCATTGGTATATCTGTTCATCGCAAAAACCTCCTTTTTTTTGCATCTATTCTTCTCTTACCAGTCTACTGTGCAATAATGCAGATATACAATAAAAATTAAGATTGTTTACAAAAGCGATGGGGATTCAACCTCTTTACTGTCCTACTTTTGTGCACACGTACGCAAGGCGGCGTGAACGCTCCCATGCTTCAATAAATGCAGAAGCATCATATGCAACACGCACTTTATTATCTGCATCAAACGCAGGGTCATTGCATAGTACCTTCTGGCGTTCTCGATCCCACCCTATCACTACCAACAAATGGCCGCTTGCATACGGAGTAGCACCACCAGCTAACGGGCCTCGCACGCTCACTACTACGGGCATGTGATGACAAAGATGCTGATGCAACTCTTCAAATGAATGAAGTCGTTTGACCGTGCATGCATAGTTACCGTGCAGTATTTCAAATAAATGGGCTGTATTAAACGGCCAACTGCCATAGGCCCCCAATCCAGTATCATACGCGCCTTGAGCGAACAATACGGGATCAACCGGTTCTTTATTTAAGAAGCTCGCAAGCATGCTGGCAGAAGTCGGTGAACAGATCACCTCTTTTTTAGGATGATCAAGCACCATTTGCGAGCGTAGCGGAACACCCAGTATAGAGACCGAAGGGAGCGCAGATAATGACGCCGCTGGTTGATGCATAAAGTGGGATAGATCAACGGTATTAATCGCTATACGTACCAAATCGGACAAACAGGCCCCATCATGCACCTCTACGCGAATACGCACTGCAGTTGCAAACTGACGCTTGGGTAATTCAAGACGCACATGATGGTACGATGCATTTCGTTTACTCAACTCCTGTTTATACGATCGTTGTATAGTGGCGCCCCAGTCAATCATGGTAAGCCATCGTTCCCAACGATGGCGCGTTTCGTTGTATATTTGCACCTTAAAACGAAAATAACCGCGGACTGGTCGCTGTGCATTCCATGAAAAAAGGAGCTGCGTAAACGGGAGCATCTTAGTTTTACTAAAGAGTATCCACTCTTTTTGTTCATTCTCTTTTCGTTCCTGTGTATCAAAATTCTTAACCGTAAGCCAGGTCCATCGCGGTAGATCTGCGCAAAAAGCAGGGAAAGAAAAGATAAGGCCCATTCGTATCACGGTAAATCGCTTCATACTATTTCCACTTTCTTTTTTTTATAGGCAACTCTCTCTTTTACCATACCCCTTTTATACACGTTTTGTGTACAATAA